>CAZTOU010000026.1:0-63693 GCA_964615365.1 uncultured Spirochaetales bacterium
GTGCCCCGGGACGTCCACCCGGTGAAGATCGAGGGGGTCGGGCGCTACGCGATCCAGATCGAGTGGAGCGACGGCCACAGCTTCGGCATCTACACCTTCCCACGTCTGCGAGAAATGGGCTAGCCGCTCAGAATCGGTCGTCCCGGAGAATGCCGATCCAGTCCAGGTCCCGGTACTCGCCGTCCACGTCCATCCCGTAGCCGATCACCCAGCCGCTCTCGATCTCGAAGCCGACGTAGTCGAGATCGAGCGCCTCGGTGCGGTGCTCGCGCTTGTCCACCAGGACCGCGGTCCGAACCGAGCGGGGATCGGCGAGGGAGACCAGCTCGAGGACGGCGCGCAAGGTGCTTCCCTCGTCGGCGATGTCGTCGACCACCAGCACGTCCCGGTCGTCGAGGCGCTCGGCATCGAAGGCGTCCACCTGAACCGGGCGGAGCTCCGTCTGATCGGTGCGCCGAGCGCGCACCGTGAGCCGCTCGGGCTCGAGGCCCCTGGGCTCGATGGCCGCCACCAGGGCGTCCACGAAGCGCGTCGCCCCTTCCGCGATGCACAGGATGGTCAGCGGGGAGTCGGCGTAGTCCCGGTAGATTCGAGCCGAGAGCTCGCGGATGCGCGCCTCGATCTCTGCCTCGGTGAAGAGCGGTTCGATTCTCATCGCCTGCTTGGATTCTAAGCCTGCTACTGCGGGCCGCGAGAGCACCCCATCTTCGCGGGCGGGTCTCGCAGGGCGAAGGCGACGATGTAGTCCCCGAGCCGGGTGCCGGCCCTCCCGTGACCGCCGGCGGCGATCACGACGTACTGCTTGCCTCCGGGACGAACCCGGTAGGTCATCGGCGTCGCCTGGCCACCCGCGGGAAGCCGGCCCTTCCAGAGCTCTTCACCGGTCTCGACGTCGAAGGCGCGCAGGTAGTCGTCCAGCGCGGCGCCGATGAAGACCAGACCGCTCGCCGTGACCAGCGGACCGCCGATGCCGGGCGTGCCGAGCTTGATGGGAAGCGGGAGGGGAGCGAGATCGCGAATCGTGCCGTGCGCCACCTGCCAGCGAATCTCGCCAGCGGCGAGATCGACGGCAACGAGGCTGCCCCACGGCGGGGAGTTGCAGGGAACCCCGAGCCACGAGAGCACGGGCTCGCGGCGCATGGCGTAGGGAGTCCCTCTCTGGGGCGAGATCTCGACGCCGGGGTTCTCCCGACGCTCCCGCTCGAAGCTCTCGCCGGGTAGCAGCGTGACCGCGAACGGGAAGTCCGAGACCCGGGCGATCAGGATCTGCCGCTCCGGATCCACCGCCACACTGCCCCAGTTGGCGCCGCCGGCGTTGCCCGGATACATCAGGCTCCCCTGCAGGGTTGGCGGGGTGTAGATGCCGTCGTAGCGCAGCGCCTCGAGCTTCTCGCGGCAGCCGCCCCGATCGAAGGGAGTGATCCCCCAGGCATCCTCGGGGGACAGGGAGTGGCGAACCAGGGGCGGGGGCTTCACCGGGAAGGGCTGGGTGGGGGAGAGGATCTCCCCGGGTGCGCCGCCCTGGGGCACCGGACGCTCCTCCACCTCGAAGAGGGGCTCGCCGGTCTCCCGGTGGAGGGTGAAGAGGAGCCCCATCTTGGTGGCCTGGACGACGGCGGGAACCGACTCGCCGCCCCGACGCAGTGTGGTGAGCGCCGGCTGTGACGAGACGTCGTAGTCCCAGAGGTCGTGGTGAACCGTCTGGAAGCTCCAGACCACCTCCCCGCTCTCGGCGCGCAGCGCCACCACCGAGCTTCCGTAGTGATCGATCTGACCGCGGCGACCGCCCCAGTAGTCGGGCGACGGATTCCCGGTGGGCACGAAGACCAGGCCGCGGGCCTCGTCGACGGAGATCGGCGCCCAGACGTTCGGCGTGCCGAGCATGTAGCCGGCTTCGCTCGTCTCCCCGGGGCCACCGCCGGGGGGCGAGAGATCCCACGCCCAGCGAAGCGCGCCGGTCCTCGCATCGAAGCCGCGCACCACCCCGCTCGGCGCGTCGACGCGCTGATTGTCGCCCACCGCGGATCCCACCACGACGAGATCTCCCGCCACCGCTGGAGGCGAGGTAACCTGGTACTCGCCCCTCCAGAGCTGCTCGCCCACCCCTGGATTGAGATCGACCTCGCCGGCGTCGCCGAAGTCGGCGCAGCGCGCACCGGTCGCGGCGTCGAGTGCGAAGAGCCGCGCGTCGTTGGTGGCGGTGAAGATGCGGCGCTTGCAGGCCTCTCCGTCTCCGCGATCCGGGTCGAGCCAGGTCGCCACGCCGCGGCAGACGAACTGATTCGCGTAGTTGGCGGTGAGATCGATGCCGGGATCGAAGTCCCAGCGCTTCGCCCCCGTCTCGGGATCGAGGGCGAGGACCCGGTTGAAGGGAGTGCAGGCGAAGAGAGTGCCGTCCACCATGAGTGGAGTGAGCTCGAATGCGCTGGTCTCCTCGAACTTCCCCTTGCCGTCCGCGACGTCACCCGTCCGATAGGTCCAGGCGATCTCGAGCTGCGAGAGGTTGTCGGCCCGGATGTCGTCGAGGGTCGAATAGCGGGCGCCGCCCGGGTCGCCCCCGTACGACGGCCACTCCGCGACGGGACGGGCCTCTCCGGGGGACGCGGCCTCCGCGGGGAGACCGATGGCGATGGCGACGAGGAGCGCGGCCGCGACGTGGATGTTCAAAGGGGCATCCTCCTTCCCGAGCGAGCAGGAAAGAGCTTACGACGGCATCGCAGAGATAGGAAAGGGCTCGGCTCCGGACGTCCCGCGAATCCGGCCCGTCCGAGAAATTCCGAAGCATTCCGGCGGCTTGAGGCACCGCCGGGGACGCAGCTCGACACCCGCTCGGCGGCGCGCCATGATCATCCGAGGCTGCAATGGACCCATGACCTCGACCACCCGCGAGCCGGTACCGGCGATTCCCTCTGCCACTGTCCTCTTGATCCGCGACGGCAGCGAGGGTCTCGAGGTCTTCATGGTGCAGCGTCATCACCAGGTCGACTTCGCGATGGGCGCCCTGGTCTTTCCCGGGGGCAAGGTCGACCCGGTCGACGCGGAGCCCTCACTTCGCGAGAGATGCGACGCGGAACCGGACTCCGAGGACGAACGCGTCGTCCGGGTCGCCGCGATTCGCGAGACCTTCGAGGAGAGTGGGATCCTGCTGGCCCGGCTTCGGCCCTCCGGCGAGCTCGTCGCCGGCGAGCGCCTGCGAATGATCGAGAGCCGGCATCGCGACGCCCTGAACCACGGGCAGATCACATTGGGCGAGATCGCCGACGCCGAAGACCTCACGCTCGCCTGCGATCTCCTGGTTCCCTTCGCCCACTGGATCACGCCCGAGCTGGCTCCCAAGCGCTTCGACACCCACTTCTTCCTGGTGACCGCGCCACGCGATCAAGTCGCCCTTCACGATGGACGAGAGTCGGTGGACTCGACCTGGACCACCCCCGCCGCCGCCCTCGCCGACGCGGACGCCGGCCGCTGCACCATCGTCTTTCCGACCCGCCTCAATCTGATGAAGCTGGCGAGGAGCCATGCGGTGGAAGAAGCCCTGGCGAAGGCGAAGGCGGCGCCCATCGTGACGGTGATGCCGCGGATCGAACAGACCGATGCGGGCGCGGTGCTTCGGATTCCCGCCGAGGCCGACTACGACGTGGTCGAGGCCCCCGTGGACGGCCTGGCGAAGATCTTTCGCCGCAGCTCCTGACCCGACGCGGATCAACCCCGCACGAGGTCGCGGAGCGGACGCATCCCGATCCGCTTCACGCCCGCCGCCTCGAGGGCCCGGGCGCCCTCTTCGCCGCCGTAGAAGCGGCGCTCGAATTCGCGCTGGTGCGCGGAGTCCGGCGTGATGTAGGAGAGCTCCTCGCCGCCGCGGGCGGGATGACAGATCAGGTAGTTGACGCCCGGCCTGAGCCCCTCGATCCGCCTCCGGTTGTGCTCGAGACCCTCTCCCTCGGCGAAGTCGAGAGAGTGGATGTCGACCTGGTCGAGAATCGGAAACCCCTCGGACTCGAGTGATCCGACCAGCCAGTTCAGGATCTCCATCGCCCCCTGGAGACCCTGCTCCGAGAGCAGCTCCTGGTCGGGACGGACGGCGAAGGCGGGAAGCTGGAACTCCTCGGCCAGCTTCCGGTAGGTCTCCAGGAAGGGCGGGAAGAAGACGGTGCCCATGTGGCTGTCGAGATGGGTCACGTCGATTCCCGCCTCGAGGGCCATCTCGATCTGGGCGCGAAGCTCGACCTCCACCTCCTCGGGCTTTGCCCGCTGCGCGGTCTCGAGAGAGGTCCTGGGGAGGAATCCCTGGTCGTCCAGCAGGGAGGGGACCCCAGAGCGCCCGGCGACCGGGCCCCATCGGTAGTGGGCCCACTCGGAGTTCAGCGTGAGGTGCACGCCCAGGTCGAGCCCGGGGCTCTCCCTGGCGAGGTCGACGGCTTCCCGAAACCACGGGCACGGCACCATGATGCTGCCGCAGGTCACCGGGCCTTCGCGCAGCGTCTGGAAGGCCCCGACATTCGCCGCGTGACACATCCCGATGTCATCGGCGTGTACCACGGCAACCCGGTCGGTGGCATCGAAGCCCAGTCTTTCGGCGAGCGATTGCGACATGAGACCAGTCTAGCGTCGGACCCGGCCGTACCGCACCGCTACCCGGTGGCGGTGAGATTCCCCGTCCGGCTGGCGACGCGACCTCCGCGGCCCCCGGCGCTACCCTTCGCGGCTCCCAGGTCACTTGAGCCGAGTCGTCCACCGGCATTCGAGAAGAATCTGATGACCCCGATCTCTGTCACATCCACCCGCGCGGGCGCAGGCGTGTGGGCGCCCCCTCACCCGGGCGGGGAGGTCCGGTGAGCTTCATCCTCGTCACCAACGACGACGGGATCGACTCCCCTGCCCTGCCCGCGCTGGTTCGGGCGCTTGCGGAGTCGTGGCCGGTGCGCGCGGTCGTCCCCAGCCAGGAACGCAGCTGGATCGGCAAGGCGATCAGCCGCTGGGAGGACATCCGGGTCGAGTGCGCCCTCCGAGACGGCGTGGAGTTCCACTCCGTCGACGGCTTCCCCGCCGACTGCACCCAGCTCGGTGTTCACTCGCTCTTCAGAGAGAAACCGGACATGGTGGTCTCGGGGATCAATGTCGGCTTCAACCACGGCCTCGCCTTCTTCCTCTCCAGCGGAACCGTGGGCGCCGCCTGCGAGGGCTGGATCGCGGGTCTGCCGGCGATCGCGTTCTCTACCGGAGTGAGCCGCGGTCACCACGACTGGGCGCCGAAGGCCTGGTCCGAGAGCTCGGGCCCTTTCTGGGCGCGGATCTCGGCCATCGCGGCGGAGATCGTGGCCGACGTGCGCAGGGTCGGGTTCCCCGAGGAGGCGGATCTCTTGAACGTCAACATCCCCGAGAGCGCGGAGCTTTCCACGCCGCGTGCGGTGACGACGCTCGCCAAGGTGGGATACGACAACCTGTTCCGGCGCCAGAGCGAAGGGCTCTACACCCACGACTTCTCCGGCGGATTCAGTCGCGTGCATCAGCTCGAAGGCACCGATCTCGAAGCCGACGGAAAGGCCCGCGTCTCCATCACACCGGTGCGTCTGGCCCACTCGGTGACGCTCCCGGACCGGACGCGCCGGGCCCTGGAGCGCGGCTGAGCTGCCGTCGCGCTTCGGCTGCGAGGCGGCCGGCGGATCCCCGCTCGATCCCGTTTTACCGACTCTTTACCGCGAGTGGAGCGGATCTGGAGGATGCTATGGCGCATCCTCTCGAGGCGGAGAAACCATCCGTCGCCGTTCAGGGTCCTACCCTGGAGAGGGCGAAGCAGCGAGGAGGTCCCAGTGTCCTTGAACCGGTTCCGATGGATGGCGCCTCTGGCGATGGCTCTCCTGCTCGGCGCGGCCCACGGCTCGCCCCGCGACTACGCGTCGGTGAAGGAGGAGGCGGAGCGGCTCTACGCGGAGAAGTCCTACGCGCGCTCTCATGCCCTCTATGCGGAGAGCCAGCCGCCGGACCCCGCGGAGCGACGCTGGGTGGCCTTCAGGCTGGCGGATACCCGCTGGCGGATGGATCCCGAGGGCGAGAGCGAGGAGGCGCAGGGAGAGCTCTCGGCCCTGCTCGAGACCACCCCCCGCCCGCTCTGGATGGAGATCCAGGAATCGCTCGGCGACTCCTGGTGGGTCCCGCCGCGGCGGCGGCAGTGGCATCGGGCCTGGCCGCACTATGAGGCGGCGCTGGGCGGCTGGGCGGAATCCCGGGATCTGGAGCGCGCCCGGGAGCGCTACCTGGGGCTGGTGAACCGGATCGCCCGGCCCGAGGGCTCGAGTCTGGACCGCTACCCGCGCTACGGCGGCTCACTCCCGCTGGAGGTTCTCGAGAACGCCCTCTCGCTCGCGCGAAGCGACTCGGAGCGGGCGCGCTTTCGCTATCTGCTGGCCTCCACCCTGCGCAGTCAGGGCGACTGGACCCTCCAGCACCGGGTCCCCGCGGCATTCGAAGCGGCGCTTCGAGCCGGCCGAAGCGCCCCCTGGTACGACGACGGGCTCTTCCAGTACGCCGAGTGGCTCTCCCACCACGGGCGACCGGTGATCGACGAGGGCGGGGGCGAGAGCTACCGGCCGGACTTCCACGCCGCCCTCGCGCTCTACCGCCGCCTCGTCGCCGAGTTCGACGAGGGCGAGACGCGCTACCGGCGGCAGGCCCGCCGGGCGATCGAGGAGATCACCGGGGCGGAGCTCGAGGTGCTGGTGTCGAACGTCTTCCTGCCCGGGTCGGAGATCGAGTTTCAGCTGGTCGCCCGAAACCTCGAGGAGGTGGATCTCGAGCTCCACCCGATTCGGCTGGACGAAGCGCTCGACCTCGAGCGGAGAAGCGGCTGGAGCGATTGGATCCAGGGGGTACGCCTCGGCAGGAGCAGGCCGCTGCGCTCGTGGTCGCGTGCGCTCGACGTCGAGGGGGACCACGCGCGCCGGCGGGAACGGATTCGCCTCGAGTCGCCCCTCGAGACCGGCGCCTACCTGGTGACGGCGAGCTCGGGCGACGAGAGGGCACGCGCACTGCTGTTGGTCTCCGACGCGGCCCTGGTCGTGAAGGCATCCGAAGAGAAGCTGGCCGCATACTTCTGCGACGCCCATTCCGGCGAGCCTCTCGAGGGCGGAGCCGTGGTCTTCTGGTCCTGGCGTCGCTCCGGCGAGAAGCGCGTGGTCCACCGCCGGGGCGCCACCACCGGAGCGGACGGACTCGCGGTGGCGAAACGGCAGAATCCCGGCGAGGGCGTGGCGACCCTGGTGGTGGCGCGACAGGGCGAGCGACAGGCGGTGGCGCGAATCAGCGCCCCGGGTCGGGATAGGCGGAGAGGAGAGTGGCGGATCCACGCCTTCACGGATCGCCCCGCCTACCGCCCGGGGGAGACCGTCCGGTGGAAGGCCGTGGCGCGGATCGGTGCGAGCGGGCGCTACACCACGCCGGAGGGAGAGCGGCTCGGCTACCGGATCGAGGACCCGCGCGGCACGCGCATCTCCGAGGGCACCCTGCTTCTCAACGACTTCGGAAGCGGATTCGACGAGCTGGCGCTCGACGAGAGCATGGTGCTGGGGCCCTACCGCGTGGTCTTCACCAACCCGAAGCAGAAGCGGATCTTCGGCTCCGCGACGCTGTTTCGCCTGGAGGAGTACAAGCTGCCCGAGTACCGGGTGGAGGTCGCAGCGGTCGGCGGGAAGCAGGGCTCGCATCGGAGCGGAGCGCCGGTCGAGGTGGAGATTCGCGCCAGCTACTACTTCGGTGGACCGGTCGCCGGCGCGCGGGTCGAGGCGATCGTCCAGCAGCGAGCGTATCAGCCGAGCTGGTCGCCGCCCCGCCCCCACGCGTGGATCGAACCGATCCCGCCCCCGCGGAGCTTCGGGAGTGGGCGCACCATCGGACGACACCAATTGGTGACGGACGCGGAGGGCGTCGCCCGGCTTCGCATCGACACCACCCGGTTCGCGCGGAGCGATTCGGAGATCACCGTCGAGGCCCGGGTCGTCGACGCCTCCCGGCGCGAGGTGATCGGGAGGGGCTCGGCTCGGGTGACCCGCAGGCCCTGGTTCGTCTTCCTGCATTCGGAGCGCCGCGTCCACCGCATCGGAGACGTGGCCCGGGTGGACGTCCGCGCCCAGGATGCAAACGAGCAGCCCGTGGCGATCGACGGGCGGATGACGGTCACTCGGGAGCGCTGGCGGGAGATCTGGCTCGATCCCGCCGGGCGCGAGGTGAGCGGCGAGCCGCTGGCGAAGCTCCGCGCCGAGCTCGCCAGCTTTCCGCCGCCGCAGCACCGGGGCGAGCCGCCCTGGCGACTGCGCTATCGGGGCTACCAGCCGGAGCCGGTGCTGACGCGAGCGCTGCGGACCGGTGAGGACGGCGCTCTGGAGCTGCGCTTCCCGCTGGAGCAGGAGGGCTACTACCGGATCGCCTGGGTGAGCGAGCCGGAGGACGCGGTTCCGGTGCGCGCCGAGACCTTCGTGTTCGCGGCCTCGGAGCAGACACGCGATCTCCACTATCGGGGAGCGGGCGTCGAGATCCTGGTCGACCCGAGCGCGGTGGAGGTGGGGCGTCCCCTCCCCGTACTGCTTCACGCGACCTCACCGGACCGCTTTGTGCTCGTGAGCGTGGAGGGAGAGGACCTCCACGACCTGCGCCTCGTCCCTCTCGACGGACACGACCGGCTGATCGAGATCGAGGTGGAGGAGCACTTCGTTCCCAACGTGTTCCTCGCCGCGATCAGCGTCGCGGAGCTCCGGGTGGAGGCCGACCTGGAGGTGCTCTCCGTTCCACCGACCCATCAGATTCTCGACCTCCGCATCGCGGCGGACCGGGAGGAGTACCGGCCGGGAGAGAAGGGCGTCTTCACGGTCGAGAGCCGCGACGCCGAGGGCAGGCCCGTGTCTGCGGAGATCGCCCTCGCCGTCGCCGACGAATCGGTCTTCGCCATCCAGGGAGAGCTGGCGGAGGATCCCCGCAGCTTCTTTCACGGTCGCAAGCGACCGCACCGGATCCACACTCGGACGAGTCTGGATCTCATGGGCTTCTCGGCGTGGCTGGCGCCGGAGCCCGCCCTCCCGGCACCCGGTGGCTCGCGGGTTCGCAGGCACATCGACATCGATCGTCTGAGCGAGGGGCGAGCAGCCGCGCCCAGAGCGGCGCCGCAGCCTCAGACACTCGGGTACGCGCTGAGCGAGGCGATCGAATCTTCCGCGGACGCCGCAGAGCCGGCCGCCGTGCAGGTGCGTCACGACTTTCGCTCCACGGCGCTCTGGATTCCCGATCTGGTCACCGACGATCGCGGCGAGGCTCGCGTCCTGGTGCCCTTCCCCGATTCGCTGACCGGATGGCGCGCCACGGCGCGAGCCGCCGACCGGCGCGCGCGGGTGGGGATGGCGCGGGCGGAGGCTCGCACCCGAAAGCCGCTCCTGGTTCGCCTCGAGACCCCGCGCTTCCTGGTGGTGGGGGACGTGGCCACACTCGCCGCCTCGATCCACAACCACACCGACCAGACCCTGACCGTCGCTGCTTCGCTCGCCGTCACCGGGCTCTCCACCGAGGGAGGCGCAGACACCCTGTCCATTCCTGCACACGGCCAGCGCAGGGTGGAGTGGAGCGCGAGCGCACAGGAAGCCGGCGAGGCGAGCCTCGAGGTGACCGTGCGCGGCGAGTCCCTCTCCGACGCGATGCGCCGCACGCTCCCCGTCTACGAGCACGGAATCGAGAAGCTCGAGACCGCGTCCGGCAAGCTCCGCGGAGCCGAGCTGCGGGCGCACCTGACCCTCCCGAAGGGAAGGCGCTCGACCCGGCTCGAGCTCCGATTGGCGCCGAGCCTGGCGGTGGCGATGCTCGACGCCCTTCCCTACCTGATCGAGTACCCGTACGGCTGCACCGAGCAGACCATGAGCCGATTCCTTCCCGCGGTCATCACCGCCCGGACCCTGTCGGAGCTGGGCCTGCGGAGGGAGGAGCTGGTCGGCCGCGTCTTCGGCGGGATCGAGCCGGAGCACGCGGGGGAGACCCACCCGCGCGGCTCCCGAGATCTCGATGAGCTCGACGCCGTGGTGCGGCGCGGGCTCGCCCGCCTCGCCGACTTCCAGCACGGAGACGGCGGTTTCGGCTGGTGGAAGCCGGGGGACAGCGATCCCTTCATGACCGCCTACGTGGTCTGGGGGCTGGTCCTGGCGGCGGATGCCGACGTCGCGGTGGACGGGAAGATGCTCGAGAGGGCGGTCCACTACTTGGAGCGCACCGTCGTGGAGAAGGAGGACGAGCTCGACACGCAGTCGTGGGTCCTCCACGCCCTCGCGGCGCACCGCACCTCCACCTCTCTGCGCCGTCCGTCCGAGCCCGAGAGAGCCGCCTTCGAGAATCTCTTCCGGCGCCGAGAGGAGCTGAACGTCTACTCCCGCGCGCTTCTCACCTTGGCGGCTCACACCTCGGGGAGAGCCGCGGAGGCCGCGATCCTGGTCCGCAACCTCGAGAACGGCGCGCTCACCGAGGGGACACCGGTCACCCGCGCCCACTGGGGTGAGGCCGGAATCCGAAGGCGCTGGTCCGAAGGGGGCGTCGAGGCCACCGCCTTCGCCCTCCGTGCGCTCCTCGCCGTTTCCCCCGATCATCCGCTGGTCGAGCCGGCGGCAAGCTGGCTGGTCGAGAACCGGCGCGGCGCCCAGTGGAAGAGCACCCGCGACACCGCCATCGTGCTGCTGGCGCTGAACGACTACCTGCGCCTGAGCGGCGAGCTCGAGGCGGATCTCGACGTCACCGTCTTCGTCAACGGCCGCCGCCTCGCCGAGCGCTCCTTTACGTCCGCCGACGTGCTTCGCGCGCCGAGCCGCATCGAGGTCGACCCGACCTGGCTGCGCGACGGCGAGAACGAGATCCACGTCAAGAGGATCAGGGGCGAGAGCCCCCTCTATCTGGCCGCCGAGGCGCGCTTCTTCAGTCTGGAGGAGCCGATCACCCGTGCGGGCGAACGCATCGCCGTGGCGCGGGAGTACCGCCGGCTCGCACCGCAGCCGACGCTGCTCGCCGGTCCCGTCTACGACCGCGTCCCCGTGGGCGACGGAGATCGGGTGCGAAGTGGAGCTCGCATCGAGACGGCCCTCACCATCGAGGCCAAGAACCACTTCGAGTACCTGATGTTCGAGGACCTGAAGCCGGCCGGCTTCGAGGCCGTCGCCGTCAAGAGTGGAGAGACCCTGCGCGCCCGACGCCGCGACGGAAGCGAGGAGCGGCCGGTCTACGCGGAGCTTCGCGACCGCAAGCTGGCCCTCTTCATCGACCAGCTTCCCGAGGGAACCTGGGAGATCGAGTATGAGCTTCGCGCCCAGACGCCGGGCGCCTTCCACGCCCTCCCGCTGATCGGCCAGGCCATGTACGTCCCCGAAATCCGCGCCAACGGAGCGGAGGTGCGTTTGCGGGTCGAATAGGACTCAATGGAATCAGATGTATGCCGCGCGCCGCCTTCGGAGCGCCAGCCCTGCCAGTCCGGCAGTGAGCAGTACGAGGGTGGAGGGCTCAGGGATGAAGGTGAGATCCAGCACCGCCAGATGAGAGTCGGGGAGCGGGCCGGCATCGTCGAAGAGCGTAAATGTCGTCGCCATCCGGATCTCTCCCAGGTGGTCGGCAGTGCGGTTGTCGAAGACCAACTCCCATGGACTGCCGATGATCGAAATCCGGTCGTTGACCGTGTCCACGCCTCCGACTCCGAAGACCGCGAGAGGAACGGTCAAATGCTCCCTGGAAGGTCCAGGGCCACCCGAGATCACCAGCTCAAGGCGTTGCCAGGAAGATGCTATGCCCATCGTTCCGAGGAATCTGCCATCCACGGTTCCAAACTCGCCAGCGACGAAGGCCGGCGTGAGATAGCTGATCGAGATCACCTCGTCTTTGGGAAACGAACCCAAGGTGACAACATGGATGTATCCCCAGTCGGCAACGAACGCGAACGATGGAAGCTCGAAACTGCCATCCGGCGCGACTTCGGCCGTTCCCTCTCCCTCGATGAGCGGCGTATCAATTGGCCCGATCGTGATTTGAATCGTCCCCGAGAAAGCAATCGGCGTCGCCCCCGCTGGAGCTGTGAGAAGAAGCGCCAGCCCGCAGATCGCCCATCTCCAGTCGAGCTTCACTGCACCCATCTCAGGAGACACCTCCTGAAGGAGATGTGGCTACTGACCGCCGGATGTGTCAGACGAAGTCACTGGGAGTGTCGAAATGAATGGGCGCGCCCCTGGCCGGGGGCGCAAGCGAAGGGATTCGCGAAGGGCTTCGCTCCTGCCGAGCTGCCTTCGGCGGAAAGTGTGATCTACGCCGAGAGGCGCCTTCGCAGGGCGAGGGCCGCGAGTCCGGGGCCGAGGAGGAGGGCGGTGGAGGGTTCGGGGACCTTCGAGATACCGACCACTACGCCGTAGCCCGCGAAGACTCCCTCGTTTCCGTCGCCGAAGTAGATATAGGCGTTCGTCTCCGTCGCGAGCGCGAGATCGGGGACGAGGGCATCAGGACCGAGGCCCACCACGAGCCCCGGGTCGACGCCCCGCGCGATCAACCTGACGCCGACGTCTGCCCTCAGGCCCGTCCCCGGCGCGACCAAGTCGTCATTGATGCTGAAGCCGAAGACGTCGACGGGACCAGCGCCCTCCAACCACAACAGTGCCGACGGATCGCCGAGGTTGTCTGCGACGGTCAGGCTGAAGTCGGAGCCCGGCGGCGCGGGTTCGAAGAGGAGGCCCGCCGCCTCCACGGTTGCGCCCGCCGCCTCCCGGTATATGACCGCTGCAGGGTCCAGCGTCTCATAGGGAACCGCCGCCAGGTCCACGACGAAGCTCCCGGTCACGAGGTCTCCCACCGCGAGGAAATCCGCCACAGGACCCCTCGAGTGATTGATCTGCGTCACCTCGAGTGTGTAGCGGTACACGACGGACAGGGCGCCGGCGGGGGAGGCGAGAAGAAGGAGCGGGAAGGCGATGGGCACGAACGCAGCAAGAGCCTGGAGCACCCGCAGTCGGGTGGTCCACGCCAGCATTGCGCTTTCGGACGACACGCGATCTCTCCTACGCATCTGCAGGCCCGAGGCCGGCACGGCGCTCACCCGTTCCCAGGGTTCGGAGGTAGAGTGGGCGGTTCGGGGCGCTTGTGTCGAAAGAATCCCCTGCGGGAGTCGGTCTATCCCCCTGCAAATGAGGGGGTCGCCGTCTTCGAAGCGCAAGAGCCTCCTGGCAGAACGTCCCACGGGGTAGAGAGTTGGACAGAACGCTGGACCGGGATTGATGGTCCTGGTGAAGAGGCACCCCGCTGCCCTGGAGAGGAGAACGTCAGGCCCGATACACACCTTCCTGGCGTCGCTTCTCGGCCAGCTCGCTGATGTGGGTGTCTTCTCGCAAGGTCAATCCCAGCTTTTCCTGGATCAGGGTCTTCAGGTAGTCGATGTGGGGGCAGGGCAGGCCGTGGTAGTTGTCCTTGGTGATGCACGAGGAGAGCTGCACTGCGATCCGGTCTTTGGTGATCCCCTCCTTCCGCTTGATGGATCCGACCAGATCGCTGAGCTTGCGCAGCACCGCGCGTCCGCAGCAGCCGCTGCAGGTCAGATAGAGGCTGCGTAGCTTCTCGTTGTCCGCATAGGCTCCGAATCCACCGCTGCGCTCGTGGAAGGCCTTCTCGCAGAAGTAGCCCGAACATCTCTCCATCGCGATGTCGCACTGCACGACGACGACGTAGTCGAAGCTGGCGGTCATGCTCTGGTTCTCCTTTCCCGCATCTCGCACTGCTCCCGGCGGGGACGGTGTTGTCGAGCTCCGTCCCGTTAGCAGAAGTGGGGCGCTCCGGCGACAGTTGCCGGTCGAGGCGCTCGTCGCGGTCCCCCCAGGACACGGGTGCTCTGCGCTCCGAGGGCTTCCTGGGCAGATCTTCACCCTCCCGGTGTTCAAATCACTCGCTCCAACTGTCACACTCCCGGGTCAGACCGTGTCCAAACCATCGGAACGGCTGCATCGCGAGCCGTGGCACCCGAGCTGAACGAGCATGGACGAAACCCCTGGCAAGCAGGACGGCGGCGACAGCGCCGACCAGGAGCTCGTGCGCGCGGCGCGCGACGGGAGCAGCGATGCCCTCGATGCGCTCCTTCGTCGCCACCAGGGCTTCATCTATGGCACCGCCCTGCGCATGCTCTGGCACCCCCAGGATGCCGAGGACGCAACCCAGGAGATCCTCATCAAGATCGTCACCGGCCTGTCGTCGTTTCGCGGCGAGAGTTCTTTTCGAACCTGGGCCTATCGCATCGCCACCAATCACGTGCTGAATTCGCGGCGCAGCCGGGCTGAGAAGCTGTTCACCGGATTCGACGACTTCGGCACCAAGATCGACGAGCTGCAGGATCTCGATCTCGCCGGCGAGGTAACGACGGAGGCCGAGAGGCGCGTGCTCGTGAAGGAGACCCGAGTCGCCTGCCTCACCGGAATGCTCCTCTGTCTCGATCGAGCCCAGAGGCTGACCTTCATCCTGGGCGAGGTCTTCGAGATCAGCGATTCCCTCGGCAGCGAGATCCTCGGCATCACGCGACAGAACTTCCGCCAACGTCTGGCGCGCTCCCGGCGGCAGCTCTACGAGTTCATGCGCGGCAAGTGTGGTCTCGTCGACTCGGCCAACCCGTGCCGCTGCGCGCGCAAGACCCGAGGCGCGATCCGCGAGGGGATCGTCGATCCGAAGAGCCTCAGGTTCGTCGACTCCCACGTGACGAGAATCGAACGAGACGCCAAGGAGCGCTCACGCGAGTTTCGACACCTGGTCGGCGCGGGCTACGCCCACCTGTTCCGCGACCAGAACCAGAAGGAGCCTCCGGACCTCGTCGCCAGGCTCCGAGCGATCGTCGCCGATCGGCGTTTCCGCACGGTCCTGGATCTGGACCCCAGACCGTCGTAACCGACGCGAGCGTGCCCGCAGAGAGGAAATCCGTGGAGATGGACGCAGCAAAGAGACTGGACGACCGGAACGCACTTTTCGACGACATCGCCAGAATCCTGGCGAGTGACGGGGTGGAGCTCTGGGGGACCTCTTCTTCCCGAGAGATGGAGAACGAGCGTCCGGGCTATCGACCATCCGACCTGCTGGCCGGCGCACGGAGCCTGGTGGGCTTCGGCATCCCCGTGCCCCTGGGCATCTTCGACCAGCCGCGCCACCGGGTGGAGAGCAACTGGCGGACGCAGAATCTCTACTACCGGAAGCTCGACGAGCTATCCGTGCGGCTCGCTGTTCGGCTGGAAGAGGAGGGAGAGCGCGCCATCCCGATCCTCGGCTGCCTGCCCCAGGAGACCCATGCCCCCTTCCTGATCGTGGGGTACCTGAATCAGATCCGCATCGGCGAGGTCACTCGGATCGGCGCCCGCGGGCGCAACGGCTTGCTCGTTCATCCGAGCTACGGCTCCCGCCTGATGCTGGGCGGCGTCGTCACCACGGCCGCCCTGCCGCGTCGCACCGACCCGGAGCCGGTCGAAGCCGGGTGCCCGCCCGACTGCCACCGTTGCGTCGAGGCCTGCCCGATCTCCGCGATCCGACCGGAGGAGCGAAGCGTCGATAGCCCCGCCTGTCTGCGCTACACCGCGAGGACGCCGCTGTTGCCGAGGTGGCGCTATCTGTGGCTGCATCTGCGCGGGAGGCGCGAGAAGGCGACGCGGCTGCTCAACGTCACCTCGCTGGACGAGCACACCTTCCACGTCTGCTCCCGCTGCGTCTCCGCCTGTCCGAGTTGAGGCACCGTCTCTCCGGGTCTCGAGCGGACCGCGTCAGAAGATCGCGAAGAGCTCCTCGAAGGCCTTCATCTGGTTGCCGACGGCCGAGGAGGGAACCAGCATCGGGGTGCGGACGCCGGCCTCGTACCAGGCCTCCACGCCTTCTCGAACCTCAGCGGCGGTACCGAAGAGAGTGGAGTCCGCCAGCCAGCGGTCGGAGAGCAGTGAGGGAATCTTCTCGCGTTCGCGGCTCGCCAGCGCCTTCTCGACCGCCTCCATTTCCTCCACGTAGCCGGCTTCCTTCCAGTAGTTACGGTAGTTGGGAAGCATCACGTAGCCGGAGAGCGTCTTCCGGTTCACCGCTGCGGCGGCCTCGCGGTCTTCGGAGATGCAGGTGGGGATCATGTTGCCGATGAAGAAGTTCGGATCGCCGCGCTTCGCCTCCGGCAGCGCCGCCAGCGACTCGGACATGTGGGATCTGGAGGCGTTGGCGAAGACCACGCCGTCCGCGATCTCGGCGGAGAGCGCGACCATCTTCTTGCGGAGACCGGCCACCACCAGCGGCGGGAGCTCGCCGGCCCGGGGAACCGCCCGGAGCTCCTCGACGAAGCGGCGCATGTCACCGAGGGGCTTGCCGCCGGAGAGACCGAGCCGCGACAGGAACGGAACGTGGCTCACTCCGACGCCGAAGTGGAATCGCCCGTCGGAGATCTCCTGGATCAGCGAAGCCGTCATCGCGTATTCGGAGACGTGCCGCGTGTAGATGTTGGCGATGGCGGTGCCGAAGGGAATGCGCTCGGTCACCAGAGCCAGGGCTTCGCAGAGCCCGACGCCGTCGCCGTAGGTCGCGCAGTAGATGCCGCTGAATCCGCGCCGCTCGATCTCGCGGGCGAGCTCGAGGGTCTTCTTGCGACGACCGGGAACCGCGGCCAGCGCCACTGCGGGAAGCGGGATGTCCTTCATGATCAGCTCCTCGCCAGGATGGGGAGCGGAACGTAGCAGCCGGAACCGCCGCTGTCGGAGTGCGCCTCGCGGCCCTGCCGACCGTCTCGCTCCCTCTCGCGGTCGCAGGCCGGGGTGGGATCTTCCGCTATGGTCGCGGCGGCGCAGGGAGGGCAGCGATGTACGGCTTCGGCGGCGCGGAAGGGCGAACCTGGGAATCCCCCGAGTGCGTGGGCATGGGAAGACTTCCGGCGCACAGCCCGCTGGTTCCGTTTCCGGATCCCGAGGGAGCGCTGGCGGGCGACCGCGAGAGCTCTCCCTGGTTCCGATTGCTGAACGGCGACTGGAAGTTCGCCCTGTGTCCGCGGCCGGAGACGAGCCCCGAGGAATTCTTCGCGCGCGACTTCGACGACGGGGGATGGAAGGAGATTCCCGTTCCCAGCAACTGGACGCTCGAGGGCCACGACCGACCCCACTACACCAACGTCCAGATGCCGTTTCCCGATCCGCCCCCCACCGTCCCCAGGGACAACCCCACCGGACTCTACCGCCGGCGCTTTCGCATCCCGGAGAGCTGGCAGGGGCGCCGGGTGGTGCTCCACTTCGGCGGCGCCGAGAGCGTTCTCTACGTCTACCTGAACGGACGCCCGGTGGGCATGAGCAAGGACTCGAGGCTCCCCGCCGAGTTCGACGTGACGCCCTTCCTCGAACCGGGAGAGAACGTCCTCGCGGCCATGGTGATCCGCTGGTCCGACGGAACCTTTCTCGAGGATCAGGACCACTGGTTCATGGCGGGCATCTACCGGGATGTCTACCTCTACTCCACGGGGCCGACCTACATCGCCGACCTCTTCACCGTCGGGGAGCTCGACGCGGAGTACCAGGACGGGCTCTTGAAGGTCGAGGCGAACGTCGGCTTCACTGACTCCGGAAGCCGGGGATGGCGAATCCGCGTGCGTCTGCTCGATGCCCGCGGCCGTGACGTCTTTCGCAAGCCGCTCGAGGAGGAGGTGCCCATCGGTGGCAATCCCTACCTCTTCCGCGGCCGGCAGGCCGTGCTCCAAAGAGAGATCCGCGCGCCGCTCCAGTGGTCGTCGGAGATTCCCTACCTCTACCGGGTGCTCGTCTCCCTGGTCGACGAGGAGGGCCGGTGCCACGAGACGGTGACGTGCCGGATCGGCTTTCGGAAGGTCGAGATCCGCGACCGCGAGCTTCTCATCAACGGTCACCCGGTGCTGATCAAGGGAGTGAACCGACACGAGCACGACGACACTCGGGGGAAGGCGGTGACGCGCGAATCGATGCTCGCCGACATCCGCCTGATGAAGCAGTTCAACTTCAACGCGGTGCGCACCTCCCACTACCCCAACGACCCGCTCTGGTACGAGCTGTGCGACGAGTACGGCCTCTACGTCGTCGACGAGGCCAACATCGAGAGCCACGCCTACCTGGGAAGCCTCTGTCACGACCCCCGCTTCGCGCCAGCCACCCTCGACCGGGGCATGCGCATGGTGCAGCGGGACAAGAACCACGCCTGCATCATCCTCTGGTCGCTCGGGAACGAGGCCGGCTGCGGCGCGGGCTTCGAGGCCCTGGCCGGCTGGATCCGCCGCTTCGACCCCTCGCGCCCCCTGCACTACGAGGGCGGGCTCGAGTGGGACTGGTACCGGGATCACCCGACCACCGACGTGATCTGTCCCATGTACCCCGAGATCGAGGAGATCGTCCGCTGGGCGAAATCGGGTCACGGCGACCGGCCCTTGATCATGTGCGAGTACTCCCACGCCATGGGGAACAGCAACGGCAGCCTCTCGGACTACTGGGAGGCGATCGAATCGCACCACGGCCTGCAGGGCGGCTTCATCTGGGACTGGGTCGACCAGGGCCTCCACAAGGTGGACGAGAGGGGGCGGGAGTACTGGGCCTACGGCGGCGACTTCGGCGACCAGCCCAACGACGGGCCCTTCTGCATCAACGGCCTGGTGTGGCCCGACCGCACACCGCACCCCGCCATGTTCGAGTGGAAGAAGCTGGCCCAGCCGGTGAAGATCGAGGCGAGGAACCTGCGACAGGGAAGGATCCGCATCACCAACCGACAGGACTTCCGGGATCTCGGCTGGCTGCGCGGGAGCTTCGAGCTCTGCGTGGACGGCGCCGTCGTGCAGAAGGGACGGCTGCCTCGACTCAAGACGGCACCGGGAAAGCGGGAGGAGCTGACCCTGCCGCTCCGCAAGCCCGCGCTGGAGCCGGGCCAGGAGTGCTTTCTCATCGTGCGTTTCCACACCGCCCGGGACACGACCTGGGCGCCGCGGGGGCTCCCGCTCGCGTGGGAGCAGATGGCGATGCCGTACCGGGCGCCGAAGGCCCGCACCCGCCCGCGCGCAGGGTCCCTCGAGCTCACCGGAGACGAGGCGCGTGCGGAGATCTCCGGAGAGGCGTTGCACCTCGCGGTGGACAAGGAGGCGGGCGAGATCACCTCGCTCCGTCTCGGGGATCGGGAGCTCCTGGCCTCCGGCCCGCGCCTCAACATCTGGCGCGCGCCCACCGACAACGACGGAATCAAGTCCTGGGCGAGTCAACTGGGAAGACCGCTCGGGCGATGGCTGGAGGCGGGCCTTCCCGATCTGCGGCTCGAGACCGTGAGCACCGGTGTGCGCCGGTCTCGGGACGGATCGGTGAGCGTCGTGATCCGCCAGCGGGCGGCGATCGGTCTGGAGCACCGCCACGCCTACCGGGTTCTGCCCTGGGGTGAGATCGAGGCCGAGAACAGCGTTCGGGTCCCCGCTGCGCTCGCCGACCTGCCGCGGGTGGGCGTGACGCTCACCCTCCAGCCGGGCCTCGACCGGCTGACCTGGTTCGGACGCGGCCCCCACGAGAACTACCCGGATCGGAAGGCCGGCGCCGCGGTGGGGCGCTACAGCGCATCGGTGTCGGAGATGTACGTCCCCTACATCGTTCCCCAGGAGCACGGCGGCCGCTGCGACGCGCGCTGGCTGCGGCTGGTCGACGCCGACGGCGTCGGGATGGAGATCGCCGCCGTCGGACTCCTTCAGTTCTCCGCCAGCCACTTCACCAGCGAGGATCTCTTCCGAGCCCATCACACCCACGAGCTCGAGCCCCGCCCGGAGGTGATCCTGAACCTCGACGGCGCGCACCGCGGGCTCGGCACCGGCAGCTGCGGCCCGGACACGCTCCCCCGCTACCGGATCCGCGCGGGACTGCACCGCTTCGCCTACCGGATCCGCGCAGTGCGCTAGCCTGCATTGCCGATGACGAAGATCGCCACTTGGAACGTCAACTCGCTCAAGGTGAGGCTGGGGCACGTCCTCGACTGGCTGGCGGCCGAGAAGCCGGACGTCATGACGCTCCAGGAGACCAAGACCGTCGACGAGAACTTCCCCTTGGAGCAGATCGAGGCGGCCGGCTACCGGGCCTCCTTCGCGGGACAGAAGACCTACAACGGGGTCGCGACGCTGAGCCTTCTTCCCGGCGAGGAGATCGTCACCGATCTTCCCGGTCTCGACGATCCCCAGCGCCGGATCCTCGTCTCCACCGTCGACGGGGTGCGCGTGATCGGCGTCTACGTCCCGAACGGGTCGGAGGTGGGCTCGGACAAGTACGCCTACAAGCTCGACTGGCTGGAGAAGCTCCGGGACTACGTGGCGGCCGAGCTCACCCGTCACCCCCGCCTCGCGCTGCTCGGCGACTTCAACATCGCCCCGGAGGATCGCGACGTCCACGATCCGGAGGCGTGGCGGGGCAAGATCCTCTGCAGCGATCCCGAGCGGGCCGCCCTCGGCGCGCTCCTCGATCTGGGTCTCAGCGACCTCTTCCGGCTCTTCGACCAGGAAGAGCGGCTCTTCAGCTGGTGGGACTACCGGATGATGGGCTTCCGCCGCAATCACGGCTTGCGGATCGATCTGATCCTCGGCTCGAAGTCCCTCGCCGAAGCCTGCCGCTCCTGTCGCATCGACAAGGGGCCCCGAGGGCTCGAACGCCCGTCCGACCACACCCCCGTCGTCGCCGAGTTCGACCTGTAGTCACCCGCGCCGAGCGCGGCGGGGCCGGGGCGGGGTGGATCTGCGACTATTGGGTACGTGGAAACGCTGAGGCTGGCCCTTCGACACCAGACGCCGGAGCCCCGGGAGGAGGCATCGCCGACCGGTCGGGTGCGGGTCGAGCGCGGATCGAGTCGCGCGGTGCTGCTCACTCCGGAGCGGATCGATCCGGAGCGGCGCTACCCGCTGGTCACCGTCCTCGACGGCGCGGGCCACCGGGAAGAGATGCTGGCCGAGGCCTACCGGGAGGAGCCCGCGGCGCGCGACGCGCTGTTTCTGATCCCCTGGTCCCATCATCCGACCTGGGATCTGATTGCGGCGAACGACCGGCCGGATCTCGACTTCCTGGAGTGGGCCTACGATCTGATCTACCGGCGCTATCCCGTGGACCCCGACCGCCAGGCCCTGATCGGCTACTCCGACGGGGCGAGCTACGCCCTCTCCGTCGGCCTCTCCAACCCGCGCATCTTCCGCGCCGTGATGGGATGGGCGGCGGGCTTCTTCGTCCTCGACGAGGCGAGCATCTCGGCGGAAGATCCCAAGCCCTCCGTGCTGCTCGAGTGCGGAACCCACGACCAGCTCTTCCCCTTCGAGCGGGTCGCGATCCCGATGCGCGAGAAGCTGGAGCGAATGGGATACGCGGTGAGCTTCCGGGTCGATGAGGGCGGACGCCACTGGCCATCGGGCGACTTCCAGCCCGAAGCGCTGGACTGGTTCTTCTCGGAGCCCTGGGGAGAACGATCCTAGCCCGCTCCTTTGGCTATGGTCTCGGCTTCGGTGCGGCTCCCACCACGCCCACCCATGAGGGAGGATCCAGATGGCCGAGGAATTCGAGATCACCGCGAAGATGAAGGAACAGATTGGGAAGAAGAGCCCGCCCTGGACCTTTGAACTCACCACCACCAGCGTCCGCGGCTTCGCGCGCGGAGTCGGCTACACCGATCCAGTCTACTTCGACGTCGAGGCCGCCAAGGCAGCCGGCTACCGAAACCTCCCCGCACCACCCACCTACCTCGGCACACCGGTATTCATCCCCGGGAAGTCCAGCGACACCTTCAGCGGTCCCATCGAAGGCGCTCCCCGGGTGGAGCACGGCCTCGAGGGCCTCCTGGACGGCGGCACCGAGACCGAGTACTTCGGCGATCTCTGTGCCGGCGACACCCTCACGGTGGTCTCCAAGCTCGCCGGACTGGACGTTCGCGAGAGCCGATCCCTCGGCAAGATGCTGATCAGCACCACCGAGACCACCTACACCAATCAGGACGGGAAGGTCATTGCGATCCAACGCGGCCAGGCGATCTTCTACTAGGAGCTGATATGGCACTCACATGGGACAGCATTCAGGAAGGCGACGCACTCCCCGAGCTGCGCAAGAAGCCGGGCGTCACCCAGCTGGTGAAGTACGCGGCCGGCGGCGGCGACTTCAATCCCCTGCACCACGATTACGCCTTTCCCCAGGCCAAGGCATTGGGATCGATCATCGTCCACGGACGCTTCAAGTACGCCTCCCTGGGCGAGCTGGTCTCGAACTGGCTCGGTCACGCGGGAAGGATCCGCAAGCTCTCCTGCCAGTACCGCGGCATGGACTTCCCGGACAAGGAATTCGTCCTCGGCGGCACCGTGAAGCGGAAGTGGGAGGAGAACGGCGAGAAGCTCGTCGAGATCGAGCTGCGGGCGATCAACGAGGAGGGCAAGGACACCACGCCGGGGCAGGCCATCGTGGCCCTTCTCGCCTGAGACTCGCGGAAATCCGGCCACGCGGCCCCGCTGCTTGACCCCCCGGTGCGCCCTCGCTATCTAAGCCAGTCTCTGTAGATCCGGTCGGCGGATCCGCGAGCTTCGAGGGCGACCCATGTCCAAGGTATGCGATCTCACCGGAAAGGGCGTGGTGGCGGGCAACAACGTCGCCCACTCCAACACCAAGACGAAGCGACGCTTTCAGCCCAACCTGCAGAACGTGACCCTGCGTAGCGACGCCCTGGGGCGCAAGCTCTCGCTGCGGATCGCGACGAGCACGCTGCGCACGGTCCAGAAGCGCGGAGGGCTGGACGCCTTCCTGCTCGGCACCGACGACGCCAAGCTCGCGCCCTCGGGTCTCCGGCTCAAGCACCAGATCCGGCGGGCCCACTCGAAGTAGGGCGAGGTCGCCTCCCGGCGGCTACTTCTTCCGGATCGACTGGCCGTAGCGCTTGCGGAAGCGCTCTACGCGGCCCTCGGAGTCGACCTCGCGCTGCTGTCCCGTCCAGAACGGGTGGCTTTCCGAGGAGATCTCGAGGCGCACCACGGGCAGCTCCTCACCGTCGACCTCTTTGGTCTTGTCGGAGGTGATGGTGGAGCGGCTGATCCACTCCTTCCCCGTCGAGGTGTCGACGAAGAGAACCTTGTGGTAGTCGGGGTGGATGCCCTTCTTCATGGTCTTGCGCGCCTTCTACCAGCTGGACTTCCGCATGCCCGGAAGCTCGCCGGACAGGGTCATCTCGCGGAGTGCGATTCGCGAGATCTCGAACTTCTGGTACACGCCCCGAGCACGTCCCGTCAGCCGGCAGCGGCGGGTGAGACGGGTGGGACAGGAGTTTCTCGGCAGCCGCGCGAACTGGATCTGGATCTCGAATTTCTCCTCCGAGGAGACGTTGGGGTCCTTGAGCCTCCCGCGAAGCTCGGCGCGCCTCTCGGCGTACTTCGCAATCAGCTTGGCGCGGCGCTGGTCGCGAAGGACCTGGGAAGTCTTGGCCATGGCTGCAGAACTCCTCGAGTGGCGAGCGACGGAGGTTAGAGAGGAGCCTCTTCGACCGCAAGGCGCCCCCGCGGGGCAACCCGGTGACGCCCCGCGGCATCGGACTATGATAGCCACCCACCGCATCAGGAGTAACGGATCGATGCCTTTCGTCTCCTTTCCCGAGGCATTCGAGTGGGGCGCCGCCACCGCCGCCTATCAGATCGAGGGGGCCGCTCGCGAGGACGGCAAGGGAGTCTCGATCTGGGACGTCTTCTGCCAGCAGCCGGGGCGGGTGTTCGGCGGAGACAGCGGGGACGTCGCCTGCGATCACTACCACCGCTATCGAGACGACGTGGCGCTGATGGCCGATCTGGGCCTCCAGACCTACCGCTTCTCGGTCTCCTGGCCCCGGGTGCTGCCCTTCGGATTCGGGGAGGTGAACGAGAAGGGAATCGACTTCTACTCGCGGCTCGTCGACGAGCTCCTGGCGGAGAGCATCGAGCCCTGCCTCACTCTGTATCACTGGGATCTCCCCCAGTCCCTTCAGGATCTCGGTGGGTGGACCAACCGGGAGACGGCCTACCGCTTCGCCGACTACGGCGCCCTCCTCTACCAGCGCCTCGGGGACCGCGTCTCCCGCTGGATCACCCACAACGAGGCGCGCATCACCGCGGATCTCGGTCACCGGGTCGGACTGCTCGCCCCCGGAATCCGCGACCTCGGAGCGACGGCGCGCGTCATCCACCACCTGCTCCTCTCCCACGGCCTGGCGGTCCAGGCCTTCCGCGCCGCCGGCCGGCAGGGTGAGATCGGCATCACCCACGCCAACGCCAGCTTCGAGCCCGACGACGACTCGCCGGAGACCGCGGCGGCCACGGAGCTGGCGCGAGATTTCCACACGCGCCTCTACCACGATCCCATCTACGGGCGCGGCTATCCGGAGACCGTCCAGCGCTACCACGAGGAGAGGGACGCGCCCTTCCCGGTGCGGGATGGAGACCTGGAGACGATCGCCGCGGAGACCGACTTCCTCGGTGTGAACCTCTACACGCGCAACCGCGTGCTGCCCGACGAGGGTCGCGGCGTGGGCTACCGCCATGCGCCGGCGACGCTGCCGCTGACCGACATGGGCTACGAGGCGGCCCCCCACGCCCTCGGGGACTTCGTCCGCTTCGTCTCGAAGGAGTACGGGGGGCCGAAGATCTTCGTCACCGAGAACGGGGTCTGTGACAACACCGAGCCCGTGGATGGCTCGATCGACGACCGGCCGCGGGTGGAACTCCTGCGCGGCTTCCTGGCGGGTCTCGCCGCGGCGATCGAGACCGGCGCCGACGTGCGCGGCTACTACCTGTGGTCCTTCCTCGACAACTTCGAGTGGGTTCTCGGCTACAGCCGCCGCTTCGGCATGGTGTGGACCGACTATCAGACGCAGCAGCGGATTCCAAAGGCGAGCGCGCGCTTCTACACCGAGGTGATCCGCCAGAACGGGCTGGAGGTCTCTCCAGCCGGCTGAAGAGAGGAGGAATCATGCAGTCGATCGACGCGAGCGTTTGGATCGCGGCGAGCGCGGAGCTGTACGGAAAGATCACCGTGGCTGCCGACGCTTCCATCTGGCCCCACTGCGTGATCCGCGCGGAGTGCCACGAGGTGCGCGTCGGCCGGATGAGCAACCTCCAGGACTTCGTGATGATCCACGTGGGCTTCGGTGATCCGACGCTGATCGGTGACTTCTGCTCGATCACCCACCACGCGACCATCCACGGCGCGACCATCGAGGACGATTGCCTGATCGGGATCGGCGCCGTGGTGATGGACGGCGCGGTGATCGGAAAGGGCTCGATCGTGGCTCCGGGGGCAGTGGTCACCGAGGGCACCCAGATCCCGCCCGGCTCCATCGTGGCGGGAGTCCCGGCCAAGGTGATCCGGGAGCGGAACAGCAGGCGCGAGAACCGGGTCAACGCCTGGGTCTACCACCGCAACGCCCAGGCCTATCGCCGCGGCGACCACCGCGCCTGGCAGAGCCCCCGGTTCAAGGCCTGGGTGAGAGAGAAGACGAGCCAGATCGAGAGCGAGGGCTTCTGATCCGCGCAACTCGTCGGGGCCTCGCCGCCGCTACTCCCTTCGTTCCAGGCCACGGAAGAGGAGATCGACCCCGGAGTCGATGGCGGCGCGACAGGCGTCCGCCGAGAGCAGCCCATTCGCCCAGGCGATCCTCGCGCCGCTGGTGATGTGCGCGATCGCCCGCGCCGCGACCAGCGGATCCACCTCTCGATCCAGCTCACCGCGGGTCCGGGCCGCCTGCAGAATCTCCGTGACCAGACCGACGGTCCGATCCTGGAGGGCCAGCACCCGGCGGGAGGCGCGGTGCTCGGGATGGGTGGTGGCTCGCAGCGCGATGATGGTGAGATCCGGGTCCCCAACCATCAGCTCGTGCTCCATGTCGAGGAACTTCCGCACCCGGTCCCGTGCCGTGCTGCCCTGACTGCCCAGGGACCGGAAGCGGGTCCAGGCTCGCTCCTGGAGGTCCGCGAGTTCCTCGACCAGAAGCTCCTCCTTGGAGCGGATGTGCCGGTAGATCGAGCTCGCGCCCATCCCAGCGCGCGCCGCAATCGCTCGCAGGGTGGTCGCGTCGAACCCGCGCTCCCGGAACAGGGCCCGCGCCGCCTCGCGAATCCGCAGGCGGCTCCGGCGCCCGCGCACCAGTCGCCCATCGTCGGGGCGAAGCGCGCCGGGCGTGGTTTCCGCCTGCGGCACTCGTCTACCCCTCCTCTTCCGCCAGCTCCTCCATCACCCGGGCGAGGCGGGTCTGGAGGACCAGCAGGCGGCGGCGCAGGTGGAGGGCGACCTCGACGCCGGCCGGATTCACCCCGAGCTCTTCCACCAGGAGCGCCGCCACGCGAAGCTCCTCGGCCTCGTAGGGCTCGAGCTCGTCCCGTTCGAAGAGGCCCTCGCTTCGCAGCTGCGGCAGGAGATCCGGGTCGTCGACTCCGAGGAAGCGCAGGACCTCCTCGATCCGGGTCCTGGGACTCATTGGAAGAGCTCCTTGCGGAGGTCGTGCGAATCGAACGCGGCCAGCTCGTCGACCTGCTTCTCGGCCTCCTCGCTGAGGTCGCGGGGAACGCGGATCTGAACGGTGACGAGCAGGTCGCCCGGAGTCCCGCCGCCGGGGTCGGCGATTCCCTTCCCGCGCAGGCGGAGCTTGCGACCGCCGTCGCTGCCCGGCGGAACCGTGATCGTGGCCCGCCCGTCGAGCGTGGGAATCTCGATCTTGGCGCCCCGGATCGCCTCGCGAATGCTGATCGGAACCTCGAGGATGAGGTTGCGGCCCTCCCGGCGGAAGACCGGATGGGGTCGCACCCGGATGCTGGCCCAGAGATCGCCGGGGGGGCCTCCGCCGAGGCCCGGCGCGCCTTTCTGTGGCAGGCGGATCCGTCCGCCGTCTCCCACCCCCGGAGGGATTCGCACCGTGACGGTCTCGGTGATCGGGGCACCCGAGGGGTTCGGCCGGGTGAGGGTGAGCCGCTTCTCACCGCCCCGAGCCGCCTCGAGAAAGTCGAGCTCGATGGAAGCCTGGATGTCCTCGCCGCGCATGCCGCGGCCCCGGCCGCGCCGCCTCCCGCCGCCGAAGGCCCCCCCGAGGAGATCCTCCAGATTGCCGAAGTCGAAGCTCTGGCCGCCGAAGCCGGGGAATCCCTCGGCCCGCCCTCCGGTGCCGAAGCGAGCGCCGAAGGCCTCTCGCGCCTTCCGCGCCGCGTCCGCATCGAAGCCCCCCTCCAGGGAGACCTCTCCGAACTCGTCGTAGTTGCGGCGCTTCTCCTCGTCCCCCAGCACGGCGTAGGCCTCGGAGATGCGCTTGAAGCGCTCCTCGGCAGCCGTGTCGCCGGGGTTCACGTCCGGATGATACTGGCGGGCCAGCTTGCGATAGGCCTTCTTGACGGCCTTCGCATCGGCGTCACGAGGCACGCCCAGGACCTCGTAGAGATTTCGTCTCTCGCCGCTCGCCATGGTCAGAGCTTCTCCTCGACCGCTCCCGCCCCGCCCGCCGCTCCGCGGCGCATGGCCCAGACCCCGACCCCGAGGATCGACATTCTCTCGATGATGTCGAAGCCGGCCCGCTGGTAGAAGGGGAGATTCCCGGCCGCGTCAGTCTCCAGATAAGCAGGTGAGCCGTCCGCGTCAACCAGCCGGAGCCATGAGGTGAGAAGCTCGGTGCCGATCCCCCGGCCCTGGAGCTCCGGATCCACTCCCAGAGTCCCGAGATACCAGTGCCGCTCCACGGGATGGTAGTCCCGAAGCAGCTCGTAGACCGTCGCCCAGCGCCGGGAGACCCGGAGCCCCTGACCGAGCAGGCAGCGAAGCCGGACCCCGATGTTCGGCGGGGGAAGGGGGTAGGCACCCGGCGGAGTCGAGCTCAACACCGCGGCCAGCCTCCCGTCCTCGCGCGCGGAGAGGAGCAGACCGTACCTCTCGGCCTGGGGGAGATGGGCCCGCATCCCGTGGCGGTTGGCCCGGAGCCTCCCCCGAGCCGAACCCCCGATGACGGCGCGGTTCAGGGGATTGTCCCGGAAGGCCCTGGCCAGGAGCTCCCGGGCCGCCGGAAGATCGCCGTGACGAAAGGACTCGACGCTGCTCACCTCGCGAAAGGCCTCCCGGAGTCAGCCTGACCCAAGATGGGCAACGCCGCAGCGGGGCGCACCCGCCCCACGCCTGACCTACAGGTTGAGGTTCCGGCGAATCCGCTCCTCGGCAGGCTCCAGGTCGGGCACGAAGTCGGTGCCGGTGATCCGCTCGTAGGCCTCGATGTAGCGGCGCGCCGCCTCGCAGCGGACCTCGTCGGTGAGCGCGGGGGGGTCGCCATCGCCCAGGTAGTCGTTCTCCTCCGCCAGCCAACGCCGCACGTACTCCTTGTCCAGCGCCTGGGGATCGCGCTCCTGGCTCATCGCCTGCTCGTAGGTGTCCCGGTACCAGTAGCGAGAGGAGTCGGGGGTGTGGATCTCGTCGGCGACCAGCACCTCTCCGTCGGGGGTGATCCCCATCTCGTACTTGGTGTCGACCAGGATCAGGCCCCGGCTCTCGGCCCACTCCTGCCCGGCGGCGAACAGGCGCGCGCCCATCTCGGCGATGGCGTCGAAGCGCTCGGCGCTCATGATGCCCCGCTCGATGATCTGCGCCCGCGAGGTGAGCTCGTCGTGGCCGCCCTTGGGCGCCTTGGTGGTGGGCGTGAGGAGCGGCTCGGGCAGCTTCTGGTGCTTGCGCATCCCCTTCGGGAGCTTGTGACCGCAGTACTCCTCCACACCACGGCTGTAGGCGTACCAGATCGAGGTGGAGGTGACGCCGGTGAGGTAGCCCCGGTACACGAACTCGACCGGCAGGATCTCGCACTCCTTCACCAACGACACGTTGGGGTCGGGGACCGAGATCAGGTGGTTGGGCATCAGATCCCGGGTCTTCTCGAACCAGAAGGCCGCGAGCTGGTTGAGCACCTGACCCTTCAGGGGGATGGTGCCCACGACCACGTCGAAGCAGCTCACCCGGTCGGTGACCACGATGGTGCGCTGGCCCTCGCTGACGTAGTTGTCGCGGACCTTGCCCTCCACGCGTTGCCCCAGCTCCGAGATATCCGTGCGGATCAGCGTCCGCTCACACATGTCGCGCAAGAGGGTTACATCGGTACCCACGTCGTCCTCCCACCAAGAGATTGAATGGATTCGCCCGAATCTATAACCCGGGACCCGCGCAGGGGGCAAGGCTTGCGACGCGCCCCGGGGGGTCGATTCGAGGCGGGCGCTGCGAAGCCCGGAGACCGGGCGGGGCCGCTCAACCGCCGAGAGCGAGCGAGCTACTCACGAGTCCGCGGGTTGCTCCGACTCGACCTCGAAGCTGTCCATCTCCTCCTCCAGCACGCGGATCTGCTCCGCCAGGCCGG
Organism: uncultured Spirochaetales bacterium; assembly: GCA_964615365.1. GTDB lineage: Bacteria > Myxococcota_A > UBA9160 > UBA9160 > UBA6930 > CAVXZE01. The sequence goes on from CAZTOU010000026.1 coordinate 29,359, forward strand.
AGACGGCCGGCGCTGCTCTGACTCTGGATGTTCGACCGGACGTGGGAGGTGAGCTCATTCATTCGCCTCGCGGCCGTCATGATCGAGTCGCTTCCCCTCTCCTGTTCCTGGGTGGCGCTGGCGATCTGGCCGACCATGACCGAAACCTTGTCCATCGCGACCTTGATCGCCTGGCTCTGCCGCGTCTGGTCCGCCGTCGCCTTGACGATCTCACCCATCTGGTCGGTCGTCGCCTCGACGACCACTGCGATCTCCCGAGTCGAGTGTCCCGTACGCTCGGCCAGCGTCTGGATCTCTGCCGCCACCACGGCAAAGCCCCTGCCGTGCTCACCGGCCTGTGCTGCGATGATGGCGGCGTTCAACGCCAGCAGGTTGGTCTGATCGAGGACCTCGTCGATCACGGACAGAATCGCACCGATGTTCTCGGCCTTGCCCGAGAGGGATCCCATCACCTCCGAGGTCACGCGAGCCGATCGTCGGATCTCGACCGTTCCCGCGATGGTCGCCTCCACCGAGAGTCGCCCTTGCTCTGCATCATCGTGTACCCGCTCGGCAATGGACGCGCTGGTCGTTGCGGTGTGCTCGATCTGCCGAATCGCCTCGTCCATCTCGGTCACGGAGGACGCCGTGGAGCCGGCGGCTTCCATCAGGATTCCGGCACTGGACGAGATCTGCTTGATCGACTCCGCTGTTTGGGTCACGGCGGAGCCGACCTCCTCCACGGATTGCGAGAGAGCTTCGACCGTCTGTGCCACCTCATCGATGGTGGCTGCCATCTCAAGGATCGAGTTCGTATTCTCGGAGGACGACTCTGAGAGGCCGTCGATTTCCGTAGCCACCTGATGGGCCCTTGCGTTGATGCCGTCGACCGCCGAGGACGTATCCTCGAGCCCCTTGGCCTGTAGCTTGGCCGCGTCGACCACCTGCTTGGAAGCGGAGAAGATCTGCTGGGAGATCCCCGTCAGCTCTCGCGATGACTGGTTCACCCGCTGAACCATGGTGCGGAGCCGCACTGCCTCAGTATCCGCAATTCTGGAGGAGACGGATCTTCTTCACGGCTGTCGGACCGGTACGAAATGGCTGGCCACGATCTGCTGCGCCTCTGGGGAAAGCATGAAATCGATGAACTCCCTCACCTCGCCCTTCGGCAGGCCATTGGTCACGAGAAGGAGCGGCCGGGATACCAGATATGCTCCCGACTGAACGTTCCGTTCGGCTGGCGCGACACCACCGATGGAAATCGCCTTCACCTGCGTGCGAACCTCGGGGCTCGTGGTAGCCAGGAGACCGAGGCTGACGCTGCAGATCCCGTTTTCGGTATCCGCGAGATCGACGATCTGATCCCTGGGATAGTCGATCTGTTTGAATCCCTCGCCGTATGGCGCATCGTTCAGCACGAGCTTCCGAAACATCTCGATCGTCGCCCGCTTCCCGGTCGGAATCTCGGTATTCGGGGCGATGGCGGCGTCCCTCCCTCCGACCTCACTCCAGTTCCGGATCCTCCCGGTGAAGATTCCCTTGACCTGCGCCTTGGTCAGGTCAGCGACGGGGTTGCTCTCGTGCACGAAGACGGCGATCGCGTCGTAGCCGATGATGGTCCCGAGCAGCTTCGCCGCCTTCTCCTCGGGCTGGAGCGGCCTCGACACGCCGGCGACGTCCACTCGGCCCTGGATCAATGCCTGGATCCCCTCGCCCGAGCCCGGCTGGACGACCGAGGCGAACCGGATCCCGGTCTTCGCCTCGAATGCCTCTACGGCTCCTTCCTCGAGGATACCGGTACCGATGGTCGAGGAACCGCTGTAGCGGAGATCCCCGGCAGCGGAGCCGGCCGGGAGAAGGATGAGTGCCGCGACGCAAAGGGAAGGGAACAACCTCGGCGCCATTCGATCGGTTCCTTGTTTGTCGGACCCCGCAGTGCGTGTTCCCTGGTAACAGCCTGCGGATGTTCTCCGCCTTCGGCAAACGCTTGTTCTACCTGGCAAGACACTGGCCATCACAGCCGGTGAACTCCAGCGACACCAACCGGCAACTAGATCTTCGTTCCGGGTGAGGCCCTGGGCAACTTGAGCAAGGTACGCGACCAGGCGAGTGATCACTCCACCAATGCGAAGGAGCAAGAAGGCCACAGCCGGGATGTGGCCACCGATCGCGTCTTACACTCGACAGGTCAGCTGAGCAGAGGAACCACCAAACAGCGTAGATCGATGAAGGGATCCCGAACTAGGTCAATCTGGAGGGCCTGCAGGTCAGAAAGCCCGCAACCGCAATGGTCGCTTCAAATCAGATCCAGGTGGCGGTCGACCTTGAAGCCGCGGCCGAAGCTCTGCGCGTTCTCGAGCTTCCGCTGCTCCGCGATCTCGGTGATCGCCCTCTGGAAGCGGGGATCGCCGTTCAGGAGTGTACCCACGTCCCCGCGCGGAAGCGCCAGCACCCAGCACTTGCGCTTTGCCACCACCGAGGCGACGGCCGGATCGCCGGTCAGGACCGACATCTCGCCGAAGACATCCCCGGCGCGCAGTCGCGCCAGCACCTGGTCTCGATCGGCCTCGGACTGGACCACGTCCATCTCACCGGCGAGCAGCACGAAGAGCGCGTTGGAGAGCTGACCCTGATGGATCAGGAAGACTCCCTCGCGAACCTCGAGGAACCGGAAGCGCTCGGACAGCCGACGGCGCTCGCGGGGATCGGGAGATGCGAAGAGCGAGCTGGTCCGGAACAGCCGATTCACCAGACGGTCTCGGAGGAAGCGAAGCAGAACCTTGAGCACCCTCGGCGACCCCTCCAGCAGCGAGGCCACCAGCATGCGATCCAGGCACAGGAGGGTCGTATCGACGAGCGCCTCGATGGTCGCGTTCCGCGCCTGGTCGGTGACCAGCGCGATCTCGCCGAAGAAGTCTCCCTCTTCCAGCACTGCCAGCTTCTTGCGGACCTCCCCTTCTGCGATGGGAACCACGGCGCCCTCGACGATCACGTACAGCGCATCTCCGGGATCGCCCTGGTGGAAGAGCTCCTCGCCCTCCGCCAGCGACACCAGGCGCACCCCGTCGATGAGGCGCCGGAGGCTCGCCTCGTCCAGGGAGGAGAAGAGGGGAACCCTGGGGAGCAGTGCTCGAACCGCCCTGACCGCCGCCTCATCGCGGGTCGTCGGGTAGGGGGGGGAGGGTCGAGTCGAGCGGGATCTCGCTCACCCCCGGGTCCTCGCTCCCGGCGAGTGACGCGGGGTGGGCGGCCGGGATCACCTCGGTGAGCAGCAGCTCCTCCAGGGGCTCGCCCGCATTCCCAGAGAGGGAGTCCGAAGCCGGCGGCTCCGCCTTCGGCCCGTCTCGCACCGGAATGCCTTGCGCAGCGCAGAGCTCCGCCAGCTTCTCCCGGGTCTCCCGGTGCTGGGGATCGATCGACAGGATCATCTTGCAGGATGCGATCGCCTTGAGCAGAAAGCCCGCCTTGGCGTGGAGGTCGGCGGCCCGGGAGAGGGCGGCCATCTCCGACGCGGGCTTCTCGAGGCGGCGGTACATCTCCGCAGCGCGCTGGGGCCAGCTCCCATCCAACGGATGGAGCTTCGCGAGCTCGAGGTAGATCGCCAGCGCCTTCCGGTGGTTCCCCGCGCGAACCGCCCTGGCGGCGGCGTCCTTCTGCCGGCGCGAATCCGGTTGGCCCATGGAAGGCCTATCGCGCTTCCGGGGCCTCCCCTGAAGCTCCTGGCAGGGCTCCTGCCCTGTGAGCCGCGGCCCGCTCAGCCGGAAGGGGGGATCGACTCGCCCCGGATCAGATCGTCCAGCGACTGGCGCGCACGCACCAGCTCGGCCTTCCCGCCGCGGACCAGCACCTCGGCGGCGTGGGGCTTGGAGTTGTAGTTCGAGCTCATGGAAAAGCAGTAGGCACCGGCGCACTCGATCACCAGGAACTCGCCCACCTTCGCCTCGGGGAGACGCTGAGTGCGCACGAAGCCGCCCTCCTCCTGGGTGAAGATGTCGCCGGATTCACAGAGGGGCCCGCCCACCACCACCTCCATCTCGCGCCGAGCACCCCCCGCGGAGGGAACGATGGACATGGGATGGTAGGCGCCGTACAGGACGGGACGCGCCAGGTTGTTGAACCCTGCGTCGACCAGGTAGAAGGTGTTCTTCCCCACCTGCTTGATCGCGCGGATCTCCGTCACCAGGTAGCCGGCCTCGGCGACCAGGTAGCGGCCCGGCTCGATCTCGAGCCGCACCGGGTGACCGAACTCCTCCTCGAGGCGTTTGCGGCTGGCATCCCAGGTTCGGAAGTAGCCCTCGAGGTTGATCTTCGGATCTTCGGGCCGATAGGGGATGGGAATACCGCCGCCCGCGCTGATCGTGGTCACGGCCGGACCGGCGGTTCGCGCGAAGCCCTCGATGGCGACGGAGACCAGCGCCAGGTGCTCGAGATCCGCCCCCGAGCCGATGTGAGCGTGGATGCCCGAGATCCGCAGGGAGTGACGCTCGGCCCGGCGCACGCACTCCTCGAGGTCCTCGTACCAGATCCCGTGCTTCGAGTGCTCCCCGCCGGTGTTGGTCTTCATGCTGTGTCCGTGGCCGAAGCCCGGGTTCAGCCGCAGCGTGATCTCCCGCCCCGGCGCCTGCTCGCCGTACTGGTCGATCATGTCCGGCGAGCCGCAGTTGACAGGGATGCCGTGCTCGAGCACCGCGGCGAGGGAGTCGCGATCGAAGACGTCGGCGGTGTAGACGATGGGGGGCGGATCTCCGCCCGGGAGAAAGTCCGCCGCCATGGCCCGGTGCATCTCACCCGCGCTCACCGTGTCGACGAGCACCCCCTGCCGGCGGCAGAGATCCAGGACGGCCAGATTGGAGTTCGCCTTGATCGCGTAGCGGATCACGTCGAAGGCGCGGAGGTCAGCGATCTGCTGCTCGATCCGGTCCGCGTCGTAGACGTAGGTGGGGGTGCCGAAGTCCCGCACCAGATCGGATACGGCAAGATTCGCGATCTCGCGGCGCAGGAGTCTCGGGGGGGGTCGATTCGGCATCGGCGCCAAGTGTAACCACTCCGCCTCGGCTCACCAGAAGCCGTCTTTCCGGGAGTAGCGCCTACCTCAGCGAAGTGTCTCTCCGTCGGGAATTCGCCTGGGCGGGTCGCCCTCGTTCACCAGATCGACTTCTCCCGAGATCGAGACGCCCTCTCCGAAGCGAAAGTCCCCCCGCACCGAAAGACGCCGGCACCGGACCAGAGAGGGAGCACCCCGGGGAAAGCGCTCGGAGAAGTCGTCGATGCGCTTGTAGAAGGCGGAGTCGAGGTCGATGACCAACTCCTCGGCGCAGCCTTCCGGCGCCGGGACGATGCGATGGTCATCGGAGAGCACGTAGGCATCGGACCAGATGCGCAGCAGATCGTTGGTGGTCTTCACCGGCGCGAAGCGGTGCGCGGGGACGCGGATCGCGCGGGCGCCGGGGAAGACGGAGATCGCCGCGCCCATCGCCGTCTCGAGCTGGATCACGCCCGGCGAGGAGGAATCGGTGGGATCGACGGTCTTGTCGTTGCGGATCATCGGGAGCCCCAGCACCGAATTGCGCTCGGCGAGGGCGTCTCGCAGGGACTCGAGGTTCACCCAGAGGTTGTTGGTGTTGAAGTAACGGTAGAGGCGGATGTCCTCGAAGCTCTCCCGCTCCTCCTCCGGGCACTGGGCGATCTCGCGCAGGGTGAGTCCCCCCTGCTTCGTCCTCGCCAGGTGCCCGCCCTTGCGGTCGGCCTCGGTCCGGTCCTTCACCTCCATCGCGAACGGCGCTCCCTCCGAGGAGAACCAGCCGAGGATGTCGAGATCCAGGACCGCGCCCAGGTTGTCGGCGTTCGAGACGAATGCGTAGCGGAAGCCGCGCTCCAGAAGCGCCTCGAGCATCCCGGAGGTGACCAGGGCCGTGTAGATGTCACCGTGGCCGGGCGGGCACCACTCGAGCTCCGGAGCCGCGGGCCAGTCGACCGGCGAGAGGTCGTCGGCGCGAATTCGAGGGACCTTGTGCTGCAGGAAGTCGGCGCCGAGGCCGGCGCCGAGATCCCCGTAGCGGGAGACGACCGCGAGCGAATCCTCGCGGGTCCGGAAGCTGTTCATCAAGAGCAGGGGAATCCGGCACCCGAAACGCTCCCGCATGTGCAGGACCTGACGACAGATGAGATCGAGGAAGCTCTGGTCGTCCTTCACCGTGAGCAGGGACTTGGCCCGGGTCATCCCCATCGAGGTACCGAGGCCACCGTTCAGCTTGATCACCACCGTGTGCTGCAGGGCAGCTCTGCCGGCATCCCCGGTTCCCGCCAGCGCCTCGCTGCCCGGGACCTCATCGACGAGATCGATCTCCTCCCGGGAGAGCGTTCCCTGGTGACCCGAGACCAGCTGATCGTAGTAGTGTCGGAAGGTCCGGATCGCGACCTCGGGGAGTCCCTCGCTGCTCATCTTCCGCGCGAAGGGCTCGAAATCCGGCTTGGCCTCACTCATCGAAGAACGCCCTCATCACCTCGATCATCGGCTCCACGTCCGCGGCTCCGGCCATCTCGCGGCAGGAGTGCATCGAGAGCATCGGATTGCCCACGTCCACGGTGGGCAGACCGACCCGCGCCGCGCTGACCGGACCGATGGTCGATCCACAGCGGAGATCGCTGCGCGTTACGAAGTGCTGGGGCTCGACGCCGACGCGATGGCAGAGCGAAGCGAAGAGCCCGGCGGTCGCGGCGTCGGTCGCGTAGGACTGGCCGGCATTCACCTTGATCACGGGCCCCTTCCCGATCACCGGACGATGGCCGGGTTCGTGGCGATCGCTGTAGTTGGGATGGACGGCGTGCGCCATGTCCGCCGAGATCAGCATCGAGTGCGCGATGGCCCGCGCCAGGTCCTGCGGACCTGCGCTCTCGAAGTCGCTCACCACCCTCTCCAGCGTGGTGGAGAGGAAGGTCCCGCCGGCACCCTGGGCGCTTCGGCTTCCCACCTCCTCGTGATCGTAGAGGACGACCATGCGGGTGAAGCGCGACCTGGGCTCGGAGACGGCGGCCAGGAGAGCCGACACTCCGGCGTGACAGGAGGCCAGGTTGTCGATCCGCGAGGCGTGGATGAACTCGCCGCGGCTCCCCGCCAGGCAGGCGGGCTGGGTATCGTACGCCATCAGGTCGTAGGCGCGGATGTCCGCGGCGTCGACCTCGGCGAGACCGCCGGCGCAGAGCTCCGCGATCAGGAGATCCGGGAGCGACGGCGTATCCTCGAGCCCCAACAGCGGGGCCAGATGCTGCTGATCGTTCAGCTTGAGCCCCTCCTGCTTGATCCTGCGTTGGAGATGGATCGCCAGGTTGGGGATGCGCAAGAGAGGCCTCTCGAAGTCGACGAGAAGCGTCCGCAATCCACCCTCGGCGGCGAGGCTCACCCTCCCGGCGAGGGAGAGGTCCCGGTCCAGCCAGGTGTGACGCAGCAGGCCCCCGTACGGCTCGACGGCGAGCTGGCGGTAGCCATGGGCCTCGAGGTCGGCCCTCGGCTTGATGCGCAGATTGGGCGAGTCGCTGTGGGCCCCGATGATGCGAAACCCGGCCTCGGCGGGCGCGACCTCGCCGACCTGAAGCGCGGCCAGGGAGCCCTCGTTGCGCACCACGTAGAGACGATCGCCGGGAGCCACCTCCCAGACCTCCGTCTCCGCGACGCCGCGGAAGCCGGCCGCTTCCAGGCGGCGGACGCTCTCGGCCACCGCGTGATAGGGACTCGGCGAGCGGTCGATGAAGGCGAGCAGATCGGTGACGAGTTCGGACATCGTGACGATGATACGCGAAGACCGGGGTTTTTCGAGAGAGCGGATCAGCCCGTTCCCGGCGTCGCGGCGGAACCGCTGCCCACGGATCCGCGCAGCATGCCGCCCGCCAGGGCGATCATCGAGGCGATGTCGGTCAGATTGGCGGGGACCACGAAGGTGTTTCCGGTCTTGGCCAGGTGTCCGAACTGCTGCAGGTAGTGCTCGGCGATGCGAAGCTGCATGGCCGCATCGCCGCCCTCCGCGCAGAGCGACTCCGCGACCGCCCGCAGCCCCTCGGCGGTGGCCCGGGCCACCGCGAGAATCGCCTCGGCCTCGCCTTCGGCCTCGTTGATCTGTCGCTGCTTTGCGGCCTCGCTCTCCCGGATCACCCTCTGCTTCTCGCCATCGGCGACGTTGATCCTCGCGTCGCGCTCGCCCTCGGAGGTGAGGACCACGGCGCGCTTCTCCCGCTCGGCCCGCATCTGCTTCTCCATCGCCGTGAGCACGTCCGTCGGAGGATTGATATTGCGGATCTCGTAGCGCAACACCTTCACCCCCCACGGATTGGAGGCCTTGTCGAGCTCGGTCACCACCGAGGCGTTGATGTTGGCGCGCTCGACGAAGGTGCGGTCCAGATCGATCTTGCCCACCTCGCTTCGGAGCGTGGTCTGAGCGAGCTGGGAGATCCCGAAGAGGTAGTCACCAATCCCGTAGGAGGCCCGGCGCGCATCCAACACCTGCAGGTAGAGCACCGCGTCCACCCCCACCTGGACGTTGTCCCGAGTGATACAGACCTGCTCGGCGACATCCTGGGCCTGCTCCTTCAGGGTGTGCTTGTACGCCACGCGCTCGATGAAGGGAATCAGGATGTGAAAGCCCGCCTGCAGCGTGCGGCTGTACTTGCCGAGATTCTCGACCACGAAGGCGCTCTGCTGCGGAACCACGACGGCGGTCTTGGCGATCACGAATACGATCACGGCCACGATGACCAGTGCGGCGATCAGGGTTTCCATCGAATCTCCTCCGTGAGAATCCCAGTGGGACCGGCTCAGGTTTCTCTCTCTACGTGAAGGAGCAACCCCTCCACGCGCTTCACGCGGGTGCGCGCCCCCGCATCGAGGGGCATGTCCCCCTGGTTTCGGACCGTCCAGGGCGAGCCGCGAAGCTGGGCGCGGCCGGTCTCACCGGGCGGGATGGCTTCTTCGGTGACCGCCACCTCATCGATCAGGTTCTCCCCCAGCGTGTCCTGGCGCTCCATCACCCGACGCCACACCCGGCGTCGGAAGGCGACGAAGAAGAACACGGAAAGCGCGCCGAACTGGACCCACTGCATCCAGATCGGCCCTTCGAGGCCGGCCATTCCCAGGATCCCCATGACCAGGGCGGCGGCCCCGAGGAGAACCAGATAGAACTGGGTCGTCACCGCCATCTCGGACGCGAGCAACAGCGCCCCGATTACGATCCATCCCCACCACGGCATATCGGCCCCCCTCCAGGCTGGCAACCGCATTGTGCACCAGGAGACCCGCCCGTGTCGCCCGGGAAAATCCAGGCCCTGGCTCGACGGCGCGAAACCTCGGCGCCGCAGCGCCCCCGCGACCTCGGAGACTCCCTACTCGCCAGGGTGACCCCTGGGGGGAAATGGAGGCGCCCCTGCGGATCAGAAGGCGGGAATCTTGATCGGCCAGTTGGAGGCGATGGTGCCGCCGTCGACCTCCAGGATCTTGCCCGTCACCCAGCTCGCTGCGGGCGAGACGAGGTAGAGCGCCGCCTGCGCGATGTCTTCGGGCGTGCCGAGGCGCCCCATCGGCGTCAGAGCCTTCATCTGCTCCTCGAGGTCGCCGGTGGCCACGACGAACGAGAGCGCATCGGTGAGGGTCGCCCCCACCGCGAGGGCGTTCACGCGCACGTGGGGCGCGAACTCGTGAGCCATCATTCTCGTCATGTGGGAGAGCGCCGCCTTGGCGGTCCCGTAGGCGGTGAATCCCGACTCCACCATATAGGAGAGCGCCGACGAGATGTTCAGGATGGCGCCGTCCTTCCGCTTCAGCATGTGGGGGATGACCTGCCGGCTCAGATTCAGCGCGGAGGTGACGTTGAAGTGGAAGGCCGCCTCGAAGGCCTCGTCGGTCAGCTTCAGGACCGGTGTCGGCGGGGTACCGCCCGCGTTGTTGACGAGGAGATCGACGCCGCCGAACTCCCTCACCGTCTCGGCGACCAGGTTGTCGAGCTGCGCCGAGATCGTGACGTCACAGGGAACCACAAGAGCACGCCTTCCCATCTCTCGGATCCTCCCGGCGACCTCCTCGAGGGTCTCGGCTCTCCGCGCGGCGACCACCACATGGGCCCCCGCCTCGGCAAAGCCCAGGGCGATCCCGCGGCCGATCCCTCTGCCGCCGCCGGTGACGATGGCGACCTTGTCGGTGAGCCTGAACTGATCGAGAATCATCGCGACACCCCTCCGAGTGAACGGGGGCCCAGCATACCGCCCCGGAGAGCCGGCGGCCGGGATCGAGCGGCGGAAGACGGAAGAGCCGGCGGCGTGCGGATGCGAGGTCGGGCAACGAGACGATGCTACGGTGGCGCCATGAGCTGGCTCTCGCGCAGGCTCGGGATTCGACCGCCGGAGAACAGACCGCACCTGCTCGAGGAGACCCGGGTGCAGATGCGCGACGGGGTCCGCCTGCGAACCCTGCGCATCGGTCCGAAGGAGCCGGGCCCTCACCCGACCATCCTGATCCGCACGCCCTATGGAATCGGCTGGGTCTTTCCGGTTCCGATGGCGCGGCTGGCGGCCCGCCTCTTCGGCGAGCGCGGCTATCAGGTGGTGCTCCAGGACACCCGTGGCCGGTACGGGAGCGAGGGCGCCTTCTACCCATTCGTGCACGAGCAGGAGGACGGGGCCGAAGCACTGGATTGGATCGGCAAGCAGCCCTGGTTCGACGGCCGCCTCGGCATGTGGGGTGGCTCCTACTTCGGCTACACGCAGTGGGCGGTGGCAGCGACCGCTCCACCCTTCCTCAAGGCCATCGTGCCGATCGTCACCAGCACCGACTTTCACGGCCTCTTCTACCCAGGCGGAGCCTTCTCCCTGATCACGGCGCTGCGCTGGGCGGCCGGAAACGGGGGGCGGCGCGGTGTCTGGGTCCCCGCGCGGCGGCTTCGCTCGGCGTCGCGAACGCGCCCGGTGCGCGCAGCGACGCGTGCGGTGAGGAGACCGGTGGGCTTCTTCGAGGATTGGACCGATCACCCCGGGCGGGGCGGCTACTGGGAGCGGATCAATCTCCCACAGGCGCTCGAGCGGAGTCGCATTCCCGCGCTCTCGGTAGCGGGAACCTACGACATCTTCTGTGGGCCGCAGGTCGCGGACTACCTCGCGCTGCGCGACTCGACCTGGCTCGATCTCGGACCCTTTGCGCACGGCAGCTACGCAATCTCGCCACGCCGCCTCGGCTGGAAGAACGCGGGCATCACGCAAATCCTCCGCAGCAGCATCCCCTTCCTGGACCATCACCTGCGCGGATTCGACCTGGCCCGCTCCCGGGTGCGGCGCTACGTGCAGGGCCCGGATCGCTGGGTCGAGGAAGACGATTTCCCGCCGGCAGAGGCCTCCCGGGAACGGCTCTACCTCCGCCGCGGCGGGCGGCTCGATCCGGAAGCCCCGGGCGGTGACGAGGAGCCGGATGGCTACCGCTACGACCCGTCCGATCCGGCTCCGACGCGGGGCGGCACCTTTCTCGGTCCCCGCTGCGGTCCCCGGGACCAACGTCCCCTCGAGAGCCGGCGCGACATCCTCTTCTACGAGACGGCGCCGCTTCCGAGACCCCTCCAGATTGCGGGGCCGGTGCGACTTCGCCTGGTCGCCTCGACCGATGCCCCCGCGACGGACTGGAGCGGCAAGCTGGTCCACCTCCCCGCCGACGCGCGCCGGCCGGCACTCAACCTCTGCGAGGGAATTCGACGGGTCGAGACCGCCTCGTCGGAGCCGACGCCTCTCGAGGTCGAACTCTGGAGCGCGAGCGCGGAGATTCCCGCCGGAGACCGGCTGCGACTGGAGGTCTCGAGCTCGAACTTTCCGCGCTTCGACGCGCATCCCAACGTCTCGGGAAACCCGGCCCATGCGACCGAGACGAGGGTCGCCCGGCAGCGCATCCACCACGCGGCCGACGCACCCTCCTTCCTCGAGCTTCACCTGATCTCCTGACCCCGGGTCGTTCCGAGCCGCAGGCTCACCCACCGGGTCGCCGACGGCCCGGTGGTGTATGATGGGGATTGTTCCCCCCACCGACGAGGACCACGCTGATGACGACGAAGGCACCGAGCCAGGACCCCTACTTCATCGACTTCCCCCGGCGCATCCGAGCCATTCAGGAGGAGATGGAGAAGGAGGGACTCGACGTCTACCTGGGATCGAGGCTCCGAACACTCTCCTGGACGCTGGATGCCTTCTGCCCCTGGCGAAGCTTCGTCGTGATCCCTCGAGAGGGACTCCCCACCGCCTTCACCTTCGCGATCGACGCCGCCCGGGTGGCCGACGACTCCTGGCTCGACGTGGAGCACGTCCAGGGCTTCGCTCCCATGGCGGGAATGGACCAGATCGAGCAGATCTCGCGATTCATCCGGGGCCTTCCCGGAGACGGCAGCGGAAAGGTGGGAATCGAGGACGGCATGTCCAACTATCTCCCGGAGGGCAACCTCACCCACTACGAGTACCAGCGCTTCGCCAGCATGCTCCCGGAGGCGGAGCTCGTGAACGCCCACACGCTGATCGACAGGCTCGCCCTGGTGAAGGACGAGGGCACCATCAATCGCTTCCGGGAGGCGTCGAGGCAGGTGGACGTCGGCCATCAGGCCGTCCTCGAGGCGATTCGGGACGGCGGCTACCGGGGGATGACGGAGACGGAGATCGGCGGCATCGCCGCGCACGCCATGCGGAAGGCGGGCAGCGAGTGGGAGTGGTCCTTCACCGGGGGGAACGAGATCGCCAGCGGGTACCGGACGGGCTTCGCGATGGGCGCCTGCACCCCCGCCTCCAACCGCGAGATTCTCCCCGGCGAGCCGCTCATGGTGGACATCCACTCCATGTTCAAGCTGGGGCTGGGCGATCACTCCCACAACTACCTGATCGCCCCGGTGACGGACCGCCAGCGCTGGCACGCCGACAACTTCGTCGACGTCACCCGGCTCACCCTGGACGGCTACCGCGCGGGCATCACCCCCGGCGGCCTCGCCAAGGAGATGCTGGCCTTTGCCGAGGAGAGGGGCTTCGCCTCCTACATGCTGCCGGGCTGCGAGCACGGCATCGGGATGATGGGCGACGAGTGGCGGATCGGCCTCAACGACGGCCCGGTCCCCTACTGGACCAATCCGGATCACGTCTACCAGGAGAACGAGGTGCTGATCTGCGCTCTCCAGTACGCGTGTCCCGAAGAGAACATCGGGTTCCGCTACGAGAACCCGATCGTGCTCCACAAGGACGGCTGTGAGGAGCTCTCGAAGTTCCCCCTCGCCGTCGACGAGATCGAATAGAAAGGATGCTGACGCATGGCCAGAACCCCCATCCAGGCGATCCTGGTGCTGTTCCTGTTCGTGCTTCTCACGCCGCCCACCGGCGCGCGCGGCGAGGAGCCGATCGACTGGGACTCCCACGCGGAAGAGCAGACCGTCACGGTGGTGACCGCTGACGAGGACGGCTCGGCCCGCGAGACCACGGTCTGGCTGGCCGTCCTCGACGGGCAGGGCTACATCCGAACCGGCGGAACCGGCTGGGGCGGGGACATCGAGCGAAACCAGGACGTCGCCCTTCGGATCGGGGAGACGGAGCTGCTGCTGCGGGTCGAGTACGTGACGGACGAGGCGCAGCGCGATGCGGTGAAGGCTGTGTTTCGGGAGAAGTACGGCTTCTCGGACTGGCTCATGAGTCCCCTGCGCGGCAGCAATCCCAAGATCATGCGCCTGAATCCCCGGGTCGAGGAGTAGGGCGGAAGCGGCCGGCTCCCGCATGACGGCGGTTCGCTGCCTGGATCTGGTCGTCGCACGAGGGTGTTTGCAGTGCCTCTGAACTCCAACAGCCTCGAGCGCCTGGTCCCCGATCGTCTCTCTCCTGACGACGTTACCGGCCGCGAGACGCTGGAGCTCCACCTCGAGCGTTACCGCTTCGCGGCACGGCACGCGCGGGCGGGGCGGCTACTGGACATCGCATGTGGCGTGGGATACGGCACCCGCCTGCTTCGTGACGAGAGCCAGCAGGTGCGCTCGGCCCTGGGCGTCGATCTCTCCGAGGAGTGCGTCGCCTACGCCCGTGAGCGCTACGGGTGCGACGGCGTGGAGTTCCGCACGGGGGACGCGATGGAGTTCGAGGATCCAGAGGGCTTCGACACCATCGTCTCCCTGGAGACGGTGGAGCACGTGCCGCACCCCGCGAAGCTGTTCGACGACCTCGTCTCGCTGTTGCGGCCGGAGGGCATTCTCGTCGCTTCGGTCCCGACGACTCCTTCGGTCGACGTGAATCCTCACCACCTGAACGACTTCACCGAGAAATCCTTTCGTCGGCTGGTCGCGGGGCAGCCGCTCGAGGAGCGCGACTGCCTTCGCCAAGTGCAGCCCTTCGGCATGACCAGGACCCTGCGCCGTGGAGAGGCGCGTCTGGCGGAGCTGCGGCCGAACCTGCTGCGCTACTACGCGCTGCACCCCGGCGCAGCGTTCCGCAGGCTGGCCTCCACGGTGCGCCTCGGCTTCGTGAACTGCTATATCACCATCGCGTGGCAGCGATGTTCCTGATCATTCCCGCGTTCAACGAGGCGAAGACCCTCCCTCACGTCTTCGAGGCCGTCGAGCAGGCGGGAGTGGAAGCCGAGATCGTGGTGATCGACGACGGCTCCTCGGACGACACGGCCCGGATCGCTGCGGCCCACGGAGCTCGGGTGCTTCGACATCCCTTCAACCTGGGCTACGGAGCAGCGATCCAGACGGGATACATGTACGCCCTCGAGTGCGGGGCCGAGCTTCTGGTGCAGATGGATGCCGACGGGCAACACGATCCCGCGCAGATTCCCTCCCTGGTGGAGCCGATCCGGAGGGACGAATGCGACCTGGTGATCGCCTCTCGGTTTCTCGAAGTCTCGGGTTACCGGATGGGCTGGGCTCGAACGGTCGGTCGCAAGCTCTTCGAGGCGCTGGGGCGACTCTCCGGAGTCGAGGTCACCGACCCGACCTCCGGCTTCCAGGCCATGAACACCGCGACCTTGGAGCTCTATGTGGGAGACTTCTTCCCCCACGACTACCCGGACGTCGACGTGCTGGTGACGGCGTCACGCCACGGGCTGCGGGTCCGTGAATGCCCTTCGAGGATGCGCCCCGAAGCGCGCGAATCGAAGCTTCACGGCGGGACCCGAGCCTTCTACTACGTGTACAAGATGCTGGTGTCGATGTGGGCGGCATCCGGCGCCGGAAAGAAGTCGTGAGAGGGCGATCGGATCGCTACCGGCGCGGACACCGGCAAAGGAGAGCTAGATGAGCGACGCGGAACGACTCGCCGAGCTGCGAGAACTCTTTCTGGTGGCACCGGAGTCGGGGGCTGCGCGACTGCTGGCGCTGGTCCTGAGCTTCGGCCTGGTCTGCATCGTACTGTGGCTGGTGCGAAGGCGAACCCTTCGAGCCGAGTACACGCCGATCTGGATGGGAGTGGCGTTCGCACTGTTCGTGGTGGGGCTGAACCTGGATGTCTTGCGCGGGATCGCCAGGATCCTCGGCGCCTGGACGATCAGCTCCACCGTCTTCTTCCTGGGTGAGTTCTTCCTCTTGGCGATCTGCCTCAACTACGCGGTGCGGCTCTCCCAGGCCGGAACCCAGATTCGCCGACTCGCCCAGGAGCTCGCGCTCCTGCGCCATCGGGTCGATCAGCTCTCCGAGGGTCAGGAAACCTAGCGTCCTCGCCTTCTGCGCTTGATTGCTCGGGCGCGTGCGAGGCTCCGTTGGAGCCCGAGGTGGCCCGGCTGAATCCGCAGACCCTCGAGGAACTGCGCGATGGCGTCATCCACCCTTCCCAACTGGAGCAGCGCGACGCCCAGGCCGTGGTGCGCCTCCAGGGAGGTCGGATCGAGCCGCACGGCGCGCTCGAAATGCTCAGCGGCCTCCTTCAGACGGCGGTCTGCGGCGAGCACCCTTCCCAGGTTGTGATGGAATATCGCCGTCTCCGGAGCCAACTCAACGGCACGGCGCAGGTGGACGATTGCCTCTCTGTTTCTACCCTGCGACGCCAGCAAGGATGCGACGTTGTTGTGTGCTTCCGCATTCTCGGGCTTGAGCTCCAATCCCCGCTGGTAGTGTTCGATCGCACTCTGGGTCTTCCCACGAGCCTGGAGGGTTTCACCGAGGTTGAGATGGGCCTCAGCGTAGGCCGGCAGCAGCTCGATGGCGCGCCGGTAGTGCTCGATCGCTTCGTCGAGCTCGCCCACCGCTTGGAGAGCCGCCCCCAGGTTGTTGTGCGCCCTCGGGTTGCCCGGCCGCTTCGCGACCGTGTCGCGCCAGATCGCGAGATCCGATCGATAGTCATGGTTCCTGGCAATGGTGAGACCCCCCAAGACCACGACCGCGCCGCAGAAAACCAGCCTCGGCGCCCACCGCTCGATCCCCCGCCACCACGCGCCCATCGGCAACCTCGGAACGATCTCGCACCTCCACACCCAATCCACACCGAGAGCGACCACCAGCACCACCGCGAGAAGCGGCAGATACATCCGGTGCTCGAAGGCGGGATCCCGGATCGGAAGGACACTCGAGGTGGGCGCCAGGACCAGGAAGAAGAAGGCACCCACGAAGCCCCACGGATTGCGGCGCAGCAGCATCCACGCCGAGATCGCGAGGAGTGAGAGCACCACCAGGAGTGGCACGATCACCTCTTCCCATCCCTGCGGTGGTTGCCACAGGTAGTCCAGAGTCAAGCCTCGCGGGAAGACCGCGAGGCGGAGGTAGTGCAGGATCACACCCGGCTGCGTGAGCATGTAACGAACCGGCGACAAGTCCCCCAACGAGTGGTAGCCCATGCGACGAAAATTCATCGCCGCATTCGTCAAGAGGAGGAATGCGAGGATCGCCCAGGTGCTCGCCAACGCCGCGTAGTAACCGCCGCGGAGACGAAGCAGGCGCCGCCACGATGGTGTCACGAAGGTCCAATCGTAGAGCGCGACCACGAGCGGCGCGACCACCATCACTTCCTTCGTGGCCATCCCGAGAACGCAGCACACGGTGGACGCGACGTACCAGACCGTTCCTCGTGACCCGTCCACACCGCGGATGAAGAAATAGAGCGTGAGCAGGAAGAAGAGGCACATCAGCGCCTCCACGCGCTGAACCAGGTACGTCACGCACCCCGTCTGAAGGGGATGTGCCATCCAGAGGAGTGCCACGCTGAGGGCCATCATCGTCGACCGCTCACCTCGGGAGCCAAATGCCCCAAGGCGTACGAGCGTCCGACGCACGATCGCGAATACCGCGATGCTCGCCGAGAGGTGGATGACGAGATTGACGAGGTGGAAGCCCCAGAGCTGCGGGCCGAGCACCGCTCGATTGAGGGAGAACGTGAAGAACCCGAGCGGGCGCGTCCTGATCGCCCAGGGCGGATCGAAAGGCCAGAGTTTCTCGAACCACGGCTGACCGACGATCCGGTTGCCATCGAAGACGAAGGGAGCGGAGAAGCTGTTCGCGTAGATCACCACACCTGCGAACACCAGGAGAAGCGCCGGGCCCAGCAACTCGCGGAGCCCGGGGCCGCTTCGATCGCCCCGCCGAGCGGTTCCGGGGACCGACCCGGAACGGAGGGAACGCCAGGCTTCACCGAGGACGTTGCGGTGCATCCGCGACAGTCTAGCCCTCGCCTGCCCGGCCGGCTGCCGCTGTCCCCGGACGCCACCGTGCATCTGGCGCATCGAGCTGCCCCCCTGACACGACCGGGCTGGCCATTCCGGGCCCAGTGGCACCGGTCCTCGAAACGGGTGCTGTATACTCGGGGAGACCGCGAAGCTGCCGTGCCATCGGCGCCCGCAGTAGTGCGCTCCTCTTGGATTCGGACAAGGAGGTCCAGTCGTGGCGTCGATCCGTAGCGGAGTCGCGCGATGCAGAGCGGCGTCCGGGCGCAGTCGTAGACGACTCGCCCTGCTGCTCGTGTTTGCCTCCGCGATCTGCTGCTCCTGTCAGCCGGCATCGCGGGATGGAGTGATTCTGATCACGATCGACACCCTTCGCGCGGACGCGCTCGGCGCGTTCGGCCGAGACGATGCGCGCACGATGGTGCTGGACCAGCTCGCGGAGGAGGGAGTACGCGCAGACGCGTACACACCGATCCCCCTCACCCTGCCAGCACACGTCTCGATCATGACCGGCCTGCATCCCGCCTCACACGGGGCTCGGCGCAACGGTGTGATGCTGGACGGCAGTCTCCGCACGCTGGCCGGGATCCTGCGGCATCAGGGATACGCGACCGGAGCCGTGGTGTCAGGTCCGACCCTCGACCCGCGATTCGGTCTGCACCGCGAATTCGACGTGGTGAGCGCCCAGGGGATCCGGAGGGATGGACGTCGTGCCGAGGGGACGACCCGGGCCGCTCTCGACGTCGTCGACCAGTTGATCGAGCGGTGGCGGGGTCGTTCGGTGTTTCTCTGGGTCCACTACTTCGATCCCCACTCCGCCTACGCGCCGCCCCCTCCCTACGACGAGCTCTGGGATCCCTCGCCGAGTCCCTGGGACGGATCCCACGAGACCCACAACCGCGTGATCTACGGTGGAATCCCGGCATCCGATGAGCTTCTCGCCCGCAACCGGAATCTCTACCAGGGCGAGGTGGCCTACGTGGACCGCCAGATCGGCGAACTGCTCGACGGGCTCACCGGCCGGGGAATGGAGGACGCGCTTCTCGTCGTCACCAGTGATCACGGCGAATCGTTCCGACCGGAGTATCCCTTCGACCACGCGGACCGCCTGTTCGGCGAGATCCTCCGCGTCCCCTTGATCATGCGCGGGCCCGGCCTCCCCTCCGGCGTCCGCTTCTCCGGGAACGTGCGCCTCCAGGATCTGGTGCCGACGATCCTGGAGCTTCGAGGGCATCCGATCGAGCCAGGAATGGACGGAGTCTCCCGGGCTGCGGAACTCACGGGCGCCGCGAAGCCGCGCGCCCTGCCCACCCTGAGCGAGAGCCCACGGGCGAAACCGCGTCCGGAGGCCAGACGAGCGGGACTGAACCGCGGGGCGCTGCGAGCGGTGGAGCTGGCGGGATGCAAGCTGGTCTGGAACCTGGATCGCGACGAGAGCGTCCTCTACGACCTCACCAGGAGCCCCGACGGGCTCGATCTGGTCCCGGACACCGGACGATGCGACGAAGCCTCGCTGCGGCATCTCTTCGACACCTGGATGCGGGCCCATCCGGATGCGCTCCATCAGACGCGCGGCAGCAAGCCGGCGGAGATTCCCGCCGATCTACGTCGGGAGCTCGAGGCTCTGGGGTACGCGCTCGAGTGAGGAGATCCATGGCCAGGTTGCGGCGGGGCTCGCCAGACAGCAACATCCTGGTCAAGATGCCTTCTTCACCGGCTAGCCGCTTGCACACTCCTTCCGTGGCCCTGACTCTTCTGCTCGCCCTTGCAGTGACTGGCGGTGCTTCCTCCGCGTCGCCTGGAGCGGATGCCGATGCGGATTCCGTGAAAGAGTGCATCCGCGCTCGCTACCCCTACGACTCGAGCGTCCAATCGATCACCTTCATCTCGAGCGACCGCGGGGGCGGAACCCGCCAGATGAAGGCGCGGGTACACTGGCGTCGCGCCGAGGACGGGATGTCGAACGTGCTCGTGCGCCTTTCCAGTCCACCGGACATGCGCGGCGCCGGCCTGCTGCTGCTCGAACACGAGAAGCGCAACGACACCTTCATGTACCTGCCCGAAATCAAGCGGGTCCGCCGCGTGACGGGCCGCTCGCTCTCGAGCTCCGTGTTCGGAACCGATTTCAGCTACGAGGAATTCGAGTGGCTGCAGGGCATGGGACGCCGCGGCACGTCGACGAGACTGGCCGACGCCGTGATCGCAGCGCGCCCCGTGCACGTCGTGGAGTCGCTCCCAGCGAGCGATGGCAGCTCCGCCTATGAGCGGATCGTGACGTACGTCGACGGCGAGCACTGCGTGCCGCTCCAGGTCGACTTCTACGCTGCGGGAGGTCAGCTCCGCAAGGTGTTGACCACAGATCCCGAGCAGATCCGACCCGAGGGCACGGTCCCGGTGCCGCGCCGCTTCGTGATGCGCAATCTTCGGCAGGAGACCTCGACGGAAGTCCGCGTGGAATCAGTCGAACTCGGCAAGAAGCAGAAGCGGGCGCTGTTCACCACGCGAAACCTCGAATCCGGTGGGAACTGAATCGATACCGGGCGGGAGGGGAGCCTTGCACCGAGTCTACTCGGCGCTCGCCCACCATCCCCGTATCGTTTTGGCCACCGTTGCCCTGGTGACAATCGCTGCTGCGACGCAGATCGTCGACTTCCGCACGGGGTCGCTGCGGCTCGCACTCGACCCGTCGTTCGACCGGCTGGTGATGGGCGGCGGCGAGTCGAGCGAGGTCGACGATCTCACGCGCCGACTGTTCGGCGCCAGCAATACGCTGGCGGTGGCGCTGATCGCCGACGATCTCTTCACCGTGCAGAACCTCGAGAGCCTGGCCGAGCTGACACGGCGCGTCGAACAGCTCGACGGCGTGCGCCGAACGCTGAGCCTGGCCAACGCGATGCGGGTCGAAGCAGTCGGTGACGACGTCCTGATCGAACCGTTCCTGGCCACGATCCCGCGGGACGAGGCAGGCCTCGAGGCGCTTCGCCGCGCTGCCACGGAGCATCCGCTCTATGCGGGAAACCTCGTGTCGCGCGATGGGCGCGCAGCGTTGCTGGTCGTCCACCTGGCCGACGCACTCGCTCCGGATGCCGCCGCCACGGATCGACCCGCCGGCGCAATCGGAGAGCGCGTCGAGGCAATCGCCCGGCAGGTCGACCGCGGTGCGGGGGTCGAGATCTGGGTCACCGGAACGCCGTATCTCCAGGCCGCTCTCACGCACGCAATCGTTGCGAGCCTGGCGCGCGTTCTGCCCCTATCGCTGTTGGCGGTGGTGGTGGTGGGCCTTTTCGCCTTCCGGTCCTGGCGAGGCGTCTGGGTGACGGGCAGCACCGCGATGATTGCGGTGGTGTGGACGCTCGGCGCGGTGGCTGCTGCTGGAGTCGCGCTCAACCTGATCACGGCCCTGATTCCGATCCTGGTGGTCGCGATCGGTTTCGCGTACGGCGTTCACATCGTGGTGGCGTTCCTGGACCATCCCCCTTCGCCGTCTTCCCCCTCTCCCCGCTGGGCGGCCGAGGCCCTGGCGCGCGTCGCCCTGCCCGTTGCTCTCACCGGCTTGACCACGGCGCTGGGCTTCGCCTCGCTCGGACTGAGTCGGCTGGTGGCGGTCCGCGAATTCGGCGCGCTGGCCGTGTTGGGAGTGGCAGCCTCGCTGCTCGTCTCGTTCATCTACGCGCCAGCCGTACTCCAGGCGCTGCGCGCAACCGACCGGCGGCGGCCCGAAGCTCGCGGTCGCCTCGATCGGATCGCAGGGCGTCTCGCAGCCTTCGACGTCACTCATCGCCACGCAATCCTCGCGGGCGGCGCCGCGCTCGCATTGGTTTCGCTCGCCGGCACGTATCAGCTCAGAGTGGGCACGGATGTCCTGACCAACCTGCCGCGCGAAAGCGAAGTCCGGGTCCAGATGGACAGCCTGATGACGCACTTCGAGCGCGCAAGCTCCTTCAGCATCGTCGTTCAGGCCGATCGACCGGATGCGTTTCGAGACCCGGAGACACTGCGGCAGCTCCAGCAGCTTCAGGTCTGGCTGGAGGCGCGGCCCGAGATCAGCCAGACCGCGTCGCTCGCCGACACGTTGATGTGGATCAACAGCGCGCTTCACGGCAACCAGGCTGCGTACTTCGCCATACCCGATTCGCGAGCGCTCATCTCGCAGCTGTTGTTCTTCGCCGGCGGCGAGGACCTGCTCGGGTTCGTCGACGCGCCCTACCAGCAGGCGCGCGTCTCCGTCAATTCGACGCTCCGCGACTCAGGCGAACTCGCCACCCTTCTCGAACAGATCGAGCTGCGCCTGGCGGGTCTTCCGGCCGGGCTCACGGCCACCGTTGCCGGCGATGCCGTCCTCGGTTCGCGGACCCTCAACGAAGTGGCGCGGGGCCAGGTGGCGAGCCTGAGCGCGGCCTTCGTCGGGATCTTCCTGGTCCTGGCCGTTCTCTTCTCTTCGTTTCGCGTCGGTGCACTGGCGCTGATTCCGAACGCACTCCCCGTCGCCGCCTACTTCGGACTGCTCGGGCTGACTGGAATCACGCTCAACGCAACCACCGGCCTGGTGGCGTGCATGGTGCTGGGGATCGCGGTCGACGACACGATCCATTTCCTGGTGCGGTTCAACGAATCCGCTCGGGCGCTTGCCAGCGAACGGCGCGGCGCCATTGAAGCGCTGCGCCGCGTCGCGCGCCCGGTAACCATCACCACGGCCGCGCTCTGCGCCGGGCTCTCCGTCCTGGCTTTCAGTGAACTGCAGAACCAGGTGGAGTTCGGCGCGCTGGCTGCGGCAACCCTTGCGCTCGCCTGGCTGGTGGACGTCGTACTCACACCGGCGCTCACCTCCCGGTTGCGCATCGTGACCCTCTGGGACGTCCTCACGCTGGACCTCGGCCACGACCCCCGAGACTCGATCCCGATCTTTCAGGGCATGAGCCGCCGTCAGGCCCGGGTGGTGGCGCTGATGACGCGAGTGCGCAACTTCGAACCCGGCCATCTCTTGCTCCGCCAGGGCGAAACCGGCGATCAGATCTACGCGTTGATCGACGGCGAGGCAGAAGTGTCCGTTACCGCCGGGGGGCGAAGCGTGCCATTGGGAATCCTCGCCCGCGGCGACGTCGCGGGAGAAGTGGCGCTCTTCGGCGGGCGGCTCCAGACGGACGTGCGCACCCGTTCTTCGGTACGGGCACTCGAATTCACGGAGCGCGACCTCGATGAGCACCTCCTCCGGTGGTACCCGCGCATTGGCGCGCGACTCTATCAGAACCTGAGCGACGTGATCGCGCAGCGACTCACGTCACTGGATCACGAGCAGCGCATGCGCCTGATGCGCCTGGTGTGCTCGTTTGCCTGGGCAGATCGCGTCGTGCAGCGCAAAGAGAAGCGCTTCATTGGGCGCTTGATCCTGCGGCTCGAACTCGACCCCGACGAGCGCCGCCAGGCAGAGGCCTGGCTCGAGAAGCCACCGCCCGTCGAAGAACTCGATCTCGAGCGCGTGCCGCACGAACACCGCGTGCTGTTCGTGGAATCGGTAGCAGCCCTGCTACTCGCCGACGGCGACCTGGCACCCGAGGAACTCGAAGTCTTCCGGCCGCTCATCTCCTGAGGCGCAGAGGTGGCCGTTGCGCGCCGCGAGGCTCTTTCCAGGAACCGAGAGGCCAGGTAGCATCGCTCCGATGCGTAGCTTGCGGTGCGCTCAGCTCCTGCTCGCCGCCTGCCTGTTCGGGCTCGCGGGTTGCTGGACGGGCCCCCACCGGGCCCCGAACGTGGTGCTCGTCGTCGTCGACACGGTTCGCGCGGACCGTCTCTCCTGTTACGGCTACGATCGCCCCACGACGCCCCGCATCGACCAGCTCAGCGAGCGCGGAATTCGCTTCGAGAACGTCGCTTCGACTTCGAGCTGGACGCTCCCCGCCCATGCCTCGCTGTTCACGGGGCTGCCTCCAATCCGCCACGGCGCGACGCAGGAGCACACACGCCTGGACGGGGTCGCGGCCACGCTCGCCGAGCTGCTGGGAGCCGGCGGCTACGCGACCTTCGGCGCATCCGCCAACCCCGTGGTGAGCAAGCACTCCGGACTGGCCCGCGGCTTCGAATCGTTCGTCGAAACCTGGCGAATGAGTCGGCAGCCCCGCATGCCCTCGCAACCGCGGCACCCGAACCTGCTCGCCGTCCGCCAGTTTCTGCGCGGCCTCGAGCCGGACCGGCCCTTCTTCCTGTTCGTGAACTACATCGAGCCCCACGCACCCTACCAGCCACCTGAGCCGCACCGCTCGCGGCTCCTGGCCGAGGGGCACAGCCCCTCGTCGCTGGCTGCCGCGCTCGAACGCCGCATGCCCGAGTACTACCTGGACCCCAGCACGGTCTCGGCCGACGAGTTCGCCGTCCTGAACGACCTCTACGACGGGGAGATCGCCTACGTCGACCAGCTCGTGGGCGAGCTCGTCGATCACATCGAGGGAGCCGGGAAGCTGGGCGAGACGCTCCTGGTCGTCACCTCCGACCACGGAGAGAACCTCGGCGACCACGGCCATTTTCGTCACGTCTTCAGCCTCTACAACAACGCGGTCCGCGTGCCGCTGATCGTGCTGCTTCCCGGCGGCGGCCGCGCCGGAGAGGTTCGCGAGGAGCCCGTCAGCCTCGCGGATCTCTTCGTCACGATCCTGGCGCAGGCCGGCGTAGAAGCGCCGCCGCGCCAGCGCGAGGGACGGGACGTGCTGACGGAGCGCGGCGAGGCGGGCGCGACACCGCTCTTTGCGGAGTACTACTACCCGCTTCAGGTACTGAGCCTGTTTACGGGACGTGACACCACGAGCCGTACGGCCGCGCTCCAGCCCTACTTGCGCCGGCTGCGCTCCGTGGAGATCGACGGAATGCGGCTGATCTGGTCGTCCGACGGCCGCCACGAGCTCTTCGACCTGCGCAGTGATCCGCACGAGCTGCGCAATCTCGCGGCGAACCGGGCCGCCGCCGCGCGCCGCGAGCGGCTGCACGGTCTGCTGCGCGAATACGTCGCCCGCGGGGGAGGCCCCCGCCCGCTACCGCCGCAGGCCGAGGCGCCCGCTCCGCTCTCCGGCGCGTTCGGGGATCTCGACCCGGAGACGCTCGAGCAGCTCCGTGAGCTGGGCTACCTGCGCTGATGCCACGCTCCGAATTGGGTAGGTTCCCCCAGTGATCTCACGACGAGACCGGCAGGCCGGCGACACGCCGGGGGAGGGATCCCCGGCCGGAGAGCCGGTCCCCCCGTCCCCTTGGGCGACCGGGCGGAGGCGTCGGGTGGTGATCGGTCTGCGGACGGTCGCCGTGGCCCTCTTCGTCTTCCTCTGCTGCTACGGCGCCTTCTCCCGCTGGGTGCCTCAGGTGGGTCACGTGAGTGCCCACGGACTGGTGGGGGGGCACTGCTACCAGGTGGCGGCTTTCAGCTCGCTCATCGACGGCACCGCCCACAAGCCGTTCGTGGCCCGCATGCTGGTGTTCTCCTACCTGAAGGTGGCCGCCAGGGTCGTCGACACCGACGTGGTCGTCCTGCTGGAGGGCATCTTTCGGGCCCTCGATTGGGAACGTCTCGTCTACTCCACAGCCTACGTCGACCGGACCCACCTGGTGCTCTGGTACGCCATGATCCTGCTGTCGTTCCTGCTCCTGATCGAGGGGATGCGGCGCTTCCTCGGCATGCTGTACGAGGCGCCGAACTGGGCCAGGATCTGCTGGGGTGCGGTGGTCGTCCTCATCTGGCCGATGGGCCACGCCTACTACGCCTACCCCTACGACCCGTTCACACCCACCCTCTTCTGCTGGACGCTCTACCTCGCGTGCCGCGGCTACCGCTTCTCCTACCTCGCCCTCCTCCTGCTGGCGGCGGTCCACAAGGAGACGGCCGTGGCCATCCCGCTGGCCGTCGCCTACATGGAGTTCGGCCGCAAGCCCATGGGGCGGCTGCTGCTCACCACCGCCGCGGCGGTCGGAGCCGTCCTGGCCATCCGGCTCTTCATCTCCTACGTCGTCTACGCCGACAGTGTCGGGTTGCTCGTCGGGTGGCACCTCGTCCACAACCTCAACCCGAGGTTTCTCGCGACGTTTTCGCCAACGGCCGCGCTGATCCTCCTGCTGGTCTACGGGCTGGGCCTGCGGGACTGGAGGCAGAGACCCGTCGCCGCGCGGGGCGCGTTCCTGGTCGTCGTCCCGCTGCTGGCACTCGCCCTTCCATTCGGCCTCATCGACGAGATCCGGCAGTACGCCGAGTGCCTGCCCGGGCTCTTCGCCCTGGCCTTCCCCACCGTGCTGGGCGGGCTCGTCCCGATCGTGCAACGGCCCGACGGAGGGCCGCTCCAGCAGCCGACGAGGCCGTGGCACGTCCTGCTGCTGGTGGCGTTGTGGCTGCCCGTGGCCGCGGTCGCGGCGCTGCCGAGGGAGACCTTCATCGAGGTCCGGAGGATCGAGCTGTCGGAGCTGCAGGAGGTCAAGCGGATGGGCACGCCGCGGAGGGCCCGGGACGTCACGCAGATCCCAGCGCACACGTGGATCGAGATCCCGACCGAGCTCGAGGCGGTCTCCGGGATCGACGCCTCGCTCGACTGCAACGACCGGTACCGGATCGTGCTTCGGCGAGGCGCCGAGAGCCAGGAGCACCTGTTCGGTCCCAAGGACAGGAGCTGCCGTGGCCTCGCCCGCTACCGGCTGAAGCTCAAGAGGCCTTTCGAGCGGCCGGACCGGGTGGTGGTCTCCCCCGTCACCGGGGACGGCCTGTACGCGTTGGGGCACCTGCGGCTTGCGAAATCCGAGGCCTGGTCGGCTGGGTCGCCACCGGCCGGGCCTCCGTAGTCGAGGTTCACCGCGCCGTCCGCGAGGTCGGAGCCCCCCCAGCGGGGATACCCGAGACGGAACGTTCAGTGAGGTAGGTGTATGCTGGAACGCTCTGCTGCTTCCTCAAGGTGGATGCGCATGAGGACTTGCGTTCTTTCGTTCCTCCTGCTCCTGGCTCTCCATTCCTTCGGTTGCTCGCGCCACGAGCCTCTCGCGGATTCGCCGCAACACAAGTGTGTGCTGATCCTGACCGTGGACACACTGCGCCCCGAGTTGGTCTATCCGCTCCGCGCCCGAGCCGAGGCCCGCGAGGCGCTGGGAGATCGTGAGGGCGGGGCCGCCGATCGCGACCTCGCATGTCGGCAGGCCGAGAGGAAGCGCCGCCTCCGCCCCGCTGGCGGCACCCCGAGCGGCGCCTAGCCGGACACCATCTGCGCGCGCTCGATCTTGCGGAAGGCGTGGCCCGTGGCGCCCGGTGCGTAAGACCGCGTATTTGGGATCTCCCTGGTAATCCATTGGTTGATCTTTTTCAACTATCGAATCAGGGACATCTATGTGTTCTATATCGCGGGCTATGTGATTCTAGTGATCCTTGCTGCGTTTGTCCTGGATTGGATTTGTTAGACACCTCGTCGTGTATATACAAGATGAGGCGCGCATCTTCAGGCAGGATTGTCTCTACTGATCATCGTGTTTTCCTTGGGAAGTATGCTAGTCCCTCGGATGCGAGCGATACAAGAAGGCCAGGACTTGCGCTTCATTGAGCCGAACCCGCGGTCAGATGTCCCTGGATTACCTCATTCGGTTATCGAATTCATTGATGCAAACATCGATACGCGCCCGATTTTTTTCTCAAGACCGAGCCATGAAGTGAAGCAGGCTGGCTTTGGATTTGAACCTAGAGGAATCTGGTTTACCACCTTTTATCAGGTAGTCAGGCCATACGGCTTTCCGGCCTATCCCACTTGTCCCCCTGGTCGATCTGATCACGGCGATCTTGATGAGCCCAGAGTCCGAGGAGACGAGCGGATCCAATTCCACCAGGTAACCCAGGGCCCGAAGCGGTTCGAGTTCCCCGGGTTCTGGCGTTGTACGCGGCGCCTCATGCCGGATTCCGCTCCAGCGCTGGGCCTTTTCCACGTCGAATGATGAGGAAGCTGTAGACTCCCGCGGAGGAATGGGCAAGACGGGTGGGTTCTTCGCGAAGCTGTGGCCCGCGAGCTCGACCGCGCCCTGGCCCGCTACCGGCCCGAGAAGGAGCGCGGCGACGTCTGGTCCGGATGCGCGTGGCACGAGCTGCGGGTATACTGGGAAGCTTGGGAACCGGCTTCATCCACGCCGACGCGCGTGCCTCGTTGATCGCTCTGCTGGTGGCTCTGTGCGCCGGCGGCGCCTGCTCGGACGAGAAGGCCCCTGCCGCGGCTCGCAACATCCTCCTCATCACCGTCGATACGCTGCGGGCCGATCATCTCGGCATCTACGGCTACGAGCGCCCCACCAGTCCCGCGATCGACCGCTGGTTCGAGGACGCGCGGATCTATGAGAGCGCCTATTCGACGGAGGCCAATACCTCGCCGAGCGTCGTCAGCATCCTGACCGGACTTCCGCCACAGCGCCACGGCGTGCGTTTCTTCTTTCAGAAGCTCTCCCCGGAAATCCGTATCCTTCCCGACTACCTCCGCGATCACGGCTACCTCACGGCGGCGGTGGTTTCGAACATGGTGCTGACCGATGAGGCGTTGGGACTGGCAGATCGTTTCGATCACTACGACGACTTCGTCGACGAGGCGTCGCCCGGATGGAAGGTGTACGAGCGGCGCGCATCGCGCACCACGGACGCCGCACTCGCCTGGCTGGTGGAGCGTCAGCCCGCAGACCATCGTCATCTACTCTGGGTCCACTACATCGATCCGCACGGCCCCTACGCGCCCCCTCCCGACGCCCCGGTGGACTTCACCCACGACGAGCCGCTGCGCATCGACCTGAAGAAGCTGCAGCGCGGACACCTCGTGATCGGAGTGGGAGACGACGGACGAGAGTACCTGGATCGCTACGACGAGGAGATCGCTGTACGTGGACCGGGAGATCGGGCGCCTGCTCGACGCCTACCGCGAGCTGGGCTACGCGGATGAGGCCGTGATCCTCTTCACCGCCGACCACGGTGAGACGATGATTGATGTTCGAGAGCCCCTTCAGGCACGGATTCCACGTCTACGAGCCCATCATTCGCGTTCCCCTGATGTTGCGGGCACCGGGTGTCGGCGCCCACCGGGAGCCCAAACCCACCTCGCTCCTGATGGTGCTGCCGACGGTGCTCGAGCTCGCCGGTCTCCGCGCTCCCGCGGACCTCGCCGCGCAGAGCGCGGCGGAACGCCCACCCGACGATCTCGTCTTCGCCGAGGCATCGGGCGAACACGGCCAGTGGCGGAGCGTGATCGACGGCGATCGCAAGTGGGTGGTGCGGGTGGGCACGGACCGCTCGCTCTCCCGCTGGCGTCACTACCGCATCCGCGAAGAGGCGAGCCCGTCGCACTGGGAGATGTGGAGCGATGAGGGCCCGGCTCGGACGCTTCTCGAGCAGATCGAAGCGGATCCCGATCCCGGGGGAGTTCCCGAGGAGATGCTCGAGGGACGGAGACTCGGGGCACCGAAGGTGGCGCCCGGACTCGACGCCTCGACGATGGAGAAACTGGAGGCGTTGGGCTACGTGGAAGAGCCTCGCCAGCCCGAGCCGGTACGACAGGTGGAGGACGGCAGATGAACGGTAGAGGGAGAAGAAGACCAAGGCCTCCGACCTTGCTGCCCCAGCAGCGCCATGATGAGATACACCGGCCCGCCAGGATGTCCCCAATCGGACACGGAAGTCTGCTCGCCCTCGTCCCGCTTGGCCTATCCGTCGAGCAGACTCGAATCAGGTATTCTACGGACCTGCCGGGAGCGGGATCCGGTTGACATCGCGACCGAGGCCCGTGTAGAAGGTCAATGCCATGCCCGATCGCGGAGCGGCCTCGTACGAGGCGCTGTTCGTCATCAGTATCTCGATCCTGACGCTCGAAACCCTGTCGCGCCCGCTGAGCCTGCTCATCCTTCTTCCGGGCGGCACCGGCGCCAACCGTGCCCTGGCCCACTGCGTGGCCTCGCTCGACACGGCATGTTAGCGAATCGGGTGTCAGCGGGATGATCTCCAGGAAGGCCAGAATCGCCGGGGTATTGGTCATCATCGCCGTCAATCTCGTCGTGCTCGAGACGGCGGCCTTCTTCTTCGGCGAGTACCTGTTCGAAAGAGGGAATCTGGATGTCGTCCGACCGCTGGACACCGAGGAATTCGTGGACGGATTCCAGCGCATGATGGCGGTCCGCGACGACGTGCTGGGATGGCCTCCGAAGGGCCGGCTCGGGCGAGGCAGGTTCGACGGAACGGGAGCCCGCCGCAGCCCCGCCTTCCCGAGGCCGGGAAACGCCTGCGTATCCACCTACGGCGATTCGTTCACGTTCGGCAACGACGTCGCGCCGGCCGAGGCCTGGGGCAACCGCTTGGCGGAGCTGCTCGGCTGTCGGGTCGCCAACTACGGAGTGGGCGGATACGGCACGGACCAGGCGCTGCTCCGATACGAGCGGAACACGAACGATGAAGCGCGCGTGGTCGTGCTGGGCGTTTTTCCCGGGAACCTCATCCGGAACCTCAGCCAGTACCGCGGCTTCTTCACAGGGGGAATCAACCGGTATGGCTTCAAGCCGCGTTTCATCCTCACCGAGATGGGTGAGCTCAGGCACATCCCGATCCCGACCCTGACCGTCGACGAGTTCCGGGTGCTGGGTGACGACCCGGCCCGCTTCCTTCCGTTCGAGATCTTCCTGCCCACCCCCTGGCATTTCCCTTACCTGTGGTCGCTCCGGAACGTGGCCACCCTCGGCAACCTGCGGGCGCTCTGGCTGGGCGAGCCGCTGTGGATACGCTACGGCCAACCGGACCACCCTTCCGGGGCCCTGCCTCTCATGGTCGAGATCGTCACGGCCTTCGACGAACTGGTCCGGTCGCGCGGCCAGGTGCCGCTCGTCGTCGTCCTTCCAGGCGTTCCGTCGTTCGAGTACCATCGTCGCACCGGCCGCTGGGCCTCCCAGTCCCTCCTGGATCGAGTCGGAGCGAAGGGGGTGCGCATTTACGGTCTGGGCCCGGAGATGCTCTCCGGGCGCGACGAGGAGGATTTCTGCGGCCTCTTCCTCGGGCGGCGCGGCGGTAAGTGCTGGGGACACTACAACGCCGAGGGAAACCGGCTGGTCGCGACACTGATTCACGAACACTTGGAGCGGAATGGGTATCTGACCGATCCTCCGTGACCCGGGAGGAGCACCCCACCCGCGGCGTTGGAGAAGCTCCCCTGCGGGGATACCCAAGACGGGAAGTTCAGCAAGGTAGGTGTATGCTGGAACGCTCTGCTGCCTCCTCAAGGTGGGTGCGTATGAGGACTTGCGTTCTTTCGTTCCTCCTGCTCCTGGCTCTCCACTCCTTCGGTTGCTCGCGCCACGAGCCTCTCGCGGATTCGCCGCAACACAAGCGCGTGCTGATCCTGACCGTGGACACACTGCGCCCCGACTACATGAGCCTGGAAGGCTACGATCTTCCCACCACGCCGAGACTGGACGCACTGCTCTCGAGAGGCACCCGATTCACTCGCGCGGTGAGCCCGATCCCGCGCACCACCCAGGCTCTGGCCAGCATGTTCACCGGTCGATATCCCTCCGAGACCGGCGTGCGCACTCTCTACGACCGCCTCGCGCCGGAGGTCGTCCCCCTGGCGAAGATCGCCCAGCAGAACGGCTACGGGACGATTGCGGTGGTATCGAACCACATCCTCACACCAGAGCGTGAATTGGATCGCGGTTTCGATGTGTACGATTTCGCATCCGACATCCGGACCGCGCGTGCCACGACGGGAGCGGCGATCCGCAGACTCAAACACCGCCGGCGCGATGAGGCCCTGCTTCTGTGGGTTCATTTCATCGATCCCCATGTTCCGTACTACCCGCCGCCGGAGATCGCCCGCGAGTTCGCTTCCCAGTACGACGGTCCTTACCGACTGCACTTCGGTCAGGTCCAGGGTGGCGCCGGCGACCGCGCCTATCCGGAGGACCTTCCCAAACGCGACGCGGTGTATCGGAACACCTTGCCGGACGAGGTCAACGCGCACGTGCGGCGTCTCTACGCTGCGGACATCCGGACGGTGGACGACGCCGCGCACCTGTTGATCAAGTGGCTCGAGAGACGTTTCGGCGACGATTGGTACGTCGTCTTCGCGTCCGATCACGGTGAGAGTCTGGGCGAGCACGACTTCTTCTTCGATCACGGCGACTACGTCTACAACGCGACGCTCCGCGTCCCTCTGGCCTTCGTACCCCCCAGGACGGATTCCCCCAGCCCCGGCCGGGTCGTGGACGACTGGGTCTCCCTCGTGGACGTCACGCCCACGCTGGTCGAACTGCTCGACCTAGAGGTCTCCGACGACGTGAAACGGGGGTTCCAGGGACGTTCTCTCGCACCCTACCTGAAGGGCAGATCCCTTCCCCCACGCCCCGTGTTCGCCGAATGCGGCATGAGCTTCTATCCCGACATGATCGAGCGCCGCGTGAGATTCGACGTCGCGGGCCGCTTTCGCGCCGCCATCCAGGGGCCGTGGAAGCTGATCTGGGCGCCTTTTCAGACCGACCGTCTGGCCTACGAGCTCTACGATCTGGAGAGTGATCCCCACGAGACGCGGAACCTGTATCACCCTTCCCACCCCGCGGCCGCCGAGCTCCGACCGCTGCTCCAGGCGTGGATGGCGCGCGACACAGAGATCGGCCCCACCGAGGAGATTTCGGAGGAAGACCTGGAGCGACTCCGGTCCCTTGGCTATGTCGGCAACTGAGTCGACTCCCCAGAGCTGAGGAGGCGCCGGTAGATCTCGGGGTCGGCCGCGCCCTCGGTGCCGAACACCAGCACTCGGCTGTCTGCTCCGAGATCGAGCTGCTGGCGGGCTGCCAGGCAGCCCGCCAGGCCGGCGACGGCGCTCTCTCCAGCTTCCAGACCGGGATCGCCGTCCAGTATTCTCCCGGAATTCCGCTCCTGCTGTAACCAGCTACGGACGGGCTTTCGGCGCCGGCGGAACCGGTGGACATCGCGGATTGGCGGGTCAAGTCCTGGCGCCAGGCTTCCGACTCATGAGTCATGAACCGCGGAGGTGTCATCCCCCGGCCCGACAGGGGGCCCCTTCGCCGACCCGATCCCGTCGAGGGGCGCTCATGGCTGACACGACGATACTTCTGATCGATGACGACCAGGCGGTCCACGAAGAGATCGAACCCATCCTCGAGGGCGTGGTCGAGCGGATCCTGCACACCCAGCGCCCCGACGAGGGGATTCGGATGGCCATTCGCCATCGGCCGGACGTCATCCTGCTGGACATCAACATGCCGGGGATGGACGGCCTCAAGGTGTGTCGCCATTTCAAGGAGACCGAGGAACTCCGCGACGTTCCCGTCCTGTTCCTGACCGTCGACCGCAGCGCCAGGCAGATCGCCAAGGCGCTCGACGTGGGCGGCGCCGACTACATCCTGAAGCCGTGCAACGAACTGGAGCTCCGAGCCCGGGTTCGGGTGGCGATACGCACCAAGCAGATGATCGACCTGCTCAAGGTTCAGGCCCGTGTCGATGCCCTGACCGGTCTCAAGAACCGCGTGGCTCTCGACGACGCTCTCAACGCCGCGGCCGCCGCCTACGACCGCCTCGGCCAGCCGACGTGCCTCCTGATGATGGACCTCGACCGCTTCAAGGAGGTCAACGACAGGTACGGGCATGGCGTCGGCGACCAGCTGCTCCAGCGCGTCGGAGCCGTGATCACCGCGAGGCATCGCCCCTACGACGTGGTGTGCCGGTACGGGGGCGACGAGTTCGCAGTCGTATACGCGAGTGTCGAGCTGCCCGATGCCGAGCGGGCCGCTCGGCGGCTCCTCTCGAAGCTCGCAGAGATCAAGGTGACGGTGGGCCGGGACCAGGTGAGGCCGACCGTCAGCGCGGGCCTGGCATCGATTACCGAGTTGCCGGCGGGTGCGGACGCCGGAGCCCTCCTCAAGGCCGCGGATGCGGCCTTGTACCGGGCCAAGTCGGCCGGCCGCGATCGCCTGGAAGTGGGCATCGGCGACGACTCCGGCAATCCACCGCGCTGAAACAATCCCAGAACAGGTGTTGCGCTCGGGCGCGGTTCGGTCGCGTCGTGTGGCTGGCCGGGTTGGTGCCCCGGGAGGTTCGCCCGTAACAGCGCGACACTGTCGCCGCCCATGATGGCGACGATGGCGTTCACCTGGGCGTCGCTCAGCAGGAATTCCAGGCTGGGATCTGCGCAAGGCCCGGGTACGGGTCTTGTGTCAAGGCCCCGCGGGGGCACCCGAGGCGGCGTGATTCGAGGGACCGCGGATGGCCGCGGGGTGGGTTGAGTGAGCGTCTCGCGAGCGTAACGACGTCGCGGGGATGCACGGAGAGGAGTCCGGGCGAGCGGGCCATGGGGACCGGGGTGGTGCTCAGCGGTGGGGTGAGGGAGCCGCGAGAGCAACTGCGACTCGGAGCACGATGGGGTACGGCTCGTCATGGCAAGGGGACTGATCGAGGCGCCAGTCGTCCTCGGCGTATCCGAGGTCTGGAATGTCGGCCGCCGCGACCCAGCTCTCAGAAAGACCTTGACTCCAGCCGATGTGGGACCTCAGAGTCCAGCGACCATCCCGGCTCCTGGCTTCGGGGTAGAGCAGCATGCAAGGCCGTCAGTCGGTGTCGCCGTACGCGGGAAGCGCCTGTCTGGTGCTGGTGGGGGCGCTGATCGCCTACTTCCTCTTCATGGTCGCGTTCCTCGAGCAGGGCGGCATACTCGTCGCCCACGACGACGCCTTCATCAACTACGTCTACAGCCGCAATCTGGCCG
>CAZTOU010000027.1:0-61828 GCA_964615365.1 uncultured Spirochaetales bacterium
CCAGCTGCCGCTTCGACTCGGTGATCGCTCCCATCTGACTCGCTCCTTCCCTCTCGTGAGGTGAATCCCTTTCGGACGGACTGGCCGGCCTTCGCTTCAACCCGGGCCGCGGGCAAGATCTGTTCCTCATCCAGCGGCTATCGGAGTGCCCCCTGGGGAGGAGAGGCGACCTTGGCTCCTTCCGATGACCCGCCTCGTCACGGCGGGTGCGATCGAAATCGCGTCCCTCCACCTCGGGTGGGGGAAGTTATGCCGGTCCGGGGTGGGGGGTGGTATGAGCGCCGTCATACGGCCGGACGTGGAGCGAGAAATGGGGCGGGACTCGGCGGCGAGTCGGCTCAAGCCGCCGGCGTGTACCGGACCTGCATCTCCACGTAGGAGTGAACCAGAGGGGAAGGCCGAACCACCGGCCCCCCGCGGGCGTACTCCATGTCCGGAAGGCGCCGCAGCAGCTCCTCGAAGGCCACGCGCATCTCCATGCGCGCGAGGTTGGCGCCCAGGCAGAAGTGATTGCCGTGACCGAACCCCAGGTGACGCGGATCGCGATCGATCCGGAAGGTGTCGGGATCCTCGAACTCGGCGGGATCGCGGTTGGCGGCGGGATACAGCATCAGGACCGTGTCGCCCTTGCGGATCTTCTCGCCTCGGAGCTCGGTGTCCTGGGTCGCGGTGCGGGCGAAGCTCTGCACCGGGGAGACCAGGCGGATCATCTCCTCCACGGCCCCCGGGATCAGCGCGGGGTCTTCGATCAGCTTCTGGCGCTCGCCCGGGTTCTCGATCAGCAGGCTCATCCCGCCCGAGATGCCGTTGCGGGTGGTCTCGTTGCCGGCGATCAGCAGCAGCACCATGAGCATGATCAGCTCGTCGTTGGCGAGGTCGCGGGTCTCCTCGATCTTCTCCATGGCGGAGGTGTCGATGCCGCTGGTGTCCACCTCCGTCTCGTACTTGTTCTCTTTGAGCACGCCCTCGTCGTTCGCGCCCACCAGGATGCTCACCAGGTCGTCCTGGGGATGCTTGCGTCGATCTTCGAAGATCTGCGTCAGGTAGTCCCCGTACTCGCGCAGCGCCCGGCCCGCCTTCTCCATGACCTCCGGATCGCTGAGATTCCCGTCGGCGGCGATCAGGTCGTCCGACCAGCGGTGGAAGCGATTCCGGTCTTCGCGGCGGATGCCGATCATCTCGGCGATCAGCAGCAGCGGCATGGGAACCGCGACCTCGGTGACGAAGTCACACTCGCCCTTGCCGGCGACCGGATCGATCGTCTCGGTGGCGATCTGGCGAAAGGTCGTCTCCAGCTTGCGGACCATGCGGGGCGTGAAGCCGCGGTTGATCAAGCGCCGCAGCTGGGTATGCCGCGGCTCGTCCTCGTCGATGAGGGGGAGCCGGACCGGGTTTCCCGGGCGAACCCCCTCGCCCGAGTGGAACAGCTGGTGGTTCTTGGAGACGTAGCTGATCTCCTCAAAGCTGGTGATCACCCAGAGACGGGTCTTCTCCGACCAGTGGACCGGATCGTTCTCGCAGAGCCAGCGCATCCGATCGCGCATCGCCCCGTCCCAGCTCTGTGCATCGAGAAAGTCGACGTTCAGATCGACGCCCATCGGCTCGTCCCATCGGCTCGCGGCATTCGAAGGCCTC
This sequence comes from uncultured Spirochaetales bacterium, assembly GCA_964615365.1. Classification (GTDB taxonomy): domain Bacteria; phylum Myxococcota_A; class UBA9160; order UBA9160; family UBA6930; genus CAVXZE01. The sequence continues at coordinate 1,636 of CAZTOU010000027.1, forward strand.
CATTCCGAGCACGAGAAGCCGACTCCCTGACTCTGGAGTCGATTCAAATAGCGTAGCGCGGACTGGGAATGCCGAGGCGAAACGGCCGGGGCCCTTCCCCGGGGGCAGGGGTCAGTCGGTGTGGGCCTGCTCGTCGCCTGCGAGGACGCAGATGGCGGAGAATCCGCCGCCCGGGCTGCGGAGGTTGGTGACCTGGCCCTGGTAGACGCGGGCCCCCAGGAGCAGCGGCTGATCGCGGTAGGCGTAGGCCCGCACGTCGAACTTCATCGTCTGCAGACCCTTCTCGGTGGCGATCTGCACCGCACCGGGCTCGATCCGGCGCTGCGCCAGGTAGTGCTCCTCAGGATGGATCTCTTGCAGCTTCCGCTTCGAGATCTTGTCGCCGCGGTAGACGGCCTTGCTCCCGAACGAGGCGGCCGGCTTGAAGACCCACTCGCGGCGGGTGCGCCACGCCTCGTCCAGGCTCATCTCGCCGAGGAGCCGCGTCTCGGGAACCGTCTCCGAGAGGAACTCCGCCTCCTCGGGGTTCACCCCGAGGCGAGCCAGCGACTCCGGCGAGGAGAAGGCGGCCAGGCGTCGCTTGTCGGCGAGCAGGTGATGCTCCTGGGGCGAGGGCGTCACCACCACGTCTCCCGCCAGGTACGCCTCGCGGAGCGACGCCGTCCGCGGCGTCGCCAGAACGAAGTCGGTGTCGCGCAGGTAGACCAGGTCGATCGGGACCCCGTGCAGCTCGATACCGCCCGAGGCGACGCGGACCAGCTCTTCGGTGTCGCCGATCTCCGCGCGGATCCCGGAGTGCTCGAGGAGCCCCCGGAAGAGCTCGAACTCCGGGTACAGGAATTGCTCTTCGGGCCGCTCGTCGACGATCGCGACGCTGCGAAGCGCGGCGGCGTCGCCGCGGACCGCTCTCATCTCGGCGCGAAAGGTCTCGACGATGCTCTCCCCCATCTCCTCCGCCGAGAGCAGCCCGGAGCAGGCGCCCGCCAGCTCGCTCGGATTGCAGAGCGCCGCGTTGCGCAGGCCGTTCAGAAGCGCGCCGCCGGCATTGGTGTTGACCTCGATCAGGCGGGGGCCGGCCTCCGCCATGTGGAAGTCGTATCCCATCATCACGCCGAAGTTCCCGGGCTCGCGGGTCAGGAGAGGATCGACCCCGGCGTCCACCAGCGCCCGGTACGGCTCGGAGTGCGCGATGCGGAACAGCGCAGCAACGGTGCGGCGGATGCGGGCGAAGTGCTCGGGCTGGAGGGCGATGGTGGTGCGGGCGTAGGGGATCTCCGGCGGCTCAGATGCGCGCCGGGCGGCGCTGTCGAACGTTTCCATCATTCTAGAAATATAAACATATCGAGCCGCTGTCAAGAGGGCGGCGCCAGGCCTAGACGACGCGGGTGTCGTGCCCCTTCCAGTAGCGATCCCGCAGAAGTCGCTTGTAGAGCTTCCCCGTGGCCAGGCGCGGCAGCTCGCTCTGGAAGTCGACCGAGCGGGGGCACTTGTAGTGGGCGATGTGCTCCCGGGCGAAGGAGATCAGCTCCTGCGCCAGCTCCGGCGATCCGGTCACGCCCGGGGCCGGCTGTACCACGGCCTTGACCTCCTCGCCGTACTCGTCGTTGGGCACCCCTAAGACGGCGACGTCGAGCACCTTGGGATGGGTGACGAGGAGGCTCTCGACCTCGGCCGGGTAGATGTTCACCCCTCCCGAGATGATCATGTAGGCCTTGCGGTCGGTGAGGTAGAGGTACTCCTCTTCGTCGACGTAGCCCATGTCGCCGATGGTCGACCAGTGCGGATGCCGCGGGTGCTGGGCCTTCCGCGTCTTCTCGGGCTCGTTGTGGTACTCGAAGGGCATCTCGTCGCGCTCGAAGTAGATGATTCCCGCCTCGCCGGTGGGTAGCTCCTCCCCCGACTCGTCGCAGATGCGAATCTTCCCGATCACGGAGCGCCCCACCGAGCCCCGGCGCGCGAGCCACTGGGGAGAGTCGATGAAGGTCAGCCCGTTCAATTCGGTGCCGCCGTAGTACTCGGTGAGGATCGGCCCCCACCAATCGATCATCTGCTCCTTCACCCGAACCGGACAGGGGGCGGCGGCGTGGATGGCGCCCTTCAGACTGGAGACGTCGTACCGCGCCCGCTCCTCTTCGGGGAGCTTCAGCATGCGCGTGAACATGGTGGGGACCCACTGGCCGTGGTTGCAGCGATGGGTCTCGATGCAGCGCAGCGCCTCAAGGGGATCGAACTGCTCCATCATCACCACGGTGCCTCCTTCGGCCAGGAGACCCATCGAGAAGCCCAGCGGTGCCGAGTGGTAGATCGGAGCGGGAGACAGGTAGACGGTGTCCTGGTCGAAGCCGAAGAGCGACGCGATGAAGCGGGTCACCGGCTCCCCCTCCTCCACGCCGCGCCCGGAGAGGGGCCGCCTGATGCCCTTGGGCCGGCCGGTGGTGCCCGAGCTGTAGAGCATGGTGGCGCCCGCCGGCTGCTCCGCCAGCGGTCTGGGCGGGTGGGAGGCGATCGCGTCCTCGTAGCTCGCGTAGCCCGGCGCCGCTCCGTCGGCCATCAGCCGCAGCCGGCATTTCGGAACCCGGGGTGGCAGGAGGGCCGCGACCTCCGCCAGGTGCCGGGACGTCACCAGGGCCTCGGCACCGGAGTCGTCGATGATGTAGGCGGCCTCCTCGGCGGAGAGGTGGCGGTTGACGGTGGTGATGTAGAGGCCCGAGCGGAACGCGGCCCAGTAGACCTCCGCGTACCGCGGGTGGTTCTCCATGAAGATGGCCAGGTGACCACCGGGGCGGATCCCGGACGCCCACAGGAGCTGCGCCAGCCGGCACGATCTCTCCTCGAGCTCGCGGTAGGTGACGACCTCCCCCGATCCCCCCATGATCAGCGCCGGCTTCTCCGGATTCGCCGCCGCGTGGGTTCCCGGAAACACTCTGCATCTCCTTCTGCCGCACCGGATCCTCGAAACCGCTGGAAGCCCGGGACTCGCCATTCTGCCAGTCTCGAACGGCGATGGAAATAGCGACGCGAACGCCGGACCGGAGCGGTTCCGATAGGATCTCTGCGTGACCGAAAGCCGAAAGAGCCGTCAGACCCGGGTGCCCGCGGGACGTCTGGAACGGCTGGCGCGTCTGGGCTGGATGGCCGGCGAGTTCGCCGCGGGCGGGCTCGCCGACGGCGCCAGGCGTCTGGTGGGCCAGGGTCCGATGGACGCGGCCAGCATCTTCCTCTCCGCGCCGCGCGCCAGGAAGCTGGCCCGCCGTCTCTCGCAGATGCGCGGCGCCGCGATGAAGCTCGGGCAGCTGCTCTCCCTCGAAGGCGATGACCTCCTCCCCCCCGAGTTCGCCGAGGCGCTGGCCGTGCTGCGCGCCACCGCGGACTCCATGCCCGCCTCCCAGGTGCGCCGCGCCCTCGGCCGCGCCTACGGCAAGGGCTGGGAGGCGCGCTTCCGGGAGTTCGACTTCGAGCCCATCGCCGCGGCCTCCATCGGGCAGGTTCACGGAGCCGTCACCACGGACGGCCGCGTGGTCGCGCTCAAGATCCAGTATCCCGGTGTGGCGCGCAGCATCGACAGCGACGTGAACAACCTGGCCAGCCTGCTGCGCATGACGCGCATCCTGCCGGTGGAGGTCGACATCTCGGAGATCATCGCGGAGGCGAAGCGGCAACTGAAGCAGGAGTCCGACTACCAGCAGGAGGCGGAACACCTGAAACGCTACCGGACCCTTGTGGCCGACGAGCCCTTCGTCTTCGTCCCGCGCGTCCACGACGATCTGACCACGAAGCGGGTGCTGGCGATGGAGCGCGCCGAAGGGCGTCCCATCGAAGAGCTGCGCAGCGCCGACTACCCGCAGAGCCTGCGCGACCGCGCGGGTGAGCAGCTACAGCGCCTGATGTTCCGCGAGCTCTTCGAGTTCGCCTTCATGCAGACCGACCCCAACTTCGCCAACTACCTCTTCCAACCCGACCCGGGCCGCCTGGTACTGCTGGACTTCGGCTCGGCGAGGGAGTTCTCGCCTGAATTCGTCGAGCGCTACAGACGGATCTCTCGAGCCATGATCACCCGCGATCGCGAGGAGATCCGCCAAGCGGCCGTCGCCATCGGCTACCTCGGAGGAGACGAGTCCGCGGAGAGAGCGAAGGCTCTGACGGATCTGATCCTCCTGGTGGGGGAGCCCCTGCGCCACCAGGGGAGATACGATTTCGGACGCTCGCGGTTGGCCGCGCGCGCCCGTGACGCTGGCTTCAACCTGGTGGTCCGAAAGGGATTCATGCGCGCACCCCCGCCCGAGACGATCTTCCTGCACCGCAAGATGGCCGGCACCTTCTTTCTGTGCTCGCGGATCGCCGCGCGAGTCGATACCCGCGCCCTGGTCGCCCCGTATCTCGGAGAGGTGGAATGAAGAAGTTCGACAAGATCGACCCGGAACGGCTGGCGAAATCGGCGGAGGTGTTCGCGGAGCTGCGGACGGACCGCTTCTTCTGGAAGGCCAGCGGATACACGGATGCGGAGCTGGATCGCCCTGCGATCGCGATCGCCAACAGCCCGCAGGACGCGGGGCTCGGTCACATGCACCTCCGGCAGCTGGGCGATGCGGTGAAGCAGGGCGTCCTGCTCGGCGGCGGCGTCCCCATCGAGTTCTCGACCATCGCGCCCTGCGCCGGACATTGCCGCGATCTGGGACTCGACGACGAGGTGATGCTCTACGACCTCCCGCAGCGCGACGCGATCGCCGACAGCGTCGAGATCCAGATGCGGAACTACAACGCGAAGGGTCTGGTCTGCATCGGCACCTGCGACAAGATCGTCCCGGGCCACTGGCTGGGTGCCGCCCGGATCGACCTCCCCACCATCTTCCTGCCCGGGGGCCCCGCGCGGCCGGGAAGCTTTCGCGGCCAGCCGACCGCGTTCCCCACCGACGTCGCGCTGACGCTGATCCACGAATACCTGTCCGAGAAGATCGACGCCGAGCAGATGCGCCGCGAGATGCACCAGATGGAAGGCCGCTGGGTGACCGGCTGCGGCGCCTGTCCGGAGCTGACCACGGCGAACACGGTGCAGATGGCCACGGAGGTGATGGGCCTCTGTCTTCCCGGCGCCTCGACCACGCCGGGCAACGACATGGAGAAGCTCCGGCAGGCCAAGGAGACGGGCTTCCGCATCGTCGAGCTGGTGAAGGAGGGGCTTCGCTTCAGCGACCTGGTCACGGCCGGCGCGATCCGGGACGCGACGCGACTCATCATGGCGCTCGCGGCCGGGACCAACGGCATCCTGCACCTGCTGTCGCTGGCCCGGTGGATGGAGCTCGCCATCGACATCGACACCTTCGACTTCCTGAGCGACGACACGCCCTACTACTGTCCGGTGCGCCCGAGCGGCCCGTTCACCGTCGTGGACCTCCACGAGGCCGGCGGCGTGATGGCGATCCTGAAGCGAATCCGCGAGAAGCTCGACCTGACCCGTCCGACCGTCTCGGGCCGCCCCGTCGGCGAGCTGGTCGATGCCGCGGAGGTGAGGCGCGAGGAGGTGATCCTGCCCGCGGAACGACCGATCTATCCGACCGGCGGAATCCGGGTGCTGCGCGGCAACCTGGCCCCCGACGGCTCGCTGTGTCGCTACACGATCAGCGGCGGCCAGGACCAGCACTTCTCCGGCCCGGCGAGGCTGTTCTCGAGCCAGCGGGAGGCGATGCTCGCCATCTTCGGAGGACAGATCCAGAGCGGGGACGTCCTGGTGATCCGCTATCAGGGTCCGCGGGGCGGCCCCGGCTTCAGCGAGAACTTCCGCGTCCCGCTCCTGCTCGGCACGCTGGGCCTCACCGACGTCGCCGTGGTCACCGACTCCCGCTTCAGCGGCGCCACCGAGGGTGCGCTCTGCGTCGGCTACGTCGCGCCCGAGGCGCAGCTCGGCGGGCCGCTCGCGGCGCTGGAGGAGGGCGACAGGGTCACCATCGACTGCCGGAACAAGCGTCTCGACGTGGATCTCCCCGACCGGGAGATCGCCGCCCGGCTCGCGAGCTGGTCTCCGCCGAGGCCGAGGGTCACCGAGGGAGTCCTCGTCGACTGGCATCTGACGGCGACGCAGTTTCCTGAAGGTGCAATGCTCAAGCGGCGGCTGTAACGTCTGCTCGCTGGTCACCTCTCGAAGAAGGACGCGCCGATGAAGCTCCGCAACTCACTCGTAAGGGTCTCCCTCTTCCTGCTGATCGCGAGCTGCGGAGGCAGTGACCGCCCACCGGGCGAGATCGAGGGAGCGCGCCGTCCCGACGCGGCGCTCGAAGCCGCAGCCCTCGGTCAGAGCGAGGCCGTCCTGGAGCTCGAAGCCAGCTCGGGTGCCGCGCGCGCGCTTGCCGTCAAGCGCATCCTCTTCGGCGACTTCCACGTCCACACCACCTACTCGATCGACGCCTTCATGTTCTCCCTCCCGATCCTTGCGGGAGAGGGAGCGCATCCCCCGGCCGACGCCTGCGACTTCGCCCGCTACTGCGCGGCCCTCGACTTCTTCGCCCTGACCGATCACGCCGAGGGACTCACCCCCCTGCACTGGGAGCTCGAGAAGGAGAGCATGCGCCAGTGCGACGAGCGCGGCGGCGACCCGTCGGATCCCGACCTGGTGGCGTTCCTGGGCTTCGAGTGGACCCAGGTGGGCCCGACGCCGGAGACCCACTACGGCCACAAGAACGTGATCTTCCCCGGCCTCGGTGACGACGAGCTTCCGCCCCGCCCGATCAGCTCCCTCGCGGACGAGGGCCCCGGCCTCTTTGAGGGCCTCTCCCTGGCGAGCGCCGCGCGCTTCGTCGATCCGCTCCACTGGAGCGAGTACGCCGACTTCCTCTGGCTGCTGGACGAGCTCGCGGCGGTGAAACGGTGCGAGCGAGGCGTGGACACCCGCGAGCTTCCCCCCGACTGCCACGAGAACGCACCGACCCCCGAGGTGCTCTTCGAGAAGCTCGCCCAGTGGGGCCGAGAGGTTCAGGTGATCCCCCACGGCAGCACCTGGGGGCTCTACACGCCGCCGGGGACCACGATGGACAAGCAGCTCACCAGTCGCCAGCACGATCCGGAGCGCCAGCAACTGGTCGAGATCATGTCCGGGCACGGGAACTCCGAGGAGTACCGGAGCTGGCGCGCGATCGAGTGGGACGCGAACGGTGAACCGATCTGTCCCAAGCCCTCCCCCGGCTACCTGCCCTGCTGCTGGCGGGCCGGCGAGATCATGCGGGAGCGCTGCGGCGACCTCCCGGAGCGGGAGTGCGAGGAGCGCGTCGAGGAGGCCAAGCGCCTGGCGCTACAGGCGAACGTCGCACCCCACCGCGTCTTTCCCGATACCCGCGGCGAGGACTGGCTCGACTGCGGGCAGTGTCGCGACTGCTTCAAGCCGTCCTTCGGCTACCGCCCGGGTGAATCCGTCCAGTACTCCCTGGCGCTGTCGAACTTCGACGAAGCCGGGCCGGACGGCGATCCGCTGCGCTTCCGCTACGGCTTCATCGCCTCCAGCGACGTCCACACCGCCCGCCCGGGAACCGGCTACAAGCAGTACCAGCGGCGCATGATGACCGAGGCCGCGGGGGTGCGCTCCCAGTTCTACGACCGCCTGGCGCGCCGCATGATGTTGGGCGGTGAAGTGGACCCCCAGGTTCCCCAGGAGCTGCCCCCGGAGCGCAGCCTGCTGGCCACCGATACCGAGCGGGTGACGAGCTTCCTCCACCCGGGAGGGCTGGTGGCAGTGCACGCCGAGGGCCGCAACCGCGGCGCGATCTGGGAGGCGCTGGAGCGCCGCGAGGTCTACGGCACCAGCGGCCCGCGCATCCTCCTCTGGTTCGACCTACTGAACGGCCCCGACGGCCCGCTTCCGATGGGGTCCTCCCTCGCCCTCTCCGAGACCCCGCGCTTCGAGGTGCGAGCGGTGGGGGCCTTCGAGCAGAAGCCGGGCTGCCCGGAGGAGAGCGTCCAAGGCCTCTCGCCCGAGCGCCTGGAGCGGCTCTGTCGCGGTGAGTGCTACCACGCCAGCGATCAGCGACATCCCATCGTCGCCATCGAGGTGATCCGCATCCGTCCCCAGGCACACCCCGGCGAGGAGGTGAGCGACCTGATCGAGGATCCCTGGAGGCGCTTCGAGTGCGAGCCGCGCGCCGACGGCTGCGTCGTCACCTTCGAGGATCTCGACTACGCGGATTCGGATCGCGACGTGCTCTACTACGCGCGGGCCGTCCAGGAAGCGACACCCGCCGTCAACGGGGCGAACCTGCGCGCCGAGTTCGACGCGGAGGGCAACGTGGTGCGCACCAGCCCCTGCTACGGCGACTTCCGCACGCCCTTCGACGAGGACTGCCTCGCGCCGGTGGAGGAGCGCGCCTGGTCCTCGCCGATCTTCCTCGACCACCTGCCCGCCCTCGACGCCGAGAGCGAGGAGGACGAGCCGGAGCCGGAATAGCATCCCCCGCGGCGTCGCTCCGATGGCGATCGATGCCGTGACACCAGCGAGTCGAGCTTGCAGGCCCTCGAATTCATCGTCGAGAACTGGTCGTCCCGCGAGAACGCGCAGGTCGCACTGAAGTTCGGACTGCTCCTGCTTCCGATCGCCCTCTATCTCTGGATGCCGGGGTTCCGGCGGCGGCGCGAGCGCCTGGTATACACCTTTGCGTCGGCGACCGGCGCGCTGTGCCTGGTCGTCGCGTACATCCAGATCCTGCGGGGGGAGTACACGACGACGCTGCTCCGGTGGGAGGACGCCCACTTCGCCGTCGAGACCGCGGGATACCAGCTCAGCTTCGTCCTGGTAGGCGCGTGGGCCGGTCTGCGCCGCCAGCCCCAGGCAATTCACGGAGTCGCCTTCGCACTGATCCTCTGCGTGGCCCTCGCGGCCCTGGGCAACCTCTTCGGCTGGGGCGGTCGCTTCCCCCTCATCGCCCAGCACGGCCTCTGGGCCCTGGGCCTCGGCGCCGCGCTCCTCTGCAGCACCGCACTCGCCCGAATCACCTGGCTTCGCCCCCAGCTCGCGATCGTCGCCCTCTCCTACGGCTACTTCGCCCTGCTCCACCTCCACGCCTGGCTCATCCAAGGGGAGCTCAGCATGGGCCACGTCGGCCCCTCCCTCTGGCACGACCTGGCGCTTCCCGCCGTGATCTTCTGGATCCTGCGCCGCCGGTGACCGCTGGCGACAGAGGCACAGTGGACGCAGGACCTCACCCTGGGCTCTCGTGCAGGCAAAATGAGGGCTAAAGCCCGCGCTCAGGGCGATCGATGTGCTGCCAGGGGCGATCGGGAGAGGGATTTCGATGCGGTTCGCGCTGGCGGCGGAGGGCTCGCGAGGAGACGTGCAGCCGATGCTGGGCCTCGCGGCGGGACTGGTCGCTCGCGGCCAGGAGGTGGTGGTGTGCGCTCCTCCCGATCTGCGCCACCTGGTGGAGGGGCGCGGGCTCGACTTCCGGCCTCTCGGGACCGACATCCACCGCTTCCTCGGCGAGCACGCCGACGCGCTCCGCCGCGGACCGGTGGTGTCGATGCGGCTGGCGAAGAAGCTGTTCGGCCGGTTCCTGAAGGAGCAGTTCGAAGCCCTGCCTCGCGCCGCGGCCGGCGCCGACGTGATCATCGGAGCGGGCGTCCAGTTCGCGGGCTCCTCCATCGCGGAGGCCTGGGGGATCCCCTATCGACCCGTCGCCTACTGCCCGGTGCTGTTTCGCTCCGGCGACTACCCGCCCCCGGTGCTGCCGAACCAGTCCCTCCCTCGCTGGTTCAACCGCATGGCGTGGGACGCCTTCCTCCGCTTCAACGAGTGGGTGCTGCGCAGCGATCTCAACCAGCACCGCGCGGCGCTCGGTCTCGACCCCGTGCCCAACACCTACCGCTACATGATCAGCGCGCATCCGCTGCTGGCCGCGGACGAGGCGCTGGCTCCCGCGCCCGACGACCTCTCCGTCCCGGTGGAGCAGGTCGGCTACCTGCTCCCGAAGGACGAGACGCCCCTCCCCGAGAAGCTCGAGCTCTTTCTCGAGGCGGGACCGCCTCCGGTGTACCTGGGCTTCGGCAGCATGATGGATCCGGATCCCGCCGGAACCACGCGCCTGCTGCTGGATGCCGCCTTGCGGGCGGGCTGCCGGGCGATCCTCTCCAAGGGCTGGGCAGGCCTTGGAAACGGCCCGCTTCCCGAGTCCGTCTTCGCCGCCGGTCCCCTCCCCCACGCGAATCTCTTTCCCCGGCTCGCCGCGGTGGTCCATCACGGAGGCGCCGGCACCACCGCCACGGCATCCCGGTCGGGGGTTCCGCAGATCGTCGTTCCCCACCTTCTGGATCAGTACTACTGGGGACGTCGCGCGCACCTCCTCGGCGTCGCTCCCCCTCCGCTGCACCGCTTGAAGCTCACCGCGCCCCGGCTCGCCGAGCTGATCTCGGCCACCTTGGACAACGAACTGATGGCCGATCGCGCGGAGGAGCTCGCGGTGAAGCTCCGGGTCACCAATCCCATCGAGAGCGCCGTCGACGCGATCCTGAGCTCGAGCGGCGCCTGACCCCCAGCCTGGCGCGTTGGAGGCGAGCGGTCGGGCTTCTACACTGGCCGTGGCGGCGCACGATTCCCATTCGGGCGCGCCGACGACGAATCCTCGAGAGGAGAAGCCCCTTGGAAGCGGTGCTGGAGAGCCACGGGCTGCGCATCGACGCGGTCCGCGAAGCCGCCGAGCGGATCGCCCCCTACGTGGTGCGCACACCGCTCCTCCGCCACACGCTGCGGCCGGACTGCGAGCTGCTGCTGAAGCCCGAGTCCCTCCAGCCCACCGGCGCCTTCAAGCTCCGAGGGGCGTTCAATCTGATGCTCCAGCTCTCCGACGGTTGCCCCGGAGTGGTGGCCCACTCCTCGGGGAATCACGCCCAGGCAGTCGCGCGAGCGGCCAAGGTGCTGGGCGTCCCCGCGGTGATCGTGATGCCCTCGGACGCGCCGGACCGGAAGCGGGCGCGCACCGAGGCCGACGGAGCGGAGGTGATCATCGTCGGACCGGACAGCGACGAGCGCGCGGCGCGCGCCCGGGAGCTGGCGGAGGAGCGCGGCCTGGTGGAGGTTCCCCCTTTCGACGACCCGCGCATCGCCGCCGGCCAGGGGACCGCGGCGCTCGAGCTGCTCGAGGACGCCGGTGCCATCGATCGCTTCTACGCCCCGGTGAGCGGCGGCGGTCTCATGTCGGGCTGCGCCGTGGTCGTGAACGCGCTGTCGCCGCGGGCCGAGATCGTGGGTGTCGAGCCGGAGGATGCCAACGACACCCGGCTGAGTCTCGCCGCGGGCGAGCGCCGCAAGGTCGCGCCCCCGCGCACCATCGCCGACGGCCTGCGGGTGCGGACGCCCGGCGTCTGGACCTGGACGGTGCTGAAGGAGCTGCTGTCGAGGGTGGAGCTGGTCTCCGACGCGGAGATGCTGGAGGCGATGCGCTTCGCGCTGGACGAGCTGCGACTGGTCCTCGAACCCTCGGGGGCCGCGTCGCTGGCGCTCGCCCTCCGCGAAGGACGCGGCCGCTCTGGGGTGCTCTTGAGCGGTGGGAACGTCGACGAGGCGCTGTTCGCGCAGGTGACCGCCGCGCCTCCCCGCGCCCGCTAACCCGCACTCTCCGAGAGAGCTTCATGCGAAGATCCCATTCCACGAAGCTGCGGGCCGCCGGAATCGGCAGATCGACCCGCCTCTGGCTGATTCCCCTGCTCGCTCTCGCCGCCTGCTCGGTGACGCCGCCGCGGCCAATCGCCGAGAAGCCGCTGGTGCGCGACGACGCGCCGATCTTCGATCGGACCTTCCGGAACATCGAGCTCGGCGACCTCGAGCTCTCCGAGTTCTGGATCGAGGCCAGGCCGGCGAGTGGGGACGACGTGATTCCCTTCCACCACCGCACGGTGGCGAATCTCGTCGAGCAGACACGGGACGGTGTCGTGAACATCTACACGCGCGTGCTGCAGGAGCAGAGGGCGCTCTTCGGGATCTCCCCCAACGAGCTCCTGCCGATCCGGATCCCCCTGCTCTCGGCGGTGTTCGACATCGTGCCGTGGAAGGTGCCGATCCCCTTCCAGACCGAGGGCTACAGCCTGGGCTCCGGATTCCTGATCAACGAACAGGGCTTCATCCTCACCAACGCCCACGTCGTCTTCAACGCCACGGACATCCAGGTGGTCTTCTCCGGGCGCCGCGAGGAGGCCGCCGCCAGCATCGTCGGCATGGACCGGCTGACGGATACCGCGCTGCTCCGGATCGAGACCGACTCTCGGCTCCGGGCGCTGCCGCTCGCCGACTCGGACGCCCTCTCGGTCGGCGAGATGGTGGTCGCGGTGGGGAATCCCCTGGGGCTGAACCACTCCGTGACCTATGGGCTGGTGAGCGCCAAGGAGCGGATCATTCCGGGCCCGCAGACGCAGCTACTCGACCTCCTGCAGACGGATTCGGCCATCAATCCCGGCAGCAGCGGTGGACCGCTGCTCAACATGCGCGGAGAGGTGGTGGGAATCAACACCGCACTCATCACCGAGGCCCAGTCGATCGGGTTTGCCGTCCCGATCAACACCGTGAAGGAGGTGATGCCGCTCCTGATCGTGAACCGCACCGAGCGCGGATGGCTCGGCGTGAGCGCCCGACCGCTGACACCGGGTGAGGCGAAGCAGCTCGGCTACGCGGATCCTCGGGGGATCCTGGTCGAGAGCGTGGCGGCGGGGAGCCCCGCCGAAGCGTCGGGCATCGAGACCGGCGACCTGATCGTTCGCGTGGGCGACCAGAAGATCGACAGCGTCGTCCGGCTCACGCGCCAGCTACTGCGGCTGCTCCCGGGTGACCAGATCCACGTCACCCTGTTCCGCCGCGGCGAGCTGATCGACGTCACCAGCACCCTCGCCGAGAACCCGGCGAGCTGATCTCGATCCCGCGCGCCGCGGGTGAAACTCCGGTGGAGAGATCCAGATGGACTCGACGAGTCAGAGCGACCCGGGCTGGCCGCGCGTCGCGCCGAGCCGCAGAGTCGCCGACGAGTGGGCCCTGGTGCTGACCGCCGAGGGTCTCTCCCCGGCCGTGGTGCGCGACCACCGGGTGTTCCTCCTCTGTGTCCCCGCGCACGAGGAGGAGCGGGCCTCGCAGATCCTCGCCGCCTACGCGCTGGAGAACCGCCGCCCCGCCCCTGCTCCCGCCGAGCCCGTGCGCTCCGGCCAGTCGTTTGCGGGGGTCGCAGTCTCGCTCGGACTGCTGGCGTTCTTCGCGGTCACCGGCCCCTGGAGCGACGGATCGATCTGGTTCGAACGGGGCAGCGCCGATTCCGCGCGGATTCTCCTCGGCGAGGTGTGGCGCAGCGTCACCGCGCTCACCCTGCACGCCGACCTCGCACACGTCCTGGCCAACGCCATCACCGGCGCCCTCTTCCTCACCGCGGTGTGCCGGAGCTGGGGCCAGGGCCTCGGCTGCGCCCTGGTGCTGGCGGCCGGCGCTAGCGGGAACCTCCTGAACGCCTGGGTCCGCGGCGGGCCTCACGTCGCGGTCGGCGCCTCCACGGCGGTCTTCGGCGCGGTGGGGGTGCTGGGGGGAGTCGGACTGGTTCGCCGCAGGCGGCGCGGGACCCGCGGTCGCCGCTCCTGGGCTCCCGTCGCCGCCGCCGTCGCGCTCCTGGCGATGCTGGGAACCGCTGGAGAGCGGGTGGATCTCGGGGCACACCTGTTCGGACTCCTGACCGGAGGCGTTCTCGGCAGCCTCGTCGCCCTCGCCCTCTCCCGCCCACCGGGCGCTCCGGTCCAGTGGAGCCTCGCCGCCGCGTCCCTCGCCGCGCTCCTGCTCTGCTGGGCGCTGGCACTTCCCGCCTGGAACGGGGACCCCGCGCTACCGGGGGTCGAGGAAGATCGGCGAGGACCAGGCCCGCTCCTCGATGGGGGCCAGGCAATCGTCATCGGGCTCGAAGAGGGGACCGCTCGCGTAGCAGGGCCGGGTGCGGAGGCAGCGCCCCGCCTCGTCGCGTTCGCAGCGCAGCGGATCCCCGTTGACCGCAGGAGTCGGCTCCTGGATGGCGCGAACGTAGTAGACGGTCTCCCGGGCGGTGGATGCGAACTCCGCGTCCTCGAATGTCACGCTGCAGCCGGCCGGGTCGGGCTCGCAGGGAAGCACCTTCCAGGGATCCTCGATCAATCCGGCGAGGGGCTCGTCCGGGTAGGACTGGGGGCGGATTCTCACCACCTCGATGCGCGTGATCCGTCGCCTGCGATCTCCGGGGTGGTAGCACTCGCCGAGGCAGAGTCGCTGGAGCCGCTCGGGGTCCAGGCTCGCCGTCACGTGCTCCGGGCATCCGGGCTGCTGCTCGCGCGCACCGACGGCGCGGACCTCGAAGCGGGGGGTCTCGGCAAGGCGCGCCTCTCCACCCATGGGAACCACCCCCTCGGCTCCGCTCACGAGATCGAACCACAGGAGGATTCGCTCACCCGAGGTCGCGTAGACCTCGCGTCTCGCGAGACCCTCCCAGATCGCCTCGCGGTGTCGCCCCTCCGCGTGGACCGCGACCAGACCGCCCGTGGAGTAGAACGAGGCGCCGCGCTCCGGAAGCAGACCCAGCCCTTCGGGTAGCTCGTCCACCGCCGCGGGGAGCGGTGATGGCGGGGTCCCGGGATCCATCCGCGCGAGGAAATCGTCCCTGCCGCCCCAGGCATCGCCCATCGCCTTGCGCGCGAACTCCTTGTAGCCCGATCCCGCCCGAGCCTTGTGGTTGTCGCTGGACCCGATCAGCCCGTAGCGAAAGCGAGCGGGCCCCCCGGAATCCTCGAAGTCTCCGATGGCGAGGCCGTACTGGGCAGACATGCCGGGCCGGTAGACGTAGGCGGGAAGGAATCCCCCCTCGAGCTGTCCGCACTCACCCCACTCCTCGGGGGTGGAGCCGGGCACCACGCCGAAGCGGCGCGGATCCATGCCGGCCTGGGCGAAGAAGGCGCGGGCCTGCAGCACCCGCGCCTCGCACTCCTCCTCGATGACGTCGGTGCAGCGCTCCCGGATCAGCTCACCGGCCCGCCAGCAGCAGGGGGTGAAGTCGGCGCTGGGCTCCGGGCAGGCCGCCGCCCCGTCGAGTCCCGCGGTCAGGTGGCGCCAGCCGCGGTAGACCTCCGACGTTCCATGGCCGGAGTAGACCTCGAAGAGCCGCTGCAGGCGTGGGTCGTGCTGTCCCCCGCCGAGCTGCCCGTCGAGCGAGGAGTTCGGCGGCGCGTGGATGCCCCAGCTGGTGCCGTGGGGGATTACCAGCGTGTGGAAGCCCCACTGTCCCAGCTTCTCGAACAGCACGCGCGGGGTCTCGGCGCTCTCGAAGCAGTCGTTCGGCAGCTCGCGAACGTCGACTCCCCGCGGACAGGTCGGGACCTCGAGGACCTCGGCGCGATAGCGTGCGAAGTCGGCGTAGGGGCCGAGATCGGGTAGATCGGGAAGCGGCATCAGCGCGCGAGTGGCGAGCGGCATCTCCCGGACGGCGGCGTCCAGGGAGGTGCGCCCCGCGCCGATCGGTCGAGCGGGAACGTCCCCGTCGGCCGAATCGCGGAGGATGACGTTCTTGTGGCCGTACTGGCTCTCGGGCGTGTCGGCCATCTGGGTCCACTCCCAGCCCAGGAACGAGACCAG
This sequence comes from uncultured Spirochaetales bacterium, assembly GCA_964615365.1. Lineage (GTDB taxonomy): Bacteria > Myxococcota_A > UBA9160 > UBA9160 > UBA6930 > CAVXZE01. The sequence continues at coordinate 17,222 of CAZTOU010000027.1, forward strand.
GTCCGGACTGCCGGGATCGCCGGCGACCTCGTTGCACTGCCGGATCGACGCTCGGATCTCCTCCCACTGGCGGGGGCTCAGGAGCTCCGCGTGGTCGTTGATGCTCCAGAAGTCCAGTCCGGAGCAGTAGCGGGCGAAGTCACAGGCATCCGCGGGTGGATGCGCACCCTCCCCTTGCAGGATCGGAAGACTGAAGAGGAAGGCGTCGCTCGAGAAGGTGGTGTGGACGTGCAGGTCGCCAAAGAGAATCTGCTTGACGGACCGGTCTGCGCGCTTCTCCAGAGCGACCCGGGCCTCCTGCTGGCGGGTGGCGCGATCGGCGACCACCTCCACGGGAACGGGGATCTCGGCGACGACTCCCGGACCCCGATGGCTGCCGAAGCCCCCCTCGGCCACTCCCCAGATGTAGAGCAGCACCGCGGCGGCGAGAAAGGCCACGGTCAGGAGCAGTCCGACGATCGCGCGACGAAGCACGGCGGCAGGATAGCCGGATCGTCCGTGACCGGGGCTCGGAAGCGGCAGTATCCCCGAGGGGAAGTCGGGGCTGGCGCGAGCGGTCCGCGGATTTTGGCGGCGGCGAGCCGAGCGAATCTCGCACAACCGACACCGTTCCTTTGTTAAGCTTATCGCCGAGGGGCTTCTTTGATCGGCGCACAGAACTCGGGGCGTTTCCGTCTCTTCGTGTCTCCAATCGGGTCTGCCTTTCTCATTGAGCCCGGCCGGTTCTGAGCCTCGGCTTCGAGCCGAGCCGAGCAAGGCACTGTCAGCTTCGCACGGGTTCCCACGGCTGGACGGTCCGGCCTGGATCTCGGCGATTCTCGCGCACCCGGAAGGCGCGCCTTCGGTCGCGAGGAGAGAAACCGAATTGACGAAGAAGCTGTACGTCGGAAACCTGCCTTTTAGCGCCACCGAGGCAGAACTCAGAGAAGCGTTCGAGAAACACGGAGCCGTCGAGTCGGTCAACGTGATCACTGATCGCGAGACCGGCCGCCCCCGTGGCTTCGCATTCATCGAAATGGAGGACGCCGGTGCCGACGCCGCCAGGCAGGCGCTGGACGGCCAGGACCTCGGTGGTCGCAACATCCGCGTCGACGAGGCACACGATCGTCGCGGTGGCGGTGGCGGAGGCGGAGGCCGCGGAGGCGGAGGTCGCGGAGGCGGAGGCCGCAACCGCTACTAGCAGATCCAGTCTCCGGTGCTGGAGAGGGGAACCGCTGAGCGGTTCCGGGCGATCCGGCCAGCCGAAGACGAGTCGCACTGCGGTGTAGATTCCAGCCTCGCCCAGGCGAGGCGGCGTACCTGACTGCACGCCAGGCCGTCGGCAATGATCGGGAACCTGCCATGGCAAAGAAAAGCAAGATGTCCGTGCTCAAGCGTCAGCGCGAGCGCAAGAAGGCTGAGAAGGCGGCGATGAAGCGGGAGTTGCGCGGGGAGGAGAAGGAGCGATCCAGCTCGGACATCGCCACCGCGGACGACCTGGAGGGCTACGGCCTCGGTTCGGAGTCGCCGACCGACGAGGAAGAGGACGATTCGGGCGGCTGATGGGAGCGCCCTACCCGCCGGAGCGCCACCAGTAGCGGCAGGGTCAGCAGCAGCACGCCGACCACCGGCGCCAGCGCGTGCGCCACCAGGAGATGCCGCATCTCCGGATGGGGGCAGCTCGCCTCGGCGGTGATCGCACCCAGGGCCGCCGTCCCGGCGGCTGCCGCCAGCACCAGGACGATCGGGCGGTAGGGTGCGGCGCGGCCGCCATCCACGCTCGCCAGCGCTCCGATCGCTCTTTTCTCTCTCCCGTCTCGCCGGCCATCCGACCTCGCCCGGTACCCTCGACAATGCCAAGCGTAACCGGGATCGCGGTCAGAACCAGGCGAGACCCGAAATCACGAATCCGACGCCCGCCACCAGAAGCAGCGCCCCAGCGGCGGCGCGCGGCGCATCGAATGAGCGAAGCCTGAGGCGCTTCACCAGAGATCCACCGAACACTCCGACGACGAAGACCAGGCTCGTGTAGCCCACCGCAAACGCGATCATGGTGATGCCGGAGAGCCCCAGCACCCCGCGAGTTCCCGCCGCCGCGAGCACGGCGGCCAGGAGCGGGCTGGCGCAGGGTGTCGTGATCAACGCGAAGGCGGCCCCTGCGCCCATGGGTCCGAGCCGCCGGGCGCCGCCCGGCGCCCGCCCTGCGAAGGGCATGGGAAGGATCTCCAAGGAGACGAAGCCCAGAGCGGTCATCAGCGTACCCGCGGCGAGGAGGATCCAGCCGCGCTGTGCGATCAGGAGCCAACCGGCGAAATCGGCGGCGAGACCGAGCCAGGCGAGGACCAACGACGCTCCGAGGACGAAGCGTCCGGAGAGGGAGACGGCGCGCCAGCCGGTCGCTTCGGACGCCCCGATCAGCGCGACGTTGAGCGGAACCAGGGGGAGAACGCAGGGCGACATGCTGGCGAGAAGACCGGCTCCCAGTGCGATGGCGGGAAGCGCAAACCAGGCGGCGCCGCCGATCCACGCCTCGGGAAGAAGACCCGCGATCGCGAACTCAACCTGGTAGAGCGCCGCCGAGAGGGGCTCCCAGAAGGCGACCAGAAGCGCGGCGACCAGCCCGGCTGCGGCGAGGGTCCAGCCGAACGCCGGGTGCTGCCAGGGACGGGGCAGCTCGCGGCTCTCGATGCGCGAATCGGAGAGGAGGGTCTCGGTCACGCTCCACCCGGATCCCGCAGCTCGTCGAGGACGGTCTGGTACCTGTCGAGATCCATCTCCCCGCGGAACACGGCCAGGGACTCGTGCGTGGTGCCGTCGAGAACCGCAATGGTCCCCGTCTGTCCCTTGTGGGAGTCGAAGAAGGAATCGAGACCGAGCCGGGCGGCCTCCTCACTTCCGCAGCCGAGGCTGACAGCGAGGATTCCTGCCAGGAGTACAGATCGAGCGCGCAGTCTTCTCATGGGTTCTCCTCCAACCGGGAGCAGTCTCTTTCTCGCCCCCAATACGCGTGGGAAGCGAGGCCGGTTACGCTGGCCGCAGGCCCGAGAGCCGAATCCGAGCTCGGATCAGCTGTAGCGCGCCTCGACCCCGCGCGAGACTCCGTGGTGTTCCACCGCCTCGCGCAGGTCCTCGATGAAGCGATCCGCCACCGTGCCGTGCTTGGGGCTCAGCATCATGTGCAGGGCGTCCGGAGGGGTCTGGCGATCGAGGTTCCAGCCCCGATCATCCATGACGTCGCCGATCGCACCGATGTCGAACTCGTCTGCGGTGAAGCAGAAGACGCCCATCACCGGATCCCCGATCACGTGAAGTCCCGGTGTCTCGTCGATCCCCGTGCGGATCTTCACGATGGTGGATAGGAGTTCTCGGGCGATGCGCAGATAGCCGTCCTCACCCAGGTAGCGCAGGATCGCCCAGGCTGCGGCGATCGGTGCGGCCGGCCGCGCCCCCGCCATCGAGAAGGATCCGTAGAACCCTCCGGGCCAGTCCGAGTAGACGAAGAGCTGGTACTGCTTGAGGTGGTTCCCGTCCCGGTGGAGCACGACCGAGGCGCCCTTGGTGCAGTAGCCGTACTTGTGGACGTCGGCGGACATGGTGGTCACGCCGGGGACGCGGAAGTCGAAGGGCGGAACCGGATGATCGAGCCGCTCCAGGAAGGGAAGGAGGAAGCCACCCAGACACGAGTCGGTGTGGAAGGAGATGCCCCGTTCGGCGGCGAGCCCGGCCAGCTCGGGAATCGGATCGACGGTGCCGAAGGGGTAGTTCGGTGCGGATCCCACCACCAGCGCGGTCTGCTCGCCGATCATCTTCTCGGCCGCCCCCACGTCCGCCCGCAGGTCCGCGTCGATGGGGATGTGGCGTAGGGTGAGACCCAGGTACTTGGCGGCCTTGGCAAAGGCGGGGTGCGCCGTCTGCGGAAGCAGCAGCTCCGGCTCGGTGACGCCCCGTTCTTCGCGCGCGCGATTGCGCGCCGCCATCACCGCCATCAGAATGCTCTCGGTGCCACCGGACGTCATGCAGCCGTCGGCGCCCTCGGGCGCGTTCAGGAGCCCCGCGGTCATCGAGACCACGTCCACCTCCATCTGGCGAAGGCTGGGGAAGCGGAACGGATTCAGCGCGTTCTCGAACATGTAGAGCCGGTTCGCCTGCTCGAGAATTCCGTCCACCTCGTCATCGACGGGATAGATCAGGCTGAAGGTCCGCCCGCCGTGCCAGTCGGCGTCCTGCTCCTTGCGCTTGCGCATGTCCTCGAAGAGCGCCTCGCGCCCGATTCCCTGCTTCGGAAGCTGCATGCTCATCTGGTCGACCTTTCCTCTGGAGGAATGCCACCGTACGTGGCGGGGTGGGAAGGATCCGCGGTCAAGCTACCGGTTCCGCCACGGGGCGACACGCCCGCCAGGCCGGCGCTCTCGCCGGGGCAGGTCCGGAGGTGCGATTCGTGCCCCTGGGGGACATGACCTGAGCCGACCCCAGAAAGGGAAAAGCCCGGAGCCGACGAATCGGCTTCGGGCCTCCCTGGGAAGGGGATATTTGGCTTTCACCCTCTATGTGGTCGGATCTGGGGAAAGGTGTCAGCGGGATTCGAGAAATCCGCAGATTCTTTCCCCACGGGTCGGCTCAGAAGTCGGGCTCGAGAAGGATCACGAGCTGGCCGTCCTGATAGCGCTGCCCGCCGAAGATGAAGGGCTTCCGTCTCGGAATTCGGAAGTCGCCCTGGGCCGACCGCTCGACGTCCACCGCCACCAGCACCCCCTCGTCGCTCAGATCCATCGGCCGGAAACGGAAGTGCTTTCCACCGGGCAGCGTCACGCTGCCGATCTGGTTGAGCGGTACCCGGCGCCGCGTGAAGTCGAGCACGCGGAGAGAGTCGTACTTGATCTGGGCACCGATGATGCGGTCGACCCGACGGGCCCGGGCGTCGGCCTGCACGCCGCCCTCTCGGTTGGAGACGTGGACCACGGTGACGTCGAAGGAGATGGGTCGGGGGTCCTCCGCCGCCGCCGTGCCCGCCAGGAGGGGGAACACCAGCAGGAGCGCAGCGAGCCACCGATGGCGCCCTCGAGCACCCCGCGACACCAGGGCGGGCTTCTGTCTCCGGACACTAGATGAGCACACGTGCCGACCTCCCCGAGAGATCCCGGGACTCCTCATCGATCACCCAGATGATCGTCGCCTTGCGATCGTCCTGAAGCACCATCAGTGGCTTTCCCCGGGAATCGATCCAGCGCACCGATCCCGAAGCGGAAGGATCGCCCCATTCGAGACCGAACGCCAATGCCAGCGCCGCGGTCGCCGCCGCCACGCCGACCCACGGAGAGAGCGTCCAGAGACGGGATCGCGGCGCGAGAGGAGCCTCGTCCCGTTCTGCGCGCTGGGCGCTCTCGGCCGGCAGCCGCAGCCGGATCGCCTCCCAGAGATCCGGTGAGGCCGTCTCCGGCTCCGCCTCGCGGAGCAGGCGGCCGGTCTCCTCCAGCGCGAAGAGCTCCTCCCGGAGCGCCGGGTCCCGCCGCAACCCGCGCTCGAAGCGCCATCGCGCCAGGGGGCCGAGCTCGCCGTCGTAGTACGCCTGGAGCCTCTCGCTGGTCCTGTCTCGTACTCTCACTTCGAATTCTCCCCCGCCTGCGCGACGGCACCGGTCGCGACTCCCATCTCGATCAGGTAGGCCTGAAGCTGCTTGCGCGCGTAATGGAGTCTGCTCATCACGGTTCCCTTGGGAACCTCCTGGGCCTCGGCGATTTCCGCGTAGCTGAGTCCGTCCACCTCGCGCAGGAGCAGCGTCTCACGGAGCCCCTCGGGCAGCCGCTCGATGGCCTCGCCGATCCGCTGGCGAAGCTCCTTGCGCATCATCGAGGCGGCGGGCTCGAAGCGCACCCCGTCCACCTCCGGCGGCAGCAGCGTGTCGGCGCCGCTCTCGCCGCCGCCTCCCTCTTCCCACTCGATCTCGCGGTCGGATCTGTCGCGGCGCTTCATGTCGATACATTGATTCATCACCAGCCGGTACAGCCAGGTGTAGAAGCCGGACCGGCCCTGGAATCGGGGAAGCGCGCTGTAGGCCTTCAGGAAGGAATCCTGGACCGCATCCCGGGCGGCTTCTTCGTCCCGCAGCACCCGGAGGGCGAGACGAAAGGCCCTCCCCTGGTACCGCTCCACGAGCACCGCGAAGGCGTCGCCATCCCCGGCCAGAACCCGCCGGATCGCCTCCCCGTCGGAGGTCTGGTCGAGATCCGCCGCCGTGATCGCCCCCCTCCTACTCGCGATCGTCCCGTCTCCCTGCTGCACACCATGCGCACCCCTTGTTCCTGGGGATTCCGACGCATTGCGGGTGCCGTCTATTCGATCTCCCCGGGGAGCTCAATGAGCTTCCCGCCAGTTCGAGCCCCGGCCGATCTCGACGACCAGCGGGACCTCGAGCGCATGGACCGACTCCATCCGCTCACGGACCAGCAACTCCAGCGGCTCCTCTTCGCCATCCGGGACTTCGAAGACCAGCTCGTCGTGGACCTGGAGGATCATCCTGGCCGAGAGCCGGCGCTCCTCCAGGGCCTGGGACACCTCCACCATGGCCTTCTTGATCAGATCGGCCGCAGTTCCCTGGATCACCGTGTTGACCGCCATCCGCTCCGCGGCCTGGCGCAGCACCCGGTTGCGAGAGGTGAGATCGGGCAGATAGCGCCGGCGCCCGAGCAGCGTCCGGACGAAGCCCTCCCGCTTCGCCGCCTCCACCGTGGCGTCGAGGAAGCGACGCACTCCTCGGTAGCGGGCGAAGTAGGCGTCGATCGTGCTCTGGGCCTCGGCCTGGGCGATGCCCAGCTGGTTCGCGATGCCGAAGGCGCTCGAGCCGTAGATGATCCCGAAGTTGATGGCCTTTGCGTGATCCCTCTGCTCCCGGGTCACCTGCTCGTCGGTGATGCCGGCGACCTCCGCCGCGGTGCGCCGGTGGATGTCCTCACCGGAACGAAACGCCTCGATCAGGCTCTCGTCCCCGGAGAAGTGGGCGAGGATGCGAAGCTCCACCTGGGAGTAGTCGGCCGAGAGCATTCGCTGGCCCGGAGCGGCGACGAAGGCCTCTCGGATGCGGATACCCTCGTCGGTCCGGATCGGGATGTTCTGCACGTTCGGGTGCGAGGAGGAGAGGCGTCCCGTCGCCGCCCCGAACTGGTGGAAGGTCGGATGGATCCGACCCGTGGTCGAATCCGCCAGGGGAGGCAGGGCATCGATGTAGGTGCTCTTGAGCTTCGCGAGCCGTCGATAGGCCAGCACCTCTCCGGGCAGCTCGTGGTGGAAGGAGAGCTGGACGAGGACCCCCTCGTCGGTGGAGTAGCCGGTCTTGGTCTTCTTGATGACGGGGAGCTTGAGCTTCTCGAAGAGAATCCGCTGGAGCTGCTTGGGGGAGGCCACCTGGAAGGTCTCGCCGGCCAGGTCGAAGATCCGGCCCTCGATGCGAGAGAGCTCGCTCTCGTATTCGTGGGAGAGCTCGGCCAGCACGGCCTCGTCGACCTTCACGCCGGCACGCTCCATGCCCGAGAGGACCGCGGTGAGGGGAAGCTCGACCTCCCCGAGCAGCGGCTCGAGGTCGTCGTCCCGCAGGCGCCGGTTCAAGAGCGGCTCCAGGTCGCGGAGGGCACAGACCTCCTCGGCGCCCCATTCGGCCACCACCTCGGTGGGCAGCTCTCCCGCCGCGGTCGCCTTGGCGCCGCGGCCCGCCACCTCCTCCCAGGAGCGGAGATTGCGGCCCAGGAGCTGGCTGGCCAGGGTCTGGGTGGTGCGCGGGCCCGCGGGGTCGGCCAGGTACGCCGCCATCTCGAGGTCGAAGCAGGGCAGCTTGGCTCGAACGCCCTTCTCGGCCAGCAAGGTCTGAAGCTGCTTGGTGTCGCGACCCAGCCAGGGAGGAGAGTCGGGGGACTCGAAGAGCGGCCGCAGCAGGGGCAGCGCCTCGTCCAGGGGGATGCAGGCGCGCTGGAGGAGCGTCGGCGTGCCGAGGGTCACGTGGGCCGCCCGATCGCCGTCCAGGGCGAAGCAGAGTCCGACCGGCTCCGCCACCAGGCCGCCCTTCTCCTCGTCACCGATCCGGTGCACGGCGATCCGTTCCAGGCCGGCCAGCAGGCCCACCAGCTTCTCCAGGTCGGCCGGGCTGGTCACCATCTCGACTGCGACCCCGGCCGGCGGCGTGTCGGGCTCCGCCCCCTCGGATCCCAGGCTCTCGAGGAGCTGCGTGAAGCCCAGCCGGCGGTAGATCGCGCGCAGGGCCTCTTCGTCGGGCGGGCGCAGTGCGAGGGATTCGAACCGGCCGGGTAGCGGAACGTCGTCGCGGAGCGTGGCCAGTCGCTTGGAGAGGCGCGCCTCCTCGGCCTGACCGAGCAGGGCCTCCCGGGCCCTCTTGGCCTTGACCCTTTCGGCGTTCTCGAGAAGCGTTTCGAGATCCCCCCACTCGGAGATCAATCGAGCGGCCCCCTTCTCACCGATCCCCCGAACGCCGGGGATGTTGTCGCTGGCATCGCCGGCCAGGGCGCGCGCGTCGAGGAGCCGCTCCGGCGGCACGCCAAAGCGCTCCTCCACCTCGGCCGGGCCGATCCGAACACCCTTCACGTTGTCGAGAAGGGAGATGCGCTCGTCGACGAGCTGCATCAGATCCTTGTCGGTGGAGACGATCGTCACCTCGACTTCGCGGGGCGCATGCCTCACCAGGGTGGCGATCAGGTCGTCGGCCTCGAAGCCGGCGACCTCGAGGAGCGGAATCCCCTGGGCCTCCACCAGCTCCCTGGCCACCGGAAACTGGGCCGAGAGGTCCTCCGGCTGGGAGTCCCGGTTCGCCTTGTAGTCCGGATAGAGCTCGTTGCGGAAGCTGCCACCGGGAGGATCGAAGACGACCGCGACCGCGTCCGGCTCCTCCTCCCGGATCACCTTGGCGAGCATCTTGGCGAAGCCGAAGACGGCGTTAGTGGGAAACCCGTCCGCCGCGCGCAGCGGAGGAATCCCGAAGAACGCGCGATATAGGCAGTTCGCCGCGTCGATGATAACGAGTCTTTTCGGGACCTGGCTCGCGTTCCCCACCTTCCGATTCCCGTCAGGACGGAGCCAAGGGTACCGAAGCTCACGACTCGGGCCGGCCCAGGGGTCGCCGGGCACAGATCGAGACCTGGTGAAGATTGCGGGCTAGGCTCGGGGGGCGATGTCCGAGACCCCTACCCGCCGCGCCGGCCGGGCGGTGTTCCGGCCGCGGTTCTCCCTCTCGCTCCTCTACCTGGTGTTCTTCTTCTTTCTCTTCGGGCTGCTCCTCGCACTTCCCGAGCTTCTCGAGGGAGCGCGTGAGCTGGGACCGGGACCCGACGAGCTCACTCCCGAGGAGCTCGACCGGGCGCGCGAAGCCGCCCGCGGGGCGCTTGCGGGGGGGCGCCTGCTGCTCGCGCTCGGCCTGGCCGTGATCGCCACCGGGCTCGGAAGCTACGCGAGGCTGCTCCCGGGCCTGCGGGACTAGTGGAGAAGCAACGCACCGGAGACTCGTTCCTCCAGGTACGCCTCTACGTCGCCGATGGTCTGCATGGCCTCGACATCCTCGTCCGGAACCACGATGTCGAAGGTCTCTTCGACGGCCATCACCAGCTCGACCAGATCGAGGGAATCGGCGCAGAGATCGTCCAGAATCCGCGCCTCCGCCACCACTTCGTTGAGGTCCACGCCCAGCTGGCTCGAGACCAGCCGACGCAGACGAACCTGCAGGGTCGCGTCCATCGCCATCTCACCCCCAGCCCTTCGAGACCTGCCGATCCCCGAGGACTTCTCATCTCCTGAAGACGTGACTCCGAGTCACTTTCTCTGCCGGACAGAGTTTCCGATGGTGGGAGCGCTGTCAAGCGTCCTGGGCGATGCCCCGGAGGAAGAGCTCCACCATGTCGTCGAAGACCCGGTCCAGATCGCGGCGGCGGAGCTGCCGGCGCGGGGCCACGTGCTCGGTCTGGATCAGTCCGTTGGCCACCGTCCACAGGATGTTGGCGATCTCCCAGGGGTCACAGGGAGCGAACTCCTCCCCTTCCACACCCCCCCGGATGACGTCGGCCAGGATCCGCAGGCAGTTCTCCCAGAGCTTGGTCACCTCCTCGACCACCCCGGGTGGGAGCTCCCCGATCAGCTCCTGGTTGTCGAGTGCCCAGAAGATCTGGAAGTACTCCCGATTCCGGGTCCAGTGGTCGTAGTAGAAGCGTCCGACCTGGCGGATCCGATCCACCGCGGCGGATTCCCGGTCGGCGGCCTCTCGCATGCGCTCTTCGAAGACCTGTCCGTTGTGCGAGAGCACCGCGACGTAGAGATCCGCCTTGCTCTCGAAGTGGCGGTAGAGGGTTCCCTTGGCGACCTCCGCGATGGCGGCGACCTCGTCGAGGTTGGCGTTCGCGAAGCCGTCGCGGAAGAACACCTCTCTCGCCGCGTCCAGGATCCGGCGGCGCTGGAGCGCCTTCTTCTGTTCGCGTCTCGCGGGAGTAGCCACTTCAGGAGACGATTTCGTCACTTCCCTCGTAGCGATACGGCGCGAAGAGATCGGTCCCGAGATAGCGCTCGCCGAAGCTCGGAATGATCGCGACGATGAGCTTGTTCTCGTTGCCGGGCTTCTTCGCATACTGGATGGCCGCGTGCACCGCCGCACCGGAGGAGATACCCGCCAGGATTCCCTCCTCCTTTGCCAGTCGTCGCGCCATCGCGAAGGCTTCGTCGTTGCTGACCCTGATCACGTCATCGAGCAGGTCGGTTTCGAGCACCGCCGGCACGAAGCCGGCTCCAATCCCCTGGATTTTGTGGGGACCGGGAGATCCACCCGAGAGCACCGGACTCGCCTCCGGCTCGACCGCCACCGCCTCGAAAGAGGGCTTCTTGGCCTTGATCACCTGGGCGCAGCCGGTCAGGGTCCCGCCGGTGCCGATCCCCGCGACCAGTGCGTCGACCTCGCCGTCGGTGTCCTCCCAGATCTCGATGGCGGTGGTGTTCCGATGGACCTCGGGGTTCGAGGGGTTCATGAACTGCTGGGGCATGAAGGAGTCCGGAAGCTGGGCGCAGATCTGGTTCGCCCGGTCGATCGCGCCGGGCATGCCCTTGGCTCCCTCGGTCAGCACCAGCCTGGCACCGAAAGCCCGCAGTGTGACGCGGCGCTCCGGGCTCATGGTGTCCGGCATCACCAGCACGCACCGATAGCCCCTCACCGCGGCGACGAGGGCGAGTGCGATGCCCGTGTTTCCGCTGGTCGGCTCGACGATCACCGTGCTTCCGGGCGCGATCTCGCCATTGCGCTCGGCCGCGTCGATCATCGAGAGGCCGATGCGGTCCTTGACGCTGGCCCCGGGGTTCTGGCTCTCGAGCTTGGCGACGAGATTCGCCGAGACCCCGTCCGCGACCTTGCGGAGACGAACCAGGGGGGTGCGACCGATCAACTCGGTGACGTCGTTGGCGATCCCCATGCTCTCTTGCTCCCGTCCCCCGACCTAGAGGAGAGTACGCGAGGCACGGCCCCGTGTCATCCAAGTCCGGCGAGCAACTCCTCGACGAGCACGGTGGCGTAGCTGCCCGGCGGCAAGGTGAAGGAGAGACGCACCGCTCCTCTCTCCACGGGTTCACAGGTCGCCTCTTCGGGCCGGACGCGGAGGGGTCGCCGAGCGCCGCGGAGACGGACTCCGCGCGGCAGGAGACGAGCGGCCAGGACTCCGTTGTAGGCCTCGGCCTGCAACGCCGAGAGCAGGAATCGCGCCTGATTGCGGCTCCCACCGAAGGGCGCGCCCAGGAGCAGGGCGCGGGCGCGGGCCGGGTTCTCGCCGTCGCGTCCGAAGCGCTGCGCGCCGAAGCGGTTGGGCATGCCGCGAGATGCCATCTCGGCGAGAGCCGGCGCCACCCGATCGGGAGCTGTGAGGCCGCGGACCAGGATCGCGAAGCGGTTTCCGCGCAGCTGCCCGGTGCGGAGCTTGTGGGGATGGCGGACGGCCTCGAGCACCTGGAAGCCCTCTCCCCTCTTTGCCAGGGCGCGCTCGGGATCGAGCCCCGGGACCGAGAACCACTGCCGCGCGACCGCCACCCGGTCCTTGCGGCCCGCGTAGCCCACCTCTCCCGTCCGTACGCCAGCGAGGCGCGCGAGATCTCGACGCACTCCCTCGCTGCTGCGAAGACGCTTCTCCACCTGGACGAAGGTGTGCCCCCCCTCCCCGAGCGGCCGATACAGGGGGATCTCCTCGACGACGAAGTCCTCAGGTGCCGAACCGATTCCGGGCATCGGGCTCCCCTACGGGCGCTTCCTCTCGTACACCTGGGTGTGCTTGGTGCGCAGGGTCGGCTCCCAGGCCGGGCTCTTCCGCAGCCACCTCGCCATGGTCGTCGCGGGATGCGTCTCCCCCAGGATCACCGCCCTGATGTCGTACTCCTTCGCGAGCTTCGAAAATGCCGGCGGGCTCCGATAGGCGCGGAGCAGCTTCGGCAGGAACCTCCCGTGCATCTCCCACCTTCCGTCCATCGCCACCTGCTTCTCGGGGTACAGCTTCCAGGTCAGGTATCCCCCGAGATCGGGGCTGTTGAAGAAATTGCCCTCGACGGTCCGCAGGTGCTCGACGGCCTCCGCCGGAAAATAATCCGACCATCCGACACCGAAGTGCCTTCTCCAGTGCATCTGCTGGTATAGCTGGTTGCTGCTGGTGACCATCCAGACTCCCGCCGCGAGGAGCACGGCCCCGAGGGCGGTCGCTGCCGCGACCTGCCGCTCCGTAAGGGTGGTCTTCCCCCACCTCGCGCGGAGTGAATCGATGACGCCGCTCAGGTTTCGGATCGTGATCGGAGTGGCCACCACGGCGAACAGGGCGATGTTTCGCTCGGCCAGGGTCGACAGGTACAGGAACACCAGATAGGGCAAGGCGTGGGCGAGCCGGATCCGCGCGAGCTGGAGGAGCAAGGCCAGCATCGAAAGCAGAGCGAGGCCCTTGTAGATCACCACGGGGTGGGGAAACGACCTGGGCACGGCGAAGGGAGAGAGCAGCTCCTCCAACATCGGGAAGTACGTGACCTCTCCGCGCAGCTCGATCCAGAGCTTGTACGGATACAGGATTCCGTCGATCCCGTTGGCGTTGACCAGAAGCGCGAGGAGGACCAGGAGGAAGAGAACGCCCTTCTGCCGCAGCTCTCGCGCGGTCGTCTTTGTCTCCGGGATCCAGGACACGAACCTGGCGGCGAGAATCTGGAGGGCATCGCCGGCCAGATACAGCCCGAGAAAGACCACTCCGAGAGCGTGAAGCCCGTGCATGTTGGCCCAGATCACCTGGCACAGCGGGATCACGACCAGGGACAGCCGAGGGCGTTCCGAGAACCGCTCCGTCATGCAGAAGAACGCCGCGAGGAAGAGAAGCGAGATCAGCTCGGGGCGGACCATGAAACGCTGGTGGGCGGTGAAGAGCGCGAGCACACAGACGAAGATGGAGACCGGGAGGTGTTCCTTTCGGTAGATGGTCGAGAGCAGCAGGGCGAATGTCGCGACGACCAGGGCGACCCGCAGGTAGATGATGCCAGCGATCCCTCCGACGGCATGGGCTCCATGCAGGACCAACTGGAAGAGCCAGTGCGAATCCAGCCATCGGTTCCCCTCGGAGATGTAGGAGAAGAAGTCATGGGTCGGAATGGACTGCGTCGTCCAGATGTACTCCCCGGTCTTCAGGTGCCAGCCGAAGTCGACGCTCTGGATCTTGAAGAGACAGATGGGAGTGACGATCAGGAAGAACGCGGCGATCGCCAGATGTCGGAGGCGTCTTTCCATCTCGGAACCTGGGGAGCCTCCAGTCAGAAGCGCACAGGCCGCCGGGAGTCTACACCAAGGGCGCGGCGAGCGGAGAAGCGGAAGGGTCCGGGTCGCGGCAGCGGAAACGACCCCGATGGCTTACCTTGATTCGAGCGATTCTCCGCAGGTCCGGACCCCGTGCGCTGGCTGCGATGGCGCCGGCAAACCCCACTCGGACTCATCGCGGACCGAGACGCGACTGAATGAAGAGACCCATCCCGAAAGGCTGGGCGCACTGGGCGCTCGCAGCGCTCGCTCTCTCGATGGTGCTCGGTCCTCTCTACGCGGAAGCGAGGGTGAGCCGCCTTCGTCCCTACGACGAGGGCATCGCCCTGACCTCCGCCTTCCGGATGCTCGGGGGAGAGACCCGGCTGCGGGACTTCGACACGGTCTACGGGCCGGCCGAATCGGGAGTCCTCTACCTGCTCTCGGACTCGACCGGGCCCAGGCTCCTGCACCTGCGCCTCCTGCGCTACGGCGGGTTCGCGCTCGCGGCGTTCTTCGCCACCCTGGGAGCCGCGCGGCTGGGCGGCAGAGCGGCCTCGCTCCTCGCGGCAGCGATCGTGCTGTCGTTCGCGACTCCACTGAACAGCCCCGCCTTCTCGCTCGCTCTCGCCGGAGTGGTGCTCTCCGATCTCGGGAGTGATTCCCGCGCCCGCTCGAAGGTCTCTCTCTTCTTCGCAGGCCTGGCCGCGGGCCTCACCTTCCTGTTCCGGTTCACCTTCGGCGCTCTCGGCTGCGCGGCAGCCCTCGCGGTGATCTGGCTCGGAGCATCCCGGGGCGAAGCCGATCCGCCCCCGCGCGCGAAGATCTTCCGGGGCGCCGTCTTCGCAGCGGGCCTCCTGCCCGGGCTGCTCACCCTGGCGGCGCTCCTCGCCACCGGACGGGCCGATCTCGGCTGGATGCTCAACTACCCGAGCCTCGGGCCCTACCGGAGTCTGCCCTTTCCGATCCCGACCCCCGCCGGCACACCCGTCCTGGAGACCCTCGAGACCCTGGTCTGGGCGGGTCTCCCCTTCCTCGTCCTCCTCGTCTCCCTGCCCGTGCTCGGGGTCGAGGTCTTTGGGCGCGCGGCGCCACCCCCGAGAGATCTCCGTCGGCCCGGGCTGCAGCTGGGGCTCACGCTGCTGCTCTTCGGGTGGCTGCCCTACGCGCTGTTCCGTCCCGACCTCCCGCACTTCTTCCCGGCCCTGGTGGTCGCCGGCTGTCTCGGCGCCGGCTTGCTGGGGAGACTGCTCTTCCTGGCCCCGGACCGTCTCCGGGCTCTGCTCGGCGTCTCTCTGGTGCTGGCGCTCGGAGCGCTTTCCTTCCACCACTTCCGCGAGGCGCGCGCGCTTCGCGGCTCTCCCGACCGCGTGGACTCGGCGCTCGCCCCGCTCCGCGGCCTGCTCGTGGACAGGAAGCTCGAGGACTACTACTCGGAGGCGTCGGAGCTGGTGCGTTCGCTGACACATCCGGGTGACAGACTCTACGTGGGCAGCTTCGACCATCGACGCGTCGTGATGAACGACCCGCTGCTCTACGCGATCTCGAGACGACTGCCGGCGACCCGGCACACCTGCTTCGCGCCCGGCGAGACCACCACCGCAGCCAAGCAGCGGGAGATGATCCGGGATCTCGAGGCCAGCCGGCCGCCGGTGGTGTTCCTGGCGCCGAGCTGGCGGGAGGAACCGAATCGAAGCCGGGAGCTCGGCTCGGATCTCCTGGACCGCTTCCTCGGGCGACTCTATCGGCTCCATCGCAGGGTGGGCCCGTCCCGCCTCATGGTACTCCGGGAGGAGTCGGATCCGCCGGGTCGGAGCCCCTGATCCGAAGCCTTCACCCTTCGGCGACGCTCGCCACGGGAGCGAAGGAGCGTCGATGGACGGCGGAGGCACCGACGCGCCGTAACGCCTCGATGTGTTGGGGCGTGGGATATCCCTTGTTGCGGGCGAAACCGTAGGCCGGATAGCGGGTGTCGAGGCGACGCATGATCGCGTCGCGGTGCACCTTCGCGACGATCGAGGCCGCCGCGATGGAGGCCTCCCGGGAATCCCCGTGCACGAGGGCGGTCTGGGGGACGCGGATCCCCGGGATGGTGCGCGCGTCCACCAGAACGTGGTCGGGGAGTCGCGAGAGACCCTCCACGGCGCGTCGCATGGAGAGCAGGCTGGCGTGGTAGATGTTGAGCCGATCGATGTCTTCGGGCCAGACCTCGGCCAGGGCCCAGTCGATGGCCTGGCTCCGGATCGCCTCGGCGAGGCGCTCGCGGGCACCCACCGCGAGCTTCTTCGAGTCATCGAGACCCGGGAGCTTCGGCTGGTCTGGAAGCACCACGGCGGCCGCGACCACCGGACCGGCCAGCGGACCCACGCCGGCTTCGTCCACCCCCGCCACCAGCCGGGCGCCGGCCTCGACGAGTCGGCGGCGGATCTCGAAGAGGCCCGCCAGTCGCGCGCGTTCCCTCTCGAGCGCGGCGACCTTGCGCTCGCAGCGATCCGCCAGCGCCCGCGCCCCCGCGCGAGGGTCTCCGCGCAAGACCGCCGCCAGCAGCGAGAGCTCCGCCTCTCCCTCGAGGGCTCTCGCCCGGGCGCGAAGCGCCGCCAGCGATTCCCGGCGGAGCCCCTTCACGCGTCCGGGGGTCGGCGCTTCTCCGGGCCAAGCCCCAGGTGGCGCTCGAGGGCGCGGATTCGGCGCAGCAGATCCGGCAATCGCGCCAGGAGCGCGGTGGAGCGGTGCCAGCGGCGCTCCGGAACGGCCGGGAAGCCCCACACCCGGCTCCCCGGAGGCAGATCCTTGAAGACTCCCGCGCGCGCGGCGACGAAGGAGCCCTCGCCGATCGTCAGCTGACCCGCGGCCCCCGCCTGTCCCATGATGAAGCTCCGACTGCCGACCCGCGTGCTTCCGCCCAGACCCACCTGCGACACGATCACCGAGTTCGCGCCGATGACGCAGTTGTGTGCAATCTGAACCAGGTTGTCGATCTTCACGCCGCGCTCGATGCGGGTGGCGCTCAGCCGGCCGCGATCGACGCAGGAGTTCGCGCCGATCTCGACATCGTCCTCGATCACCACGTTGCCGACCTGGGGAACCTTCTCGAACTCGCCGCGCTCGTTCCACTCGTAGCCGAAACCGTCGCCGCCGACCGAGACCCCGGGCTGGAGGATCACGCGATCTCCGATCACGCACCCTTCGCGCACCACCACACCGGGATGGAAGAGACAGTCGGCCCCGACGCGCACGTCGTCGCACAGCGTCACGTTTGCATGCAGAACGCTCTGCGGACCGATCTCCGTCCGAGCACCCACCGACACCTGGGCGCCGATCGTCGCCTGGGAATCCACCTTGGCGGTGGGATCGACGAATGCGCTGGGATGAACGCCGGGCTCGGGATGAGGCGTTGGAGCGATCAACGCGACGGCCCGTGCGAAGTCCAGACTCGGCATCGGAGATCGGATCACCGGACGCCCGCCGACCGGGAGCTCCGGCGGGGCGATCAGCGCTCCGATCCGCGTCTCCGCGAGCGCACCCTCGAACCGGGCGGAGCGCAGGAAGCCCAGGTCATCCGGCCCCCCGTCCTCGAGGCTCGCGACCCCCTGGACCGAGAAATCGGGATCTCCTTCCACGGGACGGCCACCGAGCTGCTCCGCCAGCTCGGCGATGCGGATCGCACGTCGAGTCACGGGCTCAGCGCGCGAGCAGGACGGCAACCGGCGAAGTCCGGATGACCGCCGCCGCGTTGCTGCCCAGGAAGTACTCGTTGATCCGGTTGCGCCCGAACGCCCCCATCACGATCAGGCCCGCCCGGGAGCCGCGCGCGGTATCGACCAGCTTCACGTCCGGACGGCCCAGCGTGGAAGAGGTCTCGCGGATGGGAACGTTCACCGAGCCGAGGAGGCGCCGGACCTCCTCGAAGCGGGCGGCGGCACGGCCCTTGTCTTTCGAGTCCACGAAGACGTGGATCGGCTGCTCGGTTCGACCCGCGAGCTCCACGGCGACCTTGGCGGCGATGCGCGAGCCGGGAGAGCCGTCGAAGCCCAGCACCACCGGCCCTCCGAACTCGGCGCCCGCCGGGACCACGACGGCCGGCTTGGTGGTCTTGCGCAGCACGCCGTCGACCGTCGATCCGACCAGGGCGGTTCGGCACGCCGCGTGCTCTCCGTCGCGTCCCAGCACCAGGAGGTCGACGCTCTGTCCGCGCTCGACGATCCGGTCGTCGGCGATGCCCCGCACCGACTCCGGCTGGGTCTCGATCCCCTGCCCCCGCGCGAGGTCACCGATCCGGCGGCAGGCAGCCTCGGCCCGTGCCTTCAGGAAGGCCTCGACTCCGTCCAGGGCGGGCGGCGCGACACCGAGGGAGTCGGCGCGAAGACCCTGAACCGAACGATCTTCGATGACGGTCACCCCTTGCAGGCGCCCTCGCAAGCGAGCAGCCAGCGCCACGCCATAGCGTTCGGCGGCACTCGCCGCATCGGAGCCATCGGTAGCCAACAGGATTGATTCGATCATTCGCTTCTCCGCCCTCGAACGGGTCGTCGCCGTTCGCTTCCTGGTGAGACTCTACGCCATGCGGCCCCCCGGGACGGCCCCGCCATGAAACCGTCGGGTAGGCAAAGAGTACGAAACCCCCGCGGGAAATGTCAAATGAGAGTTTTGGGGGCCGGTGACGCACCCTTCGGGGACCCGCCTGCCCCGACCGGACGCTGCTCCGGCCCGACGCCCTTCGGCTCCTCCGTCCCACCTTCCCGATCGGAGGCTTCCGCCCGGGTTCGGTGCCGGGCTGGCGGCTTCCGAGCTTGCGCAATCCCTCTCCATGAGGGAGGGTCGCTCGCCGATGAGTCCAGCCCCTGCCTTGCGCACCACGCGCCGCGGATTCCTGAGCCTCGCGGCAACCGGCACCGCCCTCGCCGCCCTGGCCAGGCTGCCCATGGCCTGTGTCCCCTCGGCGAACGGCCGCGAAGCCGCCTTCTTCACCGAGCGCGAGAGGGAGATCCTGACGCGCCTGGTGGAGCGCATGGTGGAGACGGGTGCACCGGAGGCACCCGCCGTTCGCGAGACCCGAGCCATCCCCGTCATCGAAGGGATCTGCGCCGGCCTCGATCCCGAGATCTCCGGAGTCCTGCCGACCCTGCTGCGACTGGTGGAGTGGGGCCCGCTTCTCTTCGACTTCACTTTCACCCGCTTCTCGAGAATGAGCGACGCGGAGGGCGACACCTCGCTGCGCGCCTGGATGACCAGTCGCCTCGGCTTCCGACGGCGCGCCTTCTACGCGCTCCGCAATCTCGCCTTCCTGGGCTACTACAGCCAGGAGGCCACCTGGCCCTTGATCGGGTACCGGGGGCCGATCCTGGTCCGAGAAGAGGCGCCCGCGTGAGCATCGATCTGCGCCAGCTCGAAGCGGATCTCCGCGAAACGACCGACGTCTGCGTGATCGGCTCCGGCGGTGGAGGGGCCGTCGCCGCGGCGGAGATCGCCGCCGGGGGGCGCTCGGTGGTGGTGCTCGAGCAGGGTCCCCACTGGACGAGCGAGGACATGAACGAGCGCGAGGAGGACATGCTGCCGCGCCTCCTCGAAGAGGCGGGAATGCGCCAGACCGTGGACGGCTCGGTGATCATCCTCCAGGGACGCAACGTCGGTGGCTCCACCGTGCACAACCTCTGCTACTGCTTCCGCGCGCCGGAGCCGATCCTGCGCCTGTGGCGACGGGAGTTCGGCCTGGGTTCCCTGACCTCCGAGGCTCTCGCACCCAGCTTCGAACGCGTCGAGCGGAACCTCAAGGTGAAGCCGATTCTCGAGCGTGAGATCAACGAGCTGAACCGCGTGTTTCGCGCCGGAGCCGAGAAGCTCGGCTACTCGGGCCTGGTGGCGAAGCACAACCGCGAGAATTGCGTCCAGTCCGGGTTCTGCATCCTGGGCTGCGCCTTCGACGCCAAGATGTCGATGCTGGTGACCTACGTCCCCCGCGCCGAGGCGACCGGCGCTCGCATCTACGCGAGCGCCCGCGCGGAGCGGATCGAGACCCGGGACGGTCGGGTGGCGCGGGTCCGGGGCCACGCCGTCGACGAAGCGGGCCGCCCGGGCAGGCGCTTCGAGATCGAAGCGAAGGTCGTGGTGCTCGCCGCCGGTGCCATCGCCTCGCCGGACCTGCTGCTACGGAGCGGGATCGCGAACTCGAGCGGTCTGGTGGGAGAGAACCTGCATCTGCATCCTCAGGTGATGCTGGCGGGCGTCTTCGAAGAGCCGCTCCATTTCTACCGCGGCATCCCCCAGAGCTACTACGTGGACGAGTTCATCGACCTCGAGCGGGATCCGCGCGCCGGCTACATACTGATGCCGGTCAGCGGTTTCCCAGCGCTCACGGCGGCGAACCTCCCCGGATTCGGCCGCGATCACTTCCGCTTCATGAAGAGCTTCGACCGTCTCGCCGGCTTGCTGGCGCTGGTCCACGACCAGGGCGCCGGAAGCGTGCGGCCCGGCGCGAGCTTCGGAAGCCCCGAGATCCGCTACTCCTTCGTGGAAGGAGACCGCCGGCAGCTGACGGAGGGGCTGGTGCGCTGCGCCGAGGTGCTGTTTGCCGGTGGCGCTCGTCGAGTCGTCGTGCCCTACTGGGTGGATCCGCTGGTGCTGGAGCCGGGAGACGACCTCGGCGTGATCGAGGAGCGCGGCGTCCGCGAGGGAGAGATCGCGATCTCCGCCGCCCACCCGCAGTCCACCTGTGCCATGGGGAGCGACCCTGCGAAGAGCGTGGTGAACGAGTTCGGGGAGAGCCACGACGTGCCCGGGCTCTTCGTGGCCGACATGAGCGTATTTCCGACCTCGCTGGGGGCTCCGCCCCAGATCACGACGGCGGCGCTGGCGGACCGGACCGCCCACCACATCCTGGAGCGCTGGCCGGATCTCGCTGTGTGACGGAGGGCCTTCCGAGCTTCGCTCGGCTTCGCCTCGCTGCGCGCGCCGGTTGGAGGGCTAGCCCTCGTCGGGCCCGATTCCGGCCACGCAGCGGAGCACGTCGGTCTCGGTCACCATGCCGAGGAGACGGTCGCCGTCGACCACCGGCAGGCAGCCGATCTTCTTCTCGGCCATGACCAGGGCGGCCTCGTCGATGCTGGCATCCGGACCGATCACGATGGGCGGCGCGGACATCACGCGTGCGATTTCCACCACATGGAGGAAGGCGCGCCGCTCCTCGCCCCGGTGCTCCGAGAGCACCGACAGGGAGGCGCGCAGCAGGTCCCGCTCCGAGACCACGCCCACCAGCTTTCCCGCCTGAACCACCGGCATGTGGCGCACGTGACCGAGCGTCATGATATCCTCGACCGTCGAGAGCCGTTCGCTCACCGAGATCGTGACCAGTTTCTTGCCCATGATGTCGCGGACGCGCAAATCCATCATTACTGGGAACCATGCATGCAAAGGGAGTCAGTGGACAAGAAAAAAACCACGCGAAAGCGCCGTTCTCCTCCGGCCGAGGAGGAGGATAACGGAGTCGCCGGATTTCTCCCCGATCTGCTGCGCCGCGGTCTAACCCTCGGCTTCACCGGATTCTTCCTCACCGAGGAGGCGGTGCGCAAGGCTCTGGGCGAATCGGTACCCCGCGATCTGATGGACTTCATCCTGAATCAGAGCGAGCGAACCCGCGCCGAGCTCCTCGACCGGCTCGCGAAGGAGTTCGCGGGAGCACTCAGCAGCCTCGATCCGGTGGAGCTGGCCAAACGTCTCCTGGAAGGACGCAGCATCGAGGTGAGCGCGAAGATCCGCCTGGTGCCGTCGCACAGCGAGACTGGGCGGCGCGGGGTGAAGCTGTCGGTGAACGAAGCCGAGGAATCGGATTGACGAGCGCGGATGCGGCGGCTCCCCGGGGATCGCGTGCCCTGGCCCGGGTCGGCTGGATTCTCACGGGTGCGCTGCTGGGCTACGCGGCGCTGCTCCACCGGGGAATGGGACCGATTCCGAGGAACCTGCAGTCGAACTGGTACAACCCGAACGCGTTCCTTCTGCACGCCCTCGAGGGCAGCAGCCTCGGGGGCGCCATGGAAAGCACCGGATCGGCGATCGCACTTCTGGCCCTTCCCGCCCTGGCCGTCGCGATCGCGGTCTTCTTGACCACGGGATCCGCGGTGGCCCGGATGCTCGGCGCGACCTCCGTGATCACGGCGACCCTCTTCGTGTACTACGGCGTGCAGGCCCCCGACGTGTGGAAGTTCTTCCACTGGCGGTGGAGCGCCTGCATGGCGCTCTTCTCCCTCTGCCTGGGCGCGTCCATCACGGCACCGCTGCTCGCCGAGAGCTGGAGGCGGAGGGGCTGGCCCTTACGCCTCCTGATCTATCTCCCCCTCTTCGCCGCCGCCGTGGTCTTCGAGCGCAACGTGACCGGCACCGATGACCAGCTGTCGTTCGCGATCTCGCCCTGGCCGGTGGTGCAGGTGTTCGGGCTCGAGGTCTTCGATTCCGCCATCGCGCTGCTTCTCGTCGGAGTGGCCACCGGGCTTTGGATCGCGAGCGGGGGCCGAGAGCGCAAGGGGGGTGCCCTGATCGCTCTCTTCCTCGCCGGCGCCCTCGTCGCAGTGGCGCTTCCCACCGTGGGGATCTTGCTGGGTTCCATGCAGGGCCTGCTGCCCTTCGGAGCGGGCCCCAGGCCTCTGACCACTGTGGCAGTGATCGCGCTGGCATCGTTCGCCATGGCCGCGAGCCTCGGCCGCTCGCGCGACCTCGTCGGCCGGGCCCGCATCTGGGCGCTGGGGGGGCTGCTGCTGGGGTTGCCCCTGCTGGTCGGACAGGCCTTGACCCGCCTCGACTACGTCACCACCCGCGACACCCGGGCGGCGCGGGTGATCGACGCGCTCCAACGCCACTACGAGGAGCAGTCGATCTACCCCGAGAACCTGGAGGAGCTGGTCGAGTCGGGGAGCCTGGCGGAGATCCCCCGACCCCGAATCGGCTTCGCCCTCCTCTCCGAGCAGGAGTTCGTCTACCAGAGCTTCGGCACCAGCTACATCCTCGAATTCTCCGCACCCCGCTGGATCCAGTGCGCCTACAACCCGCCCTACGAAGACGACTACGAGGAAGAGGAGGAGGATCTGGAGGACCTCGGCGGCGCCTGGTCCTGCCCCTCCAAGCCCCCGGAGCTCTGGTAAGCGGGGACGTTCCCGACGGGCTACCCCTCGGTGGCCTCGCGGGTGAAGGTCAGGAAGGCCATGGCGGGGCGTTTCGACGAGTCGCGCATGGCGAACTGCATGGTGTCGAGGGTCCAGCCCTCCTCGGTGCACTCGTTCAGGATCTTCTCGAGCTCCTCATCGCACACGTTGCTGGTCTCGACGACCTTGTAACGGATGGTCACGGGCTCTCCTCGGAAAGTAGTCGCTGCGCCATCTCCTTGGCCGCGTAGGTGAGAATCAGATCGGCGCCGGCGCGCTTGATGGAGACGAGCGCCTCTTCCATGGCGCGGGGGCCGTCGATCCAGCCGCGCTCGGCCGCGGCGTGGATCATCGCGTACTCCCCGGAGACGTGGTAGGCGGCCAGGGGGACGTCGAACTCGCGGCGGGCGTCGGCGAGGATGTCCAGGTAGGGAAGCGCGGGCTTCACCATCAGGGCATCGGCCCCTTCGGCGAGGTCGAGGCGCATCTCGCGCAATGCCTCGCGGCGGTTGGACGGATCCATCTGGTAGGTGTGCCGGTCGCCGAAGGCGGGAGCGCTCTCGGCAGCGTCGCGGAAGGGCCCGTAGTAGGCGCTGGCGAACTTCGCGGCGTAGGCGAGAATCGCGATCTGGTCGAACCCCTCTTCGTCGAGAGCGGCGCGAATCACTCCGACCCGTCCGTCCATCATGTCCGACGGAGCGACCACGTCCGCCCCGGCGCGGGCGTGGGAGAGCGCCGTCGACGCCAGGCGTTCGACGGAGGGATCGTTCGAGACCTCACCGTTCTCGATGATCCCGCAGTGTCCGTGATCGGTGTACTCGCACAGACAGACGTCGGTCACGACGCAGAGATCCGAGACCGCGCTCTTGATCGACTCCACCGCCCGCTGGACGATTCCATCCGGGGCGTCGGCGCCGGAGCCGCGCGCGTCCTTCTCGGCGGGGATCCCGAAGAGGATGACGGCGGGAATCCCCAGATCGCGCACCACCTTGCCCTCCGACGCGAGCTGGTCGACCGAGTACCGAAAGACGCCGGGCATAGAGGCCACCGGCTCCCGCACGCCGCTGCCCTCGACGACGAAGAGCGGGAGGATCAGATCGCTCCGCGAGAGCCTCGTCTCCCGCACCATCGAGCGCAGCGTCGGGCTGCGGCGCAGTCGCCGGAGCCTGTTTTTGGGAAAGCTCATCGTCATCCTCCCCGTCCCTCTCCGTCGCTCTCGCGGCGGGCGGCGTGTTCCGCCAGCGCCTCGACGAGCGCGCCCGCTTCGGCCCGCTCGGGTACCACCTCCGGCTCGATTCCTTCGGCGCGCACGGCAGCGGCCGTCACCGGGCCGATGGTCGCGACGGTACAGCGCCCGACCGCCTCCCGGGCGCTGGCATCGAGACCCCCGAAGAAATGCCGCACCGCCGAGGGGCTGGCAAAGGTCAGCACGTCGAGCTCCCCTTGCACCAGACTCCGGCCGAGGTCCTGCCAGTCCACCTCGGCCGGCACGGTGCGGTACACGGCGACGGTGTCGACCCGCGCCCCGGCCGCGCGCAGCCCCTCGGGAAGCACCTCGCGGGTCTTGGCGGCGCGTGGCAACAGGAAGCGCCTTCCCGCCGGCGGAAGCTCGCGCCGGATCTCCTCGAGCATCCCCTCGGCGTCGAAGCGGCTGACCGGAACCCGGTCGACCGGGAAGCCCACCTCCAGCGCGGCGGCCGCGGTGGCCGGACCGACGCAGACGACGTCCGCGCGAAGTCCCGCCAGTTCAGAGCCTCTCTCCTCGGCGCGAGCCGCCAGATGGCGGGCCGCGTTCGCGCTCGTCAGCAACAGCACGTCGTACTCCTGCAGCTCGGAGAAGGCGGCATCGATCTCCGGAGATTCGCGGATCGGCTCGATCCGGATCATCGGAATCACCACGGCCTCGGCCCCGGCCTCCTGCAGCGTATCCCGCAAGGTGACCGACTGCTCTGCGGTCCGGGTCACCAGGACCCGCTTCCCGAACAGCGGGAGCCGCTCGAACCAGGCGAGGGATTCCCGCAGCTTCACCACGTCTCCGACGACCACGGTGGCGGGCGCGCCGAGGCCGGCCTTTCGAGCGCGCTTCACCAGCTTCGAGAGCGGCGCCACCACCACGCGCTGCCGTGCCGTGGTTCCCTCCATCACCACCGCGGCGGGCGTCTTGGGCTTCCTGCCGCCCGCCAGCAGGTGCCCCACGATCTCCTCGAGATTACTCATCCCCATCAAGATCACGAGGGTGTCCGCCGATGCGGCCAGACCCTCCCAGCGGATCCTCTCGCGAACCTTGGTGGGATCTCGATGTCCGGTCACGACCGCGAAAGAGGCAGCGTATCTCCTGTCGGTCACCGGTATTCCCGCATAGGCGAGGGCGGCAATCGACGAGGTGATACCGGGGATGACCTCGAAAGGGATACCCGCCTCGTAGCAGGCGGTGGCCTCTTCGCTGCCTCGGCCGAAGACGAAGGGATCCCCTCCCTTGAGGCGAACCACCGTCTTGCCCGCCCGCGCCAGCTCGACCAGCAGCTTGTTGATCTCGCCCTGGGAGAGGGTGGGAGGATCGTGGCCGCGCTTGCCGACGTTGATGCGCTCGGCGCCGGCCGGTGCGACCGCCAACAGCTCCGAGGGCGCGAGGGCGTCGTAGACCACCGCATCGGTGGTGCGGAGGGCTCGCACCCCGCGCAGCGTGATCAGGTCCGAGGCACCGGGACCCGCGCCCACCAGGATGACCTTCCCGACCGATCCCTCTCCACTCACCCCACTGCCTCCGCCCGAGCAGCCTCGAGGATCGATGCGCCTCCCTCTCGAAGCACCTGCTCCGCGGCGCGGATCCCAGCCGAGCCGGCATCCGAGACCGGCGCCTCCGCCGTGGCGCGGACCACGCGCACGCCGTCGGGGCTCGCGACCAGCCCGCGCAGGACGATCCTCTCCGGAGAGGGCCGCTCCGCCAGCGCGGCGAGGGGAACGTTGCAGTCCCCGGCGAGGCGAGTGAGGAAGGAGCGCTCCGCCAGGAGCTCCGCGCGGGTACCCGGGTGATCGACGGCCTCGAGCTTCTCGGCAAACGGGTCCCCCTCCCGCGCCTCGACGGCGAGGGTTCCCTGTCCCACCGAGGGCAGCATCGAACTCGAGCTCACCCGCTCGTGGATGCGATCGCCGAGCCCGAGACGGTCGAGCCCCGCGCAGGCCAGGATCACTGCGTGCAGGTCTTGCTCCTCCAGCTTGCGCAGGCGGGTGTCCACGTTGCCGCGCAGGGGGACGACGACGAGGTCGGGGCGCGCGGCCAGAAGCTGGCTCTGCCGACGGACACTCCCGGTCCCCACCCGTGCCCCTCTCGGAAGCTCGCCGAGGCTGCTGCCCGGCTCGCGCCCGACCAGAGCGTCCCGGGGATCGGCCCGCTCGGGGAACGCCGCCAGGGTCAGACCCGGCGCGATCTCCGCGGGGAGATCCTTGGCGCTGTGGACGGCGAGATCCGCCCGGTCCGCGAGGAGCGCTTCCTCGATCTCCTTGATGAAGAGACCCTTGCCGCCGATCTTCGCCAGCGAGACGCTCTGGATCCGGTCGCCGGTGGTCCGGATCTCGACCAGCTCGGTCTCGACGCCGAGGCACTCCTCGATTCGCCGGGCGACGGCGCGGGACTGGGCGAGCGCGAGCTGGCTGCCGCGGGTAGCGATGCGGAGAACGTCGCGCCGATTCACGAGTCCGCGTCCTCCGGCCCGAGCTCCTCGCCGACCTCGCCCTCCTCGGTGGCATCGCCGTCCAGTGCGAAGAGAGCGCGCGCCGCGTCCAGGTAGACCAGCGCCTCCTCGCGATCGACTTCCTTGCGAAGCCGCGAGAGCGGCACGTGGAGCAGCTTGTTGACGATCGAGCGGGTGAGCGCGTCCACCCCCTCCTGCTGCAACTCGTTCAGGTCGAGACCCCCGAGCCTTCGATCCAGCTCGCCGACCCGCACCTCCTCGGCGCGTGCCCGGAGGCGGCGAATGATCGGCACCGCACCGAGCGCCGCCAGCCACCCCTCGAAGCGCTGCTGCTCCTGGGTCACGATCTCCTCGGCGCGGAGAACCTCGCAGCGCCGCTCCTCGGCGTTCGCGTCGGAGACTCCGGACATGTCGTCGAGATCGTAGAGATAGACGTTGTCGAGATCGTTCACCGCGGGGTCCACGTTCCGCGGAACACCGATGTCGATCACGAAGATGGGACGGCCCCTTCGGGCGCGAAGAACCTGGGAGACGCCCTCCACCGTCAGGATTGGAGTGGTCTCCGCGATGCAGGTGAGCACGACGTCGGAGCGGGGGAGGAGCTCAGGTACCTCGCCGAGCCCATGGGCGCTGGCATCGAACTGGCTGGCGAGCTTCTCCGCCCGTGCCCGAGTGCGGTTGGCGATGCGAATCGCCGTCAGACCGTGTTGGCGGAGGATCGCGAGGGCCAGCTCGATCATCTCCCCCGCGCCGATCAGCAGAGCCGACTTGTCCCGGAGCGACTCGAAGATCTGCTCGGCGAGATCCACCGCGACGTGCGCCACCGAGATGGGTCGCTCGGCGATTCGCGTCTCGTTGCGGACGCGCTTCGCCGTGGAGAAAGCTCGCTGATAGAGACGCGAGAGAATCGCCCCGCAGACACCGCACTCGACCGCCGCCCGGTAGGCGTCCTTCACCTGGCCGAGGATCTGCGGCTCCCCGACCACCTGCGAATCGATCGAGCAGGCGACGCGAAACACCTGGCGAATGGCGCCGGCGTCGCTGTATTCGTAGAGCGCCTCGGCGAGGGCCTCGTCGCCGGGCGTCGGGCCCTCCCCGGCGAGGTCCCGCTCCACGAAGGAGCGCAGGCGGATGCGGGCGGCCTCGGGACGCCGGGTCGTCGCCACCACCTCGACCCGGTTGCAGGTCGAGAGCAGCACCGCCTCCTCGATGTCCCCGTCCGCGACGAGCTTGGTCAGCGCCGGCTTGACGTCGTCCACGACGTAGCGCTCGCGGAGCGCCAGAGACGCGGTGCGGTGATTCATGCCGAGGAGCAGGATGTTCACGCCAGCATCCCCACACCGACCACGGCGAGGAGCATCAGCACGAACCCGGCCATGGAGCTGAGCGCCGACTGGCGGGCCCCCTGTCCTGCTGCGAATCGCGCGGTGACCAGCACCGCCAGCACCAGCCAGGCCACGAGCGTCGCGTTCGCGTGCGGGGTTCCCGGCCAGAGGCGGCCGTCGACTGCCTGCGTCCAGAGCATCCCCGTCGCCACCCCGAGGCTCAGCAGCAGGAAGCCAACCGCCAGCGAAAGCGCGTTGACCCGGTCGAGGGCCTCGAGGGAGGGAAGTGAGATCCGGACCGCCGAGCGACGCTTCGACTTGATGACCCGGTGGCGCCGGAGGTAGAGGGCGCCGGCGACCCCTGCCACCGCCAGCAGCGCGAGCCCGGTACTGGCCAGCAGCACGTGGACATGGGACCAGATCGGGCTGGCGGGCTCGGCTCCGATCTCCGGGGCGGGGGCGCCCAGGAACTGGACGAAGGTGCCGATGAAGGCCGACGGCGCCACCACCACGGCGAGCCCGAGCAGGCGCACCCGCAGCAACAGCAGCAGGTAGAAGAGGGTCACGATCCACGCCACGAAGGGAACCACGTAGGCGAGATCCGTCAGCGGCGGAGTGCGCTCGCCCTCGTGCAGCGACCAGAAGGCGGCGGCCTGAACCACCACGCCCACGGCCAGACCCGCCACCGCCGCGCGGCTCAGGCGCGCCGAGGGGAGCGTGTGGCCGAGGGCCGCGGCCAGCGCCGCGG
Source organism: uncultured Spirochaetales bacterium (assembly GCA_964615365.1). Classification (GTDB taxonomy): domain Bacteria; phylum Myxococcota_A; class UBA9160; order UBA9160; family UBA6930; genus CAVXZE01. Next base: position 45,868 of record CAZTOU010000027.1, read on the forward strand.
CGAGATAGAAGGCCCCGGCCAGCTGGTAGAACTCGAAGGGCACGCGCGACTCCTCAGCTCGTGTTGGCGGACGCACCCGGGCGGGCGCGGCTCAGCGCTTCTCGAGGCGCTTCATCTGCGCGGCCACCTTGGCCGCATCATCGACCATCTCGAAGACGCGATAGGTGGGCTCACCGAACAGCACGAAACGGATCTCCTCGACGCCGCCGCCCTCCTCCAGGTGTGCGCGCGCCTCCTCCACGAGGATCTCGGCGCAGCGCTGCATGGGGAACCCGGCGATGCCCGCGCCGATCGCGGGCACCGCCACCGAGCGGCAGTTCTTCTCCCGCGCCAGCTCCAGGCTGCGACGCATGGAGGAACGCACGCTCTCCTCGGTCGCGACGCCACCGGGTGGCATTCCCGCGGCGTGGATCACGAAGCGAGCCCGGAGGTCTCCCGCTCCCGTCACCGCTGCGTCGCCCACCTCGATCGGACCGATCCGGTTGCACTCCTCCTGGATGGACGCCCCCCCCCTCTGGCGAATGGCGCCGGCCACGCCCGCACCGAGGATGAGAGCGCTGTTGGCCGCGTTCACGATCGCGTCGACCTCTTCCTCGGTGATGTCACCCTCCCGCAGGACGATTCGACCCGTCACGGCGCCTCCTCTCCCTCCCCTGGACACGACTCGATCAGGCCGGCCGCGAGCAGGGGAACCAGGATCTCGTGGTGGCCCACCAGCGAGATCCCTCGCCCGCCGAGACGGGTGGGGCGCTCCACCACGTTCACCGCCGGGCGGTATTGACGAAGGAAGTCGAGGTTCACGGTGGTGAGCTTCTCCACCTTGTATCCGAGGTTCCGAGCCAGTGCCAGCGCCTTCAGGAAGACCTCGGGAAGGATCACGGCGGACCCGATGTTGAAGAGGACGCCTCCCTGGAGCGTCGCGACCAGGCGGGTCAGGGTCTCGAAGTCGCGATAGCTGGTGGCTCCCAGGGCGGCCCCGTCGGCACTGGGATGCATGTGGTGGATGTCGGTGCCGATGGCGGCGTGAACCGTCACCGGGATCTCCAGACGCGTCGCAGAGGCGAGAATGGAGCGATCCTTGTGGGGGAAGCGGCCTTCCAGGATCGCGCGACCGACCGCGGCTCCCATTCCCAGGCCGTCCGCGTCGCCGGCGCGGATCGCGTCGTTGAGGCGCTCCGAGGTCTCCCGCGCCATTCCGAAGCTGCCGTCGTCGAGGGCCGGCCCGACGTCCTCGCTGGTGCGCCCCATCATCGCCAGCTCCAGGTCGTGAACGCAGCCGGCCCCGTTCATCAAGAGGCCGGTCGCGAAGCCGCGCTCCATCAGATCGACGACGATCGGCGCCAGACCCACCTTGATGAGATGGGCGCCGAAGCCCCAGAGAATCGTCTTCCGGCTTCTGCGAGCCCTCGCCGTGGCGGCGATCACCGCGCGCAAGTCCGCGGCGCCGAGAATCGGCGGCAGACCCTCGAGGAAGTCACCCAGGGAAGCTCCGGGCCGGTGCGGAACCGCCTCCTCGCTGCGGCGCACCTTGCTCGCGCGGCGCCGGGCGGGCACGGTCCGGATCTTCGAGCGATCGATGCGCGGCAGGCGGCGGCTCACGCGCTCTCTAGCTCGGGAAAGAGCAGGAGCTCCACCACCTCGGCCATGACGTGCGCCATGGCGATGTGTGACTCCTGGATCCGCTGGGTGTCGTCCGACGGCACCACCAGGGCCAGATCCACGCGGTCGACCAGCTTGCCCCCTCCGCGACCCAATAGCGCGATGGTGCGAAGCCGGCGAGCCCGCGCCTCGTCGACGGCAGCAAGCAGATTCGGCGAGTTCCCAGAGGTGGAGATGGCGATCGCCACGTCCCCCTCTTCTCCGTGGGCCTCGATCAGCCGGGAGAAGACCTTCTCGAAGCCGTAGTCGTTTCCGATCGCGGTCAGGTCCGAGCTGTTGGCGGTGAGGGCGATGGCCGGGAGCGCGGGGCGGTCCCGGGTCAGGCGCACGTTGAACTCGGTGGCGATGTGCTGAGCGTCCGAGGCGGAGCCCCCGTTGCCGAAGAGCAGGGTCTTGCCACCGGAGCGGTAGACCGCGGCGATCCACTCGGCCGCCTGCGCGATCTCGGGCGCAGCGGTCCGGGCCAGCTCGCGCTTCACCCGGGCGCTCTCGTCGAGCGCCGCTCGGATTCGCTCGACGGGATCTCTCTCTCGGGAGAGCATGCTCATCGCCACCTTTCGGTACCCGGAGACGGGCAAGAAAACCTAGAAAAACCGCGAACATCGGCGACTATGCCAGGATACCGAGACGCCCCGGGAGCGTCAACGCGCGCTAACCTCGGGTGACCCGGCAACCGACGCGGGGGCGAAGGACCGGAATCGGCCCGGCCCCGAGGAGCAGTCGCACCGCCATCTGTTAAACATTGACATCTCACCGGTTGAGGGAGAGAGACGTCCGGCCGGGTGGGCCCGCAGGGAGAGACGGAAATGTCAGAGGTACTGGAAGTCACGGATCAGAGCTTCGACGCGGAGGTACTGAACTCGGAGACTCCCGCGATCATCGATTTCTGGGCGGAGTGGTGTGCGCCGTGCCGCGCCATCGCCCCCATCGTCAAGGGCCTGGCGGATCAGTACGGCGACAAGGTGAAGATCGTCAAGCTGAACATCGACGAGAATCCCAACGTTCCCGGCAAGTACGGCATCCGCTCCATCCCCACCGTGCTCGCCTTCAAGGACGGCACCGTCGTCGGCCAGATCACCGGCGCCCGCTCCAAGAGCGCCTTCGAGGAGATGGTCCAGAACCTGCTCTAGCAGGAACGTCCCCGTCAATCTCCCGGAGGCTCGAAGAAGCGGACCGGCCAGCGGCGTCGCGTGGCTTCGCGGTAGAGGCGTGGGTCCGGATTGGTGACGACGGGATGGCCGACCAGATCGAGCAGCGGCAGGTCGGTGATCGAGTCGGTGTAGAAGTAGCTCTTGGCCAGCTCGATGTTCTGCTCGTCGACCAGCTGCTGGAGCCAGTAGATCTTCCCATCCTCGAAGCAGATCGGCTCGACCACGCGGCCCGTGAAGCGCCCCTTCTCGACCTCGAGCCGCGTGTAGAGCAGATGCTTGATCCCGAGGTGCTCCGCGAGGGGCTTGACCACGAACTTCGTTGCCCCCGATACGATCGCCACCACGTGACCCTGCGCCAGGTGATACCGAACCGCCTCCTGGGCCTCCGGGTAGACGGTCGGCACCACTTTCTCCTCCATCCAGATCCGGGCCTCCCGGGCCAGGGCGCGCTCGCTGTCACCCTTGAACTGCTGCATGGTGTTGCGGCTCCAGGTGGCGATGTCGAGGAGACCCAGCTTGTAGCGGATGTAGGCCCCGAGCCCCTTCAGCAGCTCCCACTGGCCGATCTCGCCCTGCTGATAGCGATGCTTCATGTAGAGCGATCCCGAGTTCTCGGAGATCAGCGTCTTGTCGAGGTCGAAGAACGCGCCGATGCGCTTCCTGGAGCGGGGGAGGGAGCGGGAGGGCATGGCCGCAGTGTATACCAGCTCACGCCCGCATTTCTCGCCCGCACCGGTGAGAAACGCGGGCTAGAACATGTACCGACGCATGGAGACGTTCATCAGCAGGCCCAGCGCGAGCATGTTGGCGACGAGCTGCGAGCCCCCGTAGGAGAGGAGCGGAAGGGGCACGCCGATCACCGGACCGAGCCCCAGCACCATCGCCACGTTGATGGCGACCGGCCAGAAGAGCATCCCCACCACCCCCACCGCGAGCATGGCGCCGAAGCCATCCTTCGAGTTGTTCGCGATCACCAGCCCCCAGAGCAGCAGTCCCAGGTAGAGGCCGAGCACCACCACGCAGCCGACGAATCCCCACTCCTCACCCAGCACCGAGAAGATGAAATCCGAGTGCTGGGTCGGCAGGAACTGGAGCTGGGTCTGGGTCCCCTCCATGTAGGGCTTGCCGAAGAGCTGGCCGGAACCGATGGCGATCTTCGACTGGATGGCCTGGTAGCCGGACGCCAGGGGATCCCGGGAGGGGTCCAGGACCTGGAGGATCCGATCGCGCTGGTAATCCTTGAACGCGAACTTCCATAGACCCAAGAGGGAGACGACCGCGCCCGCCGCCACCACCGCCCAGGCGCGGAGCGGGATCCGCACGAAGGGGAGAAAGGTCGCGGCGATCAGCACCGTGAGCACCGCGACGCCCATGTCGCCCTGGGCGAAGATGATGCCCGCCGGGGCGGCGACGATCAGGCCGGGCACCAGGAGATCCCGGAGCCGCCGGATTTCGCTCACCGGGTTGCGCTGGAAATGCCGGGCCAGTGCCAGCACCAGCCCCACCTTGGCGAGCTCCGCCGGCTGGAGGCTGAGTGGTCCCCAGAGCAGCCAGGAGCGGCTCCCCCGAACCACCGGGGCGAAGACCAGGGTCGAAGCACAGAGCAGCAGGGTCGCCAGGTAGAACGGCATCGCCAGCCGCTCCGTGCGCCGGTAGTCGATCAGCAGTGCGGCGGTCAGACCGACCGAGGCCAGCACGAGTGCGATGAGCTGGCGACGAAACTCCGAGGGAAGCCCCCCTTCGGTGCCGGCCTGGGTGGCGGAGAGCAGGTTCACGAGCCCGATTCCCACCAGCAGCAGCGTCAGGAGAAGCAGCAGCCAGTCGAACTTCTGGAGTGAGCGCCGGTCAATCGAGAACAACGGAATCCCCCGATGCGATCTCCGAGCGAGCGACGGCCGCGGCCCTCTCCTCCTTCTTCTCGAAATAGCGGGCGAGGATCCGCTGGGCGACGGGAGCCGCGGCGCTCGCGCCGTGGAGCCCGTGCTCGACGAAGACGGCCACGGCGATCTCGGGCTCGTCGACCGGGGCATAGGCCCCGAACCATCCGTGATCGCGACGACGAATCGGGATCTCCTGCTCCTCCATCCCCTCCGTATGTCCGAGGCCCACCACCTGTGCCGTGCCCGTCTTCCCCGCCACCCTGACGCCCGGTACCCGGGCCCGGCGCCCGGTTCCCCCCGGCTCCTCGACGACGGCCGCGAGGCCGCGGCGCACCACCGCGAGGTGTTGGGGCGAGATGCCGACCTGGCTCCGGACTTCGGGCGGGAACTCCTTCTCCACCGTCCCGTCCTGTGCCTCGAGGCGCAGCAGCAACCGCGGCTGGAGCACTTTGCCGCCGTTGGCCAGGGCCGCGTAGGCAACCGCCAGCTGAAGCGGGGTGTACAGGTTGAATCCCTGGCCGATCGAGGCGGAGACCGTCTCTCCCGGATACCAGACCACCCCGAAGCGCCGCTTCTTCCACTCGGTGCTCGGGACCAGGCCCGGCGCCTCGCCGGAGAGGCGGATCCCGGTACGGTGCCCGAGACCGAACGCCCTGGCGTGGCGCGCCAGACGGTCGATCCCCAGCTTCACACCGTTGGTGTAGAAGTAGACGTCACAGGATTGCTTGATCGCCTCGTGCATGTTGACCGAGCCGTGCCCACCCCGCTTCCAGCAGCGATAGGTGCGCCTTCCGTGTCGAAAGTAGCCGGGGCAGTAGACGCGGGTCTCGGGGGTCACGATCCCGTCGGCGAGTAGCGCCGCCGCCAGGATCGGCTTGTGAGTCGAGCCGGGCGGGTAGTGATTCTGGATCGCGCGGTTCTGGAGCGGCTCCCACTCGTCGCCGACGAGCGCGTTCCAGGTCTCGCCGTCGATGCCCCCGGCGAACGCGTTGGGGTCGTAGGAGGGGCGCGAGAGCATCACCAGCACGTCGCCGGTCCTGACGTCGATGGCCACCGCCGCGCCCATCCGAGCTGGCTCACCCTCGGGAACGTCCAGGAAGGCGGCCTCGGCCTCCCGCTGGAGATCGAGATCCAGGGTCAGCACGGCCTTGCCGCCGGGGACCGCCTCCACCACGTCCAACTCCTCGACCTCGCGGCCCGCCACGTCGACGACGACGTTCCGCCCGCCGGCGCGACCACGGAGGTGACTCTCGAGGCGCGCCTCGAGACCCGCCTGTCCGATGATGTCGCCGGGCCGGTAGCCCGCGCGAGTCCGCTCCCGAAGCTGATCTCCGTCGATCTCACCGATCTGCCCCATCAGGTGGGCCGCCAGAGCACCCTCCACGTAGTGCCGTCGCGGCTGGACGTCGGTGACGACGCCGGGGAGCGCGTAGCGGTGGGTCTCCACCCTGGCCAGGCGATCGAAGTCGAGATCGTCGACCAGGCGAACCGGCTGGAATCGCTCCGCGCCCTTGCGCGTCCCCACCTGCTCCTCGAGCCGGGCGGGTTCGGTTCCGAGCAGCTGGCCGAGCGCAGCGAAGGTGGTCTCCGGCTTGCGGAGGCCATTCGGGATCACCTGCAGCTCGTAGGCGGGTCGCGTGGTGGCGAGAACCCGGCCCTCGCGGTCCAGGATGTCGCCTCGCGGCGCCTCGAGGCGGATGGTGCGCACCGAGTTCTGCTCGGAGCGCCTGCGGAAGGCCTCACCCTCGAGGATCTGGAGCTGGAAGAGACGCAAGACGAAGATCGCGATGAACACGACGATGCCCGCGCCGATCAGGCGCAGCCGACCGGCGATGGGCTGGTCGGATCTGCCGAGCTGACCCGCCATCAAAGCATCGGCCTCCGGGTATCGAGCCGGACCTCCCGGCTGCGACGGGCATCCCTCTCGGCAAAGCGCTCGACGATCCTGCGCAGGGGCCCGGCGAGCAGCGGCGCGACCGCTCCGTTCACTCCGGCGCGGATCAACAGGTCGCCGGTCTCGCGGAGGGGAAGGGACGACTCAGCAAAGAAGAATCGCGTGATTCCGAGGAGACCCGCAGCGTCGAAGATGGTGATGGCAAAGGCGAAGACCGCCAGGGGCAGGGCCCGCTTGAGATCGAGCTGGGCATTCAGGACGCGGATCACCACGAACTCGACGATCCGGATCAGTGCGTGCTGGCCGAGCAGCGCGTTCGAGAACATGCCCGCGCTGAGGCCGAGCGCCGCGGCCAGCAGCAGGCCCTCGACGGGAGGCAGCGCGAGGATGCCCACGACGGGAATCAGGAGACCGAGATCCGGGACGAGGCGGGCGGGAAGGAGGTTCAGGAGGGCGCTCTCCACGATCAGCCCGAGGACGCCGAGGGCGAGGATCGCGAGCATCGACTTCACGGGGACGACTTCGCCTCCGCCGAGTCACCTTCCCGGCCGAACGCGTCACCCTCGCCCGCGTAGAGAAGGTCCATGGTCGGCGCCCGCTGGAGCATGATGAAGACCTGCTCGAGACGCCCGAAGTCGACCGACGGTTGTACCGAGCCGGTGTGCAGCAAGCGCTTCTCCTCGGTCTGCACCGCCACGATGGTGCCGATGCGGAGCCCTTTCGGATAGACGCCTCCCATCCCTGAGGTGATCACCACGTCGTCCGACTGCACGTCGTCGCCCCGAACCATGAAGACGAACTCGAGCTCTCCGGCGCCCCTTCCCCGAACGATCCCCCGGGCGCGGCTGCGCTGCACGATGGCATCGACCGCGCTCTGCCGGTCGAGCAGCATCATCGCCCGCGAAGCGTGGGGAGAGGTCGCCGTCACCAGCCCCACCACGCCGTGATCGGAGACCACCGGCATCCCGGAGAGCACGTCGTGGCTGCGGCCCCGGTCCAGGAGAATGGACTGGAACCAGGGGGAGATGTCCTGCCCCACCACCTCGCTGGGAAGCAGGGGCACCTCGAAGTGCTCCCGCATCTGCACGATCCGCTCCAGGTTTCCGCTGGCCACCAGCGCCTCGCGGAACTGCAGGTTCTCCTCCTCCAGGGTCGCCACGCGCGCGCGCAGCGCCTCGTTCTGGCGACGGAGGTCGACCAGAGCGATGTAGTCGGTCCAGGTCTCGCCGAGGATGTACACGGGCCGCCGGATCAGCTTCTGGATCGGGGCTGCGATCTCGATGAGCACGCCCGAGAGCCAGGAGTGATCGCTCCCTCCCTCCCGCACGGTGCGCCGATCGACCACCATCAAAGTGGTCGTCAAGAGCAGCAACGCGGTGAAGATGATCGGGAGACGAATCCGACGGAGAAAGTCGCGCATGACCTCCGCGCCGGCGGGGCGAAGTTAAGTTCGAATCGTGACTTCCCTGAGCAGGCGCAGCTCGTCCAGACAGCGACCGGTGCCGAGCGCCACCGCGGTGAGCGGGTCTTCCGCCAGCATGACCGGCAGACCGGTCGTCTCGCGGAGAAGAATGTCCAGATTGGAAAGCAGGGCACCACCCCCCACCATCACGATGCCCTTGTCCACGATGTCCGCGGCGAGCTCGGGAGGAGTGCGCTCCAGGGCCACCTTGACGCTCTCGACGACGGCGTTGACGGGCTCCTGCAGGGCCTCCCTGACCTCGTCGGACTTGATCTCGAGCGTCTTCGGCACCCCTGCCACCAGGTCGCGGCCCTTGACCTCCATGGTCTTGAGATCCTCGGTGGAGAAGGCGGTCCCGATGGCGATCTTGATGCGCTCTGCGGTCCGCTCCCCGACCAGCAGGTTGTACTTGCGCTTGACGTAGTTGATGATCGCCTCGTCCATCTTGTTGCCGCCGACGCGCGCGGAGTTGGCGTACACCACGCCGGACAAGGAGATCACGGCGACCTCCGTGGTACCGCCGCCGATGTCGACGATCATGTTGCCGGAGGGCTCCGTCACGGGCAGTCCGGCGCCGATCGCCGCCGCCATCGGCTCCTCGATCAGGTAGACCTCGCGCGCTCCGGCGGAGAGCGCGGACTCCTTCACCGCGCGTTGCTCCACCGACGTGATTCCCGACGGCACCGCGATCACGATGCGCGGACGAACCAGATTCGAGGAGCGATTGTGGACGCGCTCGATGAAGTGCCGAAGCATCGCCTCGGTGACCTCGAAGTCCGCGATCACCCCGTCCTTCATCGGACGAATCGCGACGATGTTGCCCGGCGTCCTGCCGAGCATCGCTTTCGCTTCCTCGCCGACGGCGCGCACCTTGTCGGGTCCGCGTCCGTCCTTGACGACGGCAACGACGCTCGGCTCCGAGACAACGATGCCCTTGCCCTTCGCGAACACGAGAGTGTTGGCGGTACCGAGGTCGATGGCGAGATCACTCGAGAACCATCCGAGGATTCGCTTCAGAGGCACGTGGACTCCTTTGCGCGGGCCCTGGCGCCGCCCGCCCCAGGTCCCCTCCCAGTCTAGCGTGACGGCCTTCCACAACGGCGCAAACAACCCGCTAAGTACTCGATTTCACAAAATCTTTAGCCTGGTGTCGACGCCACCGGGGATGCTATCAGCCCCGCGGGAAGCGATCAAGCAAGAAACCTCCAATCGGCGCGATTCGCTTGCCGGATCGGAGGGCCGGCCGTACCCTGCCCGCCTGTCCCCGGCTCCTCGGCTCCGGGCGGAGGCCGAGATCCGGAGGGGCTCATTCACCTCACTGGAGGCAGATCGGATGCTCCGTACCATGCGCGAGCGCTCGCGGTGGCTCATGTGGTTGGTGATCGTGGGTGTGGGAGCCGTCTTCGTGCTCTATCTGGGGATCGGCGGAGGCTTTCGGGGCGGACCCGGAGTCGACTCGGTGGTGGAGGTCGACGGCCGCCGATTCACGGCGCGCGACGTGTACCGCGTTCGCGAGCGCCAGGAAGCCGAGTACCGCCGAATGCTGGGAGACGACTTCGACGCGGCCGGCGCCGCCGATTTCCTCGACCAGATGGCGGCCACCATGCTGATGCGACTCGCGCTTCTGGCCAACGCGGCCGAGGACCTGGGTCTCCGAGTCAGCGACGAAGAGATCCGCAACTACCTGAAGCGAATCCCCGGTGCGGTGGACGACTCGGGTCAGCTGAACCAGGTCGCGGTCACCGACCACGCCGAGCGGAACTTCGGGAGCGTGAGGCGCTTCCAGGAGGCACTGCGCGACGAGCTCCTGGTTCAGAAGATCGGCCGTCTGATATCGGAGAGCGTGGCGGTCTCCGATAGCGAGGCGCGGGAGTCGCTACGCCATCCTCGACGGAGGGTGAGCATCGCCTTCGTCCGCTTCGACGGGAGCGAGCCGCCCGAGGATCTGGAGGTCTCCGACGCCCGGCTGGAGGCCTTTCTGGCCACCGACTCCGAGCGAGTGCGGAAGACCTACGACGAGCGATCCGAGGAGTACAACCGCCCCGAGGAGGTTCGGGCCCGGCACATCCTGGTCCGGCTGCCCGAGGACGCCGACGAGGCGGCAGAAACGGCGGCCCGGAAGCGGATGGACGAGATCGTGGAGCTCATCCAGGGCGGGGCCAACTTCGCCGACGTAGCCCTCGAGTCGAGCGAGGACCCCGGCTCCCAAATGCAGGGTGGCGATCTGGGGTTCTTCTCGCGCGGTCGGATGGTGCCGCCCTTCGAGGAGGCTGCCTTCTCCCTCGAGCCCGGAACGATCAGCGAGGTGATCCGCACCACTCACGGACTCCATCTGATCCGCGCGGAGGAGAAGCGGGCCGCCATGGTGGTGCCCTTCGAGGAGGTCCGGGACGAGATCGCCCGCGACCTGGTGGGGCGGGACGATGCGCTCGCGGTGGCCCGCGAGCGGGCCGAGGAGCTGGCCGGCGAGATCCGCGAGGGTCGATCGCTCCTGGAGGCGGCCCGGGAGTCCATGCTCTCGATCGAGCGGACCGAGCCGATCCAGCATCGCCCGGATGGACAGGTGCCCGGCCTGGGCGCCGCACCGGAGCTGGTGACCGCGGCCTTTGCCCTCACCGAGGAGCATCCCAGCAGCCCCGAGATCTTCGAGGTCCGGGGCGACAAGTTCGTGCTGATCCAGCTCCTGGAGCGCACCGAACCTCTCGCCGAGGAGATCGAGCCTCTGGTCGAGGAGGAGCGCGAGCGCCTGCTCGCCGAGAGGAGGATGCAGCTCGAGCAGGCCTGGATCACGGCTCGCCAGGACGCCCTGACCGAGCGCGGCAAGCTGTTCTACAGCCTGAAGGCGCTGGAGAGGTAGCGGTAGCCCGCTAAGGCGCTGCGGCTCCGGCCTCCCACTCGAAGACGAAGGCCTCGAGGCGATCTCGGCTCTCGGAGTTGCGCAGCTTGGCCAGCGCGCGGGCCTCGAGCTGGCGTACCCGCTCCCGCGACAGATCGAGCTTGCCGCCGATCTCCTCCAGGGTGTGCTCGCGCTCGCCCTTCAGCCCGAACCTCCAGCGCAGAATGTTGCGCTCGCGCTCGCAGAGCTGGGCGATGGAGTCGTCGGAGGCGCGCTCGAGACGCGCGTGGTCGAGCCCGCTCACCGGCGAGATCGAGTTCTGGTCCGCGACGATGTCCTTCACCTTCTTGGAATCGGTGCCCGGAACATCCTTCTCGAGACTGACGGGCTCGCGCACCATCCGCTGGAGCTGTTCCGCCCGCTCGACCTCGATGTCCATCGTCTCGGCGATCTCGCGGGTGGTCGGGTCGCGCCCGAGCTTCTTCTCTAGGGCGTTGTAGGCCCGGTAGTACTTGAGCAGCGTGTCGTGCACGTGGCTGGGGATCCGGATGGTCCGGCTGTGGTTCTGGATCGCCCGGATCAGCGCCTGGCGGATCCACCAGACGGCGTAGGTCGAGAACTTGTGACCGCGGTGATACTCGAACTTCTCGACCGCGCGGATCAGCCCGATGTTCCCCTCCTGAATCAGGTCCTGGAAGGGAATGCCCATGTTCCTGAAGTCCTTGGCGATGGCCACCACCAGCTTCAGGTTGTGCTGGACGAACAGGTTCTTCACCTCGGTGAGGCGGTCCCACTCGTCCTCGATGTCCCCGATCAGATCGAGGAAGACTCGCGTCGGGAGACCGATCTCCACCTCGAGCTCGGCCTGGCTCGCGCGCCACTTGGCCAGCTCGGCCGCGCGCTTCTTGCGGCCCTCGATGGTCCGGGGTGCGCGCCGCGGCGACTCGAGGGCGGCGATCTTGCGCGCTCCGCGGGCGATGCGCTTTCGGTATTCGAGCAAGCTGCGGCGCATGCGCGCAAAGAGCTGCATGGAGAGATCCGCCTCCTTGGTCAGGCGGGCCATGCGTCGCTCGAGCTTCGCGACCACATCGCGCTTGCCGGCCTGGAGCGCCGTCTCGCGCTTGCGCCACAGGGCCTCGATCTTGCCGAGGATGGAATCGATGCGCGCTCCCAGGTCCTCGCCCTCGGGCGAGCCGCTGCCGAAGGACTCGCACATCTTGCCGGTAGCGCGATTCTCGGCCTTGAGCCCCTGCCAGATCCTCACGGACTCCTTCGCCATCCAGGGAACGCTCATCATGCCTTCGCGGAAGGCAAGCGTTGCGGCCTCGATCTCCTTGGCGAGGAGAACCTCGTTTTCCTTTCCGAGGGTGGGGATGTCCGCGATGTCGCGGAAGTAGGACACCAGCGCGCCCCGCTCACTCGAGCGCTGGCTCTCGCCCGTGGTGTTCAGCCGCCGCGGGTCGACGGTCACGCCACCGATTTTGCGCGGATTGGTGACCACCCGTCGGTCGGTTGCCGTACCCAGCTCGCTCCGGTCACCCAGGCGCCGCCAGGTATCGCGGCTCTTCTTTGCTCTTGAGGGTTCTCTTCTGGAACTCACCCTCTGCTCCTCCGATTCACAGGCCTGCCGGCCCTCTCCGCTGGTCCCGTCCGGTACGGGCCAACTTCGCGACGACGTCGGTGCGGGAAGTCCTCTCGACTGCACCGGCGCAGTTCGCTGCTCACCCCCGGGGTGTCCATCCTGCGCTTCTGCGCTTGGATCGACCGCTCTTCCCGCTGCATTTGGCGGCAGGAAGCCGGAGCCTGATTTCCTCTGTTTGGGCTTACAACGGTGACCCGCTCTGCGGATGACACCGAGGGGGCGTCTCGTCGGTTGGAGCAGACCAGCATGCTTATCGCCGCCGCAACGAAGTCACCCGACTCGACCTGTCAGCCGACCGGCCCGAGTCCTCCGTGGGCTGGCTCTCCGCGTCACCCCACTTTCACGCGGAAGGCCTTGCCCCGGATGGGGCCTTCGCTTGCGACGCGACGCAGCACCCAAGCATCAATGCTGCATCAACTGCCTAGAACTACTCCAGCCTGCAAGGGGCCATGGCCGAAAGCGCCGTAACCCACAATCGGGGCGGAGGATATGCCGCTTTCGAGGCTTTGCCAAGGCTTTTTTTCCCGGAATCTGACGAAAAAGAGGCGGCCTCGAGAAGCCGTTACACGGAACCCCCGAGCCGAGACACGAAAAATGCTTGACGCAGCGCGACATATCCTCTCTCCGTCAGATCTCGGGACGGAGCCTCGGACCGCATCGCGGACCCTGGGGAGGCGGGGGGGGGTCGGACCCACCCCCGGGCTACGCGAAGCTCTGCTTCTGGTGCCGGATCAGCTCCATGAACTCGGTGCGGGTCTTCGAGTCGGTCCGGAACACGCCCCTGAGGGAGCTCGTGATGGCGAAGGAGTTCTGCTGCTGCACTCCACGCATCATCATGCAGAGGTGGATGGCCTCGATCACCACGGCGACCCCTCGGGGATCGAGCTCCCGTTCGATGGTCTCGGCGACCTCCACGGTGAGGCGCTCCTGCACCTGGAGCCGCCGGGCGAAGATCTCGACCAGGCGGGCGACTTTGGAGAGACCCAGAACCTTCCCGTTGGGAATGTAGGCGACGTGCGCCCGACCGAAGAAGGGAAGCAGGTGGTGCTCGCAAAGGCTGTAGAACTCGATGTCCTTCACCAGCACCATCTCGTCGTAGGAGACGTCGAACAGCGCCTCGTTCAGGATTTCCTGGGGATCCTGGCCATATCCCTGGGTGAAGAAGCGGAAGGCCTTGGCCACCCGGCCCGGGGTCTGCTCGAGACCGTCGCGACCGGTGTCCTCCCCGATCTCCGCGAGCAACTCTCGCACCAGGCGCGCGATCGGATCCGCCTCCGGGTGCGAGATCCGCTCGATCTCGGATTTCGGCACGGGCTTCGTGGTCGCGTCACTCATGGCATTTCCCCATAGTCGAAGTGGTTTCGCTCCGTCTCGACGATGCGCACGCGTAGCAGCCTCACTTCCGGCGGCCCGGCGAGCTCCGCCACCAGCTGCCCGTACACCGCCGCCGCGATGTTCTCTGCGGTCGGGACCGCATCCCGGAAGAGGGGATCCTCGTTCAGCATCCGGTGGTCGAATCGTTCGAGGACGCGGCGGTGGACGATCCCGTCGAGGAGCTCCGGCTCGATGATCCACCCGGTCTCCGGATCCACGGGCCCGGTCACGGTCACCTCGAGTCCGTAGTCGTGCCCGTGCCCATGGGCGTTGGCGCACTTGCCGTAGACGCGCTCGTTCTTGGCGTCCGACCAGGCGGGCTGCCGAAGAACGTGGGCGGCGGCGAACTGGTAGCGACGGCAGAGAGCGATCACGGCTCGACCACGTCCACCCAGAGATCCCGGTCCTGATACAGCCGAAGCCGATCGAAGGATCCCGCTGGCAGGGCCTCCCGCAGGATCTCGGCAATCACGCTGGCGAGGTTCTCGGGGCTCGGGACCCGCTTCTCGAAGTGGGGCGTGTCGTCGTTGAGGTCCCGATGATCGAAGCGGCTCATGACCTCCCGCTCCAGGAGATCGTTCAGGTCCTTCAGGTCCATCACCATCCCGCTGGCCGGATCCGGCTCCCCGCGGACCGTCACCTCCAACCGGTAGTTGTGCCCGTGGTGCGACGCTCTGGGGCCGAAACGTCGGCGATTCTCGTCTTCGGAGAGATCCCCGCGGCGGTAGCGGAGCGAGGCCGAGAACTCGATTGCTCTAGTAATCCGAAGCACTTGCGTAACTCGCCGATTTTGAAGAGAAACAAGAGTAGCGGAAGCGCTCGCGGCCGGCAGCGCGCGGCTCGGATGCGAGCGATCTCACCGGGCTAGTAGCCGCGGAGGAGCCCGCGGACCACGCCGCGGATCTGGACCTCTCGGGCGGGAACCTCGATGGGCCGGAGCGCCTGGTTGGCGGGCTCGAGCACGACCTTGGCGCCCTTCCGGTAGAACTTCTTGAGCGTGGCCTCGCTGCCGCGGATCAGCGCCACCACCATCTCGCCGTTGCGAGCCTCGCTTCGGCTCTCCACCACGATGGTGTCGCCGTCGCAGATGTGCTCCTCGATCATGGAGTCGCCCCGTACCCGCAGGGCGAAGCTCTCCTGTCGGCGCCGGACCATCTCACGCGGGACCGCGACCCGCTCCTCCACCTCGATGGCCTCGATGGGCGCGCCGGCCGCGACCGTTCCCAATAGCGGCAAGGTCACGTAGCCCGTAGGATCGGATTCCACCGGCTCGACCGAGCGGGAGCGGTTCCAGGCCTTGCGCAGCCAGCCCTTCTCCACCAGGTGCTGGACGTGCTTGTGGACCGTGGCCACCGAGGAGAGACCGAAGTGCGCCCCGATCTCTTCGAGACTGGGGGAGTAGCCCCGCGAGGACACGTAGTCGCGGATGAAGTCGTAGATCTCGCGCTGACGTCGGGTGAGTGCCAAGTCGCCTCTTCGCCGTTTCTTCGCCCGCTGGGGAGCTTCAGCGAAACCGTGGCGAAAGTCAATGGGTTGACCGGAGGAAAACCCGCGATACATTGCGCTCGCTTTGGCAGTCGGACCGTCCGAGTGCTAATTGGCCGTGCCTTCAACGCCGGCCGATCCGCAAGAACTCATCGCATTCATCGGAGGTGTCGGATTCATGAAGATCCGTCCGCTTCAAGACCGGATTCTGGTCAAGCGTCTCGAGGAAGAAGAGAAGACCAAGGGTGGGATCATCATCCCGGACACGGCGAAGGAGAAGCCCCAGGAGGGCAAGGTGATCGCCGTGGGCGGCGGGAAGGTGAGCGAGGACGGCAAGGTCCAGCCACTCGACGTGAAGAAGGGTGACCGCGTGCTGTTCAGCAAGTACTCCGGCACCGAGGTCACCCTGGATGGGCAAGAACATCTGATCATTCGCGAGGACGACGTCCTCGGAATCCTGGAGTAGCCGATGGCCAAGGAAATCAAGTTCGATCAGGACGCGCGAGTCAAGCTCCTGAAGGGTGTGAACGCGCTCTCCGATGCGGTGCGCGTGACGCTCGGGCCCAAGGGCCGCAACG
>CAZTOU010000028.1:0-14906 GCA_964615365.1 uncultured Spirochaetales bacterium
TGCGTTCTTGCGTTTTCGGGTACCGAAAACGCAAGAACGCAAGGAACGTCCCCGTCTGCTCGCGTCGCAGGCACCGGCTGCTCAGGATTCGAGCATTGGCGTGCTGATTTCAGCCCGGGCCGTCCGAAATCCCCGGAGATCGCCCTAGAGCACCTCTGGCACGGAGCTTGCTTTCCGTCGCGGCAAGCATCGCTTCGAACGGGTGCGGCGAAGTCCGGTTCGCAGGGAAGAAGAGAAGGGTAGAGCTCATGGGATATCGATTCACCTCACTAGGCGGTGTCGGGCGTCTCGCTGCGGCCACCGCGGCGGCCATGCCCGCGCTTCTCCTGGCGCAGAGCGCCGGGGCGGAGGACGTACTCAGCCCCGGCGACACCGCCTGGATGATGACCAGCACCGCCCTGGTGCTGATGATGACGATTCCAGGGCTGGCGCTCTTCTACGGTGGACTGGTTCGCTCCAAGAACGTGCTCAGCATCCTGATGCAGTGCCTGATCGCCGCCGGTCTGGCCGGCGTGCTCTGGGTCCTGGTCGGGTACAGCCTGGCCTTCGGAGATGGCAACGCCGTGATCGGCGGTCTTGGCAAGCTGGGGCTCTCGGGGATCACGCCCGACACCCTGTCGGGGACCATCCCCGAGTACGTCTTCGTCATGTTCCAGGGAACCTTCGCCATCATCACGCCTGCCCTCATGATCGGCGCCTTCGCCGAGCGGATGCGCTTCGGGCCCTACCTGGCATTCCTGGCGATCTGGCTGATCCTCGTCTACTGCCCCCTGGCGCACATGGTCTGGGGGGGCGGCTGGATCGGCGGCATGGGAGCCCTGGACTTCGCCGGCGGCCTGGTGGTGCACATGTCGAGCGGCTTCTCGGCGCTCGTCGCCGCCATCTACCTGGGCCCCCGCCGCGGCTACCGCACGGTGCCCATGCCACCTCACAGCCTGCCCCTCACCGTGATCGGCGCGGCCCTGCTGTGGGTGGGCTGGTTCGGATTCAACGCGGGCAGCGAGCTCGCCGCGGACGGAACCGCCGGACTCGCCTTCCTGAATACCAGCACCGCCACCTCGACTGCGGTCCTGGGGTGGGTGTTCATCGAGTGGATCCATCGCGGGAAGCCCACGGTCCTGGGTGCCGCCACCGCTGCGGTGGCCGGACTCGTCGCCATCACGCCGGCTTGCGCCTTCGTGAGCCCGATGGGTGCCATCGCCGTCGGCTTCGGCTCGGCGGTCTTCTGCTACCTCGCGGTCACCGTGCTGAAGCCCGCCGCAGGCTACGACGATTCGCTCGACGTGTTCGGTGTCCACGGCATCGGCGGGACCTGGGGTGCCCTGGCCACGGGGATCTTCATCGCCGACTTCGCCCTTCCCGAGGGCGTCTCCTGGGGCGCCCAGATCTGGACCCAGCTCAAGAGCATCGGGTTCACGGCCGTCTTCGCGCCCGCCGCCACGTGGGTGATCCTGCTCGGTCTACGCAGCGTCCTCGGCGATCTGCGAGCCTCCGACGACGGGGAGGCCGAGGGACTGGACCTGAGCGAGCACAGCGAGTCCGCCTACGTCGCCTGACCGCCAAGGTGAGCGCGACGGAGGAGGCCCGGCCCTCTACTTGCGGGCGGAGACGGCGAGGCTGGAGACGGAGTCGAGGAAGCTCCTCACCTGATCGATGCTGACGTCGAACTGCTCCATGGCCTCTTGCACCTGGGGATCGTCGATGGAGACGGCATCGGCGAAGCGGGTCTCGCGCTCCACCCGTACCTCGCGAAAGCCCGCCTTTGCGATCGTCTCCAGGTACTCGGCGCGCAGGCTCGCGCCGCCGACGCAGCCCAGGTAGGCCTCGACCGAGCTCATGATCTCGGACGGAATCGGTCGCTCCAGCACCAGATCGGAGATCATCATCCGGCCGCCCGGTCGGAGTACGCGGAAGGCCTCGCGGAAGACGCGGTCCTTCTCCGGAGACAGGTTGATCACGCAGTTCGAGATGATCGCATCGACACTCTCGCTCTCGATGGGCAGGGACTCGATTTCCCCCTTGCGGAACTCGACGTGGTCCAACCCGGTCTTTCGGGCGTTTTCCCGCGCCTTTTCGAGCATGGCGTCGGTCATGTCGACGCCGATCACCCGCCCGGTGGGACCCACCTGACGGGCCGCCAGGAAGGCGTCCATCCCCGCCCCGGAGCCGAGATCGACCACCGTCTCGCCGGGGCGGAGGGCGTCGATGGCGGTCGGGTTTCCGCATCCCACCCCGAGATTGGCGCCCTCGGGTACCGCGGCGAGCTGCTCCTCGTCATAGCCGATCCGGCGACCGAGTTCTTCGGCGTGGGGCGGCGCCTGGTCCGCGGCCCGCTCGGCCACCCGCGCGTAGCCCTCCTCCACCATCTTGCGAACCTGCTCGGGATCCTGGGAACGTTTCTCGAGAGTCATGGCTTTCTGGCCTCCTCATCGGGCGCTAGCTGCAAGCCGCGGGGAGATCGTCGATCGCCTCGATCAGCACTCGCAGCGTGTGAATCACGTCCTCGCGCATTTCGGTGGGGATCCGCTTCAGGATCCGCTCGCTGTAGTCGTCGGCACAGCGCTCCAGTTTCTCCGCCAGGGCGCGTCCTCGGGCGGTGAGCGAAACGAACACGAACCGGCGGTCCCGCTTCTCGTCTCGGGTGCGCCGCGCCATCCCATCCCGCACCAGCACGTCGACCACCCGGGTGATGGTGCTGGTGTCGAGGCCCAGGTTGCGCGCCATGTCGCGAACCGTCATCGGCCCCTGCTGGAGCAGCAGCTCGAGGGTCACGCACTGGGACATGGTGACTCCGAAGCACCGCTTCTCGCCGCGCTGGAGCGCATTCACGCGCCGATAGGCGAGGCTCAGGGTCTCGCGGAACTTCCTGGAAGGGCTCATAAATATGTATCCTACATTATTTGTATAATACATATAATAGCTCGCAGAGGATCTGTCAAGGCCCGGGGCGGCGGGCTCGTCTCCCGGGGCATACCCGATGATCGAGCCCCCGAGGAAGCTCTATACTCCTATCTCCCGCGGCCCGGGTAGACGAGGAGAGGTGACATGAAGGCGGAGAGATCTGGAAGCTGGCGTCTGGAGACTTCCTGCGTCCACGCGGGCGAGGGGACCGACCCCGAGACCCGAGCGATTCGGCGCCCCATTCAGATGGCCAACTCCTACGAACTGCCCACCGATGTCGAGCGCCTGCTCGAGGTCTTCTCCTGGGACAACCTGGACAAGTTCCACTACACGCGGGAGCACAGCGCCACCCCCCGGCACCTGGAGGAGCGCCTGGCGGCGCTCGAGGGAAGCGAAGACTGTGTCGTCACCGCCAGTGGGATGGGCGCGATTTCCGCCACGCTCTTCAGCCTGCTCGCCGCCGGCGACCATCTGGTCGCTTCCGAGATCTGCTACACGGGGACCCAGAAGCTGGCGAGCTTTCACCTGCCGCGCTTCGGGGTCGACGTCAGTGTCGTGGATAGCTGCGACCCCAAGGAGGTCGAGGATGCGATCCGGCCCGACACCAAAGCCGTCTACATCGAGACTCCGGGAAACCCGCTGGTCTCCATCACCGACATCCAGAAGATCTCGGAGATCGCCCACGGCGTAGGCGCCACGCTCATCGTCGACAGCACCTGGTCGGGGCTGGTCACCCAGAGCCCGCTCGAGCTGGGTGCCGACGTGGTGATTCACAGCGCCACCAAGTACCTGAACGGCCACGGCGACGCTCTGGGGGGTGCGGTGCTGGGACGGCGCGATTTCCTCGCCGAGGTGCGGGAGCACGGGGTGGTCCACCTCGGCGCCTGCCTCAGTCCCTTCAACGCCTGGCTGATCATGCGCGGCATCGTGACGCTGCCGCTGCGCATGGAGAAGCACTCGCGCAACGCGCTCCAAATCGCCCGCTTCCTCGAGTCTCACCCGCGGGTGACCCGGGTGCGGTACCCGGGACTCCCGAGTCACCCGCATCACGAAGTCGCCAAGAAGCAGATGAGCGAGTTCTCGGGAATGCTGAACTTCACACTCGACTGCGAGCTGCTCGAGAACTTCAAGTTCCTCGAGAATCTCCAGGTGATCACCCACGCCGTATCGCTGGGTCACGACCAGAGCCTCATCTACTACCTTCCGACCGTCTTCTTCTTCCAGGACATGGTCGAGCTCAGCGAGGAGAAGAAGATGAAGTACTGGAGCCAGATGGGTGACGGGATCTTCCGCTTCAGCGTCGGGATCGAGAACCCCGACGACCTCATCGAGGACCTGGAGCGCGCCCTGGATTCGATGGGGGGCTAGCCTCGGCCTGTCGCGCGTCGGCGCTCACGAGGGAGCACTCCAGGGCCGGATCCCGACGCGGGTGTCCTGCACGTGGGTTCCCGGCTCGTAGGTGAGGAAGCGCCAGCCCAGGTGTCCTTCGCCGCCGGCGAAGTGGAGCGGGTTCATCAGCCCCGGCGTGATGAACTTGTAGCTCCGGTGCTCCGGGAACTGGTAGGGCTCCCAGGCGTGGAAGTAGTAGGCGACGCGCGGCCGCACCATGGTCGAGTGCTTGATGCGCATCTGCACGCGACCGTGCCGGTTGAAGAGCTCCGCCCAACCGCCGTCGGGAATCGCCAGCTCCTCGGCGTCGCGCGGGTTCAGGTAGAGGGCCGGCTCGCCCCGCTGCAGCCGAAGCATCATGGGGGTGTCGCGCCAGACGCTGTGGACGCTCCAGCGCGCGTGGCACGAGATCAGCTGGAAGGGATGATCCCCGCCGGCCTTGGGGCTCTCGCGATGGGAGGGAAGCGCCTCTCCGGCCTCCAGGAACCAGGGGTGGTCGATGTAGAACTGCTGGCGACCGGTGAGCGTCGGCCAGTGCCACTTCCCTTCGGTGAAGTGGGTGCAGGCGCGCAGCACGCCCTCGCCCTTCCAGTCGTCGTTAAAGAGCTGCGGCTGCCCGCCCGCGGCACCGGGACTCCGATACTTGGCGATCCCGGTCTGCTTGAGGCCCTCCACCGTCATTCCCTCGGTCGCGGTGCCCCCGTCGAGGATGAGCTGCGCCACGCCCTCGGCGTCCTTGGGTCCAAACGCGCCGTGAAACGAGAAGCGTTCGCCGAAGGAGTGGAGATCCACGGGCTGCTTCCCGCAGCCGTCGAGCTCGGGCGTTCCCCGCTCGCGGGCCAGCCGCTGCACCTCCTGGGCCAGCAGCCAGAAGATCTCCCACTCGTCCTTGGACTCGCCGAGCGGAGGTACGACTGCATCGCAGTAGTGCAGGTAGGGCACGTAGGAGACCGGGTACTTGATGCCCGACTTCTCGTAGTAGCCGGCGGCGGGTAGCAGGTAGTCGGCGTGCATCCCGGTGAAGCCGAGCTTGAAGTTCACGTCGACGATCAGCTCGAGGGCGGGCCACAGGTGCTCGAGGGATCGGTGGGTGAGGTTGGAGCGACGCAGGACGTTGTTTCCGCCCGTCACCCAGGCGCGGGGCTGGACGTCGCGGGGCAGACGGGGCATCCAGTCCTTCTCGCGGGCCTCCCGATCGTAGGCCAGCAGGGGCCGGGGGTAGAGGCCATCCTGCTCTCGGTTCAGGTCGTCGCCCACGCCCTGATAGCTCAGATTGATGCTGGCCGCGTTGGTGGCGCAGAGGTTGCGCTCCTCGCTGTGCGCCGATAGCTCCCACTCGAACTCGCGGGCGCTCTTGCGTCCCCGGAGCTGGTCGAGAACCAGACCGAAGAGGAAACGCGGCTCCGCGGATGTGAAGAGCTGTAGCCGGCCCAGCAGGCCCGTCCGGTCCGCGCCTCCCATCGCGAGGCTGAAGCCGTCCAGCCCAATCCAGCTGGTGGAGTGGTACCCGCCTCCCTCCCTGCCCACGGCTCCCTTGAGCGAGAGGCAGAGGATCTTGGCGCGGTTCATCTGGTGGGAGTAGAAGAAGCGGTT
Organism: uncultured Spirochaetales bacterium; assembly: GCA_964615365.1. Taxonomy (GTDB): domain Bacteria; phylum Myxococcota_A; class UBA9160; order UBA9160; family UBA6930; genus CAVXZE01. The sequence goes on from CAZTOU010000028.1 coordinate 5,884, forward strand.
CGATCCCCAGCTGGAGAGGACCATGGGGCGCTTCGCATTGGCGAAGCCCTCGGCGAAGCGGGCGATCGCCCCGACGGACAGGCCGGTCACTCTCGCCGTCTCCTCGAAGGTCCAGGGCTCGAGCTGCTCCCGGAGAAGTGAGCCGACCGGGACCACCACGACCTCGGAGCCGTCGTGAAGCTCGACGGGAAAGCGGCCCTCGATGGGAGGCTCGAGCTCGCCCAGCTCGAGCTTGGGATTCTCCTCGTTCCCCTCACATCCCGGCGCGGGAACCGGGCGATTCGCGACCGGGTCCCAGAGGTGGAGCAGGTCGTCCCGGCCGCCGGCCTGCAGGTCCGACTCGCGCAGGAAGCGCCCGGTGTCGAGGCGCACCAGGAAGGGCAGGTCGGTCTGCTCGCGCACGTAGGGGAGGTCGATGCGGCCGCTCTCCCAGATGTGGCGCGCCGTCGCCAGGCCGAGGGCTGCGTCGGTGCCGGTGCGAAGCGGCAGCCACTGGTCCGCGTGGATGGCGGTGGCGGTGTAGTGTGGATCGACGACCACCACCTCCGAGCCGTTGTAGCGGGCCTCGTTCAGATAGTGGACGTCGGGCATCTGCGTCACCGACGGGTTCATCATCCACACCACGAGGAAATCGGAGAGGAACCACTCGTCGGAGCTGCCTCCCACGTGCGGGAACCCGAAGGTGAGCGTCGCGCCCATGTTCAGGTCGCCGATCTCCGCCCAGTCGTCGGAGATCGCGGCTCCCATCATGCCGAAGAAGCGGGCGCGCGCCGCCGTGGTGGGTCCCTCGTCGAAGTGCGGTCCCAGGTCGTGGACGATGGCGTCGGCCCCGTCGGTCTCGGCGATCTCGACCAGCTTCGCGCCGATCTCGCAGATCGCCTGGTCCCAGCCGATCTGCTCCCAGCGGCCCGAGCCCCGCTCCCCCACCCGCTTGAGCGGAACGGTGAGCCGGCTCGGCCCGTACATCACCTCGGTGTAGCAGGCGCCCTTCTGGCAGCCGCGGGGATTGAAGTCGGGAAGCCGGGACTCGGAGGCCTCGTAGCTCCCGGTCTGCTCCTCGCGAACCACGATCCCGTCCTTGACGTAGAGATCCCAGTTGCAGCCGCTCCGGCAGTTGAGCCAGCCGTGGCTTCCCTTCCCCACGCTGTCCCAGGTCCAGCGCTGCCGGTAGAGATCCTCCCAGCCGGCGAGCCGGCGTGGGACGGCGACCCGATCCCCCACCCCAGGCTGCTCGGCGAGAGCCTCTCTGCGGAAGTGGAAGAGGGGAAGACCGCTCGCGAGGCCCGCTGCGGTCACTCCCGAGAGCCGGAGGAAGTGGCGCCGGTCGAGTCTGAGACCGCGTGCGCCCGGATCTGCCATCGCGTCTCCTCGTACTGAAGATCCCTCGAGACCGTCCTCGGCGCTCCGATTCTAGGTCAATTTTCTTGTCGTTGACAAGGATTATTTTCATTGCATTGACAATAGGTTATTGGATAATAGTGGCCCGCTTCCGGTTTTCGTCTTGTCGCTAGCAAGAAAAGTAGACAGGGTCGATCGAGGTGCTCAAGCCGCTGGCTGGCGAGGGCACGGCAGGGGGTGGGAAGGAGAGGGGGGCGAGAATGACACTGATCTTCCTGCACGGCTCCGGCGGCTGCAAGGAGTCCTGGCACCATCAGGTGCGGTTCTTCGAAGACGCCGACGCCATCGATCTCCCGGGCCATCCGGAAGGCGAGCTCTGCGCCAGCATCGGAGGCTACGCCCGTTGGCTGCGGGAATACATCCGGGAGAGGAACCACCGCGAGGTGGTTCTGGTCGGGCACTCTCTGGGAGGCGGGATCGCTCTGCTCTACGCCCTCGAGCATCCCGGCGATCTCGAGGGAATCGTCCTGGTCGGGAGTGGAGCCAGGCTCCGGGTGCACCCCATGTTCCTCGAAGGGCTCGCGGAGACCATCGAGAAGCCGGATCTCTTCCTCGCGTTCCTGAAGACCGGCCACGCGCGTGTCGAGCCCGAGCTGGCCGAAGTGCTCCTCCGGCGGGCCCACCAGAACGGACCCGCGGTGACACTGAACGATCTGCGGGCCTGCGACGCCTTCGACGTGATCGACCGCCTGGGCGAGCTGCGCCTCCCCCACCTGGCCCTGTGCGGAGACGAAGACACCATGACACCGCCGAAGTACTCCCACTTCCTGGCGGAGAAGATCCCGACCGCCCGCTCCGTCGTGATCCCCGGTGGCACCCACATGGTCTTCGCCGAGAAGCCCGACCTGGTGAACGCCGCCATCGACGAGTTCCTGCGGGGGCTTCGCAGCTAAGCCCTCATCCCGAAGAGCACGCGGAGCGGCCGGAAGCGGCGCACGGCGAAGTGGTAGGCGATCAGCGCCAGGCTCACCGAGCCGGCGAGGATCAGGGCGAACTTCTCGGGGATGCCCGCTTCGAGCTGGATCGCCCAGTAGCCGACCAGCACGATGGCCGGGCTGTGGAGGATGTAGATGGGAAGCGAGGACTCGCGCAGGTAGCGCAGCGCGGCGCCGCCCGCGTTCAGGTACTGCCTGGCGAAGCCGAGCAGGCCCAGCACGCAGCCCCAGGCCGCCGCTCCCGAGAGCGCGCGGGTCGCCCACTCCGGGTGCTCCAGCACCGTATTCCACGGCAGCTCCATCGCCAGGCACGCGCCGAGTCCGAGCAGACCCGCGCGCTTCCACTCCCGGTGCGCCGCGCGCTCCAGCGCCGGGTAGCGCGCCAGGAGGAAGCCGGCGATGAAGAAGAGGCTGTAGAAGAGGAAGTTCGCCCAGTCGTCGTAGAGGTTCTGCACGCCCGGCCAGCGTCCGCGCATGGTGACCTGGATCAACGCCAGGGGAAGGATCGGGGTGTACACCCAGGCTGCGGAGAGCTCGCGCAGCTCGCCGCCTCGCTCGATCAGGCGCTGGAAGAGCGGCAGGTAGAGGCGCGTGAAGACGTACAGGTAGATCAGGAACCAGAGGTGGGCCCAGCTGAAGGCTTCGAGGGTGAAGAAGTGGGGCAGGAACTCGAGGAAGCTCGCGCCCGCGAAGGCGCTCGAGGCCTCACCGGCGGGCGTGAAGAAGACCCCGTTTCGTACCTCCGCGTAACGCATGAAGGGGGCGAAGAGCAGGCATCCCGCTGCGAAGGGCACCAGGATGCGCCGGGTGCGCTCGGTGAGGAAGCGCTGCTTGCTGCGCTTCGCGAGGGAGGCGAAGAGCGACCAGCCCGCCAGCAAGAAGAAGAGCCGCATGTGCCACTGGTGGACGAAGCCCGTGAAGTAGTCCATCCCCCCGGAGAGCTCGGCGTTCTTCAGATGGAAGAAGGGCGCGACGTCGAAGATCTTGCCGATGTGGAAGGCGAAGAGGAGGTAGGTGGCGCCGATCCGGAGCCAGTCGACGTCGTGGCGGCGGATTGCGGTCGTGGGCGGCGTCGGAGTCACGCTCTCTCCTCCCGGGCCGGGGTCGAGCAAGATCCGTACCGCCTGGCGGCAGCTGAGGAGACAGTGCAGCCCCTGCGCGGCGGTCGCCCTGCAGGAATCGGATGACAGCTGCAGCGAGCGCGCGACAGTCGGGGGCTATTCCGCCTCGCTCATCGACTCGGGCCTCATCCACCCGAGTGCTGCTTGGCGGCGGCCACGTAGCGCGCCAGCGTCTCCGAGACCCGGCCCGGCTCGAGCATCGCCTCCACCAGCCGGAATCGCCCCCGCGTCGTTGCCGCCCGCTCGAGCGCGGCCGCCAGCTCCCGGCGGGTCTCGACGCGTTCTCCCTCGCCGCCGAGCAGACTCGACAGCTCCGCGAACCGCCAGTCGTCCAGGTCGTTGAAGCGCGAGTCGGGGTGGAAGGCGCGCAGCATCTCCCAGCTGCGATTGTTGAAGACGATCACGATTGGATCCCACCCGTAGCGGCGGCAGTTGCCGAGCTCGAAGCCCGTCATCTGGAAGGCCCCGTCACCGAGCAGGACCAGGGGGCGCTCCCCCGTCGCAGCCTGAAGCCCGAATCCCGCCGGGACGCCGTAGCCCATGCTGGCGTAGTAGCCTGGTGCGGTCAGGTGGGTGTGCTCGATGTGCATCGCCGTGAAGAGGCAGTCGCCGACGTCCGCGGCGATGGGCATCGCGCCGTGGCGATCCATCAGGTCGTTGACGGCGCAGGCGATGTCCTCCGGAGTGAGCGGAGCGTCGTCGGCCGGCAGGCCGCGGGGATAGCTCGCCTTGGGAATCGGCGGTCGCGGTGCCCCGAGGCGCGGCGGTGCCTCCACCCGCAGGAGCAGCGCGTCCACCAGCGCTTCGAGAGGCACCGGGGCGTAGGTGTGGAAGCCGAGGGTCACGCTCCGGTCCAGAGCCTGGATGGTGCGCCGCAGGTCGATGTGTCGCCTCGAGCTGGCGAGATTGCTGTCCGAGAGGATCACCCCCAGGAGGAGGAGGGCGTCCGACTCCTCGACCAGGCGCGTGATCTCCGGCTCACCGGCGATGCCCAGATAGGTTCCCGCCGGCGGAATCTCCGCGTCGGCCAGGAGCCCCCGGCCCAGGAAGCTCGTGACCACCGGCAGCTCGAGCGCCCGGGCCAGCTCCGCCACCTTGTCCTCGATCCCGTGGCGGCGGATCTCGACGCCCACCACCAGCACCGGCGACCGGGCCTCTCCCAGCGCAGCGAGCACCTCCTCGGCGCAGGCGGCCACCACCTCCGCGTCGACCGGTGAGGGCGCCGCGGGCCCGACCGGTTCGCATTCGACCTCGACCGCGTCGCGCGGGAGCTCGATGTAGACCGGACGCGACCGTTCCTGGCAGCTCTGAAGGACCCGGGCGATCTCCTCGGGTGCGCGCTTGGGGTCGTCCAGAACCGCCTGGTCGCAGGTCAGCTCGCGGTAGATGCGGAGCTGCGAGTCCAGGGTCTTCCCCTGGTGGTGGAGGTGCAGCTCGCCGGCGCGCTCGGCCGCGCCCGGCGCCCCCGAGATCACCACCAGCGGCGACTTCTCCGCCAGCGCGCCGGCCGTCGCGTTCACCATGTTGAGCGCGCCCGCGCCGTAGGTCACGGCGGCGACGCCCAGCCTGCAGTTGGCCCGGCCGGCGACGTCTGCGGCGAAGCCCACCGCAGGCTCGTGGCTCAGGGTGTAGAGCGGCAGGATCCCGCTCTCTTCCATCACACGGAAGAAGGGCAGCACGAAGTCGCCGGGAATCCCGAAGACCTCCGTCGCCCCGCGATCCCGGAGCGCGTGCAGCAGTGCCTCCGCCAGCTTCATCGTCGCACCCCTTTCTCGAGAATTGAGGCTAGCTCTTTTCGGCTAGGATACCGGCCGGCGTCATGACGACGCCCGAAGCTTCTGGGAGCGAGGAAATGATACGGATGCACTTCGAATCGACGCGGGTCGCCAGGTGGCGGACGCTCTTCGCCGCTCTGGCCTTCGCCCTCTCGCTCCCGATGGTGCTCGGGGCCGTCTCGGACTCGGAGACGACGGACGCCGCGGTGGCGAAGCCCGCGCCCTACGATGCGGGAGATCCGACCTACTCTGGTGTCGATCGCACCTCCCGCTACCTCACCATGCGCGACGGGGTGAAGATCGCCATCGACCTCTACCTGCCCGAGGGTCTGCCCCGGGGCGAGAGGATCCCGGCGATCCTGTGGCAGACACGCTACTGGCGTGCCTGGAAGCTCCGCTGGCCCTTCCGCCTTTTCTCCGACCCCACCATGGAGAGCGTCGACGCCTTCGTGACCCGCGGCTACGCCTGGGTGAGCGTCGACGCGCGTGGCTCCGGTGCCTCCTTCGGCCACCGGCCCTACCCCTGGTCGCCCGACGAGACCCGCGACGGTGCCGAGATCGTCGATTGGATTCTCGCGCAGCCCTGGTCGAGTGGAATGGTGGGTAGCTACGGCACCTCGTACATGGGAACCACCGCGGAGTTCCTGGTGGTGAACCAGCACCCGGCGGTGAAGGCGGTGGCGCCGCGCTTCTCCCTCTTCGACGGCTACACGGACGTCGCCTTCCCCGGCGGTGCGCCGCTCTCCTGGTTCACCGAGACCTGGGGAGACTACAACCGCATGCTGGACCGGAACGAGCTTCCTCCCAGTGTCAGCGAGATCTTCGGCTGGTGGATCGACTACCTGGTGGCCGGGGTCCGGCCCGTCGAGGTGGACGGAGGCGAGGATCTGCTCGAGGCAGCGGTGGTCGACCACGCCGCCAACTGGGACGTTCACGATACCGCCCAGCAGGTGACCTTCCGCGACGACGTCAATCAGGACGGCCGGATGCTGGACATCTTCAGTCCCCACCGATTCGCGGACCAGGTCGACGCCTCGGGAACCGCCATCTACAGCTGGAGCGGCTGGTTCGACGGCGCGTACCAGCACTCCGCCATCAAGCGCCACCTCCGGCTCACCGGGAAGGACAACAAGCTGATCCTCGGCCCCTGGAACCACGGCGGCCGCCAGCAGCTCCGCGGAGGGGAGGGCGCCCCCGCCGAGTTCGATCACGTCGCCGAGCTGCTCAAGTTCTTCGATCACCATCTGAAGGGCGAGGCCACGGGTCTCCCGAAGGACGCCCGGGTCCACTACTACACGATGGTCGAAGGCGCCTGGAAGGCGGCTCCGAGCTGGCCGCCTCCCGCCGAGACCGCGCGCTACCACCTCGCCGGGGAGGGCGCGCTCAGCACCGAGGCACCGTCCGCCGCGGCTGCATCAGACGAGTATCGGGTCGACTACAGACACGGGACCGGTGACCGCTCGCGTTGGAACTCGCTGATGGGAATGCCCGTCCACTATCCGGATCGCGCCGAGGCCGACGCGAAGCTGCTGGTCTACGATTCCGCCCCGCTGACGCACGACGTGGAGGTGACGGGTCATCCGGTCGCGAACCTCTACGTCCGGTCGACCACCGAGGACGGTGTCTTCCTCGCCTACCTCGAGGACGTCGACGAGAACGGGGGCGTCACCTACGTGACCGAGGGCGTCCTGCGCGCCCTCCACCGGAAGCTCAGCCAGAAGCCGCCTCCCTACCCGACGGTGGTTCCGCACCACAGCTTCGAGCGGGCGGACGGGAGGCCGATGGCGCCGGGCGAGGTGACCGAGCTGGTCTTCGACCTGCTCCCGACCTCCTATCTCTTCCGGAAGGGACACTCGATCCGGCTGGCGCTGGCCGGCGCGGACCGGGACCACTTCGCGCTGATCCCGAGCGAGGGACCGCCGACCTGGACGGTGCTGCGGGATGCCGCGCACCCCTCGCACATCGCCCTGCCGGTGGTTCAGCGTGAGTGAGTCAGTCTGCGACGCGGATCGATAGCCGGGCGCTCGAGGTCTCGCCGCTCTGACATTGCCCCGCGAGGGTCAGCATCGCGCTCTCGCCCCCGAGCTCTGCCGGATCGATCCGGGCGTGGACGAAGTAGTCGCCCCAGCGCTCGAAGGAGACGGGACGGCCATCGAGCTCGAGGCTCACCTCGGCGAAAGGCCCCTGCACATCCGCCGCCACGGCGACCAGGTCGAAGGGGCCCGCCAGCGCCTCGGGATCGACCCGCGTCGCGCTGGCCGCGTGGACGCCTTCATCCCCTACCGGTTGGATGAATCCCAGCAGCGGCTCGCCGAGGTTCTTCCACGCGGCGTAGAGCTGGCCCTCTCGCGCGTAGAACAGGCGGTAGCCGCGGGGATAGAGATCGGGCGGGAGGTACCAGCCGAATCCGAACAGCGCGCCGGTGGAGATGTGGGTGGTCGGCTCTCCGCGCTCGACGCCGTTTCGATGGACGTGTCCGTTCATGGAGTAGGCGACGCCGTGCTCTTCGAAGATGCCCTCGTCGGAGACCACGTACTTCGCCAGCTCTTCTTCGTCGAAGAACCAGTCCGGGTCGCTGAAGAAGGGCTCGTGGTTGAGCACGACCTTCACCTTGTCCCGGTGCGCCTCGAGGTCGCGGCGCAGCCAGCCCTTCACCTCATCCCGCATCCGGTTCCACGGCCACTGCCACACGTCGCCCTGGCCGGGATCGGGTTGGTGGGTATCCAGGGCGACGAAGTGGAAGCCGCCGCGATCGAAGCTGTAATAGGTGGGGCCGAAGGTGGCCTCGAAGAGACCGAGGCCCCGTTCGCTCTGCTGCTCGGAGTCGCCCTCGCCGCTCCAGCCGCGGAGCTCGTGATTGCCGATGGTGCTGTAGACGGGAACACCCATCGCAGCCGTAGCGCTCCGGTAGAACTCCACCCGCCTTTCCAGAGTCTCCGCCGGTGGGCGGTTCGCGTCGAGCACCAGGTCGCCGGTGGCCAGGACGAAGGTTGGGGAGAGCGCCGAGATCTCCGCCAGCGCCCCCTCGATCTGGCCTCGTACGTCGCCGAGCTCGCTGCCCTCGCGCAGGAACTCCTCCCGATAGGCGAGGTAGACCGCGGTGTCGCCGAGATCCTCCACCTCCCGGTAGGGCGCGAGCGCCCTGCGGAAGTCCTCGACGGGATCCATGCTGAACTCCGGTACCAGCATCCGGTTCACCCTGCGGAGGGTGAACCAGGCCACCAGCCGGGGTGGCGCCCACCAGGGATCGCCCAGACCGAACTCCTCGACGAGATCACTGGGCCGGTCGTAGACGTGGAGGTCGCTCATGTGCACGAAGAAGAACTCCTGCCTCGCCGAGCGCCGCGTCAGTGCGAAGTCGCCGGCGTCGCGCCGGTACCACTTCGCGCACTCGAAGCCGGCTGGCCGCGTGACGAAGACGAAGCCGCGGGGTCCCCGCGGCAGCGAGTAGCGCCCTTCCGCGTCGGTGCGAACCACGTCGAAGCCGTTGCTCACGGCCACGTTCACGTGCGGCGGCTCCCCCGCGTCGCGAACGCCGTTGCCATTCGAGTCGACGAATACCGTGCCCGAGAGCTCTGCGAGCGCGGGAGTCGCGAGCAGGAGCAGAAGTGCCACGGCCGGGACTGTGATCGGGCCCACCGACCGGCGGCGCCATCCGTAGTAGAGGTGATGGAGTGAGTCCATCCCGGAAACATACGCCAGAAGCGGCGACCAGGTGTATGATCCGCTCGAGCCGATGGAGGAAAGGAAGCAGCCGATGAAGGCGATCCCCCTGACCCTCGTCCTCTCGTGCC
>CAZTOU010000028.1:15006-61299 GCA_964615365.1 uncultured Spirochaetales bacterium
CGTCCTCTCGTGCCTGGCACTCGCCGCTTCGCTTCCACTCGGGACGGCGGCGGAGCCCACCCTGATCCGCGAGGGCGTCCTCTTCGAGAAGAACCTGCCGATTCCGACCGACGACGGGGCGCACCTGATGTGCAACGTCTTCCGACCCGCAGCGGAGGGGAAATACCCCGTGCTCATGTCCATGTCGGTCTACGGGAAGGACATCCATACGCGGGACTTCAACTCCGAGGTCTGGGAGGAGTCGATCCGGCCCGTTCCCGGCCTCTGTGAGCAATCGAGCTGCGACTTCCACAGCTGGGAGACGCCGGATCCCGAAGTCTGGGTGCAGGATGGCTACGTGGTGATCCGCGTCGACGCCCGTGGGTCGGGGAAGTCACCGGGCACGCTCGATCCGTTCTCGCCGCGCGAGATGCGGGATCTCTACGATGCGATCGAGTGGGCCGGAGTCCAGCCTTGGAGCAATCGGAAGGTAGGCCTCGCGGGGATCTCCTACTACGCCATGAACCAGTGGAACGCGGCGGCGCTTCGCCCGCCGCACCTGGCGGCCATCGCCCCCTGGGAGGGTGCTCGCGATGCCTACCGGGATGTCCTGCGCCACGGCGGCATCCTGAGCAACGTCTTCCCCACCCAGTGGGCCAAGCGCCAGCTCTATCCGATCCAGCACGGCAACGCGGGGAGCCACTTCCGCGACATGGACGACGGGGGTCCGGTGGGCGGCCCGACTGCCCTCTCCGACGAGGAGCTGGAGCGCAACCGGGTCGACATGTTAGCCGAAGCGCTGAAGCGCCCCCTCGACGGTCCCCACTACCGGGAGCGCACCGCACGGCTCGAGGACATCGCCGTGCCGCTGCTCTCGGGTGCGAACTGGGGCGGCTTCGGACTCCACCCCCGGGGCAACTTCGAGGGATTCAGAAAGGCCGGATCCGCCCAGAAGTGGCTGGAGGTGCACACCGGCGATCACAACGCACCGTTCTATGCCCAGCCCGGTATCGGGCTGCTGAAGGAGTTCTACGACCACTTCCTGAAGGGCGTGGACAACGGCTGGGAGAAGCGCCCGCCGGTGCTGCTCGACATCCGCCACGCCGACGGGACCATCACGCGGCGCGAGGAGAACGAGTGGCCGCTGGCGCGCACCGAGTGGAGGAGCCTCTACCTCGATGCGTCAGCGAGCGCCCTGGTCGAGCGCGCGCCCGCGGAGGGGGCGCGCGTCTCCTACCGGGCAATGGAGGAGCACGTCCTCTTCGCCACGCCGCCGCTGCCCGAGGAGATCGAGCTGACCGGGCCGATGGCGGCGAAGCTCTACGTCTCCTCGTCCACCGAGGACATGGACCTCTTCGCGACGGTCCAGGCCTTTGCGCCGGACGGAAGCGAGGTGACCTTCCCGGGCGCCTCGGAGCCCGCCGCGCCGATCGCGCAGGGCTGGCTGCGCGCCTCACACCGCAAGCTGGACCCTTCGAGGTCCCGACCCTGGCGGCCGTATCACACCCACGACGAGGAGCAGAAGCTGGTCCCGGATCAGGTCTACGAGGTCGACGTGGAGATCTGGCCGGGCCAGGTGGTCCTGCCGGCGGGCTACACGATCGCTCTAAGGATCGAGGGCGAGGATTTCGTTCGGCCCCGCCCGGGAGTCCTGGGTTGGGTGCGCGATCTCCTCATGGACGACATCCTCCACCTCAACGTCAAGGCCGGCTCGGGATTCTTCCTGCACAACCATCCGGAGGATCGACCCAAGGAGCTGTACGGAGGCCGAAACGCCATCTACACCGGCGGCGAACATCCCTCACATCTCATCCTGCCCGTCATCCCCTGAGCCCCTCCAACCGGTCGTTGGAGCGAAGCCAGGGATTACCCAGAGGAACCATTGAAGACATCACTCCGTCTGCAGATCGTCATTGCCTCACTTCTTCTCGTCGCCACCGCGGCTTTCGGCCAGGCGCAGGTCACTGCGATCCGGTCGGGAACACTGGTGGACCCGGAGACCGGAACCGCACACCCGGGTCGAGTCATCCTCATCGAGGGCTCTCGGATCACGGGCGTGGGACCGGAGGTCGCGATTCCCCCTGGTGCGACGGTCATCGACCTGTCGAGCTCCAGCGTCATGCCGGGCCTCATCGACTCGCACACCCACATGCTGCTCACCATGGATTCGGAGGAGCACGGCGGCAGCTATTTCGTCGCGGGTCTCTTGAACAGCACGGCGTACCGCGCGATCGAGGGCGTCGCCAATGCCCGCTCGATGCTCGAGCACGGATTCACCACGATTCGCGACCTGGGAAACAACGGCAACCACGGCGACAGCGATCTGCGCAGGGCGATCGAGGCGGGGGTGGTTCCCGGACCCACCATCGTCAACTCGGGACGGATCATCGCGCCCTACGGCGGGCAGTTCCAGCTCCAGCCCGAGCGCAGGGATCTCGCCGAGCCCGAGTACCTCTTCGCCGACACCCGGGATGAGCTGATCAAGGCGGTGCGCGAGAACATCCACTATGGCGCCAAGGTGATCAAGATCGTCGTCGATGACCAGCCGTACCTCTACTCGGTGGAGGACATCGAGCTGGTGGTCGAAGAGGCGCGCCGGGCGGGCCTCAAGGTGGCCGCACACGCCGTGACGGAGCAAGGCTTCTACAATGCCGCCGCGGCCGGGGTCGCGTCCATCGAGCACGGGTTCGTGGCCTCCGACGCCAATCTGAAGAAGGCCAGGAAGAACCGCGTGGTCCTGGTGGGCACCGATCTGACCAAGCTGGCAGCACAGCTCTGGGAGGTGGACCCGATCTATCGGCTGGCGGTGATCGACCGCACCCGGCGCGCTCGCAGGATCGGAGTGGAGATGGCCTTCGGATCCGACGTCTTCTACTCCTGGCCCGGGCGAACCCGCGGCGACCTCAGCCTGGCGCATATCGATCCCTACATCGAAGCGGGCGTCGAGAACGATTACCTGCTCAGGATGCTGACGGTGAACGGCGCGAAGCTGCTGGGCCTCGAAGCGACGCGGGCCAGGATCGCCAAGGGCTACTACGCCGACATCGTGGCGATGCCCGACAATCCGCTCGAGGACGTCACCGCGCTACGCAAGATCCACTTCGTGATGAAGGAGGGTCGCGTCTTCCGACACGACGCAATGCAGGCTACAAGCCCATCGCCCTGAAGAATTCCGAAATCCTGTTCTTGATCTCTTCGACCGGCGTGTACCTGCGGTCGAACTGGTCCACACCGATGTGGAGGAAGGGAACTCCGACGTCGCGGCATGCTTCTCTCATCACGGAGACGGAGGCGGCCGAATCCTTGTGGCCCATGTGGCCGGGCCAGACCACGCAGTCGATGCTGAAGTCCTTGACGCTCCGCTCGATGTCGTGGACGAAGTTCTCCACCGTGCCTCGGGCCTGACGGATCATCGGGGTGTCCAGCAAGTTCCTCTTCGCCAGCCCCCTCCAGAGGGAGTCCTCGCTCGAGGTGTCGACCAGCGTGTAGGGGGTGTTCATAAACATGCTCTGGATCACGTTGGCTCCCCACTCCTCCTCCAGCCACGGGGTCAGCTCGCCGAACCAGACCGGATGGATGTCGTACCAGAGCAGTCGGATCTTCTGCTGGGCGACTTCGGGCCTGTTCTCGCGAACCCGTTTCTCTGCGTCGGCGACCAGCTCACGGAACCAGGCGGTGGCGCGAGGCGTCCCGCAGAGGGTGCCCTGGGCCACTGCAAAGGGCGCCATGCCCATGATCAGACCGTGCGGGCAGGGTTTCGCCCGGCGAAGCTCGTTGTACTCCAGCCACAGCTCGTACTGCCGGTTCGATTCCTCCACGATCTCCCGGAGCCGCTCCATATCCAGCTTACACCCGGTCTGCTCCTCGAGGAAGGCGACCATCTCCCTCAGCTCGCCCGCAAAGTACTCGATGCTCCTCTCGTCGCTGAAGTAGGGAGGGTCCGGGGCGAACATGGGGACGTTGCGCCATTCACTGTTGGTGCGTATCGCCTCGTGGAGGCTGGTGATCCCGTCACAGGGCTCCAGCATGGCGACGATCGCCGTGGGGATGGGCAGGAGTCCGGCATCCACGTAGTAGAGCCCCATCCTGAGCAGCGTGCAGCAGTCGGCCGGAACCGAAAGCTGGTCCATCCCCTCCAGGTCGTCCATGGTGTGCGGGCTCTCCACCGCTGAGATGAAGGCACCGGCGACCTGGCAGTACCAGTGGAGATCCATGGCGGTGCAGATCTCCGGTGCGTTGCTGTACCAGGTGGCGATGAAGGGCTCGCCCTGCTCGACACACTCCAGCGTTCTCCTGGCGGTCTCGATACGGTTCTCCAGCAGGGGGAGGTGCAGATGGCTCATCTCGTCCGGGGCGGACTGGAGGAGCTTCTGGAACCCCTCGTACTGCTCGATCTCCTCGATCGTCCTCTCCAAGTGCCGACCGTTTCCGCCCATCCCTCTATCTCCCCAGCGTTTCCAGGAAGGCCTGGATCCTGGTTCGGAGCTGGCCGACGCCGCTCAGTATGTACTCGCGCTCCAGGGGCAGATAGGGGGTGCCATTCTCCTTCATGTCGCTCTCGATCGAATACTGTGCGAAGCCCCACTGGTCGCAGAAGCTCAGCCGCTCGCCGACCACCCCGTCTACCTTGAACTCCCGAACCATCTCGCGGACGAATTCGGCCCTGCGCTCGTGCTCCCCGAAGGTGCGGGGACAGGAGTGGCGGTCCGCCACGTAGTACTGGGCGAGGGCGTGGATCGGATCCTCTCCCTCATCGCGCACGTCCTTCCACATGATCCTGGAGCCGAAGCAGGTCGAGTCGGTGACCACCAGGCCGCCCTGGCTCTCGATCACTCTCAGGTACTCGGGATCGTCGAGGATGCTGCCGAGTACCATCAATCTCGCCCGATGATCGGCGATCCCCTCCGCGTCGCGAAGCTCGGCGAGCTCCTTCTGGTACCAGTCCACCTGCGGCGGTCCCGTCTTCCTGGGAAAGCTCATGATCCGCACGAAGGGCGTCGTGAGCTGTCGCCTCCAGTGATCGTAAATGCGGCGGAGGTTGTCGCAGCTGTTTATGAGGACGACCCCGTCGAGGAAGTCGTACTCCCCGAGCAGGGCCACATTGAAGCAATGACGCACGAAGCTGCAGTTCAGGTTGCTGAAGTGGGCATCCGACAGCTCCGTCCCGGTGCTGCCCGTGGCGCGGATCCGGAACGGCAGGAACCCCGCGGCGGTGAAGAGCTCCTCCGGGACCGCGGAGCAGAAGTAGCCCATGACCCGGCCCCCCTGCTCCTTCCAGCTGCGCGTGGCGGAGTTCCCCAGCCGCTCCGCTGTCTCGGCGAGCTTCTGGAGTGTCTCCGACTTCGGCTTCAAGAGGTGTTCCTCCCTCGCAGGGTTCGCTTCGGACTACAGGCGCTACTTCTCCCCTTCGCTCCAGTAGGGAGCGCGCAGCTCGCGCTTGAGCACCTTGCCGATGTCGCTCTTGGGCAGATCCTCCCGGAACTCCAGCTTGGCGATGCGCTGCCCCTTGCCCAGCCTCTGGTTGGCCCAGCTGCGCAGCTCTTCGGCATCGGCATCGACTCCGGGCTCCAGCACCACCAGGGCCAGCGGCGTCTCTCCCCACTGGTCGCTGGGGACGGCGATCACCGCGACCTCTTGCACCGCCTCGTGCTTCCCGAGGACGATCTCCAGATCCGTGGCGAAGACGTTGAACCCGCCGGAGATGATCACGTCCTTCTTGCGGTCGCTGAGATACAGGAAGCCGTCATCGTCGAAATAGCCCACGTCTCCGGTCTTGAAGAAGAGAACCCCGTTCTCGTCGTACCAGAGCATCTCGTCGGTGGCCTGCTCACGATTGACGTAGCCCCGCATCATCGCGCCGTTGCGGCCCACGATCTCGCCGACCCGGCCCGGGGGCAGCTCCACACCCTGTTCATCGATGATCCGGATCTCGCCGCCGCTCGGCACGCCGACCGAGCCCAGCTTGTCCGGGAAGTGGTTGGCGAAGAGTGTGCAGCTGACGCCACCCTCGGTCAGCCCGTAGAACTCCACCAGCTCGCCCTCGAAGCGCTCCACCACCTGGCGCTTGAGAGCCTCGCGCAGCGGTGCGCTGGTCGAGAACTTGTACTTCATCGAGGAGTGGTCGAAGTCGTCGTAGTCCGCGAGCCGCATGATCCGGTCGTATTGCACCGGCACCAGCATCGCGTGGGTCGCGCGGTGCTCCTGGACCAGCCGCAGGAACTCGCGTGCGTCGAACTTCGCCATCAGCACGTTGGCGCCGCCCCACCACAGGGTGGGGAACCAGGTGGTGAAGGTGGTGTTCGAGTAAAGAGGCGTGGACACCATGTTGACCGCGTCCGTCGAGAACGCGAACGCCTTGAAGACCTTGGCCAGCCCCACCCGGACCCGGTGGCTGTGGAGGATCCCCTTGGGCACCCCGGTGGTGCCGGAGCTGTAGAGGATGTCGAAGTCGTCCTCCGCATCGATGGCCACGCCCGGCGCCTCGCTCGAGGCCGCGTCCCGCCAGGCGTGGTAGCCGCGGAAGGGACCCTCCTCGAAGTCGAAGCCGAGCAGGCCGCCATCGACGATCGCGGGCAGCTCTCGGGCGAAGGAGTCGACGGCATCCCGATAGGCGGCCGTCACGATCAGCACCTTCGCCCCGGAGTCCTCCAGCATCAGCCGGAGCGCCTCGGGCGAGGCCATGGTGGGCAGGGGCACCGCGCAGCCGCCGGCGATCAGGGTGCCGAGGAAGGCCTCCTGGTACTCGGTGCGGTTGCGCCCCAGCGTCGCCACCCGGTCGCCCTTCTGGAGGCCGATCCCGATCAGCGCGTTGGCGAGCTGGTAGATGCGGGTGACGTGTTCACCCCAGAGAACCCGCTGGTCCCCGTCGACCACGGCGGGTCGGAGGCGGTTCTCTTTCGCGTGCCACGCGAGGATGGTCGCGATGTCGTCGCCGACGTCGAGCTCGGCAGAGGGCGTTTCCAGCTCGCGCATCGACGTCTTCCTAGCATGCACTACCCGCGATCCGCCAGCCCGCCCCGCCGCCGCGCTTCCCGGTCAGGGCGCTACCCTGTCGGCATGCCCGGCGCTGCCCGCTCTAAGATCGTAAGGCTGGTCCTGGCTCCCGCACCACGGCTGCTCTGCCTGGGAGCTTTCCTTCTCCTCGTTTTCGGGCCGGGTCCCGCGCTCGCGGAGCCCAGCTACGATCTGGTGCTGCGCGGAGGGACTCTCTACCGGGGTGGACAGGCGGCGGAGGGCCCTGGAGACCTGGCGATTCTGGGCGACCGGATCGCGGCGGTGGGCGAGGTGGCCGGGAGCGCGCGGCGCGAGATCGACGCAACAGGCCTGGTGGTCGCACCCGGCTTCATCGATCTCCACAATCACACCGACGAGCTGTATCGCACCGCAGGCTGGGTGCCCCTTCCCGAATCGGTGCACTCCAATCTGAACTTCCTCTTCCAGGGCGTCAGCACCATCGCCACCGGCAATTGCGGAAGCGGCTTCGCGGACCCCGAGGCGATTCGCGGCTGGCTGGACCGCGTCGACGAGATGCCCTTCGGCAGCAACGTCATCCACCTGGTCCCGCACGGACAGCTTCGGCTGGAGGTGATGGGCGAGGCCCAGGCCGATCGCGCGGATCCTCTCCCCACGACGGAGGAGATGGAGCGGATGAAGGAGCTCCTGGATGCCGGAATGCAGGCCGGAGCCTGGGGCATGACCACCGGCCTCGAGTACGACCCGGGCGCGCGGGGTCCGCGTCACGGCGGATCAGTACCCCTACACCGCCGGAAGCACCACGCTGGCCATGCCGGTGCCGCCCGAGATGCGCGACGGCTCGGACGTGCTGCCGCGCTACTGCGAGGGAGCGGGGCGCGAGGAGCTGCGAGAGGCGGTGGCCTCCTTCCTGACCGAGGACACCCCGCCCGAGGAATTCCTGGTCTCGATCTTCCCCGGCAAGTGGTGGCTCCAGGGAAAGACCGTCGCCGAGATCGCCGCCGAGCGGGGCGAAGACCCGGTGGAGGTGACGATTGACCTCGCCTGCAGCTGGTGGTCCGGCTCGGGGATCTACTTCAGTCAGAACGAAGCGGACGTCCGTGCGTTCATGCAGCGACCCTGGGTTGCCACCGCGTCCGACGGGCTGGCGATCTTCCCGCTGATCGGTCGCTGGGCACACCCGCGACTCTACGGGACCTTTCCCCGCAAGATCCGCCGTTACGTCTACGACGAGGAGCTGATCTCGCTCGCCTTCGCTCTGCGCAGCATGACGGAGCTCCCAGCCGAGATCTTTGCGATCCCGCAGCGCGGGCGCCTGGAAGCTGGCTACTACGCCGACGTGGTGGCCTTCCGGTCCGAGCGCCTCCGCGACCTGGCGACCTTCGAGGAGTCGGGTCGCTACAGCGAGGGCGTCGAGTACCTGCTGGTGAACGGGGTGCTCTCGATCGACGGCGGCGAGTACACGGAGCGCCGCGGCGGCCGCGCGCTCCGCCACGAGTGACGCGGGGACGTTGTTGAACGTTCAACGTCCCCGCTCGCCAAAGCGGATTCCCTGGGCGAGGGGTAGCTCGCGACTGAAGTTGATGGTGTTGGTGGCTCGGCGCATGTAGCTCTTCCAGGAGTCCGAGCCGGCTTCCCGGCCGCCTCCGGTCGCCTTCTCGCCGCCGAAGGCACCCCCGATCTCGGCGCCGCTCGGGCCGATGTTGACGTTGGCGATGCCGCAGTCGCTGCCCTCCGACGACAGGAAGGTCTCCGCCTCGCGCAGATCGGTGGTCATGATGCAGGAGGAGAGCCCCTGCTCGACGTCGTTGTGCAAGGTGATCGCCTCCCCCAGATCTCGGTAGCGCATGGCGTAGAGAATCGGAGCGAAGGTCTCTTCCCGCACGATCTCGGTCTGCGCCGGCATCTGGACGATGGCGGGCTCGGCGTAGTAGGCCTCCGGATGCGTCTCCTCGAGTACCCGCTCCCCGCCGTGGATCCGACCGCCGTCGGCACGGGCCCGATCGAGGGCCGCCTGCATGCCCTGGTAGGCCGGGCGGTCGATCAACGGACCGACCAGGGTCTGGCGATCCAGCGGGTTGCCGACGCGAATCCCCGCGTGCGCCCGCAGCAGTCGATCCATCAGCTCTTCGTACACCTCCTCGTGCGCGATCAGACGGCGAAGCGTGGTGCAGCGCTGGCCGGCGGTGCCCATCGCGCTGAAGAGGATCGCGCGCACCGCCAGGTCGAGATCAGCGCTCCCGGTCACGATCATGGCGTTGTTGCCGCCCAGCTCCAGCAGGCACCGCCCGAAGCGCTCCGTCACGCGCGGGGCGACCGCGCGTCCCATCCGGCAGCTACCCGTGGCGCTGATCAGCGGCACCCCGAGATCCGAGACCAGGGCGGCTCCCACTTCGCGACCGCCCTGGAGCACCTGAGAGAGCGCTTCGGGCGCCTCGCCGTAGCGCCGAGCTGCCTCTTCGAAGAGGCGCTGACAGGCCAGCGCGGTGACCGGCGTCTTCTCCGAGGGCTTCCACAGCACCGGGTCGCCGCAGACGACGGCGATGGCGAAGTTCCAGGACCAGACCGCGACCGGGAAGTTGAAGGCGCTGATCACGCCCACCGGGCCGAGCGGGTGCCAGGCCTCCTGCATCCTGTGACCGGGTCGCTCCGAGGCGATGGTCAGCCCGTAGAGCTGGCGGGAGAGACCCACGGCGAAGTCGCAGATGTCGATCATCTCCTGGACCTCGCCGAGACCCTCCTCCAGGATCTTGCCGCTCTCGATCGTCACCAGCTCGCCGAGGGCGTCCTTGTGCTCGCGCAGCACCTCGCCGAAGCGGCGGATCAGCTCCCCGCGGCGCGGGGCGGGCACCGAGCGCCACGCCTCGAATGCTTCCCCAGCCCGATCCGACGCCGCGGAGACCTCGTCCGGTTGGGTGCTGGCGACGGATGCGATCACGCTGCCGTCGATCGGGGTGGTGACCTCGAGGTCGCCTCCGGCGAGGCTTCTCTCCTCCAAACCCAGCTTCTCGCGCAGAGAACCGATGTCCACCGCTTGCCCTCCTGGCCCGGACGAATCCCGAGCGCCGCATGAGCTCGATCTTTCGCGCGGACTACCCGTAGTGCTTGCCGAAGCGGTTTTCGAGGAAGTCCGGGAGGGACACGTCCTCCTGTCTCACGAAGCCCTTCTTCGGCAGCTTCCCATCGCGCTGCAGATCGACGACCGCGCACAAGGCGGCGGCGGTGGTGATCTGGATCGCTGCCAGGTGCAGGTGCCCCACCTTCTTGTGATAGACCTTCTTCGAGTAGGTCTCCTGGACCAGCTTTCCCCCTTTGCCACCGCTCGCGGTGATGAAGATCAGCACCACGTCCTGCTCCGTCACCGGGACGGCATGCTCGAGCACGTCCCGGAAGAGCTCTCGCCTCTTGCCGAGACGCAGGTCGTTGCACAGGAACCTGACGAGCTCACAGTGACCCGGGTAGCGGATGGTCTTGTAGCTCAGGTTGTCGACCCGGCCCTTCAGCGTCTCGCACAGCGTACCGAGCCCCCCCGAGGTATTGAACGCCTCATAGGTCACGCCGTCGAGCGAGAACTGCTCGTAGCCCTCGAGGGGCAGGACCTCGCGCAGCTCACCGTCGTAGATCGCCTCGCAGGGGTTGCAGTACTCGTTGATCAGCCCCGCCGTGCTCCAGGTGAGGTTGTACTTGAGCGCATTGGATGGAAAGAGGGGCAGGGCACCGACGCGCATGCGCACGCGGCGAAGCGACTCGAAGCGCTTCACCAGGGCGGAGGCGGCGATGGAGACGAAGCCCGGCGCCAGCCCGCACTGGGGCATGAACGCGGTGTCGGCGCCGGTCGCGATCTCGCGCACGCGACGCGCGGTGCTCACGTCTTCGGTGAGATCGAAGTAGTGAACCGAGAGCTCGCGCGCGGCCTCCGCGATCGGGATGCTCAGATAGAAGGGACAGGCGCCGACCACGACGTCCATGCCGCGCATCGATTCCCTGAGCAAGGACAGGTTGGTGAGATCCATCTGCCGGGTGCGGACCTGCTCCGGCATCTCCGCCAGTTGGGATTCGTTGCAGTCGCCGACGGTGACGTCGTAGTCGCCGGAGGTCGAAAGCAAGTCCGCAATGGCGACGCCGATGTTCCCGGCACCCAGCAGAAGCACTTTCGTCATCTGGAGATACTAGCCCGCATCGTCCAGAAGCACTCTATAATCCGTTGCAGGTCCGCGGGCGCCATTTCCGTGCAGACTTTCCGCTGCTGATCGGAGCACATCATGGGATTCTCTTTCATCGAAGGGAACCAGGCGATCGCGCAGGGAGCCGTGCGCGCGGGATGCAGCTTCTTCGCCAGCTATCCGATCACTCCCGCCTCGTCGATCCTCGGCTACATGCTCGAACTGCTCCCCGCGGCGGGCGGCATCGCCATCCAGGCCGAGGACGAGATCGCGTCGATGGGATTCTGCATCGGCGCGGCCATGGCCGGTCGAAAGGTGCTCACCTCCACCAGCGGGCCAGGTCTCTCGCTCTACAGCGAGAGCATCGGCCTGGCGATCATCGGAGAGACGCCGATGGTCATCGTGGATGTCCAGCGGCAGGGCCCCGCCACCGGTTCGGCCACTCAGGGCGCCGAGGGCGACGTCCAGTTCGCGCGCTGGGGGACCTCCGGAGGGCTGCCGGTCATCGTTCTCAGCCCGGCCACCGTCGGCGAGGCCTACCAGCTGACCTACATCGCCTTCAACCATGCCGAGAGGTACCGCGTACCGGTGGTTCTCCTGACCAACAAGGAGATCGGCATGACCAAGGAGTCGGTGGACCTCGACGCCGTCTCCCTGCCGCCCCTGCTCGGGCGCGAGAGGGTGCCCTCCGGCCGGAGCGAGTACCTGCCCCACGTCTTCTGCAAGCCGGAGGAGGTCCCCGCGATCTCGGACTTCGGCGGTGAGTACGTGGCGCGCTACACCACCTCGACGCACGACAAGAGCGGCTATCTGACCACGAAGCCGGAGGTCATCCAGGAGATGATCGACCACTACGCGGCGAAGATCGAGAAGGCCGCCCGGGAGATCAGCCTGGTGAAGGAGGATCTCCAGGAGGGAGCGGAGACGCTGGTGGTCAGCTACGGCGTCGTCTCGAGGTCCGCGGCGGTGGCGATCCGAGAGGCGCGTTCCCGCGGGCGGAAGGTCTCCTCGCTGGTGCTGCAGACTCTATGGCCGGTGCCGGAGCAGGCGATCCGGTCGGCGATGGCGGGCGCATCGAAGATCGTCGTCCCCGAAATGAACCTGGGGCAGTATCTCGTCGAGATCGAACGGCTGGCGGCACCCGACGCGGACGTGGTGGGCGTGGGCAAGATGGACACGACCCTGCTCTCTCCCGGAGAGATCCTGGAGCGAGGGGGCCTGCTGTGAGCGCGAGCCGAATCACCACCTACATGACCGACGCGGTCGGACCGCTGCCCTTCTGTCCCGGCTGCGGTCACGAGACGCTGGTGAAGGCCCTCGACGCGGCGCTGGTGAAGCTGCAGCCCGATCCCAAGGACGTGGTGATCGTCACCGACATCGGCTGCATCGGGCTCTCCGACAGGCACTTCGCCACCAGCGCCTTCCACGGTCTCCACGGCCGTTCGATCACCTACGCCTGCGGTCTCAAGCTGGCGCGGCCCGAGCTCGTGGTGATCGCCCTCAAGGGCGACGGTGGCTGCGGCATCGGCGGCACCCACCTCCTGAACGTGGCGCGGCGCAACATCGGCATCACTCTCATCGTGGCCAACAACTTCAACTACGGCATGACCGGCGGACAGCACTCGGTGACGACCCCCACCGGTGGCATCACCTCCACCACCCCGTGCGGGAACATCGAAGGGCCGATGGATCTCTGCGGGGTGGCGGTGGCCGCCGGGGCGGCGTGGGTCTACCGGGCCACCGCCTTCGACCGGGATCTCGCCGAAGTCATCGCCACCGCGATCCAGCAGCCCGGCTTTGCGATGGTCGACGTCTGGGAGCTGTGCACCGCCTACTACATGCCGCGCAACCAGTGGAAGAAGCGCGATCTCCTCGCCCAGGTCGAAGAATACGGTCTCGGGCTCGGCCTCCAGGTGGACCGGCCGCGCCCCGAGTACAGCGCTCATCGTCCTGCGACTTCCCCGGCGGCCGAGCCGGTCAGGAGATCCAGGCCTCCGATCGAGTGCTCGCATCCCCACGCGCTCACCAAGCAGACCGGGATCGTCATCGCGGGCAGCGCGGGACAGAAGATCAGATCGACGGCGACTCTCTTCGCGGAGGGATCGATCTTCGCCGGCCTCTTCGCCACCCAGAAGGACGACTACCCGATCACGGTGCAGACGGGCCACTCCGTCTCGGAGATCATCGTCAGCCCCGAACGCATCGACTACACAGGCATCGACTCCCCGGACTTGTTCCTCGTGCTCTCGGAGGACGGCCTGGCTCGCGTCCGCAATAGGATCGAGGATCTCCCCGCCACCTGCGCCCTCTACGCGGAAGAGACCTTGGAGCTTCCGGCGACCCGGGCGCGGGTGCGCCGCTTGCCCTTCGCCGCGCTGGGCAGACGGGTCGGTAGACCCGCCGTGGCGATGGCGGCTCTCGCTGCGCTGCTCGAGGACAGCGGAATCTTCGCGGCGGCGGCCCTCGCGGCCGCGATCGAATCGTTTCAGGTCCCGAAGCTCGCGGAGCGCAGCCTCGAGGCCGTTCGCGCCGGCGCCGAGCTGGCGAGAACGACGCGCTAGCAGCCGCCGTTGACACCTCCGACTTCGTCGACGACGATCGCGTGGCCCGAGTCAAGGAGGCGAGCACCATGGAGATGCAGGAAGTCCTCGACCACATGTTCCTCCCGCTTCCCGGCGTGCCCCCGATCCTCATCACCAAAACCGAGGGGGTGTATCTCCACACCAGCTCCGGGCATCGGATCATCGACGCCTCGGGCGGGCCCATGGCCGTTACCATCGGATACGGCCGGCAGGAGGTTGCCGAGGCGGCCGCTCGGGTGCTCCGAGATGTCTCCTATGTCCTGCCGGTATTCGCTTCCGAGGCCAGGATCGAGCTGGTCAAGCGGATCAAGAAGCTGCTGCCCGAAGAGCTGCGCAACGTGTACTTCTGTTCGGGCGGGTCGGAGGCGAACGAGGCGGCCATCAAGTTCGCCCGCCAGCTTCAGGTGCTCTCCGGGCGGGAATCCAGGCACAAGATCATCTCCCGGAACCAGAGCTACCACGGGATGACCTTGCTGACGCTGTCGATCGGCGACGTGAAGATGAGACAGAGGGACTTTGTTCCGATGATGTGGAAGAACCCTCGGGTCGAAGCCTGCTACTGCTACCGATGCCCCTTCGGCAAGGAGTATCCGGGCTGCGACATCGATTGCGCGCTGGAGCTGGAAGAGAGGATCCTCGCCGAGGGCCCCGACACCGTGGTCGCATTCATCGCCGAGCCGATTGCCGCTTCGGCCGGCGGTGCGCTGGTGCCTCCTCCCGAGTATTTCCCCATCATTCGGGAGACCTGCGACAAGTACGACGTCGTCTTCATCGCCGATGAGGTGGTCACCGGCTTCGGAAGGACGGGCAAGAACATGGGGCTCGACTGTTTCGGCGTCGTCCCCGACGTCGCCACCTTCGCCAAGGGAGTGAGCAGCGCCTACGCTCCGCTGGCGGGGATGGCGGTCAAAGACGAGTACATCGCGCTGTTCCAGGAGCGGGCGGCCGAGTTCCAGCACCTGTACACGTTCTCGTCCCATCCGATCTCGTGCGCGGTGGGCAACGAGGTGATGCGGATCGTCGAAGACGAGAACATGATCGCGCGCGCGGAGCAGATGGGGAAATACCTGGGAGAGAGCCTGCGCCAGCTCACGGATCTGCCGATGGTCGGTGACGTTCGCGGCAAGGGGATGATCTGGGCGATCGAGTTCGTCAAGGACAAGAGCTCCAAGGAGCCGTTTCCAAAGGAGAAGAGGGTCAAGATGGACGTCCTCACCAAGTGTCTGCTGAAGGGCGTCTTCTTCTATCCCGGCTACTGGGAAGACGAACAGGGTCGGGGCGACCACTTGATGATCACTCCGCCCTTCATCATCACCGAGGAGCAGGTCGATGAGGTCGTCGCCATTCTGAAAGAGACTCTCCTGGATTCGCAGGACCAGTACTACGCGAACTGATGGCGGCCCGTTGACGTGAGGAGAACACTCATGAGCGTTCTGCTGGGGATCGTGGTGGTCGTCGTACTGGGAGTGGGGGTTGCGTTCGCCGTGGCCCAGGTCCGCCTCAGTCGAGGGATCGAGGAGGCGGAGCGGGTCTGGAGGGAGACCCGGCCGAGTCCCATCGGTGACTTCGGGAGCACCGCCTCCCTCACGATCCTGCCCCTGGTGGACTGGCACGCGAGCCGCCCGGAGTTCCAGACCGAGGCGGGTGTGTCGTATCTGGTTCGGACCGATCACAGCACCATCCTCTTCGATATGGGGGAGAACCTCGGGAAGAAGGATCCGTCTCCGCTGCTGCACAACATGCAGGCCCTCGGGATCGGCGTGGACGACTTCGACACCATCGTCATCTCGCACAACCACCTCGACCACGTGGGCGGGATGAAGTGGTCGCGGCGTCAGACCTTCTCGCTCGGCAACGAGCAGCGCGACCTCGGGAGCAAACGCGCCTTCACTCCCGTGCCGATGACCTACCCCGGGCTCTCACCCGTGCACGCGGAGGATCCCACCGTCATCGCTCCGGGCGTCGCGACGACGGGCACGATTCCGCGACACCTCTTCATCGGCCGGGTGGACGAACAGGCGCTGGTGGTCAACGTGGCAGGAAGAGGTCTCGTCCTGATCGTCGGGTGCGGGCATCAGACCGTCCCCAAGCTGATCAGCCGGACGCGGGCAGTCTTCTCGGAGCCGATTCACGGCCTGGTCGGAGGATTGCACTACCCCGTTCCCAAGGGTCGCGCGGTGGTTCTCGGGCTGCCGATCCAGAAGCTGGTCGGCTCCGGCAACGGGCCGTTCAGCCCCCTCACCGCGGAGGAGGTCTCGGAGAACATCGCGGAGCTGCGAGATCTGAACCTCGCCGTGGTCGGCCTCAGCGGGCACGACAGCGACGACGAGGTCCTCGACCAGTTCCGCTCGACGTTCGGATCCGCCTACCGCGATGTTCGCGTGGGTGAGCCCATCGCCGTGGGCAATCCTGTACAGCCGGCGGGCTAGCGGCTGCGGCCGATTCGGTCCGGCGGACTTACTCCGACTGCCCCACGCGCGCCAGGTCGTCTCCGGAGGGGCGCTGGTAGGAGCGCAGCCCGAACTCCGGGGCGATCGCCAGGATGTGGTCGAAGATGTCCGCCTGGATCTCCTCGTAGGTGGCCCAGGCGGTGTCGTTGGTGAAGGCGTAGATCTCGATCGGCAATCCCTCGCTGCCGGGCTGGAGCTGGCGCACCAACAACGTCATCCCCTGGTGGATCTTGGGATGACTGCGGAGGTAGCTCTTGATGTAGGCCCGAAGGGTGCCGATGTTGGTGAGGCGCCGGATGTCGGCGTTGATCGACGCGTCTCGACCGGGCTCCGCGTTGTGCGCGGTGAGCTCATTCCGCTTGGCCTCGACGTAGTCCTTGAGGAGCGCGAAGCGGCCGAAACGCTCGATCTCGTCCTCCTCGAGGAAGCGGATGCTGCCCATGTCGAAGTGGATGGCGCGCTTGATCCGTCGCCCGCCGGATCGGGACATGCCTCGCCAGTTCTTGAAGGAGGTCTCGATCAGCTTGTGAGTGGGAATCGTGGTAATGGTCTTGTCCCAGTTCTGCACCTTGACGGTGTGGAGGGCCACGTCGATCACGTCGCCGTCGGCACCGTACTGGGGCATCTCGATCCAGTCGCCCACGTGGACCATGTCGTTTCCGGTGAGCTGGATGCTGGCGACCAGCCCCAGGATGGTGTCGCGAAAGATCAGGAGCAGAACCGCGGCCATCGCACCGATGCCGCTCAGGAACACCCATGGCGACCGGTCCATCAGGTTGGCCGCCACCAGCAGCGCCGCGACCACGTAGAAGACGATCTTCAGTACCTGGAGATAGCCCTTGATGGGCTTGCTCCAGTTCTCGGGATTCCGCGAGTAGATCTGGTTCAACGCGGTCAGCAGGGCGCCGGCGGAGGCCGCCGCCACCACCACCATGGTCGCGATCGCCACCCGCTGGATCAGCACCGAGAGGGTCTCGTGGATGTCCGGGATGAGCTGGACGCCGTAGAAGATGACCACGGGTGGCGCCAGGTGGGCCAGCCGCAGGAACACGTCGTTCTCCACCAGCGCGTCGTCCCAGGTGGCGGCGCTGCGAACCGCCCAGCGCCGGATCGCGACCACGATCACCCGGCGCGCCAGGAAGTAGGCCACCAGGGCGCCCGCGACCAGCGTCGCCAGGCCGATCATCTCCGCCGCGAAGGGCTGATCCATCAGGTCTTCGAGCTGGGGCATCTCCAGCCTCCCGGCCCCGGTGGGGGCGCCGTCATGATATCGTGATTGGTGGCCGCTTGTGGTGAGCCGGGAAAAGCCGAATCATTTCACGGCGGGTGAATCGGAGCCACGGGGGCCGGATGAGTTCCTTTGACGAGAAGAGCGAGGACGAGGTTCGGAGGATCAACGAGCTCCAGCGCGAGGTCTTCGACAAGATCTTTCGGCTCTTCGAGCCTCCGCTGCCGGAGGGTGTCCCCGAACGCCTGGAGAGGATCGTGGCGGCCGGCGGGATCGCCCGAGGCGACTCAGTTCTGGATGTCGGCTCCGGGACGGGCGTCATGGTGCCGTTGATCCGGACCTACCAGCCCGCTCATATCTACGCGTGCGATCTCTCCCAGGCGATGCTGGGACAGCTCGCCCGGAACTACCCCTATGCGGAGACGATCCTGATCGACGTGCGGGAGCTCGAGCTGCCCGATGGCAGCATCGACGTGGTCTTCGTCAACGCCTGCTATCCGAACATCGCCGACAAGCCCGCCGCCTTCTTCAACATCGGCAGGATGATCAGACCCGGCGGGCGGCTGGTGATCAGCCACCCGCTCGGGAAGTCCTTCGTCGATCTGATCAGGAAGGGCACTCCGTACCCCCTCGACGACTTCCCGGAGAGGGCCGAGGCGGAGGCGCTGTTTCGGGACTTCGGATTCGGCATCGAGCGCTTCGTCGACGAGCCGGAGCTCTACGTGCTGGTAGCCGAGAAGGGCGGCGATGCCGGCCGATAGCCCGCAAACGATTGACGGAACGGCGCTGGTGGTTTGCGACGGGTACTTCGATACGCCGGTCGGCAAGACCGCACACGGACTGGTCCGAGGCACCGATCGCTACCGGGTGCTCGGCGTCATCGACCGCGCCCACGCCGGTCGCGACGCCGGGGAGGTGCTCGACGGGAAGCCGGCCGGAATTCCCGTCTACTCGGATCTCGGCGAGGCGATCGCGAGTCTCTCGGAGCGGCCCGACTACCTGGTGGTGGGGATGGCGACCGACGGCGGCGTACTTCCTCCCGAGACCCGGCCGGTGCTCCTCGAGGCGCTCCGCCTCGGGATCAACGTAGACAGCGGTCTGCACCAGCAACTCGGCCCGGACCCGGAGCTCGCGGGGGCCGCCCGGGCCGGTGGCGCCCGGATCCGCGACGTCCGCCGATGCAAGCCCGTGGGCGAGCTGCACTTCTTCGAGGGGAAGATCGAAGAGGTCGGAGCCCTCCGGGTCGCCATTCTGGGTACC
Organism: uncultured Spirochaetales bacterium; assembly: GCA_964615365.1. GTDB lineage: Bacteria > Myxococcota_A > UBA9160 > UBA9160 > UBA6930 > CAVXZE01. Next base: position 33,641 of record CAZTOU010000028.1, read on the forward strand.
GACTCCGCCATTGGCAAACGCACCACGGCGCGCCTCCTGATGGAGTCGCTCCGGGCCAGGGGGATCTCCACCGAGATGGTCGGGACCGGCCAGACCTCCTGGTTTCAGGGGCTTCCCTACTGCATGCTGATGGACGCGACCATCAACGATTTCGTGGCCGGTGAGATCGAGCACGTCGTACACCAGGCCTGGGTCGAGAGAAGCCCCAGGGTGATCCTGCTCGAGGGCCAGGGTTGCCTCACCAACCCCGCCTTTCCCGGCGGATTCGAGCTCCTGGCTGCGGGCCGGCCCCACGCCATCGTGCTCCAGCACGCTCCCAGGCGCCGCTTCTACGATGGCTTTCCCGGCTACGAACTCGCAGGGGTCGAGCGCGAGAAGCAGCTCATCGAGCTGCTCTCAGAGCGGCCGGTCCTCGCCATCGCCATCAATCACGAGCACATGACGCCGGAGGAGGTCGCGTCCATCGCCTCCCAGTACCGGAGGGAGTACGGTGTGGCGGTCGCCGATCCGCTCCTGCACGGAGTCGACGAGATCGTCGCTGCGCTCCAGGCCAGGTTCCCGGACCGCTTCCCGTGAGCGAGTCGATCTCGGTGAGCGCGGTGCGGGCGTACCGGGTCGAGATCCCCCTGGAGGAGGCCTACCAGCTCGCCTACGCCACCTTCGAGACGATCGGAAACCTGGTGGTCCGGGTGGAGACGGAGTCCGGCCTGGTCGGATGGGGCTGCGCCGCACCCGACCCTCACGTGACCGGGGAGAGCGTCGAGGGAAACCTCGACGCCCTGCGCGAAGTGCTGGTCCCCGCGCTGCGGCGATCTCGGGAGTTCAGCGTGAAGCAGCTGTTGGACGACCTCGCGGAGGCGGTGCCCGAAGATCCGGCCTCACGCGCCGCGGTGGATCTCGCCCTCCACGACCTGTGGGGCAAAGAGCGCGCTGCTTCGATTCGGTCGATGCTCGGAGGTACGGAGAGCGAGGTCCCCACCTCGATCACCATCGGCATCATGAACAGCGAGGACACCCTCGCCGCAGCCACGGAGCGCCTCGCCCAGGGCTTTCGCATCCTGAAGATCAAGGGTGGGCGCGATCCGGAGGAAGACATCGCGAGGGTTCGCGCGGTTCGCCGGGCACACGGCTCCGGCGTGGGGATCCGACTGGACGCCAACCAGGGGTACTCCGTCGAGCAGGCGCGAAGAGTGATGCGCGCCCTGGCGGAAGAGATCGAGTTCCTCGAGCAGCCCGTCGCTGCCGCCGACCTGGATGGCCTCGCCGCACTGGCGGGGGAGGCCATACTGCCGGTGATGGCGGACGAGCCGGTGCTCGGGCCCCGCGAGGCCGACCAGGTGTTGGGCCGGGGTCTGAAGCTGATCTGTGTCAAGCTGATGAAGAGCGGTGGCCTGGCGTCAGCGGTGAAGGTCTGCGACCTCGCGCAGAGGTGCGGTGCGCGGGTGATGGTCGGCTGCATGGACGAGCTGCCCATCTCGATGGCCGGGGCGGCCCACCTGGCGCTCTCCCATCCGGCGGTGGCCTACGCGGATCTCGATGGCCACATCGGAATGGTCCAGGAGTTCGTGACGGGGGGGCTCGAGATCCGGGAGGGTCGGGTCTCCGTCGGCGCGGCGCCCGGGCTCGGTGTGCGGGTGGACGAAGGCCGCCTCGACGAGTTCCGCGTGCTCTGAGCTCTGGCCTCGACGTAAGAGACCCGGCGCCTCGCTTCTCTCGCTAGTCGCTCGCGCGCGCGAAGACCTGGAAGCTCTGGTGCTCGAGAAAGTCGAAGGCCTCCACCCGCTCGTAGCCGGCTGCCTCCATCTCGGCGCGGATCACCTCCGACTCGACGAAGTGGGGGAAGAAACCCTGTAACCAGCCCTTCCCGTTGGGTTCGACCACCGCCAAGCGTCCGCCCGAGCGCAGGTACTTCTCGGCGTTCCGGAAGTACTCCTCCCGGCCCTCGATGTGGTGGTAGGTGTTGCAGAGGAAGATCAGATCGACACCATCCTTGGGGATGAGCGGATCGTCGAACTCGGCGAGGATCGGCTGCACGTTGGCGAAGCCCTTCTCGCGGCTCTCCTCCTCGATGTGGGAGGTCATGTCGGCATCCACATCGATGGCGTAGACCCTGCCCGACTCACCGACTGCGGCCGCCAGGTGCCAGGTGAAGTATCCGCCCCCCGCGCCGAGATCCGCCACGCGTGCACCCGGAGCGATCGCGAGAGACTCGACCACGCGCTCGGGCTGCTGCCAGGAATCCCGGAAGAATCCCCCGTAGCCGAGGCGGCGAAGCGGACCACAGCCTGCCACCAGGGCCAGGGTGGCCCCGAGCAGGACCCACGCGGAAAAGCGTCGCATCACCGAAGAGCCTATCACAGCGATCGTCGGGGTCATCGCCGCGCTGAGATCTAGTCTGCACTAGCGATTCGGCAGAGCAACGCCCGGAGCTGATAGGTCCCCATGGCCGGATCGTAGGGCGGGGAGTTGCTCGTCAGGACGTTGGCGTTGGACTGCCAGACACCGTGCTCCGGGGAGGGGTCCTCCGGAAACCACCAGCCGTACTGGGCATTGACGACCCGCGGATCGATGCCGTCCGTCAGCTTCGCCTTCTGGCGGATCCTCCCTCTCGGGGTCTCGATGGAGACCCAATCGCCGTCCGAGATGCCATGCTTGGCCGCGGTGTCCGGATGTATCTCCACCAGCGGATCCGGGTGCCTTCTCCGCAGGGAGGGGATCTGTCGGAACTCGGAATTGAAATACTGCTTGATACGTCCGCCCGTGGTCAGGGCCAGCGGGAACTCTCTGGCGAGGTCGGGTTGGGATAGCGGACTTTCGGGTGGCTCCTGGTAGTGTGGCAGGGGATCGTATCCGAGCGCTTCCAGGTAACCGGAGGCGAGCTCGACCTTGCCCGATCCGGTGGAAAAGCCCCGTTGCTCATACTTCCGGTAGCGGATGGGAACCGATATCGACCCCGACTCCTTGATCCGATCGAAGGTGATTCCTTTGAATCCATCGTGAAACACTTCCGTCACCGCCAGCTGCTGCCTGAAGATGTCTTCCAGGGATTCGGTGCCGACGTCGAGGTTCAGCCGCCTCGCCAGCTCGATGAAGACCTCTTCGTCCGCGCGGCATTCTCCAGTTCGGACGATCTTCTGTTGCGCCAGAGCGACGAAAGGAGAAACGAAAGGCACCCCGAACAACTCGTCCAGCTCCAGCCATGAGGCCGCCGGCAGGAGAATGTCCGCCAGTTCGGCAGTCGGCGTTCGGTAGAGGTCCATGGCCAGGAGGAAGTCCAGCTTCATCAGAGACTCATGCACCTGTCGGCTGTTGGCACAGCTGACCAGGGTGTTGTTGCCGAAGGCGAGCAATGCCTTGACCGGATAAGGCTCGCCGGTGCGCATGGCCTGAAGGACCGTGGGAATGTGGGCGGAAGGCATCAGCGACCGCTTACCGCTGAGCACCCCGTAGCTGTCCGCTCCCAGCCGTTTCTCCTTCATGTCTTCGGGGAGATGCTCGGAGAGCCAGGGTGCGTCGGGCATGATGTTCATGCCCAGCAGCATTCCCCCCGGAACATCGATGTTGCCGGTCAAGCCCGGAAGCAGCGACACCGCGCGCACGGTCTGTAGACAGTTCGGCGTGTGCTCCAGGGCACAGCCCCACTCCAGGACCGAAGGTCGGGTCTGGGCGAAGAGCCTGGCGGCGTCGACGATCCGAGCTGCCGGTATCCATGTGATGGCTTCGGCCCACTCGGGCGGATACTGCTGGACTCTCTCCTCGAGTCGATCGAAGCCGACGGTCCAGTTCTCGACGAAGGCTCGATCGTACAGCTCCTCATTGATGATCACGTTCATCATGCCGAGGGCGAGCGCATCGTCGGCGCCGGGCCGGATCCGCAGCCAGATCTCCGCCTTCTCCGCCAGGTCGGTGCGCCTCGGGTCCACGACGATCAGGCGGGTACCACGCTTGACGGCCTCCCGGATCCTGAACTGCAGCTCACCGTCGGGGCCGGAGACGCTGGGGTGATGTCCCCAGACCAGAGCACAGGCGGGATTGGTGTCACCGTAGTAGTCGCAGATGGGGAGGCTGCCATACGTGATCATGCCGGTGAGGATCCGGGGAATGAAACACTGGGCGGTACCCGGCTCGAACCAGTTCGGAGTTCCGAGTGCATTGGCGAAACGGATGACGTGGTGGAAGTGGTGGCGGCCGGTCCCCTGGGCAATGGCGATGGATTCCACGCCGAATTCGTCGCGGATCTTCTCGATCCGATCCACGACTTCGTTCAGCGCGTCGTCCCAGGAAATCCGGTGCCACTCGCCCGAACCCCTCTCTCCGGTTCTCTTCATCGGATACTGCAGCCGATCCGGGTGATAGAGGTGTTCGATGCTGGACAGCCCCTTGACGCACAGCCTGCCGCGATTGAGGGGCGAGTCGGGGTCCCCCTTGATGCGCACGACCCGGCCGTTCCTGACCGTCACCAGGACACCGCAACCACCGTGACACATCCGGCAGGCGCTTCGATAGACCTTCTCTTCCTCTTCCATGCTCACCTCTTCCGGTGCGGATCAAGAAGGCTTCGGTGTTTTCGATGGAGGAGTCTCTGGGTAGGTCTCGCGCAGCATTACTATCTCTTCATTGTCCCGACCCAGTGACTCGAGAGGGATCGCGCCGGCGTCATCAGCTTCATCACCGGCTTGAGCATCATGCTTCTCAGGTATTCTCCGGGCACCCGTATCTGGTCTGAAATGCTGCCGAGATAGCGGGTGTCCTCGTCGTCCCGACCCGCAATGCGACACGCGGTGAGAAACCCGTTCGTATGCCCAGGCGTGACTCCGAGGCCGTTGTAGGCGAGGCTGACGTGGATGTTTCCGCCGTCGACCACGCCCAGGATCTCGCGGCCTCGGAGCGTGTGTCCGGTGACGCCATGCCAGTCATGCGCATACCCGATGTCGGCAAGCCAGGGATAGCGTTGCTCGAGTATATGCCTCGCATGATCGCGCGCGCCCTCCATATCTCTCCATACGCAGGAGTTGAAGCTCGCATAGCCGAGCACGACTCGAACGAACATCTGCGCGCCGGGTGTCAGGCCGACTGTCACGGGAAGGATCCGCAGCTCGAATCTCAGCGGCCAGCGGTCGAGGCCGAAGCTGCTGATTTCGGTATCGGTCAGCTTGCGGGTGGCCAGGGAGTACTGATGGATGGGAATGATGTTTCGCCCGAAGAACCCGAGACGGGGCCCGTGGGCATTGACGGCGATGAACACATGCGCGGCGCGAACGGTTCCCTTCGGTGTGACGATCCGGGCGGGATGGCCACCCACGACCTCGAGGGCAGGCGAGCTTTCGAAGAGCTCCGCACCCACCCGCATCGCTGCTCTTGCATGGCCAGCCACCAGCTTCCCCGGGTGAATCGTGAAGTAGTCCGGCGAATCGAGGGCTCCTGTATAGTGCTCACTCCGAATACTCTCTCGCAGTTCCTCGGGCTGCACCCATCTCGAATCCTGAGGAGGACTGGAGCGAACCTTCCTGGCTACGCCTTTCGAGGCAAACAGTTCCAGCGTGGGCGCCGGTCGGAAATCACAATCGATTTCCTCCTCACCAATGAATCGCTGAAGTCGATCGAGCCCCCGCCGCGCCATCGAGTCATCGTCGATCCCATGATGCTTCGCATAGACAGCGCCGGAATTGCGCGAACTCGCGCCCGAACCGATGCCATGCGAATCGAGCACGATCACCGACCAGTCCGGTCGGAACGTCTTCGCGTAGTACGCGCAAGACAGGCCCGTGCAGCCGCCTCCGACGATCGCCAGGTCGACCTCCCGGTCGCCCTTGAGCTGAGGTGAGCTCGGCATCGGGGCCTCCGACGCCCAGAGACTCTCCCTTCGCACTTCATCCACCTCCACCCCTTCACGTCGACTCGATACCATCGATCAAGTCCCCCTCAAAACGCGAAGACTCTCCCTGTGGGTGTCGGTCTTCGATATCGGTCCCGGGAGCACCGTGCGGCCCCAAAGGTCGACCACCTTCGTCTCGCTGCCGGCCAGCTTCTGGATGCGCGCAGAGTCACCCAGCGCGACGAAGCGACCGCTCTCGACGGCGAAGCCGCCCGCGACCGAGAAATGATCATCCACCGTGAGCACTGTCCCATTCACGTAGACGACATCGAGGCTGGCGAAAGCAGCCGTCGGCGTCGCGGAGAACACCAAGATCAGGATTCTCAACAAGGCGAGTCGCCTCATGGCGTGTTTCTCCAGCGGAAGAACGAGCTCGCGGTGCTGTCGATGGCGGTGTGCACATCACGATCCGTGGAACGTGGATACTCGTGAACCCAGGTAGCTCATCGAGAATTGCGGAGCAGCTTCAGGAGCTGCGCGAAGTATGAATCCTCGTCAGCCTCTTTGGCGTCTACACCTACATGCAATGCACGCTTCTTCGCGAGGTGTGCAAACATCTGGATTCCGAACCCACCGTCGAGATCATCGGTGATTCTCTTCTTCCACGGTCGACGAATAATCTGTGCGGTCAATCGACGTGTGGTCCTTTCCTGCTTCAGAATGTTGCGGGCGAGTTCCTTCGCCCTTTCGATCAACTCGCCCCTCGGAACCACCTCATTGACCAGTCCATACTCGAGGGCTTTCTCCGCATCGATCGGCTGCCCTGTCAGCAGGGCATACGCGGCCCGCTTGACGCCCAGGAGCTCCTGTAGGCAGCTGTGGATTCCGTCGCCCGGGACCGATCCAATGCCAGGAAAGTGTGGGTCGAAGATGACTGCATCCTCTGTGCAGATCGTCAGGTCGCACATCAGGCACAGCTCGGCGTGGAAGCCGGGCCCATTGAGCGCTCCGATGGTGGGGATCTCCAAGTCGTTGATCAAGGAAGAGACGTTGGTTCTTCCGTCCTTGAAGGCGTACTCGTAGGCCCAGTGCTCGAGATCTTCCTCTTCGAGTGCAAAGCCATCGGGATCGATGCTCAGCATGAAGTTCGGTCCGGTACCGGTAAAGATCATGACCTCGTTTTCGGGGTCGGCACCGATGGTCTTGAAGAGCTGCCCGACGGACCGGTGGTTCTCGACGCTCAACTGGATGGGGCCATCCTGTGTGTGGGCGCGGGCCAGGATGACACCATCGTCGCTGCGCTCCAGGACGTAGCTGTCCTTGAAGCTCTCCCGGTAGTCATCGAACTTGGGTGTCGGAACGAAGCGCTGCAGGGACATGAGATCTCCTTGTCTTGTCCGGCCTTAGTCGAGCCCCGCTTGGGCGCGGCTGATCTCGGAGATGACGGCCCAGTCGAGATCCTCCATGCCCCGGGCCGCCGCCGTGAGCAGCTTGTCGCGAACGATGCTCCCGAACGGCAACGGGACGCGGATGTCGCCCGCTGCCTGCATCATCAGCTCCAGGTCCTTCATCGCTCCACTGAGGGCAAAGCCTGGGTCGCTGAAGTCCCGGCTGCGGATCAGCTGAGCGTACTCCTGCAGGGCGGGCTGCCCGAAGAATGCCCCCAATACCAGATTCAACATGTCCGGGCTGATTCCGCTCTTCTCACCGAAGGCGAATACCTGCCCCATCAGCTCGACGGTCGCCACCAACGAGTAGTTGATCACGAGCTTCATGCTGCTGGCCAGGCCGGGGTCTTCCCCGAGGTTGATCGCCAGCGAGGTGTAGGCGTCCACGACCGGCCGGCACTCCTCGATCGCCTCTGCCTCGCCCCCCAGGAAGGTCCGGAGCTCCCCCTTGGCCGCCACATCGGGTCTCCCCACCACCGGTCCCACCACGCAGCGACTTCCGTGCTGGGCATGGAGTTCAGCCAGCTGTCGCGCGCACCGCGGCGAGATCGTTGTCGTGTCGATGTGGATTCGGCCGGGTTCCAGGCCGGCGAGGATTCCGTCGATACCCGTCACCGAATCCAGGACGGATGCGTCATCCATCAGATTGGTGACCACGACGTCCGCACCGGTTGCGGCGTCCTTCGGCGATTCCGCTGCTGTCGCACCCTCGTCCGCGAACGGCTGCATCTTCGCCGCTGTCCGGTTGTACACGTGCAGGGTGAATCCGGCCCGCTGGATGCTCCCGGCGATGCCCGCGCCCATTCGTCCCAGGCCGATGAAGGCCACCGTCGTCCCTTCGTTGCTCATACCGTCACATCTCCTTCACAGTTCTTGGCGTGCAGTCCGGACAGCCGCAGTCCCGTGACGGTCTCGACCACGACCTCGCGTGAAGCCCGGCTGGGATCCTGTGTCCACCAGTGCAGCACCTGGGTCAGCATCCCGATCACCGCCTGCGCGGCTACCGCGGGATCCAGGTCCCCGCGGAAGTAGCCTTCGGCCATCCCTTCCCGCAGCCGCTCCTCCTGGTGCGCGGTGAGGAATCCGAGCAGCTCGGCGCCGGCGGTCGTTGCGGCGACCTCGGTGCTGAACAGGATCTGGAACAGGGCGGGGTGCTCCGCGGCGTAGCCCACCAGCGCTTCGGAGTGGGCGCGCACCGACTCCTCGACGCCGGGGAATCTCGCGTCCGTGATCCGCCGGAGGGCGGCGTGAAGCTCGCCGGCTCCTCGAAACAGGACCTCCCGAAGCAGGGCGTCCTTGTCGGCGAAGTGCAGGTAGAGCGTTCCCACCGCCACGCCCGCCTCGCCGGAGATGTCCGTGGCGCGCGTTCGCGCGAAGCCGCGTCGGGCGAACACCCTCGTCCCCGCTTCGATCAGCCGGCGGCGGGTCTCGAGCCGGCCCAGCTGCCGTGCATTCGGGATGGCCGGTGCCGCGGTCATGGGCTGATTCCTTGGCTGAACTATTATTCACTGAATATAGATTCATCTAATCAATCTGTCAAGCCATGGAGGAGCGGCAGATGATCAGGGCGCGCGGCACCGCCTACCTCGAGTACCGCGAGCGCACGCCCTACCGCCTGCTGCGCGGCATCTGGTAGGAGCGGCTAAGGCAGCGGAGGCAGGGGGCGGTGGGCGATCTCCCGCGCCTCGCCAGCGGACACGCCCAGCAGGCGGAGCAGACACTCGACCGCGTCGTCCAGGTCGTCGTCGTCGAGGATGCCCTCCAGCCGGCCGCTGAGCGCGCCGATCATCGCTCCGCTCAGGACTGAGCTCGTGGCCGCCTCGTTGGTGACCGCGAAGCGGCCTGCTGCCTGACCGCGGCCCACGTCGCGTCGACCGCTCTCTTCCAGGACCTCGCGCAGGCGTTGCTGCGGGAGGCCCGAGCGGAAGATGAACCAGGCGCAGAGTGGGTCCTCCGGCATGCTCCGCAGCGTGTGGCGCAGCGCGACGGAGATCAGCTCCGCGGGATCCTCGACCTGCTCGACGGCCCGATCGATGCGGCGGTTGAGAGCCCGGGTGCGCGCCCTCGCGATCGGCACCACCACGTCGTTCTTCGACTCGAAGTAGTGGTAGAAGGTGCGGCGCGCCACGTCCGCCGCCTCGGTGATGTCCTCGATGGTCACCACGTCCACGCCTCGGACGCGAGTGAGCTCCTCCGCCACCCGCAAGATCCGCTTACGGACCCGCGCGCGTCGCCTCTCGACGCGGCCGGGCGGTCGGTTCTCGGGCGCATCCGCTTCTTGGGGCTTGCCCATCATTCTTCTCCATCGATGGATTTCTCTTTGTTTTCATCTAGTTGAGGAGTCGACCGGATTGTCTCGAGAAAAGTGTAGACAAGAATTGCACTTTGTGCAAGACTGCACTCAGTGCAAAATCAATTCCAGGAGGACGCGAGATGAAGCCCGGAGCCTTTGGCAAGTACGCCGTGGACTACGAGATGAGGGTCGACTACGACCGCTTGCGCAGGGAGCGCGTCGAGCGCGCCAAGAACGAGATCAACCGGCGCGGCCTCGGAGCCATGATCACCTGGGACGAGGCGAACATCCGCTACCTGACCTCCTACTACGTCACCACACCGATGCGTGCGAGCGAGATCCAGGCGGCCTTCTGTACCCGCAACGGGGAGCCGCACCTCTTCGGCGGCGGCACGCCCACCGAGACCGAGCGGCGCATGCCGTGGCTGAAGGATCGGGTCCACCCCTCGCTGGGCGGGCCGAGGCTCACGGCCGAGGACGCGGACGACTTCATGGTCATGAGGATCGTGGATTCGATCGCCGAGATGATGGCGAAGTACGGCGTGGAGAAGGAGCCGCTCGGAATCGACGGTTCCACGCTCTCGATGCTCTTCGCGGAGGCCTTCAAGAAGAAGGGGATCGAGGTCGTCCACGGAAAGCCGACCATGGACGACGCCCGGCTGATCAAGACGCGGGACGAGATCGAGCTGATGCGGATCACCTGCGCCAACTCCGAGAAGGCATTCGCCGCCATCGTGGATGCGATTCGCCCCGGTGTGCGCGAGTGCGACTTGGTAGGCATCGGCATCCAGGCCCTGTACGAGGAGGGCGACGATCACACCGAGGATCTGGTCTGCTGCTCGGGATACAACACCAACCCCTACGGGTGGTCGTTCACGGACAAGCCGATCCGGCCGGGAGATCTGATCTACATCGACGTGGACGGCGCCTCCTACCAGGGATACAAGTCGTGCGTGTATCGCACCTTCTGCTGCGGCAAGGCCACCCAGGAGCAGAAGGACCTCTACGAGGAGTGCCGCGCCATGCTCTATGCGGGGATGGGTGCGGTGAAGAACGGCGCCACCGACTTCGACGTCGTCGACCAGTGGCCGGAGTCGCCGAGCTACTGGGGCTTCGAGAGCTGGGCAGAAATCGCCCCCTACGCCGTGGCCCACGGCATCGGTCTCACCCTTCACGACAGGCCCCTGATCAGCCCGCTGAAGAAGCTGGCCGGCTATCCGCCCACCACCCTCCAGACGGGAATGGTCATCGCTCTCGAGACCTACGCCGGACACAAGGGAGGAGCGGACGGCGTTCGGCTGGAGGAGAACATTCTCGTCACCGAGGATGGCTACGAGCTGCTCACGCGCTGGCCCATCGAAGAGCTGATGGAGTGCTGGCTGCCTTATCGGTAGGGAAGAGGAGCAAGAAAATGGGCACCGATAAATCGATTGTCTCCATCGTCAAGGGTCAGGACGCCGAAGCCATGGTGGAGCAGGCCGTCGACCACATTGGCGGCGTCAAGTCCCTGATCAAGCCGGGCTCCACCGTCGTGATCAAGCCGAACGCCGGTCACGAAGGCGGGCCGACGAGCTCCATCAACACCAGCCCGGAGGTCGTGGCGGCCGTGATCCGGCTGGTGAAGCAGGCCAACCCCGGGCGAATCATCCTGGCCGAGGCGTCGGCCATCGGATGCGACACCATGACCTGCCTCGAGACCAGCGGGATCAAGGAGGCCGCCGAGGCCGCCGGGGTGGACGAGATCCGCGACATCAAGTCCGACGAGGACCTGATCAAGCAGAAGATCGAGAACCCCACCTCCGACATCAAGCAGGTGGAGCTTCCCCGCTTCCTCCTCGAGGCGGACCACCTGGTCAACGTGCCGATCTTCAAGTCGCACGTGAGCATGGTCTTCACCTGCGCGCTCAAGAACCTGAAGGGAGTGGTGCAGGACAAGCACCACTACATCATGCACTGCACGGATCTCGCGGCGGCGATGATGGACCTTGGCGACGTGGTGCGGCCGGATTTCACCGTGGTGGACATGATCCGGCCGATGGAGGGCTTCGGCCCGCACTCGGGTACCCCGGTCGACTTCGGCTGCATCGTCGCCGGCCGCGACATGGTGGCGATCGACGCCACCGCCTGCCGCATGGTCGGGCTCCCCCTCGAGAAGGTGGAGTACTTCGAAGCGGCTCGCGAGAAGGGCCTGGGCAACTTCGACGAGGCCCGGATCGAGATCCGCGGCAACGGCATCGAAGAGGTCCAGAAGAAGCTGTACCTGCCCTACCTGGAGGGCTTCGAAACCTGGCCCGAGTACAACTTCCACATCGAGAAGGCCTGCAGCACCTGCCAGGGGCTCCTGTCGTTCACCATGTCGAAGCTCAAGTCGCTGGGCGAGTACGACAAGAACGCGGGGATGGACATCGTGCTGGGCCGACACATCAGACTGCCCGAGGGAGTCGAGCCGGGCAAGAATCTCCTCCTGATGGGCGATTGCAGCGGGGCGCTCAAGAAGCGGCTCGACAAGGCCGGGGAGACCTGTCTGCACGTGGGCGGCTGTCCTCCCGGCGAGCCGCTTCCGTGCTGGATGATCGTCGACCGGGGAAACCCGCAGTTCAGCGGCACCGAGGACGTCCGCAGGAGACAGGTCGAGGAAGAGATGATCTTCAAGGACTGGCTGGCGAAGCAGGCCCGGGACTGAGAGGGACGGACATGGCAGACCTCACGGTCGAGTACGGCGACGTGTGGTTCAAGAACCCGATCGTCGCGGTGGCCGGCCCACTTCGAAGGAAGACGCGGGGAGCAATCTCGGCATGAAGACGATCCTCGGGCTGGCGATCCTGCTCGCTGCGCAGCTGGCGCTGGCTGCGGAGAGTCCGCCGAACGTGGTGATCATCGTGGCGGACGATCTCGGCTGGGGCGACGTGGGATACCACGGCAGCGAGATCGCCACGCCGCGTCTGGATTCGTTGGCGGCAGAGGGCGTCGTGCTGGATCGCTTCTACGCGCAACCCTCCTGCAGCCCCACCCGCGCCGCCCTGATGACCGGAAGGACGCCCATGCGCCTGGGGGTGCTGTCTCCGATCTCCAAGAACAATCCCGCCGGCCTGCCGCTCGGCGAGCGCGTGCTGCCGGAGCACTTCCGCGATGCCGGCTATCAGACCTTCATGACCGGGAAGTGGCACCTCGGCCACCGGGCCCGTCCTTACCTGCCGGGCTCGCGGGGCTTCGATCACTTCTACGGACACGTGACCGGCGGCATCGGCTACTGGGACCACGTGCACGGCGGTGGTCTGGACTGGCAGCGCAACGGGAAATCGCTCCGCGAGGAGGGCTACAGCACAAAGCTCATTGCCGACGAAGCGGTACGCCTGATCCGGGAGCGAGACCCCGCGAGACCGATGCTCCTGTACGCGTCCTTCAACGCACCGCACCTGCCCAACGAAGCCCCCCCGGAGTCGATCGCGCGCTACGGCCAGATCGAGAATCCCCATCGTCGCATCCACGCAGCGATGGTCAGCGAGCTGGATACGGCCATCGGTCGCGTGGTGGATGCGCTGGAAGCCGAGGCGATGTTGGACGGCACGCTCATCTGGTTCTTGAGCGACAACGGGGGTCTCAACCCGGACGCCGCGAGTCCGGGTCTGCGGAGCTTGTCGGAGCGGCTCGAGGGCTGGTTCGGCAAGCCGCTGCCACTGCGGTTCCTCGAATTCGTCCGCACCAACGTCCTGGAAGGGGGCGCTGACAACGGCCCCTATCGCAAGGGAAAGCAGTCGGTCTACGAAGGCGGCGCACGGGTGCCGTCCTTCATTCACTGGCGTGGCCATCTGAAGGCGCGCCGCACGTTGAAGATGGTGACCGCACAGGATGTGCTGCCGACCCTTCTGGGCGCAGCGGGCCTGGAAGCCGGGGGCGTCGCATACGACGGCGCAGATCAGTGGCCGGCGATCGAGAGGGATGCCGCCGCCCCCACCCCGGATTACGTGACCCAGGGCAGGGACGGCGTCGCCTTGTATCGCTTTCCCTGGAAGCTGGTCGAGCTCGCACCGGGCGAGGTCGAGCTCTACCGGATCGACGAGGATCCGACCGAGCAGGTCGATCGCGCTGCGTCGGACCCGTCGGTGACCCGCGAGATGACCGAAGCCTTGAACGCCTTCCCGCGCGGCGAGAAGGTCAATCTTCCGCTGTGGAAGGTCCTGTGGGACATCGACTTCTTCGGCGGTGAGGAAGATCGAGAGCCCTGGGCGGAGGTCGTGAAGTAGGCAGGGGAGGTGGGTCAGGGGATACGGGCGAGAAGTCCCGTGGTATCCTCGCTTCAAGAGGTCGTCGCGCAGCAGTGACGGAGAAGACCCTGGCCAGCACCGACACGGAACAGGGAGCCCCTCCTTCGTGGATCGAGCGTGCGTACCAGAGCGCTCCCGTCGCGCCGGTATGGTTCGGTGTCGGGATCGCGGTGGGTCTCCTGGTCGCGCTCCTGGCGATCGCCTGGGCCGTTGGAGGACTCGCCAAGGTCGAGGCAGGAGAAGCGGGGCTCTGGGAGCACCGGGAGACCCGGATCGCGATCGTCGTGGCTCTGCTGGCGGGCTATCTGCCGACGGCGCGCCGCTATGTCGCCCTGGGAGTGGGGAAGAACCTGAAGGACCTCCTTCCTCTGCTCGATTCCTCTGCTCGAGAGTCCGACACGGTGCAGCGAAGTTTCGGCTTTCTGGAGCCGCGAGCCGTTCGAAAGGCGGGCTTCCTCGGGATCCTGATCGTTCCCATCAGCGCCTTGTTGTTCGATCGCGACCTGACACTCTACCTCCAACGCGCATATTGGGCCGCGGAGCAAGGCTTCGCCTGGGTCGTGGGCGCCTGGGTGGGATGGAGCCTCGGGGTCTTCCTGTACGCCACACTGGCGTACGCGCGTCGCTTCTCCGACCTGGCCGGCGAAATCGAGAGAATCGACCTTCTCGATCTTCACGCGCTCACGCCCTTCGCACGCCAGGGTCTGCGGTCCGCCCTGCTGTGGCTGGTCCTGCTCTCTCTGCTCGCACTCAACGCGGTGGATCTGATCTGGTTCTCCACCATCGCGGCGCTCGCCCTAGTGGGGGGAACCGCGGCACTGACGCTCCCGGTTCGCGGGATTCACCAGCGAATTCGTCAGGAAAAGCAGGATGAGCTCGAACGGGTTCACGCGGCGATCCGGGGAGATTCCGGCGCGCTTTCCGGATCCATCATCGGCGGGTGCGAGGCGAGCCTCGGGCTCTCCGATCTCCTCGCCTACCGCAGCTTCGTCGAGTCGATTCGCGAGTGGCCCTTCGACGCGCCGACGGTGCTGCGGTTCGCGCTCTACCTCCTCATCCCCGTGGGCTCGTGGCTGGGAGGGGCCTTCGTCGAGCGGCTCCTCGGCGCCGCCCTCGACTAGCCTCGCTCGGTCAGCTGAGTCTGGTCGCTTCGCCAGTCGAACGGCGTTTGTCAATCGATCCGCCACGGCATTGTGGTTCCCCGGAGCGAGGCGGTCGTGATAGGCTCGGCGCACCACCAACCACTCACGCCCCTGGAGGATTCGATGAGCATCAGCGAGATTACACTGGAGGAACTGAACGCCGAGGAGTTCATCGAGAAGCAGGTCTCGGCTCTGAGCTCGGTGGTGGGCGGCGAGCTCGTCATCAACGCCCTCTCGGGGGGTGTGGACTCGTCGGTCGTCACCTTGCTCGGTCACAGAGCGTTCGGCGATCGCCTCAAGACCTACTTCATCGAGAACGGCCTGATGCGCGAAGGGGAGCCGCAGCAGATCGTCCAGTGGTTCTCGGATCTCGGCGTGAAGGTCGAGATCTTCGACGCTCGCGAGAAGTTCTTCGCCGGCCTCAAGGGGGTGACCGATCCCGAGGAGAAACGGGAGAAGGGGATCACACAGGTCTTCTACAAGGACGTGTTCGCCGACCTCGTCCGCCAGAGCGGCGCCAAGGTACTGCTCCAGGGCACCAACTACACGGACGTGGAGGAGACCGCGGCGGGGGTGAAACGACAGCACAACGTCTTCGAGCAGATCGGCATCGATCCCGAGGAGGCGTTCGGATATCAGGTCATCGAACCGATTCTGCAGCTTCGAAAGCCGGCGGTGCGCGCAGTGGCCCGGGCACTGGGTCTCCCGCCGGAGATCAGCGAGCGGCCTCCCTTCCCCGGACCCGCGCTGGCGGCTCGTGTGGTCGGAGAGGCCACGCCGGAGAGGATCGAGACGGTGAGAAAGGCGACGAAGGTCGTCGAGGAGGAGCTGGCCGACAGCGGCGCCTTCCAGTACCTGGCGATCCTGCACGAGGACATGGTGACGGGCATCCGCGGCGGGGGGCGCGACTTCGGTCAGCAGATCGAGGTGCGCTGCTGGGAGAGCACGGACGCCGTCACCGCCACGCCCACTGAGCTTCCCTTCGCCAAGCTAAGGCGGATCGCGGATCGCCTGGTGGAGGAAGTGCCGGGCGTTGTGAGCGTCACCTACAACGTGACGGCCAAGCCGCCGAGCTGCATCGAGGCGGTCTGAAGCAGAGGAGTCGCGAGGAGTCCATTCCGGGGCTCGCGCCAGAGCTCAGAGGATGACCTGCAGCCCCTTGTCTCGCAGGAACTCCTTGACCTGCCGAATGCTCAGTGTGCGGTAGTGGAAGACGGAGGCCGCCAGCAGGACCTGCGCGCCGCCTTCCTTCACCGCCTCGTAGAAGTGCTCCAGGTTGCCCGCGCCGCCGGAGGCCACGACGGGTACGGTCACCGCATCCGAGATCGCCCGCGTGAACTCGAGGTCATAGCCAGCCTGGGTGCCGTCGCCGTCCATGCTGGTGGGGAGGACCGAGCCGACGGCCAGCTCCTGACAGCGCTTGGCCCATTCCACGGCATCCTTCCCCACGGGCTTGGTGCCGCCGGAGACCACCAGCTCGAATCCCGAGGGCATCTCCGCGTTTCTCCGGGCGTCGATCGCCACCGTCACCTTCTCGGAGCCGAGCTTCTCGGCCGCCTGCCTGACCAGGTCCGGATTGCTGACGGCGGCGCTGTTCATGGAGACCTTGTCGGCGCCGGCCTCCAGAACCAGCTCGATGTCCTGCAGGGAGGAGATGCCGCCACCCACCGTCAGCGGGATCTCGAGCACCGACGATACGTTTCGAACCCACTCCAGCCTGGTCTTCCGGTTCTCCACGGTCGCGGCGATGTCCAGCATCGCCAGCTCGTCCGCGCCTTCCTGCTGATAGAACTCCGCATTCTCGACGGGATCACCCGCGTCCTTCAGGTCCACGAAGTGGATGCCCTTGACGACCCTTCCGTTCTTCATGTCCAGACACGGCATGATCTTGATGGCGCTCATTGAGATTCCCCTCTTTGCGCTCCGTGGGCTCGCCCGGAAGAGGACGAGCCCTCGGAGACATGGCTCCGACCGATGCGGACTGCGAGAATCATCGAAAAATCCGTCGGCTGCAAGCCGGCGGTGCCGGGAACCGGGTCAACGCGGGTCAGACCGCTGCGGTCAGCTCCGGCAGTGCGACACGGAAGGTGGTTCCGACACCGGGACGCGATTCGACGTTGATCTCACCGCCGTGGTTTCGGACGATCTGGTAGGAGATCGAGAGCCCCAGGCCGGTCCCCTCTCCGACGGGCTTGGTCGTGTAGAAGGGATCGAAGATGCGCTCGATCGCGTCAGCGGGGATCCCGCAGCCCTCGTCCTCGATGGACACGATCACCTTTCCCGCTTCGCATTCCGTGCTCACGCAGACCGCACCTTCCCCATCGATGGCCTGGAAGGCGTTGATGATGAGGTTGAGGAACACCTGCTTGAGCTCCTGCGAGGAGCCGCCGACTTCGGGGATCTCCTCGTAGCGTCGTTCGACGCGACAGCCGACCGGAAGCTGTGGCCTCGCCACCCGCAGCACCGATTCCAGCAGGGGCTGCAACTCGACGCATTCCTCCTCCCCGCCGCTGGGGCGGGAGAAGTCCTTGACGTCCCGGACGATGGCCGTGACCCGATCCACGCCTTCCACGCTCTCGTCCACGAGCTCGTGCCCCTCCGCCAGCTCCGCGTCGAGCTCGTGGACGAGCTCTGCGGAGAGCTTGGCGTGGACGGTGTCGAGGAGGCCTCCCATCGCGGACAGGTTGGCGCGCACGTAGGCCATCGGGTTGTTGATCTCGTGGGCGATTCCCGCCGCGAGTTGACCCACGGCGGCGAGGCGGTCGGACACGACGAGGCGGTTGCGGAGGCTCGCGATCTCCCGCAGATCGCGCGCCACCAGGACCACGCCGACCAGTCTCTGCCGCCTGTCGTAGAGCTGCGAGGTGGAGACCGATACCGGTACCAGATCGCCGACCAGGGAGCGCAGATGGGTCTCCTGCTCCCGAAGTCCTTCGGTGGGATCGAAGTCGATTCCCTCCAGCAGGCTGACCATCGAGCGACCCTCGAGGACTCCGGGCTCTGCCCCGAGCAGGCGCTCCATTCCCGGGTTGGCGATGCGGATGCGTCCGTCGAGGTGCAGCAGCGCGACGCCGTCCGCCAGGGTGGTGAGGATGTGGGAGGCGAAGCCTCCCGGTGCCATCAGCGAGTAGCCGTAGCAGTGGAAGCTCCAGGCGACCGCGCCCACCAGGAGCGTGATCGAGGTGGTCCCCAGGCGGGGGGCGACGCGCCCCATCCATGGGAGCACACCGTCCGTCAAGGTCCCGATCACCAGCGGCAGCGTCACCCCCGCGAGGATCAGGTACACCTGGCCTCGCTCCGCCGCCGACCCCGCCGACCGCATGTCGCGAATCGCGACGATTCCCCCCGCAGACAGCGTGCCCGCAGTCAGAAGGTAGGCTGCCGGATGGATCGGGCCGGTCGCGTAGCCCCAGCCCCAGCTCGCCCGCACTACGCTGGGGGCGATCCAAGGCGTGGTGAGATTGAGCAGGATGAAGACGCCGGCGAGCCCGTAGAGTGAGGGCATCAGCCAGCGCCGCTCCAGTGCGGGGTGACTCGTCACGATCAGAAAGAGGTGCAGGGCGATCGGGCCGATGGTGACCCAGCCCAGAGAGGAGAGCCGAACCAGGAAGAGGGCCGCCTGGGCGTCGTGGGCGGAGTTCCAGAGCGCCTCGCAGAGCGCCCAGTGCGCCCCCGCGGCGCACAGCAGGGCCCCCGTCCAGTGGGCGGGGTGGCGGGAGTCGCGGAGCAGCATCACCGTCGCCAGTACGCAGTAGGCGACACAAGAGAGAATCGGCAATAGGACGAAGATCTTCAACAGAACGCTCCGAATCCTTGGCATCGGAGTCACGGCGGGAGGCCTTGAGACGCCGGAGGCCGGAACGTCCCGACGCCCGGGGACTCAGGGATGCGCAAGGGGTGCTGCAACCGCAGGGAAACCGGGGGATCCGAGGGGAAGCCGAGCTAGGTCGTCGGCGATACCTTCAGGCCCATCACCCGTCCCACCTGCGGTGGATTCGGCAGGGTGCGATGAACCCGTTGGATCTCGCCGAGGCGCTCCAGGATCTCCGCTGCCATGGGGGCGCTGCGGCGAGTCGCCTGGCTGACGTGAAGGCTCAAGAGCTCGTTGGTCGCCGCCAGGTAACCCTCTCGCTCGTGGTACATCTCGTGGAAGTAGTGGGTGCGCTTGGCGTCGAAGTCCAGAAGCCGGGTGGTGAAGCGCAGCGGGTCGCCTTCCCGGAGCTCGCGGGCGTAGGTGACGTGGGATTCCAGCGAGAAGGTCGCGACCTCCTGGCTTCTCCGGTGCGGGGTATCGAGGCCGATGTAGTCGAGCCAGGCATCCGTCGCGAAGTCGAACACGACCACGTAGTAGCCCATGTTCATGTGGCCGTTCCTGTCGATCCACTCGCTGCGGACGACATCCCGGTAGGCGTCGAAGGGGGCGGTGATCACGTCGTTCCTCCACTCTCTCGACCTCGGTCGATTATAGAGGCGGGGGAGAGAGGAATCTCGGCGGGGTCCTGCCGCCGGAAGCCATGAGTCTCGAGCCACCGCGTCACGCAGCTCTCGGATCGCTGGATTCCGCCGGAGAAACTGCCTAGCGTTGATCCGGAGAGATGAGCATCGAGGCCCGCCACCCGAGTTGCTCCGGCGCTCCCGAGCCGCGCAAGCCGGACGAGCTAGCTCCCGAGGACGGGGTTCGCCTGCGCGCACTCAGCCGTGTGACGCTGCTGGCGGCGGTCTCCAACCTGCTTCTCGTCGTGGTGAAGGGCGGTGCCGGGCTGCTCGGCGGCTCGAGCGTGCTGGTGGCCGACGCGGTGCACAGCCTTTCGGATCTCGTGACCGACGTGCTGGCGCTCATCGGTCTTCGCGTGGCGTCGAAGCCCCCGGACGAGGAGCATCCCTACGGGCACGGGCGATACGAGACCCTGGGGACGGTGTTCCTCGGGGTGATCCTTCTGGGCGCCGCGGTGGGGATCGCCTGGGAGGCCTCGAGTCGATTCGGGCAGTCGGTGGTGCCGGCGGGGATCACCTTGTGGGTGGCCGGCTTCAGCATCGCCGTGAAGGAGGGTCTCTTCCGGATCACGATTCGGGTCGGTCGACGCTTCGACAGCTCGCTGGTGATCGCGAACGCCTGGCACCAGCGGTCCGACGCCCTCTCCTCAGCCGCGGCGCTGGCAGGGATCGCCGGAGCGCGGATGGGGTTTCCCATCCTCGATCCGGCCGCGGCGGTGGTGGTCGCGGCGCTGATTGCGGGGACGGCCATCTCGCTCTTGGCGGGTGCGATCCGCGAGATCACCGACACGGCGCTGCAACGCGAGATGCTCCACGAGCTGGGCGCGGGGATTCGCCGCCTTCCCGGCGTCGTGAGCCTCCACGAGCTGCGCGCCCGGCGGATGGGCCCTCGGTTGCTGGTGGATCTTCACGTTCAGGTCGACGCCGCGACCACCGTCTCCGACGGCCACCAAGTCGCCGAGCGGGTTCGGCAGTTCGTCTTCCAGGAGCAGGGGAGGGTCTCCGAGGTGCTCGTGCACATCGACCCCGAGCCCGACGAGCACCTGGCACCGGGGGACCAGCTATTGCGCCCCCGCGAAGAGATCGAGAGAGACGTGCGCCGGATCGCGCAGGAGGTGGATGGCGTCCGCACCGTGACCCACGTGATGGCCCACTTCCTGGAGCGCCGGGTGGCGCTACAGGTCGACATCGAGGTGGATCCGGAGCTCCGCGTCCGCGAGGCCGCCGAGGTGGCGCGATCACTGCGGCGGAGACTCGAGGCGCTCCGCGGCGTGCATCACGCGGACATTCACCTGGAGCTCGACGACCTCGCGCACCAGGAGCGATTTCCGCGACCCTGACGCGAATGGCCTCCCACCTCTGCTAGCGAGCCGATCCGGTTCGACAGAGAGGATGCCGGGTGATACCCAGAGGGCGTGGGGTCGGCAGGACGACGCGGCATGGCGGCGTTGGGGATCGGGCTCGCCCTGGCCCTGGCGCTCTGGCTCGCATCGGAGCGGCGAGAGGTCGGGCGCGAGGTGCCGCCGGCGGAGGACGTACCGATTTCCCGAGGTGTCCCGCCGGGTGCCGTTCAGGGGCCCTCTGCCGTCGAGGAGCCGGGAGAGGAGACGGCCGCGCAGCGGGCCGACGGGCGCGACGCGGAGCGCGCGCTTCTCGCCGACCAGCTCGCCCGCGTCCTCCCCGAGACGCTGAGCGTCGCCGAGCTGCAGCGCCTGGCGGAGCTTCTGCTCGAGGCGCGCGATCTGCGCGTCGACGAGCCGCCTCGAATCGAGCGCGAGATCCAGATGCGAATTGCCGAGGAGTTCGAGCGGATCGCCGGGGAGCCGATCGGAACGGTGGCATCGCGTCTCTCGACTCCCTTCGACACCGCGCCCCGCTCGCCCCGTGTGCCGGATCCGCCGGACTCCACACCGTGAGCGGAGCCCGCTTCACCACCCTGCTCCTGCTTCTTCTGCTGGCGCCCTCCCGCGCCCCGTCCCTCACCCTGGAATCCGCGGTCGGCGAAGCCTCGGGCGAGTCGGTCCGAATCGCCGACCTCGACGCGCCAACCCGTGCGGCGCTGACCCGTCTATGGGGTCGCATCCATCAGACGAAGGTTCAGACGCTCGAGACCCTGATCGACCAGGCCCTCGATCCCGGTGCGCGAGAAGCCGTTCCTTCCCTGCCGGCGCCTTCGCTCGACACTCCTTGGGATCAGGCGGCGGCCCGAGCTCACGCCCACCGGGTGGAGCAGTGGCGACGGGAACGCGAGCGGCGTCTCGAGGAGCTGCGCTCGAGCGCCACCATCGACCGCATTCTCCCGGAGCCGCGGGAGGACGGGGAGAGCACGTTTCCGGATGTGGTGGCGCGGATTCGCACCGAGAAGGGCGCGACCCTCGCGCTGCGCGACGCGGACGTCGAAGTCGCAGCTCGCCTCCGCCTCCATCGCTTGCGCGGTGAAGCGGTCGAGGCCGCGCGCCTGGCGTTCGTTCGCCTGGCGGAGGAACGCTCGCTGGAGCGGGAGGCGGCCCGGCGGGGCATCGACGCGCAGACGCTGCTCGACCGGCTGGCGACGGAGGCGGGGCGGGTGACCGAGACGGAGGTGCGGGCGTACTACGAGGTGCGGCAGGAGTCTCTGGGGACCTACCGTCCGGAACGCATCCGCAGCTACCTGGAGTTCCGGCGAGGACGGCCCTGCTGAGCCGACTCGATGCCAAGAGCCCCTCCATCTTCCTGCTGGAACGCCCGGCGGTGCCGCGCTTCGGCCGGGCCTCCGGGGTGGATGATCCGACGGCCGACTCCGACACGGTCACGCTGGTGGTCTTCTCGAATCTCCGTTGCCCCACCTGCGAGGCGATGGAGCGGACTCTCGAAGAGCTCGCCGCGAGGACGCCGGATCTCCACCTGCTCATCCGGCGCCGGCCTCTCTTTCCCGAGGCAATGCTGGGGCCCTGGGGCGATGCCCTGGCGAGCGCCTGTAGCGCCGCCCAGGGCCCCGACGCGGCCTTTCGAAAGGCGCTCCGTCGGGCGTTACAGCGGGACTCGGAGACGAACTCCGGTGCGCTGGCGCGCCGGCTGGTGCCGGACCCGATCGCCTTCGAGGCCTGCTGGGGGTCGGCGGACACCCGCGCCCGGGTGCTGACTGAGCTCCGCCACGCGGCGAGGATTGGCTTGCGGGAGGCGCCCGCGGTCTTGGTGAACGGCCTTCCCCTGGTAGGATTTCAGGGAGCGGAGCGCCTGGAGGAGATCGTCCGGAGCGAGGCCGCCCAATCCGCTCGACGGGAGGAGCGCCGATGAATCGCTTGCGCGCGACGGTCATGATCGTGGGCTTCGGCTTCCTGGCCATGCTGCTGGTGGGCGCCCGCTGCGGCTCGCCGAAGCCGCAGCAGCTCGAGCCCAAGCGGCTCTACTCGATTGGCGACTCCATCTCCACGGCCTTCGACTCGTGGTTCGTGGGCGACAACGATGCGGTCTCCTGGGTGAACGGCTTTCACGGCTGGTGGCAGGACTTCCTCGGTGTCCCCGACATCGACTCCCACAACCAGCGCATCGACGCCGCCTACGGGGAGAGCGGCCGGACCAATGTGACGGCCGCGGAGAACGGGGCCCGCTGGGACGACGCCCTGGGCCAGGCGCAGGGGATCGTCGCCGAGGCGCCGACCTACGTGACGGTGATGCTGGGCGGGAACGACGTCTGCCGCGACGAGATCGCCGATCTTCCCACCGACGAGGAGATCCGCGGCCACGTGCAGGCCACCCTGGAGGCCTTGGACCGGGATCTTCCCGCGGGTGCGACGGTCCTGATGGTGGGGATCCCGGACGTCAAGATGCTCTACGACGTCGGGCTCACCCAGGGCGGCCTGCTGGGGATCGACTGCGAGGCAATTTGGGTCACCACCGCGCTGGGCTTCCCCTGTGGCTCGATGCTCTCGCCCGACAACACCGAGGAGGACCGGCTCTACGTGCAGTCCCGGAACTTCGCCTACAACGACATCATCGAGTCGGAGACCGGCGCGCGGAACAGGAGCAGCAAGCGCGTCTACTTCCGCTTCTTCGACGCCGAATCGGTCGCCTTCACCGGCGACGACATCTCGAGCATCGACTGCTTCCATCCCTCGGCAGACGGACAGGAGTTGATCAGCGCCCTCACCTGGCAGGTGCTTCCCTTCGGCTCGTAGCCTATTCCCCGGTAACGAGCTCGATCTGGTCGAGGCAATAGGAGAGGACGTATTCGAACTGGGGCAGGCAGGTGTCTCTGTAAACCTCGTCGCTGTAGAATCTGTCCACTTCTTCGGGGATGCTGTGATCGCACCGGGTGAGCGCATGACACTCGGTGGCGCCGAACCTCTCCAGGAATCCGCTGAAGAGCCCATTCACCATGGCGATGGCCTGCTTCCTCTTGCGGTCTTCCACCGCCGGCTCCGCCACCTCGTCCCTTCCGCAGAGAAAGCCGAGGAAGGCGGTGCTGCCATAGAGCATCCCGCAGATGGTCCTGCTGCCTCTCGAATGAATCGCGCCCAGGTAACCCGCCGCAGCCCACTGAAAGGGAACTCCGGGTAGATCCACCGTTTCTCGCAGAACCTGCAAGGTGGCTTCCGCTCAGGTGTACTCCTGGAGCAGATACGCGATTCCCTTCTCCCAGAGTTCCTTCCGCAGCTCGTCGTTCATGCTTCCTTCCTCGCGTTCCAACACACAAGAGATTCGCAGGCGAATAGAGCTCTGGAAGCCTTGCCGCTCCCACCGACCGGGAACGGTATCGCATCCCGTCAAGACAGGCACTTACACCGACTCCTGCGAGTGGGAATGTCCCCTGTCGCGCCCGTGTCGTTCTTGCCTGCCCGCGCTCCTCGCCCGGTCATAGAATGCGGGAAACTCGCCTGACTGCTTGGGAGGCATCTCATGAGGGCCAGCGCACATCGACGGTTTGGGACGGTCTCGGGACATCGCTCGCGGGGTCGAATCGGGATGCTCACGCTCGTGGCGGCCGCCGCGCTGCTCGTCGGGGCGAGCTTCCCTGAATCCTGCACGCAGTACCAGATCGAGGTGCTCTCGAGCCCACCTGAGTACGTGAGCGGGAACGACGCGCGCGTCGCAGTCAAGGTACCGATCTTCACTCCCATCCGTCGCGTCGTGATCACCGTGGACGGTCGGGACGTGACCGATTCCTTCGAGCGGGTGGGTCACACGCGCACGCTCGAGGGTGCCGTGACGGACCTCGCTCTCGGTGACAACCTTCTCGAGGTGGAGACGCGGTGGCGCTTCCATCCGTCGGCGGAGCTCGTGCTCACCAACCACCCCGTGAGCGGCCCGATCTTCTCGGGCCCCCAGCAGGAGGTCTTCCTCTGCGCCGACGCGGGGGACCGGGCAAACGCCGAGCTCGGGCCCGCGCTCGACGAGGACTGCGCGGTCGAGACGGTCGTGTCGTTCAAGTACCGGACCACGGGCGGTAGCTGGGCAGACTACGATCCAGACGCGCCGCCGAATTCCTGGATCTGAACGCGGAGGTGGGCTCTTGGATGAACGAGCCCGACATGGTGCAGGAGGGCTGCCCCTTCCTCGATTTCCTGTGCCCGTCTCCAAGCGACCTGGCCGGCCTGCCGATGATCCCCGACATCTGGCCCAACCTCCTCGACCCCTGGAGCTGGCGCAACATGGCCCTGTCGCCGGATGGGGGCGCCACACCCGCGCCCAGGAGGGAGGCGGACCCGGACGCGATCGAGGCCGCCTACGAGCGAGGCCTGGTGAACCGGGGCGACGTGCAGATCCCGCTGATCGACTGGCGCAACTATCTCGAGGAAGAGCTGGACATGCACAACTCGCACCAGTCCTTCGCGAGCCGCCAGCGCCTGCTGAACTACGACGGCGACGCCTCGAACCAGGTCATCTGGTTCACCGACCCGGGCTTCGACCAGACGCCCATGGCCTTCGAGGTCATCGACGAGTGGATGCGCAACATCCAGTCGCGTCCCTGGAAAGGGGTGGCCCGCAACAAGCCCGCCGCAGCCGTGGATAGCTGCTTCGATGCGAGCGGGGAGCTGATCTACGCCGGCCAGGACGCCTGGGACGGCATCCTGGACGAGGGCGCGCCCGGCCCTTGCACGCAGGAGTTCCCCGTCTTCTCCACCTCTCGCATCGTGGCCGGCGGGCCCATCACCGGGGACGTGTTCAAATGCCATCTGATCTCCGTGGACGACGCCATCGCGATGGGCTTCTACGGGTCGGTAGTCTTCGACGCCGCCCAGCGGGCCCGCCTCGACGCCATCTTCCCGACGGGCGTCTGCGACTACGCACAGGGGGACGCGCGCAGGCCCTGAGGCAAAGACCAGCGGATCGGCGGTCCGAATCCGGCCGTCCTAGCCTTGCCGGTTATCGGCCGGCAAAGCCGGCCTGCCGGCCTTCGCTCGGCTGCGCCTCGCTGCGCGCTCGCCCTACGGGCTCGCTTGCGGTTCCTCAGAACGAACCGGACTCAGTCGATGCTCCCGGCTGGGGGTTCTCCGATCTGCCTCGGCTCGGGCTGGGAGCGCAGGTTGCGGACCTCGGGGACGAAGAGCACGGCGACCGTCGGCAGGATGATCAGGGCCACGAGGATCCAGAGTGTCTGGCTCGTTCCCAGCAGGTCCGAGGCGGGGCCGGCGGCAGCCTCGGCGAGGGGAACCAGGACGATCGAGCCCAGCGTGTCGTAGGCGATCACCCGGGAGAGCATCTCGGGCGCCACGTGCGTCTGCTCGGCCGTGTACCAGAGCACCATCATCAGCTCGAAGCCAATGCCGGCGACGAAGGCGCTGAGCGCGATCAGCCAGACGGGAGCCGGGCCCGCCAGCAGCATCGGGGGCAGGGCCATCAGAAACATCAGCAGCACCCCGACGAGGATGGGACGGTCCACGCGCAACCGCAGGGCGGCGATGCCGCCTAACAAGAGCCCCGCGCCGTACGCACCGGCGATCCAGCCCCAGTCGGTCGCTCCCCCGAGCAGCCGCTTGGCGACGATGGGGCCGACCACCGAGAAGCTCGCCATCCAGGCGGCGAACATCACCGTGAACTGGAGCACGACGGTCCACAGCCACCGGTGGGACGTGAACTCCCGCCAGCCGTCGCGCAGATCGCGGAGCATGCTGGTCGGCTCCGAGCGCTGCTGCTCCCGCGGGCGCAGCGTCGACACCAGGAGCGCGGCGGTGCCGAAAGCGAACGAGTCGATGGCCATCGCCCAGCCCGCCCCAACCGTCGCGACGAGCACGCCACCGCAAGCCGCTCCCATCCCGAAGGCCCCGGTTCGGGCCATCGAGAGCAGGGCATTGGCGGGCTGGAGCTTCTCACCGTCGACGACCAGGGGGACCAGGCCCATCGCGGCCGGATAGTGCAGGGCGAAGGCGACCCCGGTCACCGCCATCAGCAACGCGAGCGCCGGGACGGTCGCCTGTCCGGTGATCAGCAGGTAGGCGATCACGCCCTGGCTGATCATCCCGAGGGTGTCCGCGGTCACCATCATCCGCTGACGCGAGATCCGGTCGGCGAGCGCTCCTCCGACCAGCTGGAGCAGCGCCGACGCTGCCGACTGCGACGCGATCACGATGCCCATCGCGGTGGCGGAGCCCGTCAGCTCGAGAACGCCGAATGCCATCGCGACCGGCGCCATCGCGCTGCCGAACGCCGCGACGAGCCGCGCCACGAACAGCCGCAACAGGTCCCGATCCCGGAGCAGGTCCAGTCCGTCGCGAAAGCTCCCTTCGCTCACGATCCTCCTGCCAGGTGCGGCCGTGCCGCTCTTCGAGTTCGCTCCTCCGGCGCGCGAGCGTCTCGCGATCGATCCGCTCGCACCGGCCCGCCTGGGAGCAGCGACTTCGGGTCCGGGTCAGGCCGGCTTGCGACAGACGAAGCGGCCGAGCTCCATCTTCCCCTGGGCGAAGTGGATGTCCATCTTGTCGCGGTCCAGGGCCGCGATGTGGGCATCCTTCCCGTAGGCCTCGACGTACTGCGCGATCTTCTCGGCATCACGGCCTCCGGCTCGTTGGACGAGGCTGCCGAGGCCCATCTCGATGGCCTGGGTGTCGCCGGCGACCGCGTACTCGCGACCCACCTTCTCCTCGCTCAGGATCTCGAAGCCGGCGGCCGTGAGGAGCTTCGGGTAGCTCTCGGCGTTCTCCACGTCGGCGAAGGACCACGCCTCGATGAAGAGGTCGTACTCCGGCTGGGTGATGAACTCGCCGCGCATCCAGTCGGTGAAGA
>CAZTOU010000029.1:0-60939 GCA_964615365.1 uncultured Spirochaetales bacterium
CTCGCTCGCGTTGGCGGCGATCCGCGTGGTTCTGTTGCTCGTGTTTCGCCAGCCCTCGATCGCGGGAGTGGCGCTGATACCGAATCTCGTGCCGCTCGTGGTCATATTCGGGGGGATGGGCGTGCTGGGCGTCCCCCTCGATGCCGGCACCGTGTGTCTTGGGAGCCTCGCGCTCGGCATCGCCGTCGACGACACCATCCACGTCGTCACCACCTTCCGCTCCCTCAGGAATCGGGGCGAGGCCTCGGTCGCCTCCCTTGAGAGTAGCTTTCGGCTGGTCCTTCCAGCCCTGATCTACACCACCGTGATCGTGGGCATCGGCTTCGTAGTTCTGGGGCTCTCGCAGTTCACGTTGACCCGCAACCTCGGCATCGTGACCACGGCGGTGGTGGTTATCTGTCTGCTGGCGGACACCACGCTTCTCCCCGCCCTCTTGATCCGCCGCGACGAATGCCGGCGATCGGGAAATCGTGTCTCAAGTTGATGGATTCGGACGTCGATCTGCTCGTTCATGACGAAGTCCGAAGAGGGGGAGGCATCGCTCGCTACCGCCTTTCGCCGTGAGATCTACGGCGAGAAGATGACGCAATCGCTGGCCACGGCGATGGGCGTCGTCTTCATCCTCAACACCGTCTTCCTTCCCTTGGATTACTGGGCATTTCCGGGGCAATTTGCGCTCTTCCTGGGCACTAGGATGGCCCTCAACGTGGTTCTGGCCCTCGTCTACTTCTGGACACGCTTCTCCCATCCGAGGGCATCGGCGGTCGGCTCGTCGATGGCGATGGGCGCCATGCTGCTCACCATGGTGTGGGCCGACGGTGGCGTCGGAAGCGATTACTCGCCCGGGCTCGTACTGCTGTTCTGTGGCATTCCAGTGCTGCTTCCCCTTTCCGGCCGGGACGTAGCGGTGGTGGTGACCACCCTCCTGTCGGCGATGGTCTTGATTCCGCTGGCCAATCCCGAGCCGGTGAACTGGCTCGCCTTCGCACTGGACGGTTTCTTTCCCCTGTCCGGTGCGGTGGTAGCGGTGGGGAGCGCCGCCCTCCTGGACGGGATTCGCTCCCGAGATTTCGCGCGCCGCCGCGAAATCGAGCAGGCGCGGGACGAGCTGAAGGAGTTGGATCGGGAGAAGTCGCGCTTCACGGCGAACATCCATCATGAGCTTCGGACACCTCTGACGCTGATGCTGTCGCCGCTAGATGCGATTCGGAGCGGGGATTTCGGAGCGGTTCCGGAGACGGTCGAGCGCGCGCTGCGGACGATGAACTCGAATGGGCGGCGGCTCCTGAAGCTGATCAACAATCTCCTGGATCTGGCCAAGATCGAGAGCCATGAACTCACGATCCATCGGACCGCCATCGACCTGGCGCAGCTCTCTGCGGAGCTGGTCGAAGGCGCTCGACCGATGGCCGAGCGGAAGGCGATCGAGCTCGCGCTCGAGGGCTTTCGGGATATTCCGATCGCCTACGTCGATTCCGATGCCTTCGAGAAGATCATCGTGAACCTGGTCGGGAACTCGCTCAAGTTCACCGAGCAGGGGCAGATCGTGGTGGCCGGCGAGCTCTGCGAGGAGGGCATCCACATCACGGTCTCGGATACCGGGATCGGGGTGCCGCCGGAGCAGCTCGAGAAGGTCTTCAACCGCTTCGCCCAGGTGGATGCCTCGGCAACGCGCAAGCACGAGGGCACCGGGATCGGGCTCTCGCTGGTGAAGGAGCTGGTGCAGCTTCACGGGGGCCGGGTCTGGGCCGAGAGCGAAGGGGAGGGGTGTGGCACCGAGATGCACGTGGTACTCCCCATCGGCGAAGCCGACACGGTCGAGGAGGAGCTGATTCTACAGTCCTCGGACGGCCGCTCCATGACCGCGGCCGGGTCGTTTGAGGCGATGGCGAGCGAGATCTCTCTCGAGGTGGACGAGCGCGGCGAGGGACGCTTCACCCAGATAGAGTACAGCGTGGAGCGCTGGGAGGGCGGGAGAGCGGCCCCCGGCGAGGACGACGCGGCGCCGGAGCACCCGCCGGA
Source organism: uncultured Spirochaetales bacterium (assembly GCA_964615365.1). Lineage (GTDB taxonomy): Bacteria > Myxococcota_A > UBA9160 > UBA9160 > UBA6930 > CAVXZE01. Next base: position 2,023 of record CAZTOU010000029.1, read on the forward strand.
GACGCCTGAGGTGCTGATCGCCGAAGACAACACGGAGATGCGCCGCCTGCTCGCGTTTCTGATCGGGCGCGAGTTCCGGGTGCGCGTCGCCAGCAACGGCCGTGCGGCGCTGGAAGCCGTGCGGGAGTCACCTCCGGAGCTGGTGGTGACGGACGTGATGATGCCCGAGATGTCGGGCACTGATCTCTGCCGGGCCCTCAAGGAGGATCTCCAGACGAAAGGCATTCCTGTGATGCTGGTGACCTCGAAGGCCGAGCGGGAGATGAAGATCGAGGGGCTCGAGCTCGGGGCGGACGACTACGTCACGAAGCCCTTCCACCCCCGGGAGCTCCTGGCTCGGGTGCGCTCGCTGGTCCGGCAGCGCCAACTCCAGAAGGAGATCGATGGGCAGAACGCCTCGCTGGCGGCCGCCAATGCCGAGCTCGAGCGCGCTCTGTCCGAGCTGAAGGAGGCCGAGGTCCAGCTGGTCCAGGCGGAGCGGCTGGCCGCAGTGGGCGAGCTCTCGGCGGGCGTGGCCCACGAGGTGAACAACCCCCTGAACTTCGCCCGCAACTCGCTGGCCACCCTGCGCACCTACGTGAATGATCTCCGCAACCTGGCCCAGCGGGTCGCCGAGATCGACACCTCGGATCCCTCCAATCTTGCCGCGCAGCTCCAGGAGCTGGAGCGGAGCAAGCAGGAGCTCGGCTTCGACGAGCTGGCCGACGACCTCTCCGAGCTGGTGGGGATCGTGAACGAGGGGCTCGACCGCACCTCCAAACTGGTGAGCGATCTGCGGGACTTCGCGGCACCGCACCGAGGGGGAAAGCACCCGGTCGATGTCTGCTCGGGTCTTCGCTCCACGGTGCACCTCCTGGCCCACAAGCTCCGGCAGTCGCGCGCGGAGCTGGTCCTGGATCTCGATCCGGAGACTCCTCTCGTGGTCGGGGATTCTGGCGCGCTCAACCAAGTCTTTCTGAACGTCCTCAAGAATGCGGCCGAGGCGATCGAAGGAGAGGGTGGGGAAATCCACGTAGCGGCGTCCGGGGAGGGAACCCAGGTGGTAGTGCGGATCCGGGACACCGGACCCGGGATGGACGAAGCCGTCCAGGCGAGGCTCTTCGAGCCCTTCTACAGCACCAAGGCGGCCGGGGAGGGGACTGGCCTCGGCCTCTCGATGTGCCGCCGCATCGTGGAGGAGCGCGGGGGCCAGATCGAGGTCGCCTCCGCACCGGGAGAGGGAGCCTGCGTGACGATCCGCCTGCCCGTCGAGGAAACCCATGGAGCCTAGGCCGCGCAGCTTGCTCGACTACCGGGAATACCCGGTGCTCTACGTCGACGACGAGCCGGAGAATCTCCGCATCTTCGAGCTGGGGTTCCGGCGCGAGTTCGCGATCGTCACCGCCATCAGCGGCGAAGAGGGTCTGCGGATCCTGAACGAGCAGCCCATCGCCCTGGTGCTGTCGGATCATCGCATGCCCGGCATGACCGGCGTCGCCTTCCTCGCCCGCGTGCGCGAGCTCGATCCGAAAACGATTCGCGTGCTCGTGACCGCCTATGGGGATGCCGAGACCCTGAGCGTCGCGATCAACGACGGCTCCATCTACCGCTACGTACCGAAGCCGTGGGATGCGGAAGAGCTGCGCGTCACCCTCAAGCGCTCCATCGAGGTCTACGCGCTCGACCGCGAGCGCGAGAGCCTGTTGCGCGAGCTCAGCGCGGTGAACCAGATTGCCCAGACGATCAACCAGGAGCTCGAGCTGGAGCCGCTGCTGGAGCTGCTCCTCCAATCCATCACGGAGCAGCTGGGCTTCGACTCCGCCGCCATCCTCTTCTTCGACGAAGGCCGGGAGCACCTCAAATTCAAGCTGATGATTCCCTCCGGCGACCCGATCAACGAGACGGTCACCAGCGAGGCGATTCGCTCCTCGGCAGTGCCCGCCTTCATGACTCGGCTGCTCGACGGAGAATCGCAGACCCTCTACGTCGCGAGAGCGACCGAGTACGAAGCTCCGATTCGCCGCTGGGTGGTCGAGGTGGCCGCCGAAGAGATTCTCGTCATTCCACTGATCGGGAAGCGGGGCGTGATGGGCGCGATCGCGGTCGACAACCGGCGGGGCAGCGCCTCCTTCGACGTCTCCGACCGCACCCTGCTGGAGGGCCTGTCCACACAGGCCGCGATCGCCATTCAGAACGCCAGACTGGTGGACGACCTGCGCCGATCCCGCCAGCAGGTGCTGCGGGCGGATCGGCTGGGAACCCTCGGCACCCTCGCCGCGGGCCTGGCCCACGAGATCAACAACCCCCTGGTGTCGATCCACACCTTCCTGAGTCTCGCCGCCCAGAAGCGGGCGGAAGACGATCAGGAGTTCTGGGGCGACTACTACCGGCTCGCCTGCCGAGAGGTGGATCGCATCCGCGGCCTCGTCGCGACGATGAACCGCCTGAGCCGATCCGGGGTGGAGCAGTCTCCGCGGGTGGCTTGCGACCCGGTGGCCCTGGTGCGGGAGGCGGCCACGCTGCTCGCCGGCGAGGCGGCCGGCGCCCAGGTCGAGTTCGAGGTGACCGCCGAGAAAGAGACGCCGAAGATCATGGCGGTGCGCGATCAGATCCACCAGGTACTGCTCAACCTGCTCTTGAACGCGATTCAGGCGTCGCCACCGGGAGAGAAGATTCGCCTCCGCATCTCCTCGGGAGGCGCGGGTGGCCAGGAGGGGGCCAGCATCGAGGTCGTCGACCACGGACCGGGGATCGGCGAGGACGACCTGGAGAGGATCTTCGATCCCTTCTACACGACCAAGGGCCCCGACGTGGGCAGCGGTCTCGGTCTCATGATCTGTCATCGGATCATCGCCGACCATCAGGGCACCATCGAGGTGTCCAGCCGGCCCGGCGGAGGCAGCAGCTTCCGGGTCCAACTCCCTGTTCGCGCCGACGTACCCGTCGAACCCTAGCCGTGTCTCTCCGCGGCTCGCCGGGTCGGCCGCAGATCCGGACGGCGGAGGCTCGGGTGGCATCCCGCGGGGGCTACGCCAAGGGGGCTCCGGGGAGGCATTTCGCCGGTTGACCCGCGGCACCGGGGCTGATAGAAAAACCGGGACCTGCGCTGATGAGGGGGGCAGCCCCCGCTCAGGGGAGCTGTGATCTTATGCGTCGAAGCCTCGTTGCGGTAGCTGCCGGCCTCCTGGTCTTCATCAGTGGACAGGAATCCCTCGCCGGGCCTCGAGCTCCGGTCGCGATCCTTCCGATCGTGGTCCACACCTTGGAGAACAAGGGGTACCTGCAGGCAGGGCTGGCCGACATGCTCGCCTCCCGGCTCGGCCGCCTGCCCGGTGTGGCGGTGATTCGCGTCCAGGGCGAAGACCGGGCCACCTCCGACCTCGAGACTGCCCAACAGACGGCGCGGGAGGCGGGGGCGGAGCACGTGGTCTTCGGGTCGTTCACCCAGTTCGGGGAGGGTGCCAGCCTCGATCTGCTGTGCGCCCCGGTGACCTCCAAGGACGAGGAGGGGTCCCGCTCGATCTTCATCCAGTCGGGCACCCTCGGTGAGATCATTCCCCAGCTCGACAAGGTTGCGGAGAAGATCAGCCGCCATCTCGCGGCCGGCGGTGCCGCTCCCGAGGTCCTTCCCGCCGTCAGTGCCGCAGGCCCGGGCGGCACTCCGTCGGGTGCGCAATTCCATGATGCGCTCTCGGAGCTCGAAGCGCTGCGCGGCCGGGTCGACGCCCTCGAGCAGCGCGTCTTCGCGCCTCCCGTCGATCGGCTCCCGGACGACGACCTGCGGAGCGGTCGCGACGTCATCGAGACCGACCCGGAACTCCACTCCGACCTTCGCTAAGGTCTCGCCCCCAATCCGATCCTGGCGGTGTAGCTCAGCCGGTTAGAGCGACGGTTTCATAAGCCGTAGGTCGGTGGTTCGAGTCCACCCACCGCCACCACTTCGCACAGGGCTGTGCGGGGCTGCCTCAAGGCGAAGTGACACCGCTCGCTTCGCGGCGCGGCTCGCACGAGAAACGCCCCGACTGCGAGTGGGCCGGTGCGTTTCGGTGTGTGCGTGGGAGCTGGCTTCTAGTGCAGTGAGCGCCGTCGCGAGAGCCACATCAGCGGCGGTAGGAGGACGGCCAGTTCGGCGCCGAGGCCGCACGGCCCCCGCCCTACTACCCGAGACTCTGTCATGTCCCACGCTGCCGAGCACTGTGGATCTGGATCGCGAGCGCCGCCGCCGCCCGGGTAGCCTCCGTCCCAATCTGCCAAGGGCGGATTATCGTTATCGTCGTTATCGACTCCGTCATCGCACTCGGGATTCTCGGTGGGCCAGGTCGGGTTCTTGCAGCCGGGATCACCGGACCCGGCTTGGGCCGCCGGGTCTGCGAAGGTCTCAGGGTCGAAGTCAGTGCGGCCGTCGTCATCGTTGTCGATTCCGTCGTCGCAGGGGAGCGTCGGATCGTTCTCGGACAAGTCGTTTGCGTCAACGCACCCGGGATCACCGCCGGCGAAGTCCGTGAAACCGTCGCCATCGTTGTCGAGGCCGTCGTCGCACGTCGGCCCGCTCCCCTGGATCGCCAGGCTGTGCCATCCTCCCGCTGCGATCGCGCTCACCGCACCCAGTGTCCCGGGTGGTGTCGACTGGCCGAAGGCATCGTCCCCCCAGCAGACGGCATTCCCCATTTCCTTCGTCCTCGGGGGATAGAACCTTCTTCCCTAGAGGGATATACACCAGAATTTGTCATCGGCGCTGTGAACTGCTTCACAGACGCGGAGGGCCCCCACGTGCTACTCGTTGACCCTACTGCGCTCGCGGGGACGCTCACTGGCACGCTTGCCTCAGTGATCTGATCGACAAGAACCTTTTCCGTGTCACCCCTGTTTGAGGGGAATCGGGTCCTGTCAATAGGAGGAGCGCAACTGGACACATTCCCGGCATCATACGCCACGAGAGGGCGTTCCAGCGCTCCTTTCCGGGCCTCATGAGCCGCCGGTCGGTGGTTCGAGTCCACCCAGCGCCAGCATCCGACGGGCGACACGCCACGGCTCGCGTAGGCTCCTCAAGCCGATCCTTGGCTTCGCCGAAGCATCGGGGGCGAAGTCGCCGAGGATCGGGAAGTGCAGACACAGACGGATCCGCGCTTCAGGAAGAGGCTGCCCTGCAGGCTCCGGGTGGGCGGGGGTTCGCACTCCGGAATGGTGCTGAACCTGTCGCGATGCGGGCTCTTCGTCCAGACCAGCGCCGGGCCTTCACCGGGGGCCCAGGTGGCGATCGATCTCGACGTGGCGAACCACACGAATACGGTGCCGATCGGAGTTCGGGTGGTCTGGAGGCGCGTGGTCGCACCCCACCTCCGATCGGTGACTCGGGGCGGCATCGGGGTTCGCATCGACTCCGCTCCGGAGGCCTACTACAGCTTTCTCGCCGAGGTGGCGGGCGAGGTGCCCGCCGGCCGTCCCTCCCGCGGCCCCGAGGCGAGCGGGCCGCCGCCGGAGGCGCGCCCGGAGACTCCCAAGACGGAGTTCCGGGTTCGCGTGAAGCAGTCGGGAGGGCCGCGGTCGCGGACGCTCACGCTTCGGTGTGAATCCGTGCAGGAGGCGCGCGAGCGCGCGCTGACCGTCGCGGGCTCGGGCTGGGTGGTTCTCGAGGCGGAGCGCTCCGACTGAGCCGCACCCGCCGCCCGACACCCTCCGCTTCCGGAATGTGGTAAAAGCCCGGTTGAGCCGCACCGGGAGAGAGCCATGAACCTAAAGGGAGAGCCCGCCTACGTCGGTCGCCACTGTGGGAGCGGTGATCACGAGGTGACTCGGGAGATCGTCGAGTTCTACTCCGCCGCTCTCGACGATCACAACCCCCTCTACGACCAGATCGCTCCCCCCCTTCTCTATCACTCCGAGTGCTACCAGTTCGCCACCGAGTGGTACCTCATGAACATCTTCGGGAACCTCCATGCCCGGCAGGACTGGGAGCTCTTCGGGCCGATGCGGGTCGGGTCGCGGGTCCGCTCCCGGTCGACCATCGTCGAGCGCTACCAGAAGCGCGGGCGCGACTACGTGGTGAACGAGACGGACCTCGTCGATGCGGAGGACGGGCGCCTCCTGGTCCGCGGGCGCACCCATCAGTCCTTCCTCCCGCCGCAGGAAGAAGCGAACGGCTTCGTCGTCGACCCTTCGACGGCCGCCAAGAAGAAGCCGCGGCCGCCCTTTCCCACCGCGAGCGGCGCGGATCTGCCGTCCGTCGCGAAGACCGTCGATGCCCGCCGCTGCTGGATGTTCTCGGGGCCCGAGAAGAACTATCACAACGACGTGGAGGAGGCGAAGAAGCTCGGCTTCCCGAACATCGTCGTGCAGGGCATGATGGCGACCTGCTTCGTCGCGCAGGTGATGCTGGATCACTTCGGCATGGGCTTCGCCCAGGGCGGCAAGATGAGCCTCAAGCTCACCAACGTGCTCTGGGTCGACGAGGCGGTGACCACCCGCGCCAGGATCCGTGAGTCCGAGCGCGAAGGGGAGAAGACCCGCGTACACTGTGACGTGTGGTCCGAGAAGGACGATGGCCCCCGTGTCCTGATCGGCACGGCGAGCGCGCTCCAGGACTGATCGTCCGACGCAGAGTCCGCGGTCGCGAGCGGGTGGCGAGAGGGGGCTAGAATCTCCCCATGCGAGTCGGCGAGGTGACAGCGGCCGCACGCACCCTGGATCTGCCCGGGCGGCGGGTGCTGGTGGCGGTCTCCGGTGGGGTCGACTCCACCGTCCTGCTGCACGTCTTGCGAAGCCTGGCCGGTTCCCTGGATCTCGATCTCTCCGTCGGCCATGTGAATCACGGCCTGCGCGGGGAGGAGTCGGAGGCGGACGCGTCGGCGGTGCGGGAGCTGGCGGCCAAGTACGACGTGCCGGTACGGGTCGTCCGCGTCGATCCGGAGGAGCTTCGCCGGGGCCGGGGGAGCCGCGCACGCCCGACCCTCCAGGAGGCGGCGCGGCGCGTCCGCTACGACGCCCTGCGCGCCATCGCCGCGGAGCTGGGCGCCGAGCGCCTCGCCACTGGCCACACCCTCGACGACCAGGCGGAGACGGTGCTCCTGCGCATCCTGCGTGGAAGTGGCCCCGACGGCCTGGGCGGGATCCCCGAGCGCTCGCCCGACGGATTCGTGGTGCGGCCGCTGCTGCGCATCTCCCGTCGGGAGATCCTCGCCTACGCGACCGCCCAGGGGCTCCACTGGCGCGAGGATCGATCCAATTCCGATCCGGCCTTTGCCAGAGCCCGCCTGCGAGAAGAGTGGCTCCCGGGCCTCCGCGACGCTTTCAACCCGCAATTGCTCAGGGCGATCGGCGATCTGGCCGAAGCACAGCGAAGAGATTCGGAATGGGTCGCGGAGATCGTGGAGCGGGAGGCAGAGCGCTTCCTGAAGGTGGAGGATGACGGACTGCGGATCGCACGGTCGGGCTGGCAGGCCCTTCCAGAGGCGCTGGCGCGGCGCGTCGTGCGGCTGGCATTGCGTCGCACCGGTGTCGTACGGGACCTCTCCCGCGTGCACATCGAGCGCGTGGTGGATGCCCTACGCTCGGGTCGGCCAGGCTCGCGTATCGAGCTGCCCGGTGGCTTGGAGCTGGTCTGTGATCGCGATGCCGCACGTCTCCGCCGCAGCGCGGTGCCGCGTTAGGGTGCGTGCTAACCTCTTATTGCGCAGTAAGATCCGCGATATCGGCTCGGTCGCCCGCGGGGTCCCCTTGGGGATCCCGCGGGAGAGCCGGCCCATAGGCGCCCGCCAGGAGACGACGTGAATCAGCAGTTCTACAAGAACATGGCCCTCTGGGTCGTGCTTCTCCTGATGATCCTGCTGCTGGTGACCGTCCTGCGCCAGGGCGAGGAGCCGCCCGCCGAGATCTCGTTCACGGAGTTCCTCACCAAGATCGAGGACGACCAGATCGAGAGCGTCACCATGGAGGAGGGGCACGTCACCGGCCGGTACCGGGACGGGAACGACTTCGCCACCTTCGTGCCCCCGATCTATGACACGCTGCTTCCCCGGCTCGAGGAGCGGGGCATCGAGGTCACCGCCCGTCCCAAGCGGGAGTCCTCGGTCTGGCAGCAGATGCTGATCTGGTGGGTCCCCTTCCTGATCCTGATCGGCCTCTGGGTCTTCTTCGTGCGTCAGATGCAGGCGGGTGGCGGCAAGGCCATGAGCTTCGGCAAATCCCGCGCGCGGCTCCTCACCGAGAACCAGCAGCGCGTCAACTTCGACGACGTCGCCGGGGTCGAGGAATCGAAGGTCGAGCTCGAGGAGATCATCGCCTTCCTGCGGGAGCCCAAGAAGTTCACCCGCCTGGGCGGACGGATCCCCAAGGGCGTACTCCTGGTGGGTCCTCCGGGCACCGGCAAGACCCTGCTCGCCCGGGCGGTGGCCGGCGAGGCGGAGGTCCCCTTCTTCTCGATCTCGGGCTCGGACTTCGTCGAGATGTTCGTCGGCGTCGGCGCGTCGCGGGTGCGGGACCTGTTCATGCAGGGAAAGAAGAGCGCGCCCTGCATCATCTTCATCGACGAGATCGACGCCGTCGGCCGTCACCGCGGCGCGGGGCTCGGCGGTGGGCACGACGAGCGCGAGCAGACCCTGAATCAGCTGCTGGTCGAGATGGATGGCTTCGAGAGCAACGAGGGGGTGATCCTGATCGCCGCCACGAACCGCCCGGACGTGCTGGATCCGGCGCTGCTCCGGCCCGGCCGCTTCGATCGGCGGGTCGTGGTGCCGCGCCCCGATCTGCGCGGACGGCTGATGATTCTCCGGGTCCACAGCCGTCGCGTTCCGCTCGAAGACGACGCGGAGCTCCAGGTTCTGGCGCGGGGCACGCCGGGCTTCGTGGGCGCGGATCTGCAGAATCTCGTCAACGAGGCGGCGCTGCTGGCCGCTCGTCGGGATGCGAGCCGCGTCGGCATGGTCGATTTCGAGCAGGCAAAGGACAAGGTCCTGCTGGGGGCCGAGCGCCGCAGCCTGATCATGAGCGACGAGGACAAGCGGATCACCGCCTACCACGAGGCGGGGCACGCCCTGGTGGCGGTGCTCTCCGAGCACTCGGACCCCGTGCACAAGGTGACCATCATTCCGCGGGGAATGGCCCTCGGAGTCACCCAGACGTTCCCGGCCGAGGATCGCTTCAGTCTGACGCGCAGGCAGATGCTCGCGATGATCAAGCACGCCATGGGCGGCCGCGCGGCGGAGAAGATGGTGTTCGATCACCTCTCCACCGGTGCCGCCAACGACCTCCAGCAGGCGACCCAGCTCGCCCGGGACATGGTCTGCAAGTACGGCATGAGCGACGCGATCGGTCCCGTGTCCTACGACAACGAGGCATCCGAGGTCTTCCTGGGGCGCGACTTCACCACCCACAAGAGCTACAGCGAGCAGACGGCCCAGGGGATCGACGACGCCGTGGCGACCATGCTGAACGAGCTCTACGACGAGGCCCGGCAGCTCCTCCTCGAGAACCGGGAAGTCCTGGATCAGATCGCCGACGCCCTGCTGGAGCGGGAGACGCTCGAGGGGAGCGATCTCGATCTGATCCTCGCCGGAAAGCCGCTTCCCCCCATGGCGGTGCCGGTCGCCTCCGCTCCGGAGGAGGAGGCCACCCCCAAGACACCGACGCGTTCGGAGGACGTGAGAGGCGGGGGTAAGCTCCCCGATCCAGAGCCCGTTCCGAGCTGATCCCGCTAGCCCGCCCCCCGGGAGAGTTCATCGAATGACCGAGTCGACGATCTTCCCGCAGGAGCGCGTGGCGGTCGTCGCGGTGATGAATCTGACCCCCGATTCCTTCTCGGACGGGGGTCGCTTCGTTCGGGCCGGTGCGGAGCTGGACCTCCTGGCGGCGGTCGCCGAGGCCGAGAGCCTGGTGGAATCGGGCGCGGGGATGCTGGACGTGGGTGGAGAGTCGTCCCGCCCCGGTGCCGATGCGGTTCCCAGCGACGTCGAGATCGCGCGGACCTGTCCCCTGATCGAGGCGCTGGCGAAGACCTTCTCGGTTCCCATCTCGATCGACACGCGCAAGGCGGCCGTGGCCGAGGCGGCGCTCGACGCCGGTGCCGCCGTGGTGAACGACATCTCGGGCCTGCGGTTCGACCCGAGGCTTGCGGAGGTGACCGCCCGCGCCGGTGCCTCGATCATTCTCGGCCACCTGCGCGGCGAGCCGGCGACCATGCAGGGCACCGTGCGATTCCGGGACGTCCTCACGGAGGTGACGGCCGAGCTCTCCGCCGCCGCGGCCCGGGCACTCGCGGCGGGGATTCCCGCGGAGCGGATCGCCGTCGATCCGGGGATCGGCTTCGGAAAGCGACTCGCACACAACCTGGACCTGATCGCCAACATCGGCCGGATTCGCGAGACCGTCGGGCTGCCCGTCCTGGTCGGTGCGTCCCGCAAGTCGTTCCTCGGTGAGCTCACCGGAGATCCGGTCGACCGCCGCACCGAGTCGAGCTACGCCGCGAGCGCGGTGGCGATCTTCGCCGGCGCGGACGCGATTCGCGTCCACGACGTCGCCGGTGCGGTGCGGGTGGCCACGGTGGCCCGGGCCCTCCGAGACGCGCGGAGGGACCCGGCGTGATCGAGTTCCTCTTCGAGCAGCTCGCCCGCCAGTTCACCGAGTTCTGGGAGTTCATGCGGACCAACTTCGATCCGGTCCGGGACACCCTCGACATCGCGCTGGTCTTCTTCGCGGTGTACTGGCTGCTCCTGCTGCTCAAGGGCACGCGCGCGGTGCAGATCATGGCCGGCCTGATGGCGCTGATCGCCGCGCGACTGATCTCCGAGTTCCTCCAGCTGGTGACGATGATCTGGATCCTGGACAGCTTCTTCACCTGGGGCTGGGTGATCATCATCGTGGTGTTCCAGGCGGACATCCGGCGCGTCCTCGCCCGGGTCGGGCGGGGCTTCTTCCCGCAGCTCAGCGAGCTTCAGGAGTCGCATATCCTCGAGGAGGTCGTCCGCGCCTCCCAGACCCTCGCCCAGAAGCGGGTGGGGGCGCTCATCGTGCTGGAGCGCGAGACCAGCCTGGAGGATCTGATCGAGGCGGGCACACCGGTCGACGCCGCGGTGTCGAAGGAGCTGTTGACCGCTCTCTTCCTGCCGTACTCCCCGCTCCACGACGGCGCGGTGCTGATCCGCGAGGGCCGGATCTCCCACGCCGGATCGATCCTGCCGCTCACCCTGCGCACCGATCTTCCCGAGGGTGTCGGAACCCGCCACCGGGCAGCCGTGGGCGTCACCGAGGAGGCGGACGCCGTGGTGATCGTGGTGTCGGAGGAGACCGCCACCATCTCGGTGGTGATGGCCGGCGAGATGATCCGCGATCTCGATGCGCCGAGGCTGCGGGTCGTGCTGCGGGATCTCCTCACCCGCAGTGAGCGGGAGGCGGAGGCCGGCGAGCAGCCGGCGGAGCAGCTCCCGGAGGAGGGCACCACCGACGACAAGGGTCCCGCGGGTGTGACCGGAGCGGTGGGAACCCCATGAAGTGGCTGTTCGGGAACCCCGGCTACAAGCTCCTGGCCGCAGGCGTGGCCCTTCTCCTCTGGGGAGTCTCCCACGGCACCAACCCCATCGAGCGCGGGTTCGACGTGGGGCTGACGCTGCAAGGCGTGCCGGAAGACCTGGTCGTGACCGGACAGAGCTCCGACGCCGTCAACATCCGCGTCGAGGGGAGTCGGGCCGCGCTCAGAAGTCTCTCGGTGGCCGACATCGAGTACGTGGTCGATCTCTCCGGTGCCAAGGCGGGGGTCACCCGGCACGAGGTCGACGCCGAGTCCGTGGAGAGGCCGCGAGGAGCGCAGATCGTGAGCCGCTCGCCCGCGAGCATCGATTTCACTCTGGAGCCCCGCGGCACCAAGGCGGTCACGGTCCGGGAGGATCTCGCCGGGGAGCCGGCGGAGGGCTTCGAGGTCGCCGCCGTGCAGGTGACCCCCCGCAGAGTGTGGATCACGGGGCCGGAACGCGAGGTGCGACGCCTCCGAGAAGTGGTGACCGAGACGGTCGACCTGACGGGGATCGACGAGAGCTTCGAGCGCGACGTGCGGCCCCTGCTGGTCGGGTCGCACCTGACCTTGAGGGAGGAGAGCCCGATCAAGATCCGGGTCGAGGTGAGTCCCCTAGAGTCGGAGGGCGCGCCAGCCGAATGAAGGGTCGGGGGGGGGACCGGATGAGTGACGAACGCAAGCTTTCGCTGTTTGGAACCGACGGGATCCGGGGGACCGCGAACGTCCATCCGATGACCGCCGAGATGGCCCTGTCTCTCGGACAGGCGGTGGCCCACGCGTTTCGCGGCGGTGGTCGGGGAAGACACCGGATCCTGATCGGGAAGGACACCCGGCTCTCCGGCTACATGTTCGAGGACGCCCTGGCCGCGGGAATCTGCGCCATGGGTGTCGAGGTGATCATGGTGGGCCCGATGCCGACGCCGGCGATGGCCTTCCTGACCGTGGACATGCGCTGCGACGCGGGCGTGATGATCTCCGCCAGCCACAATGCCTATCAGGACAACGGCATCAAGTTCTTCTCCGCCGACGGGTTCAAGCTGCCCGACGAGCTCGAGTACCAGATCGAAGAGCTGATCGACTCCGGCCTGCTCGAGGGCCACCGCGCCGATCCCGAGGACCTCGGGCGCGCCCGGCGCATCGATGACGCGGCCGGGCGCTACGTCGTCTTCCTGAAGAAGACCTTCCCCCAGGAGATGGATCTGACCGGGCTGCGGGTGGTGCTCGACTGCGCGAACGGCGCGGCCTACAAGGTGGGTCCCACCGTCTTCGAGGAGCTCGGGGCCGAGGTGTTCACGATGGGCGTGGAGCCCAACGGACGCAACATCAACAAGGATTGCGGCTCCCTCTTTCCCGAGAAGCTCGCGGCCAAGGTGCGGGAGCTTCGCGCGGACGTGGGGATCGCCGTGGACGGCGATGCCGACCGCGGCGTGATGGTCTGCGAGAAGGGTGAGTTCGTCGACGGCGACGCGATGCTGGCCGTCTGCGCCCGGGATCTGCTGGAGCGCGGCGTGCTCCGAGGGGGTGCCGTGGTCGCGACGGTGATGAGCAACCTGGGACTGGAGAAGGCGCTCGAGAGGATGGGCGTGAGGCTGGTGCGGACCCAGGTCGGAGATCGCTACGTCGTCGAGGAGATGCGGGCCAAGGGCTACAACCTGGGAGGCGAGCAGAGCGGTCACGTCGTCTTCCTCGACCACAACACCACCGGCGACGGTCTGCTCACCGGGCTCCAGGTCCTCGCGATCATGCAGCGCAAGGGGCGTCGGCTCTCGGAGCTGCTCACCGACATCGAGCGGTTTCCCCAGGTTCTGGTCAACGTTCGCGTCTCGGAGAAGCGACCGATCGAGGAGCTCTCCTCGGTGTGCGATACGGTGCAGCGGGTGGAGAAGGATCTCGCCGGTCGCGGTCGGGTCCTGATCCGCTACTCCGGTACCGAGCCCAAGGCCCGGGTCATGGTCGAGGGAGAGGACGAGCAGCGGGTGGGTGAGTACGCGAACGAGATCGCCGAGAGTCTCACGCGCGCCATCGGGAGCACCTAGGCGGTGCGGCAGCTCATCCTTTCCCTCGATGCGCTGGCGGCTCTGCGAGACGCCACCGAAGGCTCCGAGCCGGATCTGGCCGCGGCGGCGACGCTCGCCGAGTTGGTCGGCGCCGACGCGGTTCGTCTCGGCGTGACGGAGGAGATGCGGCCGGTGCGAGAGACGGACGTGCGGGGAGTGCGCCGCGCCGCATCGCACCTCGAGCTGCGCATGGCTCCGGCGCCCTCCCTGGTGAAGGTGGCCCTGGAGACGAGGCCGGAGCGGGTCCTGCTCGCCTCCGAGGGCCGGAAGGGCCGGGTCACCTCCGGTCCCCTCGACTTCCGCGCCTGGGGCAGCGCCCTGCCTCCCGTGGTGAGGACGCTCCAGGAGGCGGGTCTCGAGGTGGCGGTGCTGATCTCACCGGAGCTCGAGTCGGTGAAGGCCGCGCACGGGGCCGACCTGGCCGCCCTCGAGCTCTACACGGGGGCGCTGGCGGACCTTCCCGAGGAGGAGCGGCGGGCGGGACTCGAGCGTCTCACCGACGCCGCGCGACTGGCGGCGAAGCTCCGCCTCTCGGTCGGAATCGGGGGAGCGCTGGACCTGCCCAGCCTGGACGGCGTGCTCGTCGCCGCCCCCGTGATCCAGCGGGTCGCAGTGGGGCGATCCCTCCTCTCGCGGGCGATCCTGCTGGGGATGGACCGCGCGGTGCGGGACTTCCGTGAACGCCTCGGCTGAGCGCTCGGACGCTCGCAGTAGAGCGTTCGTGAAGAATTCGGGCTAGAAGTCTCCAAATGGCGATCGGCGACGTCTGGCCCCTTCTGAGCGCTGAGCAGATGCGCTGCCTCGACCGGCACACCATCGAGACGCTGGGGGTGCCCGGCGAGCTGCTGATGGAGTGCGCCGGGCGGGTGGTCACGGCGGAGGTCCTGTCGGAGCGTCCGACGGGGAGCACCGTCTGGGTGATCTGCGGCTCGGGGAACAACGGCGGGGATGGCCTGGTCGTCGCCCGGCACCTGCACCTCCTCGGCATCCCGGTGCGCGTGGTCTGGGTCGGCGACCCGAAGCGCCTGCGGGGCGATCCCGCCGCCAACTGGAAGCGGGCCCAGGCGGTCGGGGTTCCCGTCGCCCAGAGCCGCTGGCGTCCCGATCCGGGGGACGTGCTGGTGGATGCCATCTTCGGAACCGGGCTGGATCGGCCCGTCGAGGGGGCGGCGGCCACCGCGATCCGCAAGCTCTGTGCGAGCCGCCCGGCCTGCAAGGTGGTGGCGGTGGACTTGCCGTCGGGGCTCGACGCGGATAGCGGGCAGGCGCTCGGCTGTGCCGTCGAGGCGGACGTCACCGTGACGCTCGCCCTTCCCAAGCTCGGACTCGCCCTCGAGCCGGGGCGGAGCCTCGCCGGACGCGTCGTCGTCGGCCGAATCGGCATCGCCGACGAGGCGCCGCAGGTGGAGCGCACCGCAGAGCTCTGGACCCGTCGCGCCGCCGCGGCGAGGTTGCCCGAGCGCCCGGTGGCCGGGCACAAGGGAAGCTTCGGTCACCTCCTCGTCGTCGCTGGATCCGAGGGAAAGACCGGCGCGGCGGCGCTCGCCGCGGAGGGGGCGGCACGCGTCGGCGCCGGACTCGTGACCATCGCCTGCCCCGAGAGCACCAACGCCGTCCTCGAGGTGAAGTGCACCGAGGCAATGACGGCTCCCGTCCCGGAGACCGCGGCACACGGCTTCGCCTCCGATGCGGAGAAGCCGATCCTGGATCTCGCCGAAGGGCGCGACGCGGTCGCCGCGGGGCCGGGCATCGGACGCGGCGACGAGACCCTGGCTCTGATGCGACGTCTCGCCGAGAAGACCCCGCGGCCGCTGGTGCTGGATGCGGACGGTCTCCTGGCCTTCACCGATGCCGGCGCGCTGCTGGCGGCCCGCTCGGCGCCCACGGTGCTGACACCCCATCCCGGAGAGGCGGCCGCACTGCTGGGGAGCTCCCCGGCGGAGATCAATCGCGATCGTCCGGCCGCCGCCCGCCGCCTGGCCGAGGAGATGGGTGCGGTGGTGGTGCTGAAGGGCGCGGCGACGGTGACGGCGGAGCCCGGGGGACGCTGCGCGGTGAACGCGAGCGGTGGGCCGATCCTGGCGACCGGCGGGACCGGCGACGTGCTGACCGGAGTGATCGGCGGCCTCCTCGCTCAGGGACTGGAAGCCTTCGACGCCGGTGCGCTCGGGGCCTTTCTCCACGGCCGGGCGGCCGATCGCCTCGGCGAGGTCTTCGGTACCGCGGGTGTGCTGGCGGGAGATCTGGCCGAGGAGATTCCGGCGACGCTCCAGTCGCTCCGGGAGTCGCTCGAGGAGACGGGCGGACGGGCGGTCCTGGGGGGATCCGATGGAGTTGCATTCCCGGAATCCCGGTGAGACCCGCGAGCTGGCCCGACTCCTGGCGCGCGCGATCGACCCCACGGGTCTCGTCATCGCGCTGATCGGGCCGCTGGGCGCCGGGAAGACCGTCTTCGCCAAGGGACTGGCCCGGGGACTCGACGTCGACGAGGGCCTCCTCTCCAGCCCGAGCTTCGTGATCGCGAACGAGCTCCCGACACCGCGCGGGGTCCGACTGGTTCACGCAGACCTCTACCGGGTCGAGAGCGAGGCGGAGCTTCTGTCCGCCGGGTGGCTCGACTGGCTGCGGGACGGGTCGGTGGTGGCGATCGAGTGGGGAGATCGCTACCCGCAGGCGCTCCCCCGCGATCACCTGGAGGTGCGGTTCAGCGGCGCAGAAGCCGATCGGCCCGAGCGACGCATCCTCGAGGTGCGAGCCGGTGGACCGGTCTCGCAGGCCGCGCTCGAGAGCTGGCGGCAGCAATGCCCCTGAGAAATCCGGGCTAGACTGGCCCCTCCCCGGTCCCGGTCGAGACAGACGATGTCCGAAGATCGCCGGGTGGCGAAGGCTGCCCTGTGTGCGTCGGTCGCGCTGCTCTGGATGGCACTCCCCGAGTCCGCCCCACCTCCAACGAAGTGTCCCGCACCGGTGGAACGCGCCTCGCAGGACGGGTGGACCCTCACCGCTGACTGCGCGCCAGAGCCCGGGGAGCGCTCCCCGGTTCGGGGCCCGGCGCGCCTCCTCTTCGGACTGCCCCTCGATCCCAACCGCGCGAGCCCCGTGGCCTTGGAGACGCTCCCGGGGATCGGTCCATCGCGGGCGGCGGCCATCGTCGAATCCCGAATCGAGGCTCCCTTCTGCCGACTCTCCGATCTGGATCGGGTTCGCGGCATCGGTCCGCGCACCCTGGAGATGCTCTCAGAAGTCCTGGAAGTCGATTCCTCCGCATGTACCCGTCGTTAAGAAGGCGCTATATTACGGCCACTTCCAGTAGCTCCTGCCGGCGAGCGATGGCCGGTTGCAGGAGACTCTCCTCGAGGAAGGAGGATGTCGATGAGTCGGATGCGTTTCGTGTGCTTGATCCTGGTGGTGGCAGTGGCGGCGCTCGGCTGCGCGAACGGGCGCCCGAAGCCGGTCACCTGCGCCGTGATCGGCGGGATCACCGGCGGCACTGCGGGCGCGTACGCGGGGGCGAAGAACGACACCGGCGACGACGTGGACGAGGCCGCGGCCTTCGGCGCGGCGGGTGGGATCCTGCTGGGTGTCGCCGGCTACTACATCTGCAAGGCGTTTGAGGCGGAGGAGCCGCTCCCGGAGCCGGCCCCGGCCGCGGTCGAGCCCCCGCCGCCCGTGCCCCCGCTCCCGCCGGTGGTGGAGCGGATCGTCCTTCGCGGTGTGAACTTCGACTTCGACAAGTCGAAGATCCGACCCGACGCAGCGGTGATTCTCGACGAGGTCGTCTCGATCCTCTCCGGCAAGCCGGGGGTTCAGGTGCGGGTTGCGGGCCACACCGATCACACCGGGCCGGACGCGTACAACCAAGGCCTCTCCGAAAGACGGGCGGCCTCGGTGGTCAAGTATCTGACGGAGCACGGCATCGCGGCTTCGCGACTCAGCAGCGTCGGCTACGGGGAGAGCAACCCGATCGCCACGAACGAGACTCGCGAAGGACGCGCCTTGAATCGGCGGGTGGAACTCGAGGTCCTGGAGTAGCGCCACGGCCTCTTGGCTCGCGCGGTTGCGCTCGTTCCTCCAGGAGAGTCTCTGGAGCACCGAGCCCCTGTCTCCGGCTCCCTTGGCCTGGCTGCGGGGCATCGCGCAGCTCGCCTTCATCATCGGCGAGGGCTTCGTTCGCGATCAGCTGCTGCTGCGGGCGAACGCGCTCACCTATCTGAGTCTTCTCGCCCTGGTTCCTCTGCTCGCCATCGCAGTCTCGATCTCGAGCGCGGTCGGCATGAGCCCGGAGAACATGACGCGCCTGATCCTGGAGCAGGTCGCCGCTGGCAGTCCCGCGGCCGTAGACAAGATCCTCCCCCTGATCGAGAACCTGAACTTTGCGGCCCTCGGAGCTACCGGTGCGGCGGTCTTCTTCTTCACCACCGTGCTCGCGATCGGAAACGTCGAGAAGTCGCTCAACCAGATCTGGGGTCTGAAGCGACAGCGCTCCTGGGAGCGCCGGATTCCCGACTACCTGGCTGTGCTGATCGTATCGCCCATTCTACTGGGGGTGGCGCTCTCACTGAGCGGTACGCTGCAGAGCCAGTCGCTGGTGCAGCGGCTGCTCGAGATTCCGCTCTTCGCGATTCTCTACGACACCGGGCTTCGCCAGCTGCCGATGCTGATCTCTGCGGTCGGCTTCTCCTTCCTCTACTGGTTTCTGCCCAATACCCGGGTTCGAGTCGTCTCCGCGCTCCTGGGCGGGCTCGTGGCCGCGATTCTCTTCTTCCTGGCCCAGCATGCCTA
Source organism: uncultured Spirochaetales bacterium (assembly GCA_964615365.1). Classification (GTDB taxonomy): domain Bacteria; phylum Myxococcota_A; class UBA9160; order UBA9160; family UBA6930; genus CAVXZE01. The sequence goes on from CAZTOU010000029.1 coordinate 20,341, forward strand.
TGTGCAATTCAACGTCGGCGTGATGCGTTACAACACCATCTTCGGATCGATCGCGTTTCTTCCGCTCCTGATGGTGTGGCTCTACTTCTGCTGGGCGATCGTCCTGCTCGGCGCCGAGGTGGCCTACGCTCACCAGACCCTGCCCCTCTACCGGCGTGAGGTTCAAGGGGCTCCTGCGGGCGCGGCGGCCCGCGAGAGCATCGGGCTCGCCATCGCCATCGAGCTGGCCCGGGCATTTCGCGACGGACGGCCGCCGTGGAGCGTGGACGCGCTCTCGGATTTCCTCGACATCCCGCTGCGCACCGTCCGAGAGGTGACCGGCGAGCTGGAAGACGTGGGCATCCTGGTGCCTTGTGCGGGTGAGCCGGTCGGGGGATACCAGATTGGAAGACCCCTGGATCGGATTCACGTGGACGACATTCTCACGGCGGTGCGCGGCTCCCGATCGGCGGCGATTGGCGATGCCCACCTGGAGCGCCTCGTCAGCGAGGTGCTCGGTGACGTCGATCGCGCCGCGGCGCAGGTATCCGAAGCGCGCACGCTCCGCGACCTCGTCGATGAGCTGAGCTAGCTTCCCTTGCTCACCGGGTTGCGTAGCGAGGGCGCGCAGTGGCGGGCGTCCGGGAAAAGGCGAGTCCGAGTCGGGGAGACCGCGTGGTGGTCGGGATGTCCGGTGGTGTCGACTCGTCGGTCGCGGCCGCGCTTCTCGCCGAGAGGGGCTACCAGGTCATCGGCATCACCATGAGCCTCGTGTCGGGCGCGAGCCGCTGCAAATCGATGGAGAGCGCCGAGTACGCCGGCCGGGTGGCGGATCGCCTGGGCATCCGCTTCGACGTCGCCGACTACCGGGATCGGTTCCACGAGGAGGTGATCGAGCCCTTCGCCGATGCCTATCTCTCGGGGCGCACGCCGATTCCCTGCGTGGTCTGCAACCAGCGCTTCAAGTTCCAGCTCCTGCGGGAGCGGGGGCGGGAGCTGGGGGCGAATGCCGTGGCCACCGGCCACTATGCGCGCATCGACACCGACGCCCGCACCGGCGGGCGTCTCCTGCGTCGGGCGCGGGATCGCCGCAAGGATCAGTCCTATTTTCTCTTCCGGCTCGGTTCCGACCAGCTCGAGGACACGCTCTTTCCGGTCGGAGATCTCTGCAAGGACGAGGTGCGGGAGAAGGCGAGGACACTGGGGTTGGTGACCGCGGAGCGACCCGAGAGTCAGGAGATCTGCTTCGTCCCCGACGGCGACTACGCAGAGGTAGTGGAGGAGATCCGAGCGGATCGGCTGCCGGGCGAGGGCGAGATCGTGGATCGCGAGGGCGCCGTGCTGGGCCGGCATGCGGGCGTGCATCGCTTCACGGTGGGCCAGCGGCGGGGGCTGGGTGTCCACGGCCGGGGCAGGCTCTACGTGCGGGAGGTCGATGCGGAGCGGAATCGGATCGTGGTTGGAAGCCTGGGCGATCTCTTCTCCGCGGGCGCCCGGATCGAGGGCGTGAGCTGGGTCTCGGGCCGTTCTCCTGCTTCTCCCATCCGCGCCCTGGTGAAGGTCCGCTACCGACACGAGGGAGCGCCCGCTCGCCTCGAGATCCACGCCGACGGTACGCTCCGCGCTGACTTCGACGAACCGGTCCGCGCCGTGACTCCGGGACAGGCCGCGGTCTTCTACGACGGAGACCTGGTCCTCGGCGGCGGATGGATCGCGGGGCCGATCGCGTGAGCCACTCGCCGCGTCCTCCCCACGGCCGCTTGTCCGAGCGTCTCGGCTTCGTCTTCGAGGACGAGGCGCTGCTCGAGACCGCGCTCACCCACCCGTCGCAATCCTACGAGACCGATGGCAGCCGGGGCAACGAGCGTCTCGAGTACCTGGGCGACGCGGTGCTGGATCTGACCGTCGCGGAGCTCCTCTATCAGGCGCATCCGGAATGGTCGGAGGGCGATCTCACCCGCGCGCGCGCGACCCTGGTCAATACGGCGGCGCTCGCCGCCAAGGCCCGCATTCTGGAGCTCGGCGACTACGTCCGGCTCGGGGGCTCGGAGCGGGGCAGCGGTGGTTCGGAGAAGGACTCCATCCTGGCGGGCCTCTTCGAGGCGGTGATCGGGGCGATCTACCTGGACGGAGGTCTCGCGCCGGTGATGGTCCTGGTGCGGCGGATCTTCCCCGAGGCCCACGACGCGGAGGGACCGAGGCCCGTCGGGGATTCCAAGACCCGCCTCAACGAGTGGGCGCTGGCCCGCTTCGGGCGGGCACCGAGCTATCGGCTGATCGACGACAGCGGCGTGGAGAACGCGGAGGATCGCTTCACCGTCGAGCTGGCACTCGACGAGGAGGCGTGGAGCACGGGCACGGGTCGGACCAAGCGGGCCGCCGAGCAGGTCGCGGCACGGCGAGCCCTCGAGCGCCACGAAGCCGGTGACGAGTAGGCGGCCCCATCGCGCCGGGCTGGTCGCGATCCTGGGTCGCCCGAACGCCGGAAAGTCGACGCTGCTGAATCGACTGCTGGGCCAGAAGCTGGCCATCGTGACCCGCAAGCCCCAGACCACTCGCAGCCGGATCCTGGGCATCCTCACCCTGGAGGACGCGCAGCTCCTGCTCCTCGACACGCCGGGATTCCACGACAGTCCCAAGGCCCTGAATCGCTTCCTCAACGAGACGGTGGAGGAGGTTCTCGGGGACTGCGACGCGGCGGTCCTGCTGGTGGATGGGGTCGATGGATGGGACGAGGGTCACGAGGCCGTCTGCGCGCGCCTGGCGAAGCGAGGCGCGCCGGTGATTCTGGTGGCGACCAAGAGCGACCGCCCCGGGAGCGTTCCCGACCCGTGGCCGCCTCCCCGGGTGGAAGGGGCGGTGGCGGCACTACGGGTCTCGGCGAAGACCGGCGAAGGGGTGGACGCCCTGGTCGCCAAGATGCTGGAGCGGGTACCGGAGGCGCCCCCGTATTTCCCCGAGGACGAGTTGACCGACCGGTCGCTTCGCTTCCTGGTCGCAGAGCTGGTGCGGGAGGCCGCCTTCGAGGAGCTCTCTCAGGAGATCCCTTACTCGACCGCCGTGGAGATCCAAGATTTCGACGAGTCCGACGCCGAGCTGGTGCGAATCCGCGCCAATCTGGTGGTCGAGCGCCAATCCCAGAAGGGCATGGTGATCGGCCGGGGTGGCTCCATGATCAAGCGGATCGGCATCCGCTCGCGCCGGGGTATCGAGGAGCTGCTCGAGACCCGGGTCCACCTGGAGCTCTGGGTGAAGGTGGAGCCGCACTGGTGGAAGCGCCCCAAACGCCGAAGATCCCTCGGCTATTACTGAGTGCCCGGCTCGCATGAGTCAGGCGGAGGCGTTGGGGGCGGGGTCGGGTTAGATTCTTCCCGCTCTCCACGAGCTTCGGACGGCCGGACTTTCAATCGACACCATCGGAGACCCCCATGAGCGACACAGACGTTGTCATCGCCAGCGCAGTACGCACGCCCATTGGCAGCTTCCAGGGCGCCTTCTCTTCCCTCTCCGCATCGGATCTCGGTGCCGTGGCGATCCGGGAGGCGGTGAACCGCGCCGGGGCCCAGCCCGAGCAGATCGAGCGCGCCATCGTCGGCAACGTGCTCTCGGCGGGGATGGGTCAGGCCCCCGCCCGCCAGGCCGTGATCAAGGCCGATCTTCCCGTCTCGGTCTGCGCAGTCACCGTGAACAAGGTGTGCGGATCCGGTCTCCAGGCGGTGATGTACGCCCGGCGCGAGATCCTGATCGGCGATGCGGAGGTGCTGGTGGCCGGCGGGATGGAGTCGATGACCAACGCGCCCTACGCCCTTCCGTCCGCCCGCGCTGGCTACCGGATGGGTAACGGCAAGCTGATCGACACCATGATTCACGACGGCCTGTGGGATCCCTACGGCGACATGCACATGGGCAACTGCGGCGACACCGTCGCAGAGAAGTACGGCTTCACCCGAGAGGACCAGGACCAGTTCGCGCGGACCAGCTACGAGCGCGCGCTGGCGGCCCAGAAGGAGGGTCGCTTCAAGAAGGAGATGGTTCCGGTCTCCGTGCCCCAGCGCCGCGGGGAGCCGCTCCTGGTGGAGGAGGACGAGGATCCGAAGCGAGTCAAGCTCGACAAGATGGCCGGGCTGCGGCCGGCCTTCTCCAAGGGAGGAACGGTGACGGCGGCCAACGCCTCGAGCATCAACGACGGCGCGGCTGCGCTGGTGGTGTGCTCCGCCGCTGCGGCCGAGCGCAACGGCTACACCGTGCTCGCCCGGATTCTCTCCGACTCGGTGGCCGCGGTGGAGCCCGAGTGGTTCACCATCGCCCCGGTCCACGCGCTGGCGAGCCTCTACCAGAAGACCGGCACCAAGCCCGGTGACTGGGACCTCTACGAGATCAACGAGGCCTTCTCGGGCGTGACGATGGCGGCGACCAAGGAGCACGGCCTCGATCCGGAGACCGTGAACGTCAACGGCGGAGCCGTCTCTCTCGGCCACCCGATCGGGTGCTCGGGAGCGCGGGTGCTGGTCACGCTGATCCACGCCCTGCGGGATCGAGGCAAGAAGACGGGAATCGCGGCGCTCTGCATCGGTGGCGGCGAGGCCGCCGCCCTGGCCGTGGAGCTGGTCTAGAGGTTACTCCGGTGGGGGAGACCGACCGCGAGGTGACCGTCTACGAGGTCGGTCCCCGCGACGGCCTGCAGAACGAGCCCGAGGTCGTCGGGAGCGACGCCAAGGTCGAGCTGGTGACGCGGCTGGCCGACGCGGGTCTCCGGCGCATCGAGGTCACCTCCTTCGTCTCCCCGGAGTGGATCCCGCAGCTCGCCGACGGCGACGAGGTCGCGCGACGGGTTCCCCGGCGCGAGGGGGTCCGCTACAGCGCCCTGGTTCCCAACATGAAGGGCTACCAACGCTTCCAACGCAGCGGGCTCCCGGCCGCGGCCTTCTTCGTCTCGGCCAGCGAGACCCACAACCAGAGGAACGTGAACCGGTCGGTCCGGGAGCATCTCGATCGCTTCCGGCCGGTGGCCGAGCGGGCGCGCGGCGACCGCATCTCGCTCCGCGCCTACGTGAGCACCGTCTGCGGGTGCCCCTATGAGGGCGAGGTCGCTATCTCTCGCGTCGTGGCCCTGGTGCGGGACCTCCTGGACCTCGGGGTGGATGAGATCTCCCTGGGCGACACCATCGGCGTGGGCACGCCCGACCAGGTGCGGTTGCTGCTGAGGGCGGTGGCCGATGTGACACCGCTAGAGAAGGTGGCCCTCCACATGCACGACACCCAGGGCCGGGCTCTCGCCAACGTGCAAGCCGGCTACGAGAGCGGGGTCCGGACCTTCGATTCCTCCCTGGGCGGGCTGGGAGGCTGCCCGTACGCTCCGGGTGCCTCGGGGAACGCGGCGACCGAGGACCTGGTGGATCTCTTCGAATCCTCAGGGGTCGCGACCGGAATCGATCTGGACGCGCTGGTGGACATCGCGGCCTGGGTGGATCGGGATCTCCTGGGCCGTTCGCTTCCGGGCCGGGTCTTCCGCGCTTGCCTCGCCCGCCGCTCTCGCTAGGAGAGTGGCCGGACTCAAGATCCTTGGTGAGTCGGCCGATCTCTGATATATTGCCAGCTAACGTTAACTGGCAAAGAGGCCATCACCGTTGTACTCGATCGGTCAAGTCTGTGAGATATCGGGCCTTTCCGCCCGCACTGTGCGCTACTACGAGGAGCAGGAGCTGCTGCCGGGAGTGCGGCGCCGCTCTGGCGGCCGGCGCGTCTACGGCGATGACGAGCTGGAGCGGCTTCGATTCATCCAGCGGCTCAAGACGCTGGGGTTGAGCCTCGCGGAGATCCGCGAGCTGAACGCGGTCTACGCCATCGGCGGCTCCACCGAGGCGATGCTCGAGCGCCTCGACGAGCTCCTCTCCCACCATCTCCACGAGCTCGACGCGCGCATCCGCGAGCTCTCGGATCTGCGCGACGATATCGGCAAGTACCGCGACCACATCGCCAGCCGGCGCGAGGAGGGACCGTGAGCACCGCAGCGCTCTCGCTCGCTTCCCAGGATCCCCACCGCATCCGCGTGGTGACCGCCGCGTCGCTGTTCGACGGACACGATGCCGCCATCAACATCATGCGGCGCATCCTCCAGGCGCAGGGCGCCGAGGTGATTCACCTGGGTCACGATCGCTCGGTCGAGGAGATCGTCACCGCGACCGTCCAGGAGGACGCCGATGCCGTCGCCATCTCCTCCTATCAGGGAGGGCACGTCGAGTTCTTCCGCTACCTGGTGGACCGCCTGCGCGCGCTGGGCGCCGACCACGTCAAGGTCTTCGGCGGCGGCGGCGGCACCATCATCCCCGAGGAGATCGCCAAGCTCCACGCCTACGGCGTCGATCGAATCTTCAGCCCCGAGGACGGCCGGCGCATGGGCCTGGAGGGAATGATCCGCTCGATGCTCGACGAGTGCGCGTCGTCTCCCTCGCCGACGCCGATGGACCCGTTGGGACAGCTGACGCCGGAGAAGCCTCTCGCCGTCGCGCAGCTGATCAGCCGGCTGGAGCTGGCGAGAGGCGAGGATGCGGAGGACGGGGCAGGGCTCCGCGCCCGTCTGGAGACCAGCCGCCGGGGAGATCCGGCTCCGGTGCTCGGCTTCACCGGGACCGGCGGCGCGGGCAAGTCCAGCGTCCTCGACGAGATCGTCCGGCGCTTCCGCATCGAACATCCCGATCGCTCGGTGGGGCTCCTGCTGATCGATCCCACCCGGCGCCGCTCGGGGGGCGCGCTGCTGGCCGACCGGATCCGTATGAACGCGATCCACGGCCCCGGAATCTACGTGCGCTCCCTGGCCACCCGTCAGGCTCACCTGGCCCTCTCCCAGGCGGTGCGGGACGCGGTGGCGGTGCTCCAGGCCGCGCAGTTCGACCTCATCCTGGTCGAGACCGCGGGGATCGGGCAGAGCGATTCGGAGATCGTGGACTTCGCCGGGGCCTCGGTCTACGTGATGACGCCCGAGTACGGCGCGCCCTCTCAGCTCGAGAAGATCGACATGCTCGATCTGGCCGACGTGGTGGTGCTCAACAAGTTCGATCGCCGCGGCGCCGACGACGCGCTCCGGGACGTGCGCAAGCAGTGGAGGCGCAACCACGAGCAGTTCGATCGGCCCGACGAGGAGGTCCCGGTCTTCCCAACCATCGCCAGCCGCTGGAACGACCCCGGCATGGATCGGCTCTACGCCGCTCTCCGCGGCGCAATGGGAGCGGAGCCCAGGGAAGTGGACGCCCCATCCGCGGCAGTCGAGCTGCGCGACGGGGAGGGGCTGCTCCCGGGTGGGAGAGAGCACTACCTCTCGGAGATCGCCGGCGCGGTGCGGGAGTACCGCGAGGAGACGCTGCGCCAGGCGGAGCGGGCGCGTGACGCCCACGCCTGTGAACGGCTGCTCAGCGACGCGTCGGAGGCGGGGCCGGAGCTCCGCGAGCGCCGCGAGCGCGCACTCGGCTCCCTCGATGCCGAGCTCCGGGAGGAGCTCGCGCGCTGGGAGGAGATCCGGGAGCGCTACGCCAGAGAGCGTCAGGAATACCGGGTGCGCGGTCGCGACATCTCCGTCGAGAACCACGCCAAGACGCTCTCGGGCACCGCGCTGCCCAAGGTCGCGCTGCCGCGCAGCGGGGACTGGGGCGAGCTGGTCCGCTACCTCCGCCTGGAGAACCGCCCCGGCTGCTTCCCCTTCACGGCCGGGGTCTTTCCCTTCAAGCGGGAGAGCGAGGATCCCACCCGCATGTTCGCCGGGGAAGGCGGGCCCGAGCGGACCAACCGCCGCTTCCATCTGCTGGCTTCGGGGCAGCCGGCCACCCGGCTCTCGACCGCCTTCGACAGCGTCACCCTCTACGGCCGCGATCCCGAGGAGCGGCCCGACGTCTACGGCAAGGTCGGGACCTCGGGGGTCTCCGTCTGCACCCTCGACGACGCCAAGAAGCTCTACTCGGGATTCGATCTCGGCGCTCCCAATACCTCCGTCTCGATGACCATCAACGGTCCGGCTCCGATGGTTCTGGCGTTCTTCCTGAACGCCGCCATCGACCAGGCCGTGGAGAAGCACCTGCGCCAGGAGGGCGGACTCGAGGCAGTGCGCGCGCGCTTTGCGAGCCGGGGTCTTCCCGAGTACCACGGGGAGCTTCCCGCGGGCCACGACGGCCTGGGTCTCGGCCTGCTCGGGATCTCCGGTGAAGAGGCGGTTCCGCCGGAGACCTACCAGCGCATCCGGGGAGAGGTGCTGCGCACGGTTCGGGGGACCGTCCAGGCCGACATCCTGAAGGAGGATCAGGCGCAGAACACCTGCATCTTTTCCACCGCCTTCGCGCTCCGGATGATGGGCGACATCCAGAGCCTCTTCACGGCGAACCAGATGCAGAACTTCTACTCGGTGTCGATCTCCGGCTACCACATCGCCGAGGCCGGCGCGAACCCCATCACCCAGCTCGCCTTCACCCTGGCCAACGGCTTCACCTATCTCGAGTACTACCTCGCCCGCGGCATGGCCATCGACGACTTCGCGCCGAACTTCTCCTACTTCTTCAGCAACGGTCTCGACGCCGAGTACAGCGTGATCGGGAGGGTCGCGCGGCGGATCTGGGCGATCGCCCTGCGCGAGCGCTACGGCGCCTCCGGGCGCAGCCAGAAGCTCAAGTACCACATCCAGACCTCGGGCCGCTCTCTCCACGCCCAGGAGATGGCGTTCAACGACATCCGCACCACCCTGCAGGCCCTCTCCGGCATCCAGGATCACTGCAACAGCCTGCACACCAACGCCTACGACGAGGCGGTGACGACACCCACCGAGGAGTCCGTGCGCCGCGCTCTCGCCATCCAGCTGATCATCAACCGGGAGCTCGGCCTCTGCCGGAACGAGAATCCCCTCCAGGGCTCGTACCTGATCGAGGAGCTCACCGATCGGGTCGAAGAGGCGGTGCTCGCCGAGTTCGAGAGGCTCTCGCAGCGCGGCGGCGTGCTCGGCGCGATGGAGACCCACTACCAGCGCTCCAAGATCCAGGACGAGAGCCTTCACTACGAGACGCTCAAGCATTCCGGCGAGCTCCCCGTGATCGGCGTCAACACCTTCCTGAGCCCGGATCCCGAGGCATCCGTGACGCCGCCGGCCCTGATGCGCGCCAGCGACGAGGAGAAGCGTCAGCAGATCGCCGCGCTGCGCGGATTCCACGCGCGCAACGCGGAGCGCTGCGACGCCGCGTTGCAGCGTCTCCAACGGGTCGCCCGAAGCGGCGAGAACGTGTTCGAGGAGCTGATGGACACGGTCAAGTACGCCAGCCTCGGTCAGATCAGCGCGTCGCTCTTCGAGGTGGGCGGACGCTACCGTCGGTCCATGTAACGGCTATTCTCGGCGCTTCTGAGGAGTCCACCGATGGCAGATATCGAACGCTGGCGCGAGCTCGCCGCGAAGGAGCTCCGAGGAGCGGATCCCGTTTCGCTGGTCCGCGAGACCCCCGAGGGCATCCCCCTCAAGCCGCTCTACACTCCGGAGGATCTCGAGGACCTCGAGTACGTCGACACCACTCCGGGCCTCTTCCCCTTCCTGCGCGGCCCGCGCGCGACCATGTACACCCATCGGCCCTGGACGCTGCGCCAGTACGCCGGCTTCTCCACCGCCGAGGAGTCCAACGCCTTCTACCGCGCCAACCTGGCCGCCGGTCAGCAGGGGCTCTCGGTGGCCTTCGACCTGGGAACCCATCGCGGCTACGACTCCGATCATCCCCGGGTCGTCGGAGACGTCGGAAAGGCGGGCGTGGCGATCGACTCCGTCGAGGACATGAAGATCCTCTTCGACGGAATCCCGCTGGACGAGGTGACGGTCTCGATGACCATGAACGGCGCGGTGCTGCCGGTGATGGCCTGCTTCATCGTCGCCGGCGAGGAGCAGGGGGTCGCCCCGGAGAAGCTGGCCGGGACCATCCAGAACGACGTCCTGAAGGAGTTCATGGTCCGCAACACCTACATCTACCCGCCCGAGCCGAGCATGCGGATCGTGGCCGACATCATCGAGTACGCGGCGAAGCGGATGCCGAGGTTCAACTCGATCTCGATCAGCGGCTACCACATGCAGGAGGCCGGCGCGACGTCGGTGATCGAGCTGGCCTTCACCCTCGCCGACGGAATCGAGTACGTGAAGGCGGCGCTGTCCAAAGGACTGGACGTCGATCGGTTCGCCGGCCGGCTCTCCTTCTTCTGGTCGATCGGGATGAACTTCTACCTGGAGATCGCCAAGATGCGCGCCGGGCGGCTCCTCTGGGCGGAGCTGATGCGGCAGTTCGAGCCGAAGGACCCGCGCTCGATGATGCTCCGGACCCACTGCCAGACCTCCGGGGCGAGCCTCACCGAGCAGGATCCGATGAACAACGTGATCCGCACCACCATCGAGGCGATGGCGGCGGTCTTCGGAGGCACCCAGTCCCTTCACACCAATGCCTACGACGAGGCGGTGAGCCTGCCCACCGACGCCGCGGCCCGGGTGGCCCGCAACACCCAGCTCATCCTGCAGGAGGAGAGCGGGATCACCCGCGTCGTCGATCCCTGGGGCGGCTCGTACTTCATGGAGTCGCTGACCCACAGCGTCGCCGCGGAGGCGCGCAAGATCCTCGCGGAGATCGACGAGCTCGGGGGCATGACCCGCGCGATTCTCCAGGGCATGCCCAAGCTTCGGATCGAGGAGTGCGCCACCCGCCGCCAGGCGCGGATCGAGCGGGGCGACGACGTCATCGTCGGCGTGAACAAGTACCAGCTCGCCGAGCACGACGAGATCGAGGTCCGCGAGATCGACGACACGGCGGTCCGGGACGCCCAGGTCGCCCGGCTCGAGCGGATCCGCGCATCCCGGGACCAGGCGGCCGTGGACGCCGCTCTCGGGGTCCTCACCGCCGCGGCGAAGGACGAGAAGGAGAACCTGCTGGAAGCCGCGGTGACCGCGGCCCGCGCTCGCGCCACCGTCGGTGAGATCTCCGATGCGCTGGAGGAGGTCTTCACCCGGCATCGCGCGGAGATTCGCTCCGTCTCGGGCGTCTACGCCGGCGTCTACCACGGGGACGGGGAGTTCGACGCGGTCCGCCAGCGCGTCGAGTCCTTTGCCGAGGCGGAGGGGCGACGACCGCGAATCCTGGTGGCGAAGCTCGGCCAGGACGGCCACGACCGGGGCATGAAGGTGATCGCCACGGCCTTCGCCGACTTCGGCTTCGACGTCGACATCGGGCCGCTCTTCCAGGTGCCGAACGAGGTGGCGCGCCAGGCGGTCGAGAACGACGTGCACGTGATCGGCGTCTCCAGCCAGGCGGGCGGCCACAAGACGTTGGTCTCCGAGCTGATCCGGGAGCTGGCGGAGCAGAACGCCCGCGACATCGTCGTGGTGGCGGGTGGCGTGATCCCGCCGCAGGACTACCCGTACCTGCGCGAGCAGGGCGTCGCCGCCGTCTTCGGACCGGGGACGCCGATACCCAAGGCGGCCGCGGAAGTGCTCGACGCGATCCGCGCCAAGACAAGCGGGCCGTGACGCAGCCCCGCGGCAAGGCCGGCGAGGGGGCGGGCGGGTCCCAGCGCACGGTTTCGGCCGAGGTCGAGGCGCACTGCGCGCAGGTGCGCGCGGGGGACCGGCGCGCTCTGGCGAAGGCGATCACGCTGCTGGAGAGCACCCGGACGGATCGCGCCAGCCTCGGCGAGGAGATCCTCGAGGCCGTCGTCTCCGAGACGGGGAACGCCATCCGGGTGGGCATCACCGGTCCTCCCGGGGTGGGGAAGAGCACCTTCATCGAGGCCCTCGGCCTGCACCTGATCGAGCGAGGCCACCGGGTGGCGGTGCTCGCCGTCGACCCCAGCAGCCCGGTCACCGGGGGGAGCATCCTCGGCGACAAGACCCGGATGGAGCAGCTGAGCCAGAATGAGCATGCCTTCATCCGTCCCTCCCCCTCGGGGGGTGCCCTGGGGGGAGTCGCCCATCGGACCCGAGAGGTCATGCTCCTCTGCGAGGCGGCGGGCTTCGACGTGGTGCTGGTCGAGACGGTGGGGATCGGCCAGTCCGAGATCTCGGTTCGCTCCATGGTCGACCTGTTCGCCCTGCTGCTCCAGCCCGGCGCCGGGGATCAGCTTCAGGGGATCAAGAAGGGGGTGCTCGAGCTGGCCGACGCCCTGGTGGTGAACAAGGCGGACGGCGAGCAGAAGGCGATCGCGGAGCGCACCCGGGACGACCACGCGCAGGCCCTGCAGCTACTTCGCCCGACCTCGGCGGTCTGGCGGCCTCCGGTCCTGACGGCCAGCTCGCTGCGGGGAGAGGGCATCGGAGGCTTCTGGGAGACGGTCCTGGCCCACCGGGAGGCCCTCGAAGCGAGCGGAGAGCTCGAGACGAGGCGCCGCTCCCAGGCCCGCGAGTGGATGTGGAATCTGGTCGGAGAAGCCCTCCAGCAGGCGCTTCGGCGCGACCCCGAGGTCGAGAGCCGCGTGCCCTCCCTCGAGCGGGAGGTCGAGGCGCAGGCGATGACCCCCGCGGCCGCCGCCCGGATCCTTCTCGACGCCTTCCGGGGCGTCTGATCGCGCCCTCAGGGGTTCGCCCGGCCGTTCCCACGGCGACCCGGCCGGCCCCGGAGGGTCTGGCCAATCTCCCCGGAAAGTCCGCAAGTCCGGAGGGCTTCTTGCCGATGAAACCCGCGGAGCCCCGCCTGTAGACGGGGCGGCTCGGAGAGCGTTCGCGATGGTTCAGATCAATATGGCCGCACGCGAGATCACGCTGAAGATCGTGTATTACGGCCCGGCGCTCTCCGGCAAGACGACCAATCTCCAGAAGCTCCACGAGATGCTGGACGGGTCGGCCCGCGGCAAGATGGTCACCCTCGACACCACCGATGACCGCACCCTCTACTTCGATTTCCTTCCCGTGACTTTCGGGACCCAGAGCGGCTTCGCGGTCAAGCTCAAGCTGTTCACGGTCCCCGGCCAGGTGATGCACAAGTCGACCCGGAAGGTGGTCCTGGCGGGAGCGGATGCGGTGGCCTTCGTCGCCGACTCCCAGCGGGCGTCGGCCAGCGCCAACGCCTACTCCTGGCGCGACATGGAGGCGAATCTCAGGTCGAATGGGATCGACTTCGAGGCCATCCCCAAGGTGGTTCAATTCAACAAGCGCGATCTGCCCGACATCAAGCCCCTCGAGGAGATCCGCTCCGCCTGGGGAGACATCCCGACCTTCCCGAGTGTTGCCACGACAGGGGAGGGGGTGGTGGAGACCTTCCGCGAGCTCCTGCGCCTTACCTACCGGCATCTCGACGGCAAGCACCAACTGGGCGCGAAGTTCAGCGTCTCGGAGGACGACTTCCTCAAGGGAGTCCTCCACAACATGGTCACGTCTTCTCCGTAAGTCCTTGCGCCATCTCCAGTAACCGCTGTTTGACACGCGAGTCAGCCGCTGATACGGTGAGCCCGGCTCTTCGTGAAGCTCCCGACCAGCGCCCGCTGCTTCAGAACCGACGGAACTGCCTTCGCGGTCCGTACGTCAGGAGATCGGCAATGAAGGATTCCCCTTCCAAGCGAGCGACCGCTCCCACGCGGCTTCCCTACGACGCCAGCGACGTGGTGGTGCCCGTGGACGAGGCCATCGAGGAGATCCGTGCCGGCCGGATGGTCATCCTGGTCGACGACGAGGATCGGGAGAACGAGGGCGACCTCTGCATGGCCGCCGAGAAGTGCAACCCCGAGGCCATCAACTTCATGGCCATGCACGGCCGCGGCCTGATCTGCCTTCCCATGACGGAGGAGCGCCTGCGACAGCTCCGGCTCTCGATGATGGTGCCGGACGCGGAGAACACCTCGGCCTTCGGGACGGCCTTCACCGTGTCGATCGAGGCCCGCGAAGGGGTGACGACGGGGATCTCTGCGGCGGATCGCGCCACCACCGTCGCGGCGGCCATCGCCGACGACGCCCGACCCCAGGACATCGTGCGGCCCGGGCACGTCTTCCCGCTTCGGGCTCGGGACGGCGGGGTGCTCCGCCGCGCGGGTCAGACCGAGGGAGCCGTCGACATGGCCCGCATGGCGGGCCTCAAGCCCGCCGGCGTGATCTGCGAGATCATGAAGGACGACGGCACCATGGCGCGGATGCCGGATCTGGTCACTTACGCGCGCCGTCACCAGCTCAAGGTCGTGACCGTCGCCGACCTGATCCAGTACCGGCTTCGCCACGAAACGCTGGTGCGCCGCGCGGCGGAGGCGACGCTGCCCACCCGGGACGGCGGCGACTTCCGGGCGATCGTCTACGAGAACGACATCGATCACGTCGATCACGTCGCCCTGGTGAAGGGGGAGATCTCCGAAGACGAGGAGATCATGGTCCGGGTTCACAGCGAGTGCCTCACCGGCGACGCCTTCGGCGCGCTGCGCTGCGACTGCGGTGAGCAGCTCAGGGCGGCCATGAAGATGATCGCGGAAGAGGGCCGCGGGGTGATCCTCTACATGCGCCAGGAGGGCCGCGGCATCGGGCTCAAGAACAAGATCCGGGCCTACCAGCTCCAGGACTGCGAGGGCCTCGACACCGTCCAGGCCAACGAGAAGCTCGGCTTCGCCGCGGACCTTCGCGACTACGGCGTCGGCGCCCAGATCCTGGTCGACCTCGGCGTCCGCAAGATGCGCATCGTCACCAACAACCCCGGCAAGCGCGCGGGGATCGAGGGCTATGGCCTGACCATCGTCGAGCGGCTGCCCCTCGAGATCACGCCCAACGAGAAGAACTTCGAATATCTCCGGACCAAGAAGGAGAAGCTCGGGCACGTCCTCCACCTCATGAGCTAGGAGAGCCATCGGATGTTCGCATCGGTAGAAGATGTCGCGGCGCGCCTGCGCGAGCAGGGGTACATCTGCGGCAAGAACATCGCGACGGTGGTCTATCTCGCGACCCAGCTCGAGAAGCCGGTGCTGGTCGAGGGGCCGGCCGGGGTGGGGAAGACGGAGCTGGCGAAGGTGGTCGCCGCGGCCACGGGGCGCAATCTGATCCGTCTCCAGTGCTACGAGGGCCTCGACGAGGCCAAGGCGCTCTACGAATGGGAGTACTCCAAGCAGCTGCTCTACACGCAGATCTTGAAGGACAAGTTCGCCGAGTCGATGGCGGGTGCGACCACCCTGTCGGAGGCGGCGGCCCGGGTGGCTCGTGAGGACAGCGTGTTCTTCTCGGACCGCTTCATCGTGCCGCGTCCGCTCCTCCGGGCGATCCGGTCGGAGGAGCTGTCCCTGCTGCTGATCGACGAGGTGGACAAGTCGGACCCGGAGTTCGAAGCCTTCCTGCTCGAGGTGCTCTCGGACTTCCAGGTGACGGTGCCGGAGATCGGCACCCTGACCGCGAGGCACATGCCCTTCGTCTTCCTCACCTCGAACGACGCCCGGGAGATGAGCGACGCCCTGAAGCGGCGCTGCCTGCACCTCTACATCGACTTTCCCGACGAGAAGGTCGAGTTCGAGATCCTCGACTCCAAGGTTCCCGAGATCGAGCAGCGGCTGGCACAGGAGCTGGTGGGGGTGATGCAGCGCCTCCGCAAGCTCGACCTCAAGAAGACGCCGTCCATCAGCGAGACCCTGGACTGGGCTCGCGCGCTGCTGGCGCTGAACGCCTCCGACTTGGACGAGGCGATGGTGCGCGAGACCCTGAACGTGATTCTCAAGTACGAGGGTGACATCCGGAAGGCGGAGGGTGAGCTCGGGCGCCTGATCACGCGGAAGAGCGAGGAGAAGGCGGAGACCGCCCCGAAGCCGCCTCCGGCGCCCGCCAAGAAGGGCGTCCTCCACTAGCCGCGCCCTCCACCGGGGGACCGTGCAGAAGAAGATCGTCGAGTTCGCGAACCTGCTCCGGAAGAGCGGGATCCGGGTCTCGGTGGCGGAGTCCATCGACTCCTTCCAGGCCCTCGACGAGCTCTCCCTTGGGGACCGCGAGGTCTTCCAGGACGCCCTCCGGGCGACCATGGTCAAGCGCTCTGCGGACATTCCGACTTTCGACCAGCTCTTCCACCTCTACTGGTCCGCCTTCTACGACAGCCTGCGCGACGCCTTCGACGAGGTCGGCGAGTCGATGAGCGGGGAGGGCCTCGACCTGGAGATGCTGCTCGAGCAGATCCAGCAGGGCATCGCGAACATGGACGGCGACCTGGATCTCTCCGAGCTGGCCAAGGCGATGCTCGCCCAGGATCTCTCCCAGCTCGAGCAGATGATCCGCGACGCCGCGGAGCGGAGCGGGATCCAGCGGATCGAGAACATGCTCCAGATCGGGTTCTTTACCCGGAGGACCATGGACCAGCTCAACAGCGAGGGGGCGGGCCGGGAGCTCCGAGACCTCGCCCAGCAGCTCCGCGAGTCCGGGATGTCCGATGCCGAGGTCGAGGCGCTCCTCGCCCTGATCGAGAAGTACCTGGAGGCCCTCCGCAAGGCGGTCCGCAACTACACGGAGCGCGAGCTCCAGCAGCAGAACTTCGACTACATGGAGAAGTTCCGGCGGGAGAGCCTCCTCGAGAAGAGCTTCTACAACCTGACCGAGGAGGACATCAAGCGGATGCGCGAGGTGGTGAGCCGGCTCGCGCAGCGGATCAAGAACGTGCTCTCGATCCGCAAGAGGCGCCGGAAGCGGGGCAAGCTGGATCTCCACACCATGCTCCGGCGCAACATGGTCCACGGCGGCGTTCCCTTCGAGATGGTCTTCAAGGAGCGCCGCAAGGATCGCCCGAAGCTGGTGATTCTGTGTGATGTTTCCTCCTCCGTGGCGAACGTCTCCCGCTTCATGCTCCAGTTCGTCTACAGCCTCCAGGAGTGCTTCACCAAGATTCGCTCCTACGTGTTCGTGGCCGAGCTCGGAGAGGTCACCCAGCTCTTCCGAGACCAGGACATCAACGGCGCCATCGAGAAGGCCCTCGACGGAGGGGACGCGATCAACGTCTACACCCGCTCCAACTTCGGCCAGGCCTTCCACTACTTCTGGCGGAACTACCTCTCGGCCGTCGACCACCGGACCACCATCCTGATTCTCGGAGACGCGCGAAACAACTACAACGATCCCCGCACCTGGTGCCTGCGCGAGATCCACACCAAGGCGAAGAACGTGGTCTGGCTGAACCCCGAGAGCCCGAGCGCCTGGGGCTTCGGCGACAGCGTGATGGACAAATACCTGCCCTTCGTCGACTCGGCCGAGGAGTGTCGCAACCTGAAGCAGCTCTCACGCATCGTCGACAAGCTGGTGCTCTAAGCGAAGAGCAAGCGGGGACGGTGTTGAATATTCAACACCGCCCGGATGGCGGCGAGGAAGAAACCCGGCGGGGACGTCCTCTCGGAGAGAAGACGCCCCGCCGGCTCGGCCTGGCGGGGCGTCCTAAAGGGCGGAGGGCGGTGGATAGATGATGGGGGGTGAGAGGTTGGACATTTCGGTGAGAAATGCCATATCCACCGCCGCTCCAAAAGCTAGTGTAACGGTGATTATGCTCCGTAGCTCGGGCCATTGTCAAACGGGATTTGCGCAAATCCTTCATCAGGCACGAAATCTTCTTCAAAACAGATACTTGAAGCACTTTTTTGAGGTGAAATCTCTAGAATTTACTTGGCGCTCGTGGAGTTTGGCGCGGAGCTGCCGGCTCGAGTAACGTCCCGCATCCGCGCGGGTCTTCGCGGTGAAAGGAGGAGATCTTGGCGAGCCTGCGGCGCTTCTTCATCCGCACCTACGGCTGCCAGATGAACACCCACGACACCGAGAAGGTCGCCAACCTCCTCTACCACCGAGGCTACGTCGAGGCTCCGCATCCCGACCAGGCGGAGCTGTTCCTGATCAACACCCATTTCTTTATTGAGAAGGCGGAGAACGTGATCTACACCGACCTCGGGATGCTCCGGGAGTGGAAGGAGGCGGTCCCGGGCCGGGTGCTGGGGGTCGGCGGGTGCGTCGCCCAGCAGGAGGGAGACGCGATCCTGCGCCGCTTCGGCCATCTGGACTTCGTCTTCGGGACCCACAATCTGCGCCTGGTGCCCGCCATGGCCGAGGCGGCCCGCACCGGAGCCCGTCAGTCCCGCACCGAGGAATCCCGCTCCCTCGACCGCTTCGACCTCCCCGAGCGACATCCGGCATACGCGAGTCCCAGCCCCGGCCGCGCCCTGGTCACGGTGATGGAGGGCTGCGACATGTTCTGCAGCTTCTGCATCGTGCCGACCACGAGGGGCCGGGAGATCAGCCGGCCCGCCGACGCCATTCTCCGGGAGTCGGAGTTGCTGGTCGGTGAAGGAGTTCGGGAGCTCACGTTGCTGGGGCAGGCGGTGAACGCCTATGGGCGTCACGATCTCCGCCGCGGGCGGGCCGGAGAGACCGGCACCGTGGCCTTCGCGGAGCTCCTCCGGCGGCTGGCGAGCATCCCCGGCATCGAGCGGCTCCGCTACACCAGCCCCCACCCGGTCTTCTTCGACGACGCGCTGACCCGAGCCCACGGGGAGCTCGCCGCGCTCTGTCCCCACGTCCATCTCCCGGTGCAGAGCGGCTCGGACCGGATCCTGGCAGCGATGCGTCGCCGCTATACCGCGGCCGAGTTTCGGGGGATCGTCGCGCGTCTCCGGCGCAGCCGGCCCGACCTCGCCATCACCACGGACCTGATCGTGGGCTTTCCGGGCGAGATCGATGCCGATTTCCAGGCCACCCTGGCACTGGTCCGGGAGGTCGGCTTCGTGGACGCCTACTCGTTCAAATACTCCCCGCGGCCGGGAACCCGGGCGGCCGCACTCGATCACGCGATCGCCCCCGAGGTGGCCCAGGAGCGGCTCGAAGCCCTCCTGGCGGTCCAGCGAGATCTCACCCTGGCGGCCCCCCGCGCGGGGGGGGGGGAGGAGACCGAGGTCCTGGTCGTGGGCGAGAGCCGCCGGAGAGGGGGCCAGCTCCAGGGCCGGGATCCCTACCACCGGGTTGTCAACCTGCCCGGGGATCTGGCAGGGTCGAGGATCGAGCCGGGGGATCTGGTGGGGGTCCGAATCGTGGAGGCCACCCCTCATTCCCTGATCGGAGCAGTTCCATCCGCAAGATTGCTGAAGGAGGGGGGGCGGCTCGCCGATGAAGAGGAACGAAAGACCGCCCTCGCGTGAATCCGGGCGCGCGGGAGGCCACCCGGCCGTCCGCCGCTCCGGAGGAGCGCGCGCGACGCGAGGGAGATGATGCCCAAGGCTCGCATTCTAGCGGTGGATGACCAGCTCTACTTCCGGGTCTTCCTGGAGGATCTCCTCCAGCAGGAGGGCTACGAGGTCTGCACCGCTTCGGAGGGCGAGGAGGCCCTCCATCTCCTCGAGCGCGAGAGCTTCGACATCGTGCTGACGGATCTGGTGATGCCGGGGATGGACGGCAGCGAGCTGGTCCAGCGGGTCAAGGAGAGGGACGCGGACCAGGAAATCGTGGTGGTCACCAGCATCGGCGACGTGAAGACCGCGGTCGACGCCATGAAGGTCGGCGCGACCGACTACCTGCTCAAGCCGATCGATCGCGCGGCCCTGCTCCGGGCCCTGGAGGGGATCCTGCAGCGCCGCTGCATGCGCGAGGAGCACTCCCGGCTGGTGGCCGAGAACCTCGAGTTCATGGGGGTCTTCTCCCTGTACGAGCGGTGTCTGGGCTTCCACGCAACGCTCTCCCTGGAGCCGCTGGCGGATCGGATCGTGGAGGGCCTGTGCCTCGAGGCGCACGCCCAGGGTGGAGTCCTCTGGGTCGCCCGCCGGGACGACGACGACTGGCTCCGCCTGACCGGCGTCCGGGGCCTAGTCCGCGTCGAGGACGAGCTCGAAGAAATCCACGCCGCCGCCCTCCCCAAGGCGATGGAGCCCCTGGCCGAGAGCGAGTGCCTCTCCTGCCTGGGACCCGCGGACCCCGAATCCGACCCGGATCGCATCGCTCTCTTCGTCGCGATTCGCCAGGCGGGTCGGCTGATCGGGATCGTCCGGCTCACCGACCGGCTGGACGGCGGGGAGTTCAGCGACGCCGACCGCAGCGTCGCCGAGCGACTGGCGAGCTTCTCCGCCCAGGCCCTGGCCAATGCCATCCAGTTCCGGGCCCTCGAGCGGCGTTCCTTCCGGGACCCGACGACCAAGGCGTACACCGGCGCCTACTTCGACGACGTGGTTCGCAACGAGATCCGAAAGGCGAATCGCTTCGGGAGGACCTTCTCGGCCGTGCGGGTCGAGCTCGACGGGATCGCGCCGCTGCGCGATCGCATGCCGCGGGCCGAGTTCGAGCGCTGGCTCGAGGCGCTCTCCTACCAGATCGGCCGCTCTCTCCGCGCCACGGATCTCCTGGCCGCCGATTCCGACAGCAAGTTCCTGGTCCTGCTTCCGGAGACCGACGTCCTCGGCGCCGCGGTCCTGAAACGACGGATCCGCTCCGGTCTGGCTCGCTGCGGGGAGCTGCAGAGCCTGGAGTCCGCCGAACGCCCCGCGCTGCTGGCGTCGACCGCGACCTTCCCGGTCGATGGGACCCAGCTCGAGACGCTCCGCGGAACGCTGGAGAGCCGGATCCAGGACGACAAGAACAGCCCGGTCCGCTCGCTCGAGCTCGAGAAGACTTCCTTCCGGAGCCTGGTGGAGGCGCTCCTCGCCCAGGCCAGCCGCGGACGCGCCGAGACCGCCGAGCAGATGACCCGACTCCTGTTGGGGGAGGTCCGCCGCCGGCCCGACGAGAGGGGGATGCTCTTCGTCGCTCCAGGCGCCAGCCTGTTCGGCGCCCTGCGCGACGGCCTGGATGCGCTCCGCGGCCTCTCGACGCGAACCGAGGTGGTGCTGGTTGCGGATCGCAAGACGGACCAGATCGCCGGGGTCCCCGTCACCTGGGTCTCCCCCCAGCGAGCCGGGACGACGGCGCCGTTCCTGATCTACTACGGAGAGGGTCCGCCCTACGCGATGGTTCGGGATGAGGTGGTCGAGGATCAGACGACCTCCTTCTATCACACCAGCGATTCCCGTCTGGTCGAGCAGCTCGCCTTCCAGCTGGGCACCGATCTCGGGATTCCGGTGGGCGAGTAGGATGGCAGTGGGAGCGACGCGAGTGAGGACGGGGCGTTGACGGCAGCGATCTTGATCGCGGGCGGGAGCCACAGCAGGGCGAATCAGATCGGCGCCGCCTGCACGGCGCGCGGCTACGCGACGCGCTACGTCCCCCACGGCGCGGCGGCACTGGAGGCGGCGCTCTCCGACGTGCCGGACGTGATCGTGGCACCCACGGATCTCGAGCTGATCGAAGCCACGAAGCTGGCCGAGATCCTGCGGGCGAACCCGCGCACCCAGGCCACCCGCTTCGTCTTCCTGGCCCCGTCGCAGGGCGGTCCTCCCGACACCGGCTACTTCGACGAGGTGCTGTCCAGCTCGGCGGGCGCCGACGAGATCGGCATGCGGGTGGAGGCGATTCTCGCCCGTCACGCCCGCATCCACGCGATGCACCAAGAGGCCGAGGTGGATCACGAGGTCGAAGGGAAGCTCTCCCAGATTCCGCTCTCCGACCTCCTTCAGCTCTTCCACATCAACCGCCGCACCGGGACCATCGCGCTCAAGTCCCGGGAGGCGGGAATGCCCGAAGAGCCCGGGGCCATCTACATCCGCGACGGAAACGTGGTCCAGGCGACGGTGGGTGCGGTCGAGGGCGAGAAGGCCCTCTTCCGTCTGCTCGCCTGGCGCGAGGGATCCTTTGCCTTCACCCCGAACCGGGTCCGGGTGGCCGCCCGCATCCTCGCCCCCACCCGCGCGCTCTTGATGGAGGGGATGCGGCAGCTCGACGAGTGGGAGCGGGTTCGCGGGAGCCTTCCGCCGCTCGATGCGCGCGTCGTCCTCACCGCGGAGGCCGGCAAGCTCCCCAACGTGGTCCATCCCCTGACCCAGGAGGTCCTCCTCCTCCTCGAGATCTACGACCGGGTCTCCGACGTGGTGGACCATTGCTCCCACCCGGACTACCAGGTGCTCCGGACGCTTCACACCCTGGTGGATCGAGAGATCATCCAGCTGCGTCGCGACCCGGCGTTCTCGACGTCCGGCGGCGGCGACGCGCTGTTCTCGCCGGCCCAGGTACGGCGGCTCCAGGACTGGCTCGATGCCAGTGGATCGGGGTCCACCCGCAGCGGCCGAGTGGCGAAGCTTCTCCTGATCTCCTCCGACGTCTCTGCGACCCGGGACTTCCTGCGCCTGATCGAAGCGCTACCGGGGATGCGGATCTCCCCGCACTTCCAGAAGGGCCGCTTCTCGGCCGACGACGTGGAGACGGTGGGTCAGGTCCACGTGGATGACGGCATCGGCATCCAGCTCCTCCAGGTACCGGCGGATCCCTCCTTCGCACCGATCTGGCCGGTGGCCGCTCACGGTGCTCTCGGAACCCTGTTCCTTCTGTCGGGCTCGATGAAGGAGGCGGAGGAGCGGATTCGTCCCGCCAGTGAAATGATTCGGCGCCTGCCCCGGGCTCGCATCTTCCATCTGCTGACCATGCACAAGGGCCAGCGGCTGACGCCGGAAGATCTGCAGGAGCAGCCCTCGCTGATGGACGAGGCCTCGCTCTTCCTGATCCAGATGGAGAACGGACGAGAGGCGGGATCGTTGCTGCGAACCATGTTCGGACGGGTGATGCCTTGAGTGAATCCGATCTGAAGCGCTTCTCCCTCTTCTCCGACCTCGGCGATTCCGATCGGGAGGCCGTCGCCGCGCTGCTCGAGCCGATCGAGCTGGTGCCGGGCCGGCAGTGCTTTCGCGAGGGTCAGGAAGCGGAGGGCCTGCTCCTGATCGACGAAGGAGAGCTTCGCCTCGAGAGCCGGCGCAGCGGCGAGCTCGGCCGCAGCGGGGAGGGCGCCGCCCTGGGCGGTCTCTCCCTCCTGGTCGTCGGTCCCCGGGAGCTCACCGCGACCGCGGCCGTCCCGACCCGCGTGCTGCAGCTCTCGCGGGCCTCTTTTCTCCGGCTCGCCGAGGACCATCCGCGCATCGGTCTCCGGCTGATCCAGGCGATCGCGACGGAGTTCGCCGGCGCGGTTCGCGAAGACCTCGACCGCATCGCATCCGTTTCTGGTTGACCCTCGATTGGCCACGCACTAAACTGCGCCGCCAACTCGTAGCGGCGCGTTCCGCGTACCCGCAGCTTCCCCGGATCTCTTCGGGCCTTTCCAAGCCCCTTCGGAAAATCCAAGAGTTGGAGTCTATAAAGAGCTTATGAAGGAAGGCAGGATTCGCGAGGGCCTGACGTTCGATGACGTTCTCCTCGTTCCCGCCAGCTCGGAGGTCCTCCCCAAGGACGTCGATTGCCGCACCGAGCTCACCGCCGAGATTCCGCTCGCCACGCCACTCCTGTCCGCCGCGATGGACACGGTCACCGAGCACGAGACCGCCATCTGCATGGCGCAGAACGGCGGCATCGGCATCATTCACCGCAACATGACGGTGGGCGAGCAGGCCCGAGAGATCGACAAGGTGAAGCGCTCGGAGTCGGGTCTGATCGTCGATCCGATCACCATGTCGCCGGAGCAGCTCATCCACGAGGCCCTGGAGGTGATGGCCCGCTACCGGATCTCGGGGGTGCCGATCACCCGTGGCGGCAAGGCGGTCGGAATCCTCACCCACCGCGACCTGCGATTCGTCAAGGACACCTCCCAGACGATCTCGACGGTGATGACCAGCGAGAACCTGGTGACGGTGCCGCCGGGAACCACCCGGGACCAGGCCAAGGATCTGCTTCACGCGCACCGCATCGAGAAGCTCCTGGTGGTCGACGCCGAGGGAAACCTGTGCGGTCTCATCACCATCAAGGACATCGAGAAGAGCGAGCGATTCCCGCACGCCTCCAAGGACTCGATGGGCCGGCTGCGCTGCGGCGCGGCGGTGGGGGTCGGGCCGGATCGGCTCGAGCGCACCGATGCGCTGGCGAGTGCCGGCGTGGACGTGATCACCGTCGATACGGCGCACGGCCACTCGGCGGGGGTGCTCGAGACCGTCGTCGAGCTGCGGCACACCTTCCCGGACCTTCCCATCATCGGCGGCAACATCGCCACCGCTGAAGGCGCCGAGGCGCTGATCAAGGCCGGGGTCTCCGCCGTGAAGGTGGGTGTCGGGCCCGGCTCGATCTGCACCACGCGGATCGTCGCGGGCGTGGGCGTGCCCCAGTTCACGGCCGTCGCGGACGCCAGCGAGCTGGCCGGCCGCTTCGGCATCCCGGTGATCTCGGACGGCGGCATCAAGTACTCCGGAGATCTGGTGAAGGCCCTGGCGGCCGGCGCTCGGACGGTGATGATCGGATCTCTGTTCGCCGGCACCGACGAGTCGCCGGGGGAGGTGGTGCTCTACCAGGGGCGCTCCTACAAGGTCTACCGCGGGATGGGCTCTCTCGGCGCGATGGCCGACGGCAGCCGCGATCGCTACTTCCAGGCCGAGGTCCACGAGGAAGACAAGCTGGTACCCGAGGGGATCGAGGGCCGGGTTCCCTACCGGGGCGCCCTCAGCAACAGCGTCTACCAGCTGATGGGTGGGCTGCGCTCGGGCATGGGCTACTGCGGGGCCGCGACCCTGTCGGCCCTCCGCAACGACACGAAGCTGATCCGGATCTCGGGAGCCGGGCTCCAGGAGAGCCACGTCCACGACGTCATCATCACCAAGGAAGCCCCGAACTACCGGATCGAGTAGACTCGATCACCCCCCGCTTCCACCGGCCCACCTCCGGGCCGCCACGATCAAAGAGGCGCACCCCGCGATGTCCCCCGATGCTCATCGCGACCGGATCCTGATCCTGGATTTCGGCTCTCAGTACACCCAGCTCATCGCGCGGCGGGTCCGCGAACAGAGCGTCTACTGTGAGATCCATCCTCACAGCCTCGGCAAGGACGAGGTGCAGGCGTGGAACCCCGCCGGGCTGATCCTCTCCGGAGGTCCCTCGAGCGTGCTCGATCCCGACGCTCCCGGGCTCGAGCCGGAAATCCTGGAGCTCGGAGTCCCGATCCTCGGGATCTGCTATGGCCTCCAGCTCCTCGCTCTCCGCCTCGGTGGCCAGGTGGAGCCGGCCGGCGACCGGGAGTACGGCCGCGCCCTGCTCGAGATCAAAGGCGGGCATCCGCTCTTCGCCAATCTGGAGAAGGGCCCCCCGCAGAGCGTCTGGATGAGTCATGGCGACCGGGTGGTGCGCCTGCCGCCGGGCTTCGAGGTGTTGGCGACCAGCGAGAACTCTCCTTCCGCCGCGATCGCTCACACCGAGAAGCCGATCTTCGGCCTTCAGTTCCACCCGGAGGTGGTGCACACCGATGGCGGCGAGCAGATCCTGGCCAACTTCGTCCACGGGATCTGCGGCTGCCGCGGGTCCTGGACGGTCGAGGCCTTCGTCGACGAGGCGGTGGAGGCGGTCCGAAGCCAGGTCGGAGAGGACCGCGCGATCTGCGGGCTGAGCGGGGGGGTGGATTCCGCCGTCGCCGCTGCGCTGGTCCACCGGGCCCTCGGTGACCGGCTGACCTGCATCTTCGTCGACCACGGCCTGCTCCGGGAGAGAGAGCACGAGGAGGTGGAGCGATCCTTCCGGGGGAGCCTCCAGGTTCCCCTGGTCACCGTGGATGCCAGCGAACGCTTCCTCGTCGCCCTCAAGGGAGTGACCGATCCGGAGGCCAAGCGGAGGATCATCGGCCAGCTCTTCATCGAGGTCTTTCAGGAGGAGGCCCGGCGGATCGGTCAGGTGGACTTCCTGGTCCAGGGGACCCTCTATCCGGACGTGATCGAGAGCGTCTCGATTCGCGGGCCCTCTGCAACGATCAAGACCCACCACAACGTGGGAGGGCTCCCCGAGAAGATGCAGCTGCGGCTGGTCGAGCCCCTGCGCGAGCTCTTCAAGGACGAGTGCCGGCGGGCCGGCCGCATCCTCGGCCTCCCCGAGACGATCGTGAGCCGCCATCCCTTTCCGGGCCCCGGTCTCGCCGTCCGCATCATCGGCGAGGTGACCCGGGAGCGGCTCGACGCGCTCCGTCGGGCCGACGCGATCCTGATCGAGGAGATCCGCCGGGCGGGCGTCTACGACGAGATCTGGCAGGCCTTCGCGGTCTTCCTGCCCATTCAGAGCGTCGGCGTGATGGGCGACGAGCGCACCTACGAGAGCGTCGTCGCACTCCGCTGCGTCACCTCCGTCGACGCGATGACGGCGGACTGGTCGAGGCTCTCCCCGGAGCTGCTGGCTTCGGTCTCGAGCCGGATCACCAACGAGGTCGAGGGGATCAACCGGGTCGTATACGACATCTCGTCGAAGCCCCCCGCCACCATCGAGTGGGAGTAGCGGAATTGCCCCCGACCCCGTTCACGCATCTGCACCTCCACACCCAGTACTCGCTCCTCGACGGGGCCATCAAGCACAATCCGCTCTTCGAGCGGGCGAAGGCGCTCGGCATGACCAGCGTCGCCATGACCGACCACGGCAACCTCTTCGGTGCCGTGGAGTTCTACGAGAAGGCCCGGGCCAACCGCGTCAAGCCGATCCTCGGCAGCGAGGTCTACATCGCCCGCGGCTCCCGCCTGGAACGGGAGAAGCGCGAGCGCGATGCCAGCGGGTTCGACGCCATCCACCACCAGCTGCTGCTGGCGATGAACGAGACGGGCTACCGGAACCTGATCTACCTGGTCTCGAAGGCCTATCTCGAGGGCTTCTACTACCGGCCGCGGATCGACATGGACCTGCTTCGGCAGCGCCACGAGGGCCTGATCGCCACCTCCGGCTGCCTTTCCTCCCCGGTCTGCCGAGCCATCACCGGGGGCGAGGTCGACCGGGCCTGGGCCCTGGTCGAGGAGTACGCGTCGATCTTCGGGGACCGCTACTACCTCGAGCTCCAGCGGCACGGGATTCCCGCACAGGACGCCGTCAATGCCGAGCTGGTGAAGATGTCGAGCGACCTGCGCCTCCCCCTCGTCGCCACCAACGACGCGCACTACCTCGAAGAGCACGACCACGAGCACCACGACGCGCTGCTCTGCATCGGAACCGCCGCGAACCTCGACGACGCGAAGCGCTTCCGGTTCGAGGGGAAGGGCTTCTACCTGAAGTCGGGCGACGAGATGCGGGACCTCTTCCACGATCACCCCTCAGCCATCTCCAACACCATGCAGATCGCCGAACGCTGCGACGTCGAGATCCCCATGGGCAGCTACCACATGCCCGAGTTCCAGGTGCCCGCCCACACCACCCGCGAGGCGGTCATGGAGGAGAAGGCGATCTCCGGGCTTCGCGAGCGCCTCCGCCTCTCGCCCGACGAGCCCTTCTGCGATGAGCACCGCCCCTATGTGGACCGGATGGAATATGAGCTCGGCGTGATCAAGAAGATGGGCTACGCGGGCTACTTCCTGATCGTGGCCGACTTCATCGAGTACGCCCGCAAGCACGAGATTCCGGTGGGCCCCGGGAGAGGCTCCTCCGCCGGCAGCCTCGCCGCCTATGGGCTCGGCATTACCGGCGTCGATCCGATCGAGTACGACATTCCCTTCGAGCGCTTTCTCAACCCCGAGCGGATCTCGATGCCGGACATCGACGTCGACTTCTGCATGCGCGGGCGGGACGAGGTGATTCGCTACGTCGAGAAGAAGTACGACGGCGAAGGCGAGGAGGAGAAGCGGGTCTCCCAGATCATCACCTTTGGAACCCTCCAGGCCCGGGCGGCGATCCGCGACGTCGGGCGGGTGCTGGGCATGCGATACGGCGAGGTGGACCGCATCGCGAAGCTGGTCCCCGAGACGCTCGGGATCACCCTGGACAAGGCCCTCGAACAGTCGCCGGAGCTGCGGGCTCGTGTCGAGGCCGACGGACAGGTGGCGAGGCTGGTCGAGACCGCCCGGCGCCTGGAGGGGTTGACCCGGCACGCCTCGACCCACGCGGCTGGAGTGGTGATCGGGAACCGGCCCCTGATCGAGATGGTCCCCCTCTACCGCGACTCCCGCTCCGGGGACGCCATCACGCAGTGGGACATGCGCTCTGTCGAGAAGGTCGGCCTGGTCAAGTTCGACTTCCTCGGGCTGCGCACCCTCACCATCATCGCCGACGCGGAGCGGCTGATCCGGAAGGGCGGCTACCCGGACTTCTCCGCCGAGTCGATTCCCCTGGACGACGAGCCCACCTACGACCTGCTCTGTCGCGGGGACACCGAGGGCGTGTTCCAGATGGAGTCCTCGGGCATGACCGACCTGGTGGTGAAGATCAAGCCCCGGGAGTTCAGGGACGTGGTCTCGCTGATCGCCCTCTACCGGCCCGGACCCCTGGGCTCGGGGATGGTGGACGACTACGTGAGCCGCAGGCACGGCATCACCAAAGTCGTGTACCCGGTCCCCGAGCTGGAGGCGCTGACCAAGGAGACCCTGGGAGTCATCGTGTACCAGGACCAGGTGCTCCAGATCGCCCACCGCCTGGCTGGATACACGCTGGGCGAGGCCGATCTGCTGCGCCGCGCCATGGGAAAGAAAAAGCCCAAGGAGATGGCCGAGCAGAGCGAGAAGTTCATCTGCGGCGCCGAGAAGAACGGCATCCACCCGGGCAAGGCCGAGGAGATCTTCAAGCTGATGGCCGAGTTCGCGGGCTACGGCTTTCCCAAGGCCCACTCGACGGCCTACGCGCTGATCACCTATCGGACCGCCTATCTCAAGGCGAACCATTCCCGCGAGTACCTCTCGGCCCTGCTCTCCGTCGAGGCGGGGAACCACGAGAAGCTGGCGCGCTACATCGCCCACGCCCGGGAGCGGAAGATCGACATCCTGGCGCCCGACGTGAACGAGTCCGAGCGGGACTTCACGCCGGTGGCGGGGGGGATCCGCTTCGGCCTCGCCGGCGTCAAGAACGTCGGCGAGGGAGCCATCGAGTCGATCCTCTCGGTGCGGGAGGAAGGGCAGCCCTTCAAGAGCCTGGTCGACTTCGCCTGTCGCATCGATGGCAGGAAGGTGAACCGGCGGGTGGTGGAGAGCCTGGTGAAGTGCGGTGCCTTCGACTCCATCGAGGAGAACCGCGCGAGGCTGTGGAACGGCCTCGATGGGGCGCTGGAGAGCGGCGCCGCCGCGCAGCGGGACCGGGAGATCGGCCAGGTGAACCTGTTCGGCGATGCCGCCGACGGAGGGCCGGTTCACTCCGAGCTCCCGGACGCCGCCCCCTGGACCGATCAGGAACGTCTCGGCTACGAGAAGGAGGTGCTGGGCTTCTACGTGACCGGGCATCCGCTCCGGTTGTTCGCCTCGGTCCTCTCCCGCTTCAGCGACACCACCGCCGCCTCCTCCTCCGAGAAGGTGGGGCGGGAGGTCCGGATCGGCGGACTGATCACCGCGCTCCGGGAGACGCGCACGCGCCGGGGGCAGACGATGGCCTTCGGGACGCTGGAGGACCTGGAGGGCAGCTTCGATCTGGTGATCTTCGCCGAGCCCTACGCCCGCTCGCGGGAGCTGCTCAAGAGGGCGATGGAGGCCGACTCGGCGGGGGACGGCGCGATGCCGCTCCTCGTCTCGGGTACCCTGGAGAGCCTGGATCCGCCCAAGGTCCTGGTCCGAGATGCCTTCGAGATTGCGGACGCCGAGGCGAATCTGGCCGCCCGGGTGCGGATCCGGGTGGAGGCGGAAGAGGCCAGCCGGGACCGGATGCTGGCGCTCCGAAGACTGCTGGAGTCCCACGCGGGAGATTGCGACGTGCTGCTCCACCTGCTGATTCCGGGCGAGAGCGAGACCGTGATGTCGCTGGGCGGGGGACGCGGAGTCGATCCCAACGACGAGCTGGTCGTCGCGGTGAACGGGCTGTTTGGGCGTCCGGTGGCGGAGGTGGAGATGTGAGGCGCGCACTGTGGCTGGCGTCGCTGATGCTGCTGGTGGCGCTCCCGGCCCTGGCCGAGGTGCGCCGGCTGGAGGTGGTGGGGGTGGTCCCGGCCGGGCCCGACGCCCCGTCCGGGGTTCCGATCCGACAGGCCGCGCTGCAGGCCGCGCTTGCGGAGGGGGTGATGCGGGCGGCGCGGGAGCGCCTCTCCCCGGAGGCTGCGGCGGCTCCCGATCTCGATCTCGGGAAGGTGCTGGGGGGGAACCCGCGGGAATTCACGGTGGGTTACCGGGTCCTGGAGGATCGCGGGGAGCGTCGCGCGCTCCTGGTGGCGGATCCGGAGGTCGCCACCGAGTACGTGCTGCAGGTCGAGGTGGATGTGGACGTCTCCCGCATCGAGAGCGCCCTCGTGGCTGCGGGCCTGCCGATCGCGCGGCCGGCGGAGGGCTCCACCAGTCAGGAGGTCCGGGTGGTGGTGGAGAACCTGCCCTCCTACCGCGCCTACGCGGCTCTGCGCCGCCACCTGATGGAGGCCGGAGGTGCGTCCTCCGTGATCCCCGAGCGCTTCGAGCAGGGGAAGATCGAGCTGCGGGTGGCCGGGCGGCTGGCTCCCCAGGAGCTGGCCGATCGCCTGGTGGCCTCCTCACCCGAGGGGCTTCGGGTGGAGCCGGTGTTTACCGATAGCCGATCCGTATGGATCCGGGTCACGGAGCTCCCGCCGCCGGTTCAAGATTGACACGAGTTTCTGGAAACGGTATTGATTTCGGCTCGTTAGCGGATTTTAGGCACGTAGCTCAGTGGCTAGAGCGCCGCCTTGACACGGCGGAGGTCGGCGGTTCGACCCCGCTCGTGCCTACCATTTCTGGGTTGCGCAGCCGCTTCCGATAGAGGTCACCGAGAAAGCACTTGGAACCATGGTTGCCATGACCCTTCGACCCACATGAGCGAGATCCGGATCCGTCTCCCCGACGGCCAGACGCTCGAGGTGCCCAGGGGTTCAACCGTTCTCGACGTCTCCCAACGAATCGGCAAGAGGCTGGCGCGCGACGCTCTCGCGGGGCGTGTCGACGGCCGAGTCGCCGACCTGCGCGCTCCTCTCGAGACCGACGCCGCGCTCGAGATCGTCACCGCGAAGGATCCCGTCGCAGGCGAGGTGATCCGCCACTCCGCCGAGCACGTGATGGCGGATGCGGTGAAGCGCGTCTTTCCCGACGTGCAGATCGACGTGGGTCGCTCCGACCACAGCGAGAAGTTCCAGTACGATTTCCTCGTGGATCGTCCCTTCACCCCGGACGATCTCGAGAAGATCGAGAAGGAGATGCTGGAGATTCTGAGCGAGGGCGCCGTCTTCACCCGGGAGGTCGTGAGCCGCCCGGAGGCGATCGCGCTCTTCGAGGGCATGGGCGAAGAGCTCAAGGTGTCGCGCATCGGAGACGTGCCCGAGGGCGAGGACATCACCCTGTTTCGCCACGGAGATTTCGTCGATCTCTGCCGTGGTCCCCACGTGCAGCGGACCGACCAGATTGGCGCCGTCAAGCTGCTCGAGGCCGCCGGCGCCTACTGGCGGGGCGACGAGACCAACCCGATGCTGCAGCGCATCTACGGCACGGCGTTCTCCACCAAGAAGGAGCTCTCCGCCTACCTCGCGGCCGTCGAGGAGGCGAAGAAGCGCGACCATCGCCGGGTGGGCTCAGCGCTCGATCTCTTTCACATCGATCCGCTCTCGCCGGGCTCGCCGTTCTATCACCCGAAGGGCACCGTGCTCTACAACGGCCTGGTCGACTACATCAAGTCGCTCTACCCGAAGTACGGCTACCAGGAGGTGATCACTCCGCTGCTCTTCCGCACCGATCTCTTCAAGACCTCCGGCCACTACGATCTCTTCCGCGAGGACATGTTCCTGATGGAGGGGGACGAGGGCGAAGAGATGGCGGTCAAGCCCATGAATTGCCCGGGGCACTGCCGGCTCTTCGCCAGCGCCAAGCGCTCCTACCGCGACCTTCCGCTCCGCGTCGCCGAATTCTCCCGGCTGCACCGCAACGAGAGAAGCGGCACGCTGACCGGGCTCTCGCGGGTACGGACCTTCTCGCAGGACGACGCCCACATCTACTGCGAGCGCGAGAAGGTTCCCGAGGAGATCCAGGCCTTCTTCGAGATGACCCAGCAGGTCTACCAGGATCTGGCGCTGGAGGGAGTCAAGGTCGGTGTGTCGACTCGCCCGGAGCAGTTCCTCGGCGAATCCGCCGACTGGGACCGCGCCGAGAGGGAGCTGGTCGAGGCGGTGGAGCACGCGGGCTATGAGTGCCGCATCAAGGAGGGGGAGGGCGTCTTCTACGGCCCGAAGGTCGAGTTCGACTTCGAGGACGTGCTGGGGCGGGCCTGGACCCTGGCCACCGTGCAGATCGACATGGCGATGCCGGGGCGCTTCGGCCTGCACTACACCGGCCGCGACGGAGGGGAGCACCAGCCCGCCATGCTGCACCGGGCGGTGCTGGGCTCTCTGGAGCGCTTCATCGCGATCTACCTGGAGCACACCGGCGGGGATTTCCCGCTCTGGCTCGCTCCGGTGCAGGTCGCGGTACTTCCCATCGCAGATCGGCACCGGGAGTACGCAGAGCAGGTACACTCTGCGCTGACCGGCGCAGGCGTTCGCGCGGAGCTGGATGCGCGCGGCGAGAAGCTCGGTTTCAAGGTCCGTGAGGCCGAGGTCCAGAAGATCCCGATCATGGTGGTCGTGGGGGATCAAGAGCAGCAGGACGGGACCGTCACGCCCCGGCGTCGGCGCGACTCGAAGCGAAGCGCGGAGGCGATTCCGATGGACGCCTTCGTGTCGGAGCTCGCTTCCGAGATCGCCCGGCGACGGAGCTGAGGTTTCCCGAGGAGGGTAAGCGCATCGCTGACAAGGATTCGGTCCGAGTGAACGAGCGGATTCGCGCGCGTGAGATTCGTCTCATCGGCGCCGATGGTGAGCAACTGGGGGTCGTGACGCCGGAGGAAGGCCGTACGCGGGCCGACGAGGAGGGATATGACCTCGTTGAGGTTGCGCCCAACGCCAGTCCACCCGTTTGCCGGATCATGGACTACGGGAAGTACAAGTACGAGCAGAAGAAGAAGACCGCGGCGGGCAAGGCCAAGGGGAGGGGGCGCGCGGCATCGCTCAAGGAAGTCAAGATGCGCCCGAGCACGGACGACCACGACCTGGCCTTCAAGCTGAAGAATGCGCGGCGGTTCCTGATGGATGGCGACAAGGTCAAGGTGACGGTGATGTTCCGAGGGCGTGAGATGGCTCACCGGCGCAACGGCTACGCGAAGCTCAATCAGGTGAAGGAGCTGCTGGGCGAGATGGTGAGCATCGAGAATCCGCCCCAGATGTCGGGTCGCTTCCTCTCGATGATCATGGTCCCGAACCGGGAGGCGATCGAGGCGGAGAAGAAGAAGGCGGCACGGGAAGAGGCCGCACAGGAACAGGCCGCACAGGTAGAAGTCGCCCAGGAAGAAGCCGCACGGGAAGAGGCCTCGCAGGAAGAGGCCGCACAGGAAGAAGCCGCCCGACCAGCAGAAAGCTCCGAGGGTGGAGCGGGAGAGACAGATGCCTAAGATGAAGAGCCACCGGGGGGCTGCGAAGCGCTTCAAGAAGACCGGAACGGGCAAGTTCAAGCATCAGAAGCAGGGGAAGCGCCACATCCTCACCAAGATGTCGACCAAGCGAAAGCGGCACCTTCGCGAGGAGGGGGAGGTTTCCAAGGCGGATCGCCCCCGCATCAAGCAGATGGTTCCGTACCTCTAGCTCTGGCAGGAGCGAATCCAAGGAAAGGGCAGCGCCATGCCTCGAGTCAAGCGCGGGAGCGCCGCACACAAGCGCCACAAGCGGATCCTCCGCCAGGCCAAGGGCTACTACGGAACGCGACGCCGCCTGGTCAAGACCGCGCGGGAAGCGGTCGAGCGGGGCTGGAAGTACGCCTATCGCGACCGCAAGCAGCGCAAGCGGGAGTTTCGCGTCCTTTGGATTGCCCGCATCAACGCGGCGGTTCGCGAGCACGGTCTCTCCTACAGCCGCTTCATGCACGGCCTCTCCGAGGCGGGTGTCGAGGTGGACCGGAAGAACCTGGCGGATCTGGCGGTCTCCGATCCCCAGGCCTTCGCGGATCTGGCGCAGCTCGCCAAGTCCAAGCTCGCCTAGCAGGTTCCCATGTCGGTCACCGGGGATTCCCTCGACGGGATCGTGAGCGAGGCGGAGGCCGCCATCGCAGCGGCCTCCTCCGTCCAGGAGCTGGTGGAGATCCGCGCGCGCTTCCTCGGGAAGAAGGGCTCCGTCACGGCGGTGCTGCGCGGGGTCGGAGATCTGTCGGCGGAGCAGCGCTCCCGGGTCGGCCAGACCGCCAACGCCGCCAAGCAGCGGATCGAGAGCCGGGCCCGAGAGCGGCGCGCGGCCCTGGAGCGCGAGGGTCGCGGACGGGTCCTGGCCGAGCGTCGCCTGGACGTGACGCTTCCCGGGCACTCCCCGCCCCTCGGTCACCTGCATCCGGTGACGCTGGTGGAGCGGGACATGTGCGACTTCTTCACCTCGCTCGGCTACTCGATCGAAGACGGCCCCGAGGTCGAGAGCGACTACAACAACTTCAGCGCCCTCAATTTTCCCGACGATCATCCGGCCCGCGACACCCAGGACACCATGTTCGTGTCAGGGGGGAATCTGCTCCGCACCCACACCTCAAACGTCCAGATCCGGGCGATGACGGGGCGCACGCCCCCCTTCCGGTTCGTGGCCCCCGGCCGGGTCTATCGCCACGATCTGGATGCGACCCACTATCCGATGTTCCATCAGATCGAGGCCTTCTGCGTCGGCGAGGACGTCACCTTTGCCGATCTCAAGGGCACCCTCTACGCCTTCGCGCGCCACCTGATGGGGAGCGACGTGAAGCTGCGCTTTCGTCCCCACTTCTTTCCCTTCACCGAGCCTTCGGCGGAGATGGATTTCGAGTGGGAGGGGCAGTGGCTCGAGTGGGGCGGCTGCGGGATGATCCACCCCCAGGTGCTCCGCAACTGCCGCATCGATCCCGAGCGCCATCAGGGCTTCGCCTTCGGCATGGGCATCGACCGCACCGCCATGGAGCGCTTCGGCATCCCCAGCATCCAGCTCCTCTTCGATGGGGACGCGCGGGTGATGGAGCAGATCTGATGCGCGTTTCCGTGGACTGGCTCTCGGAGTGGGTCGACCTCCCGGACACCGTGGAGGAGCTCGAGGAGCGCCTGACCATGGGCGGTCTCGAGATCGAAGAGGTGATCCGCACCGGTCCGGATCTCTCCGGGCTGCGGGTCGGCCTGGTCGTCGAGCACGCGCGGCACCCCGACGCGGATCGGCTCTCCGTCTGCCGGGTCGACCTGGGCGAGGGCGAGCCCCTGGAGGTCGTCTGTGGCGCCCCCAACGTGGCGGCGGGGCAGAAGGTGGCGGTGGCGACCCACGGGACGGTCCTTCCCAGTGGCGACAAGGTCAAGCGCTCCAAGATCCGGGGCGTCCGCTCCAACGGGATGATCTGCTCGGATCGCGAGATGAACCTCGGCGAGGATCACCAGGGGATCCGGGTGCTCCCGCCGGAGGCTCCGGTGGGAGCGCGGCTGGACGAGGTGATCCCCTCCGGTGAGACCGTTCTCGACGTGGAGATCATTCCCAATCGGGGCGACTGGGTTTCGATGCTGGGGATGGCGCGGGAGGTTCGCGCGCACTACGGGGGAGAGATCCGCGTGCCCGCTGCGGAGGTCGCGGAGGGCGAGCGGCCGGCGAGCGATGACATCCGCATCGAGATCGACGACTGCGCCGGCTGCCACCGCTACGTGGCCCGCATCGTTCGCGGGATCCAGGTCGGTCCCTCTCCCGAGTGGCTGCGGGCGCGGCTGGAAGCCGTGGGCCTTCGCTCCATCAACTCGATCGTCGACGTGACGAACCTGGTGATGTTCGAGTACGGCCAGCCGCTGCACGCCTTCGACCTCGCCAAGCTGCGCGGAGGGGTGGTGCGGGTCCGCGCCGCCGAGTCGGGTGAGAAGATCGCGACCCTGGACGGCCAGACCCGGGAGCTCGTTCCCGAGGACCTGGTGATCGCCGACGCCGAGGGCGCCATCGCCATCGCCGGGGTGATGGGCGGCGCCGAGAGCGAGGTCGGAGACCAGACCACGGAGGTGCTGATCGAGAGCGCGCACTTCCAGCCCTCCCGGGTGCGACGCACCGCGCGGCGGCTCGGGCTCCAGACCGATGCCTCCTATCGCTTCGAACGCGGCGTGGATCCCGAGGGAGCCGGCCGGGCGGCAGCCCGCGCGGCCCGACTCATCCAGGAGCTCGCCGGCGGCACCGTCTCCCGCGGCGAGGTAGTGGCGCAGGGAGAACCGCCCCCGGTCACCGAGGAGATCCGGCTGGATCCCGCTCGCGCAAACCGGCTGCTGGGCACCGAGATCCCCGAAGAGGAGATGATCGCGCTGCTCTCCCGGCAGGACATCGAGGCGACACGGAACGCGGACGGCCCCCTGGTCTGCAGGCCGCCGAGCTTTCGCAGCGACCTGCACATCGCCGAGGATCTGATCGAGGAGATCGCCCGGATCCACGGCTACCAGCACATCCCCACCACCCTCCCGGAGGGAGCCTTCGAGGGGGTCGAGCTGCCTCCGCGCCGTCGCCTGGTGCTCGAGGTCTCCGACAGCCTGAAGGGAAGCGGCCTGACCGAGGTGATGACCTTCCCGGCGGCCCGATCCGGTGATTTCAACGGGCTCCAGTTGGATGCCGACGATGATCGCCGGCGTGCCGTCGAGCTCGAGAATCCGATCCAGTCCACCGACCCGGTGCTCCGCACCACTCTGGTGCCGTCCCTCCTGCGCGCGGCGCAGACCAACCTGCGGCGGCAGGTGGAGCGACTGCGCCTCTTCGAGGTGGGCCGGGTGTTCCTGGCCCGCGAAGGGGAGGAGCTCCCCGAGGAGCCCCTCCAGGCCGTCGCCCTCCTGACGGATGCCGGGGAGGCCTCGCTCTGGGAGTCGAAGAGCGTTCCGGTCTTCTTTCAGGCGAAGGGGGTCGGAGAGCGCCTGATGGCCGACCTCGGCCGCTCCTGCACCTTCCGCGCCGGTACCCGCGAGCCCTACCTGCATCCCGGCGCTGCCGGGGAGTTCTGGATCGGCGAGACGCCGATCGCCGCCGTCGGTGAGCTCCATCCGGAGACCGCGGCGCACTTCGAGGTAGAGGCGGCGACGGCCCTGCTGGTAGTGGATCTGGAGGCGATGGGACGGATTCCGCGCCGGGATCCCCAGTATCGAGAGGTCTCGCAGTATCCGAGCGTGCGGCGGGATCTCGCCGTGGTGCTGGATCGGGCGACCGAGGCCGGCGAGGTGCTGGAGGCGATCCGGAAGACGGGAGGGGCCTCCCTCGCCTCGGCGGAGGTCTTCGACCGCTGGGAGGGGCGAGGGGTTCCCGAGGGGAAGGTCAGTCTGACCTTCCGGTTGATTTTTCAGCGCACGGAACGGAATCTGACCGATTCCGAGGTCGTCAAGGCCACCGATCGAGTGGTAAACCTGTTGGCGCACCGTTTCGGCGGTGAGCTGAGGTAGGGTCCGGTAGCCCGGGCCGGAGCGGTTCCGGGGGCACTGACGTAGGGGGAAGGCATGACGAAGGCGGACATCGTCGAGCACATCTACGAGCGGGTGGGGTTCTCCAAGAAGGAGTCCGCTGAGCTCGTGGAGAAGGTCTTCGAGATCATCAAGGAGACCCTCGCGGAGGGGGAGAAGGTCAAGATCTCCGGATTCGGGAACTTCGTCGTGCGGGAGAAGAACGCCCGAAAGGGCCGCAATCCCCAGACCGGCGAGGAAATCCGGCTCTCCGCGCGAAGAGTCCTCACATTCAAGCCCAGCCTCGTGCTAAAGAACGTTCTGAACGAGGGGCCTGTGCCGCGCAAGGGGAATGGCGCGGACCCGGAGAGCTGATCTTCTCTTGAGGCAAGCCGAGGGCTTGCCATGTGGGTCGGCCGGCGCACGCGTCGGAGAGGCCGTGAGGCGGATTGATGGCGCAGCGATCCAAGAAGAAGGAAGACAACTCCGCCGACGGTAAGATCTACTACCGGATCGGGGAGGTCAGCCGGATCACGGGCGTCAAGCCCTACGTGCTCCGCTACTGGGAATCCGAGTTTCGCTGGATGGCGCCTGCCAAGTCCCGCTCCAAGCAGCGCCTCTACCGCAAACGGGACATCGAAGTCATCCAGCTGATCAAGCGGCTTCTCTACGAGGAGCGTTACACCATTGCGGGCGCGCGGAAGAAGCTTCGGGAGCTCGGCGTGGGACGCGCTCTGGAGCGCCCCCCGTCGAACATCGCGCAGGAGACCGACCCCCAGGTCTGCCTCCGAAGGATCCGGGACGAGCTCCAATCCATCCGGGGAATGCTCTAGGCGCGTGGCTTCTGCCATCCTCGGTGTTCTCCTGCTGGCGGGGATGTTTGCCGCGGACGCGGGTCGCCACCGTGAGTGAACGCGCGGAGGGCATCGAGCTCTTCCCGTCCGGAACGGATCCTCGCAACTACGTCCGGACGGCCGTCGCCGAGGAGGCCCTCGGCGCCCTTCAGCGAGAGCTGCGGCGGGCGAGCGCACCGGTCGTCCTGATCGGACTCCCGGGGGTCGGCAAGACGCTGCTTCTGCGGCTCCTCGAGCAGCGGCTCGCCGAGAGCTTCCGCGTGGTCTACCTGCCCATTGCCGCGCTTCCACCGGACGAGATCTGCACCTGGGTTCTGGGCCTGCTGGGCGAGGAGGCAGGGTCCGAGCCCGAGCGGGATCTTCTAGCGGCGGGCGCTCGCCTGGAGGGGCAGGGCACGCCGGTCCTCGCGATGCTCGACGACGTCGAATCGATGCCGGTGGCGACGGCGCGACGCCTCTCGGCGCTCCTCGCCGGAGCCGATGGATCGATCCGATTGGTCCTGGCGCTGGCGGAGGGCTCCCGTTCCGAGCGGATCCTCACCTCCTTCCAGCCTGCGCCGGTTCGGGTCGAGCTGCGGGAGTTCGGGCAAGCCGACGAGACCGGCCACTATCTGCGCGCCCACCTGATTCGCAGCAATGCGTCGCAGGAGGTGCGCGCGCGCTTCGATCCGGTCACCATCCGCGACCTTCACCGCGGGTCGGGTGGAGTCCCCCGCGTGCTGAACGGCCTGGCCGGCGAGCTGGTTCGAGGGAACCTCGCGGTGATCCCGCGCCGCGAGGTGGAGGAGCACGAGGAGCCGCTCGCGTCCGACCTCGACCCCTTCGAGGTGACGAGCGATCCCACCGCCTACGTTCCGCGGTCGGTGACCCAGGAGTTGCTGGCATCGATCGAGGGCGCGCTGCGCAGAGGTGCGCCCTCCATCGTGGTGACGGGTCCGCCGGGACTGGGAAAGACCCTGCTGCTGCGCGTCCTGGAGCGGCGGCTTCGGACGGGGTACAGGCCGATCGCGATCGCGTACCCGGCGCTTCTTCCGGACGAGCTCTGCCGTTGGATTCTGACCCTGCTGGGCGAGCCGGTGACGGACCACCCCTCGGCCGCGCTCCTCGATCTCGCGCGGCGGCTCGGTAGCTCCCAGCGGGATCTGGTGCTCCTGGTGGACGACGCCAACTCCATCCCGGCTGCGACGGTGCTTCACCTGGCGGAGCTGGCTGATGCGGCCAATCGCGGGGTGCGCCTGGTGCTCTTCGCCGTCGACGACGGGAGGGTCACAGCTCTCCAGCGCGCGCTCGGTTCCGACGTGCCGACCCTTCACTTGTGCGAGTCCATGTGTGAGACCGAGACCTTCGAGTACATCTACGCTCGTCTCGCTCGTGCTCGTGCACCGACGGAGCTCGTCGAGCGCTTCGATCCGGGAACCGTGGCCCGGCTCCACGCCGAGTCGGGGGGGAACCCCCGGGAGCTTCACCGGCTCGCCAGCGAGGTCGCCCGCGGAGGCGAGAACGGGGAAGCCACAGCCGATCTGCCCGAAGTCGAGGCCCTGCCCGAACCGCCCGCGCCCCGAGCCCCGCCTCCGCCGCCCCCGGCCAGAGCCCCCGAAAGCCCGCCGACCCCGGCGCAGCGCCCAACCGCGCCGCGCATTCCGTTCGGCGGCTGGACTGCGGTCTACGCGCTTCTGCTGCTCGCCATCCTGCTGGCCGCCATCCCGCTGCTCCGCGGCGGGCTCCCCTGGGTTCTCGACCTGCCGACGGCCGGCCCTGAGCCCGCTGCGCCCGAGGCGGTGCAGCCCAAGGAGTCTCCCGCGCCGCCGGCACCGTCCGCTTCCGAGGAGCCCGAGCCCGCTCCTTCGCCGGAGAGTACGGCCGCACCCGCTGCATCTCCCATCGTCCGGGAGGAACCCGCCGAGATTCCCATCGACGAACTCCCGTATCTCGAGAGGGCGTCCCCAGAGGTTACTACCGAAACCGTACCGACTCCCCCAGAGGAGCCGCCGGACGTCGTCGTCACACCCGAGCGGGTGGCCTCCGCCCGGGAGCCCGAGCCTGAGCCCGAACCGGTTCCCGTGGCCCCCGCCCCGGAGCCCATCTCGGTCTCCATCAACGCGACGCCCTGGGCCACCATCGAGATCGACGGCGAGGAGATCGGTATCACCCCGATGGCCGGCGTGCCCCTCACCCCGGGAGACCATCAGTTCCGGGTGTACCTGCCGGACGGCAGCGTCCTCGAAGAGACCGTCCGCATCAGCAGCGACAACCGCCACATCGCCTTCGAGGCGGAGGCGCCCACCCCCGATTGAACGGCGAAGCCGATCCAGGCGGCGTCGACAGACCGCCCCACACGGGCTACCCACTCCTCCGTCGGGCCGTAGCGCAGCTTGGTAGCGCGCCTGAATGGGGTTCAGGAAGTCGCGAGTTCAAATCTCGCCGGCCCGACCA
>CAZTOU010000030.1:0-59164 GCA_964615365.1 uncultured Spirochaetales bacterium
TCTACCACATCTTGGGTCTTCGTTCGTTCAGACTTCGTGAATTATCCGGGCTAGGAACCCTGCAGCGCCGCAACATTCCGCTTGACAATCGGAGAAGCGCGAGCGTAGCGTGACGTCGGATCCACCGTCGCGGGACGATCGGTGGTCTTCGATTCAACCTTCAAGGGGGGAGGGCGCGAGGTGAGGCGACTCGGATCACTGGCGATCATTCTGGCGGCGACATCACTCGTAACGACCGGATGCTGGGATTTCAACAATCCCTATGCGGACGAATGGGATGTCCAGATCATCGGCGACTCGGTCTTCGACCTGTCCGGAGACATCCACGACGTCTTGGAGGATCTCTCCGGCAAGAGCTACAAGGACCGCTCCGTGAGCGGCGCGAAGATCGCAGCCATCGACAATCAACTGGGCAAGTCGCTCGGAAGGTCCACGCTCAACTCGCTGATCGCGGATGGCGGCGCGAACGACATCCTGCAGGGCAGCATGGATTGCGACTCGGATCCGCTGACCCAGGGATGCCTCGACGTCCTCGACTACATCGCCGACACCATGTGGAGCATGATCGTCGACATGTACTACGGGCCGGCGGACGATCACGTCTGGATGGGCTACTACCACGTCAAGCGCAGTGAGGCGGAGAAGAACGAGGCCATCGACTACACCTACGACAACCTGTACCCCGACCTCTTCGACCTCAGCCCGTACGGAGGCACTCAGGTCTCCGGTGACGTTCCGGGCTACGGCGAGTACTACGGCAGCTATCTGAGCACGTTCGGCATCTTCATGCTCGATCCGAGAGACTACATCCTCACATCCGATATCAAGTCAGACGACATCCATCCCACCTACAGCGGATCCGTCAAGCTGGCAAACCTCATCTGGGGGGCGATGGTAGAGGAGGACATGTATCGCTAGGTGCGATGAATCAGCCCGGTAGCCGGGCAGATCACCTCGGCGCCCCCGAGCTCGCCTCGCACTGCGAGCTCGGGGGCGCCGAGTCCGTCTTGGGGAGGCGTCCCGTTTCCACGAGGTCAAGGACTTGCAGATGACTAAACAAGGAGATGACGACAGATGGATGACATTGCATTTCTATCTGCAGTGAATCTCGTAAAGGCGATTCTGGAAAGGAGGATCAGTTCGTCTGAGCTACTTGAAATCTACATTGAGAGATATGAACGGTTCAATCCAACTGTCAACGCGATTGTCGACACAGATTTTGAAACAGCGCGGACACGAGCGCGCCAAGCTGATGATGCATTGGCAAATGATGAGATCTTGGGGCCGTTGCATGGGCTTCCCATGACCGTAAAGGACTACATTTCGGTTGCCGGGCTGCACAGTACCTACGGCTCGCCGGTATTCAAAGAGCACGTGCCAGCAACCAATGCTGACGTCGTTCAGCCGCTGGTTGATGCTGGAGCCAATGTCTTTGGAAAGACCAATCTGCCGCTCTGGGCAATGGGTTCGCAGAGTTACAACGAAGTACATGGGCAGACAAACAACCCCTGGGATCAAACTCGAGGGCCAGGAGGCTCGTCTGGTGGTGCAGCGGCAGCGATAGCTGCGGGGTTGACAGGATTGGAAATCGGCAGCGACATGGCCGGGTCGATTCGTTCACCTGCCCATTTGTGTGGGATTTACGGCCACAAGCCTTCATATGGGATCGTCCCTACACGTGGACAGCAGCCTCCGGCCCCAATCAACTTGATCGATTATGCGCCTGTAGAGGATCTGACTGTTACTGGCCCACTTGCCAGAAGCGCTGCTGATCTGGACCTGGTTATGGATCTTGTGGTCAGACCGCCAATTTATCAACGCGATGCCATGGAGATAAATCTACCCGCACCAAGA
Organism: uncultured Spirochaetales bacterium; assembly: GCA_964615365.1. GTDB lineage: Bacteria > Myxococcota_A > UBA9160 > UBA9160 > UBA6930 > CAVXZE01. The sequence continues at coordinate 1,855 of CAZTOU010000030.1, forward strand.
AAAGGATCACTAGAGGACTACCGAGTCGGGGTATGGATTGATGACCCTACTTATTCGCCGGATATTGAAGTCGGCGATTGCCTCGAAGAACTGGTTGGTGCTCTGTCGAGGGTAGGCGCAAGAATCGAGCAGAACAGGCCTGATATCAACTTCAAGAGAATTGTCGAGGTGTTTGCTGAACTGATGTATCTGGCAGGTGCCGTTTACGAGCAGGAAGACGCATTTGACGCGTGGAAAAGGCGGTCAACAGAACTGGACGAAACGGATCATGGTTTTGATGCGAGGTTTGCCAGGTCGGTTACCAAGATGCATCGGGAATGGCAGCTTCTGAACCGCGAGCGTCTGATGGCGCGGCAGAAATGGGCCGACTTCTTCAGGGAATACGACGTCGTTCTGTGTCCAGCTCTTCGGATTGCAGCGTTTCCTCACGATCATACTATCACGCTAGGTACGGCTCAGAGCATCACCACGAAGTCCGATGAGCAAGTTGTTTCCCATGCAGACGTGATATTGCCATGGGCTCTCTTGGCAAGCGCTTCCTATTTGCCTGCCACAGTTGCACCGATAGGGCTTACCCCAAATGGACTGCCTGTTGGGGTGCAGATCATTGGTCCCTATTTTGAGGATCGGACTTCCATACATTTTGCGACGTTGATAGAAGAGAACGTGGTTGGATTCAGTCCACCTCCTGGATTCTCGTAATCGTCAGGGATAGGAAGTGGACCGGTCAGGGGGAATCACTCACGGATCCGCCCTTCGATCCGGATCTTGAACTCCGGGCGGGCGGCGTGGTCGGTCTGTACGAACAGGACGTCCTGGTAGGACCCGACCTTCTTCCTGGTGTTCCGGACCGTGATCTCGTATCCCCTTCTGCCTTGCCTCTCGATCTCCCGGTAGCTGGTGGTGAACCACACGCCCCGTCTCGTCTTGATGCCAGTGACCCTGAACGGGTAGTCCTGGTTCGGAATCACGATGGAAGTGGCCACGAGATCCTGGTCGGCCGACCCTTCCAGCCATATCCGGTACGGGGACAGGGAAGCGAACTCCTTCACGAGGAGTGAAACCTCGATCGCGATCTCGGGGCGATTCTCGTCATTGGTCCTGGCTCGGATCGTCCCCGCGATCTCCTCGCCGCCCCGCGAGTCGGTGAGCACGAGCGTGGAGATCCTGCCGGTCAGACCGGGCGGAATCTTGCGGGTGTAGCTCTCGATGATGCAGCCGGGGAAGCCCCGCACCTCGTCGATTTCGAGAACCTCCGGGGAGTCGTTACCGATGACGAAGTCGTGACGAACCACGTCCCCTTGCAGGGAGGGCTCGAATACGTAGCGGCTTTGCGGGGAATCGACGAAAGACCTGGAATAGACGGGCTCCACCGGGAGCCCCTTGTAGAAGCGGAGTGTTCGATCCCGAGGCGGGACCGACTGCCCTTCTTCCCCACCGGCCGGGGCAGTCGCGAGCAGCGCCGCCGACAGGCAGAGGAAGACCACAGCCGCCTTCATCCGTCGTGTTCTCCTCTCGGTGAGCCTCTGGGCGTCCGTGCCCTCTCCCGATCAGGGGATGCGATTCTCATGTAGCGGGTTTCCGAGAGCTCGTACAGGCCAGGTCCCGAACCTGGTATGCTGCGCGCAGTGACCTCTCCGCCTCCCGCCAGGAACGTCGGACTACCCACCCCGTTGCGCGTGCTCGGCGCAGCGCGGCTCGGGCCGGTGTTCGCGGGGCTGCTGATCGCGGCGCTGACCTTTCTCGTCTTTCTGGTCTGGGCGCGAGTCACGGAGATGGGGAGCCGTTCCAGCTTCGGCGACCAGATCTGGTTCGAGCTGCTGCAGGCCGTGATGATGGGCTACGCGCCGGCGGCCAGCGCGATCTCGCTCCGCGGAGCGCTGCGCGACCTCGAGGACCTGCGCGGGACACTCGAGCTGTCCGCGGTCGAGTTCGAGAGCGAGCGGCAGGCACTCACGCGCTTCCGCCCCGGGTCTCTGCTCGTGGCTGCCGCGATTGGCGGGGCGGTGGGGCTGGCGCTGCCCTTCTACCCCGCCGGATGGGTGGACGGCGTCCGTCCGGGGCTGGGAGATCCCATCTTCGCGTGGGCCCTGTTGCGAAGCACGGTCATGCTCGGTCTCTACGCCTGGACCATCTACTTCGAGGTCGAGCTCGCGCGCCGTTTCTCCCGGATCGGGGAACGTCTCGCCCGCGTGGACCTGCTGGATCTCACACCGCTGCGCCCCTTCGCGCGGCGGGGCCTGCGCAGCGTGCTGCTGTGGGTGGTACTGAGCGTGCTGCTCTCCCTGCTCTTCCTCGCGCCCTGGTCCTCGGACCCGGCGCTCGGATTCCTGGCTCTGGTCTTCGTGCTCGCCGCCGCCCTGCTGCTGCTTCCCGCCTGGGGGATCCACCAGCGGATCCTCACAGCCAAGCAGGCGGAGCTCGGGCGGATTCGCGAGGTCATGCGCGTCGGGCGCTCAGGCCTGCTCGATTCGGCCGGGGCCGGCGCGGCGCCTCCCGGCCACTTCGCCGACCTCGTGGCGTACGAGGCCCGCGTCGCGTCGATCCCGACCTGGCCCTTCGACATCTCGACACTGGTGCGCTTCGCGCTCTACGTCGCACTCGGCCTCGGCTCCTGGCTGGGAGCGGCGATGGTCGAGCGCTTCGTCGACGCGGCAGTCGGCTGACCGCGCCGACGACCCCGCTCCCGAACGCGCCGGAGTCTCCGCTCTGCTTCCGCGGCGCGGCACGCGATCGCTCTCAGAAACGATCTTGAACGTGCCGCGCGACCTTCTCCAGGGTCGAGAACCACACGTCGCCGCGCGCCATCGCGTGGTCCACCAGCCTCTCCACGATCTCGAGGCGGTGGAACCTCCCGATGATCGACGGGTGGCAGGTGAGCGTGAACACCCCGCCCGCATCGATGACGCCATCGAGCTCGGTCCTCCAGATGCGAAAGACGCTCTCCGGATCGTGGAACTGCGCGAACATGACCGGGGGCTTGAAGAACAGGAAGTAGGCCGCATCGTCCTTCGACCAGTCGATGGGAATCTCGAGCAGGTCCAGCCCGGGATCGTAGAGGGAGAGCCGGTACGGCGCGTCACCCGCGAAGAGGCTGGAATCGTAGAGAAAGCCGGCGTCCTCCAGCAGGCGCGGCGTGTGGCGATTCATGTCCCAGGCCGGGGACCGATAGCCGACCGGGGTGAGTCCGCAGGTGTCGCGAAAGACGGATTGGGCCTTCTCCAGCAGCGCCGCTTCTCTTCTCGGCGAGCGCCTGAGCTGCTCGGGCGCTTCGTGCGCGTATCCGTGATTTCCGATTTCGTGTCCGGCGTCGCGGATCCCTCGGAGCTGTTCCGGATACCGCTCCATGTGGCGCGCGGGAACGAAGAACGTGGCTTCGATGCTCTTGCGCTCGAGCAGATCCAGGATGCGCGGAAGCCCGGTATGGAGCCCGTAGTAGCCACGCGACTCGACGGACAGCCCGCCGGCCACAAGGGTCTCGAGGCCGAGCCAGCGGGGAAGCGCGCCCCAGGTCTGGGTTCCCTTGGTGTAGGCGTACTCGACATCGACGTCGAAGGTCAGACACAGCGCGCCCCTGCATTCGTTGGGCCAGGGTCCGTAGTAGTATTGCATGGGGTCTCCCGAAGACGGGTTCGGCGCCACGGCTCTCCGAGTCGCGGGAAGAGAGGGCGCTACCCCCGTCGGCGAAGCTTCCAGACCTGCTCGGCGGGCCAGCGATGGGCCCAGGCCCCGGGTGTGCCGTGGCGATCCGGGCTGCCCTCCGGCACCTGAGGCTCGAGGTAGTCGACGACGTCGAAGCCGGTCTCGCGGAAGAGGCGGAGCCAGCCGGACACGGGCAGATTGAACTCGATGCCGCCCGGATCGACCTCCACCCGCCTCCAGTCGAGACGGTACAGCTCGAAGTAGCTGCGGTGGAGCGTGGGCTCGCAGTCTTCGCCGCTCGGCGGCGTGCAGATCATGGCGAGGGGGCTGTTGCCCAGGAAGACCAGCCCGCCGCCTGGCTTGAGCAACCGGTGGGCTTCCGGGATCCAGACGCGAGGGTCGCACCAGATGGATGCGCCGTACTCGCTGATCGCGAACTCGAAGGACTGGTCCGGGTAGGGCACCGCCTCGGCGTTGCCGTGGAGGAGAGTGAGCTCCACGCCGTGCTCCGTCGCGAGCCGCCGCGCGGTCGCGAGCTGACGCTCCGAGCTGTCGATCCCGACCACGCGCGATCCGCGACGCGCCATCCAGCTCGAGACGTAGGCGGTGCCGCAGCCCAGCTCGATCGCGTCCATCCCGGACATGTCGGTCGGCAGGAGGCCGAGCTGCGATTCGGGAAGCCCCCAGCAGCCCCAGTAGGGCTCCGGGGATCGCCAGGCGCGCTCACCGGCAACCACCCAGTCGTCGGCCATGCGATCCCAGTGGGCGCGGTTCTCTCGGACGTGCTCGGGAGGCGAGGTGTCACTCATGAAGGGAAACCAGCTCTCTTGTTGCATCTCCCGCGGGATTCTACAGTGTCTCTCTCATTGGGCGCTGGAGAGGTACATCCGAAGAAGCGAAGAGGAATAGCCGGAAAGAAGGTGAGTGGCAAAAGCGCAAGACGGAACGTGCGAGTCGATGCTCTGATCACCAGGAAGGATTGCGACATCTCTCGCGGGCATCTGCGGACACCCCAACGACGCGATCCCACGCGGACCTTCCGGCCACTCCTGGCCTGTCTGGGACCATGGATCCTGGCGGTTCTTCTCCATCCGAACGTCAGTCTGGCCGAGGAGATCATCTCGGTCGCACCGGATCCGGGCCTCACGGTTCGCAAACACCAAGGCCAGGGCATCCTGCTCGGGGATCCGGAGCCGGGCGGTGCGGCAGAGCAGGCCGGTCTGAAGGCTGGGGATGTCATCCTCAGGTTCGGTGAGCATGGCCTCTTCGAAGCCGACCTCCCGCCATTGGGGCTGTACGACATCATCCGGGAGTATCCCGTAGGAGAACCCATCACCCTGCTGGTCAAGCGGGGGGAGCGCATCTTCGAAGCGACGATCTTCTTGAAGCTGAGCCCCCGCCTGGGCATCTCCTTCAAAGGCCATGAGGGCCCGGGGATTCTCGTGCTGGGGGTGGGGAAGCGGTCTCTGGCCGAGTTGGTGGGAATCCGCAAGGGTGACACCATCCTCGAGTACGGCAGCACCGATCTTCGCGGGACCAACAAGGACTCGACGGTGCTCGGAGTGGCGATTGCCGAGAGCCCGCTGGATGCGCCGATCCCCATCGTACTGTTTCGGGGTTCGCAAGAAATCACCAGGATCATCCAGTACGGAGCCCCTGGTGAGTCCATGGATGTGGTCCCAGGCGACGACTCGGCGCCGATCTATCAGACCTTGACCGCCCTCGAGGAGGAGGCGTTTGCCCGCTACCTGGCCTGCGTCATCGACCTCATCGATCCCCTCGAGGCGATGCTCTCGGCCCGAGAAGAGCTGCGCGCGCTCACCGCCCAGGAACAGATGGTCTGGGATCTGCTTCTGGCCGACGTCGATGCTGCCGGCTTCGACGCATTCGATCTAGAAGAAGAAGCGCGGCTGCGCACCGAAACGCTGCCGATGCTGGCCCGGGTGGCCCTGGAGTTCGACCGGAGCTTGATGCAGGCTCTGGATCGCCTGCAAGCGATGGCGCTCTCCACCAGCAGCCTTCCGCTCCGCGGCGAAGAGATGCAGGCCGTCCTCGAAGTCGATGCGCTCCGGGGGGAGGCCGAGATCCACGCGTTCATCGAGTCGCAGGTGGTCCAGCGGCTCGAGGCGATGCATGCGCCCCTGCTCGACCGGCGCCCGGAATGGGCTGGGATCCGAGTCCCGGAAAGCCAGCATCCATTCGGCGTGCTCATCCTGAAGATCGAGGAGAAGAGAGCCCTCGCCGACGCGCACCAGGCCCAGGTCGATGCGCGGAGGGATGCCTTTTCCGCGGCAGACGCCCTCCTGACCACGCGCATCGCCAATCTCGAATTGAAGAATGCCGACCGGCAGGCCGCCGTCGTCGACGAGTTGGAGAAACGGGCCGCTGCCACCGATGCCAATTCTGCGGCGAGAGATGTCCTGATCCGGCTGAGCGACACCATCGAGCGACGTGCCTGGCAGGCGGTCAATGCCTCGGGAGAGCTCACGGATCCCCTGTGGCTGGAGCGCGATACGATCTTCTATCTACCGGCCGCCTTGGATGATCAGGAATTATCCCGTTTGCTGAACCAGCGGGCCGAGCTGATCGAAGACCAGATCGAAGCGCTTTCCATCAGACGGGCCGTCGCCGCCAGCCTGGAGCCCCTCCAGGAGGAACGGGATGCGATCTTTGCGGAAATGGCGCCGGAGCTCTCCGCAGAGGCGTTCCAGATCGAGCAGATCCAGAAGTGGCAGGCGGAGATTCGATCCATCCGTCGAGACATCGAATCGCTGCTGTCGATCGTGGGTGACCCGAAGGCCGAAGATCCTCAGGATGACGTCCCCGAGCGGCAGCGAGCGGCCGCCCTGCTGCTGCTCAGCGAGCGGATCGAGAGCATGGCCGGGCTGGAGAACCGACTGAACGCGACCGTTCTTCTTCCTGTCGGACGACTGGCGGGTGCCTCTGGAGGACCTCCGTATCGTCGAGCAGGCCCGGGAGAAGCGGGCCCTTCTCGCCCGCCTGGGCCCGGTCGCCGAGCAGATCCACCTGCGGATCGAGGCGATCCAGCGCGCCGAGAACCCGCTCGTCGAGCTGCACCCCTACATGCAGCGGCTGAATGAGCTGCGGCTGGACAGATTGAACGCCGCTCGCGCGGTCGCCAAGAAGTTGGGCCGGCACTCCGAAGAGGATCGGTTCTTCGAGATGGTCAGCGACTGGATCGAGCGCGAGTGGACCGAATGCCAGGAAGAGATCGAGCTGGCGCGCGAGGTCGCAGAGCATCGCAGCAGTTCTTTCTTGGATTCAAAGTGGCGCAATCGCGGCCGGGCCTTCGAGACGGCCCTGGTGGCCGGCGGCGGCATCGTCGAGCTGGAGCTTCAGATCAGGATGCTGAAGGACCTGCCCGAGGCCCTGGCGGAGATCTTCGGAGAGGCGGAGTCCGCGGAATCGCGGCTGCACCGCCTGATCGAGGTCGCCGATCGACTGGAGCTACTGAAGGGAGTCTCGGTCACTGACGAAGGGCTGGACCTGCTCCTGGCCGATGAATCGCAGGTGATGCAGATCGGAGTGCGGCTGCCCCCGCCGGGGGAAGAGGCATTCCGCCTCACGCCGCTCGATTCGCTGTTCGCCTTCTTCTCGAGCCCGGCCAGCGCCGCGCGCTTCCCCACTTCCGCATCCCCTCGGATTCCTCACTACGAAGTCTTCGATCCCGAAGAGGGCACCGCTTCGAGGCCCAATCAGAGCGCTCGCTCTGGGTGGGCTGGCCCTTCGGGCAAGCGCTCGATCCGCCTGGGGTCGACTCGCGTCCCGGGTCCCCCCGAGATGCACTACGGGCAGCGATTCGTCGCCATCGGCAAGGTCGCTGCCAGGAATACCACCCGCAACATCATGAAGAACCGGGTGACCTACTACGTCTGCGGGGGGTTCATGGTCGGCGGGGTGATCGTGGGAATCGTCAATCCACCGATCGGCGCGGCGATGTGGACGGCGGGAAAGGCCGGCGGTCTGAGCGCGCTCGTCAAGCACACCACCACCGCCACCGCGAAGACGGCGATCCGATCCCTTCCCATGAACCCCAAAGAGAAGCGGGCCTTCCTGAGGATGGTCGAGACCGCCCAGGGCACCTACGAGATCGCCAAGTTCATCGAGGGCGCCAATGAGCTCCGAAAGAGCTTCACCAGCCTGAAGGAGGCCACCAAGGCAGCCGGAGAAGCGAGAGCCCAGGCTCAGAGGAGCATCGACAAGATCATCGGCAAAGTGAGCGGCAAGCTGGGCAAGGCGCAGGAGGAGGCCAGCAAATTGCTGGCCAGACGCCTCTCGGGGAGGGCGGTGGACCCGTCCGCCATCAACGCCCTCGAGGACCAAATCGTCAATCTCAAAGATCAGCTACGCGTCCTCCACAACAGCATGAAGGCGATCGACAAGCTCGGCCCCGCGGCCCGCAAGGCCCTCGAGGCAGCACAGAAGTTCCGAATCGATGCGGGCGTGGAGGCGGGAAAGGACCTGGCCCTCTGGCTCGGCGGTAGCAAGAACTCGAATGGCGAGTCGGTGCGCAAAGGGCTGGAGGATTTGGCCAACGCCCCGGGAGACCTGCAGATCATCTACCAGTTCGATCAGAAGCGACTGGATCAGTTTCACAGGCAATCGAAGATCATCCTCGCTGCCGTCTCCAAAGCCTCTCGAAGCGCCCACGCGAGCGTCCGGCGATTGGACGACCCCGATGCAGAGATCGGTCAAATGAAGCGATCCGCCCGGGCGGCGATCGCCGGCGTGGAGCGGCTGGTCGAGAAAGCCAAGTCCAACCAGACCACCTGCTCGAAGCTGGTGACCTATCAGCAGATGGAGTCCAAGGTAGAGAACGTCCTGGGAATGCGAGACCGCTCTCCGAAGCAATCGCCCACCGTGAGAGGGCCTTCGAGCTCATGGAGGCGATCGACATCGCCATGCGGCGCGTTCTCAAGCCGGCCTCCAAGTCGCCCCTCAGCGAGCTCTGGGCCGGCAATTGGATCAGTCACGGAACCCCCTCCGCTTCGGGCTCCACCTGGAACGAGCTGGAGTTTCGCGTCGTGGACGCCGGCACCGTCGAAGCCAGACTCACCACCTTCATCAAGAACAGGTCCGGTGGTCAGACGATCCGGTTCACCCCGGTCACCGCCGAGATCAGGGGACGTCAGGTTGCCTTCGACACCAGGTCGACGTCCCCTACGATGAACATGGCAGTCCGCAACGTCGCGGTGATGTCGGAGAACGGCAAGACGCTGACCGTGACCATGAATGGAGAGTCGATCATCAAGACCCGCGAGACCAGGCGGATGCCGATCAAGAACGCCGTGCGTGTCTACACGAGATCGGAGTGATTCCGCGGCGGCAGGCAGAGTGCCGGGCGGCCCGGCGCCGGGAGGATGAACCTACCTGAGCGCGCCGCCGTAGACCGCGTCACCACCGAAACGCCAGAAGCAGTCGACTTCACCAATACCAACCGCGCGCAGCCGCTCGAAGTGCCACTCGAGCGGAAGTCCCTCCTCGACGCCCTCCCATTCGCCGAGGATCTGCTCGCGGTAGGCGGCGAGATCGATGCCCGCCGCTTCACCGAAGGCGCGCCAGAAGCCGTCCCAGTCGTCGGCGTGGTCTGCATCTCCGCGCGCGAACGCCTCCCGACGCTGTCGTTCCCATAGCTCCCCCACCTGCGCGCAACGGCTCGCGACATGGTCCGCGTTGAGAAAGGCGCCGCCGCCCACAAGCGCCCTGGCGACATGACCGTAGAGGTCGGACAGATCCGAGGGGGACAACCAGTGCAGGGCTGTCGCCGAAACGACGGCGTCCGCCTCTCCGCCGACGAGCTCGACCCAGTGATCTTGTCGCAGGTCGGCTTCGATGAGCTGGAAGCGATCTCCAAATCCCGCGAGACGCTCCCGAGCCAGCGCGAGCATGCTCGGGTCGAGGTCGATGCCGATTACCTGCGCATCGTCGAACGCCTCGAGCAGCCGCAGCGCCAAGGTCCCCGTGCCCACCCCAAGGTCGATGATGCGTCGCGGGGCACCCTGTGTCGCGGCGACAACCTCGACGACCGTCGAAAGCCTCTCATCGCGTCGGACGTTGTACCGTTCCTGCATTCGATCCCAGCGTTCGACCCAATGACCCACATCGAGATCGCCTGGTAGCTGAAGATCCATCCTGTGTCCCCCCACTACTGTCGATGTATCCCGCTCGGATCGGCTCCCGTAGTGATTCCTTTTTCCGACTGCAGCGCCGCGTCGGAGAAGCGGCTAGGCGCTGGATGCCAGCTGCTCCACTGCGTCGAGCAGCCGCTCGATCTCGGCGGGGGTGTTGTAGTGGACGATGCCGATCCGCACCATGCCCCCCGTCGCCTCGAGGCCGAGCCGCTCGGTGACCGAGATCGCGTAGTAGTTGCCGTCCCAGACGAAGATTCCCTGCTCGCCGAGCCGGCGCGCGGTTTCCAGCGGCGCGAGCGGCATCGACGACCGCCTGGCTGCGGCGGCTGGTCTCGAAGGCGCCGTGCGTATTGGCGTTGGCGCGGCGGTAGTAATCGGCCGTCGCCTCGATCACCGCCGCCGGGACCTGGGTTCCCGCCGGTCCGTCGAAGTAGACGAACGGCCGTCCGTCGGGACCGGTCTCCGACAGGGCGGGGAACTGGGCGCGAAGCTCGCTCAGATCCGCCAGGACAGGAGCGCTCACGGTCCGGACTCCCGCAGCGAGAAGCCGCGCCGGCGGAGTTCCTCGACGTACAGCGCCGGCGGTACCGCGAGCTCTGCCGGGTGCACGCCGCGCGGGGCATCACCCCGCACGCACATGATGGCCTTGATGGAGGCGTCCCAGCCGGTGGTGCGCTCCATCGCCGTGAAGCCGGTATTCGGATCGTAGTGGTCGATGAGCTCGACCAGCGCCTCCGCGGGCTCGCCATCCTTCTCGCCCTTGGCCAGCACCCGCACCACCACGAAGTCCCGTTCGTCGGGCCTCGCCTTGATCTTCGGCTCGATGAGCGCGTGAAACACCTGGCGTGGTGAGACCCTCGAACCCTCCACGTCGATCGGCTGCTCCTCCCACAGGCCCGCGTCCATGTAGGCCTTCCACTGGGCGAAGTGACCGGGCCAGCGGAGCGTCTTGTTCCAGAGAGTCGTTAGCTTCCCCTCGAAGCTCCAGGGCATGGTCGAGGTTCCGCCGCCGGCGACGAATGCCTCCATCTCACCGATGGGGTCGGGGAGCTCGATGGTCTCGTAGTCCTCCGGCAGGAAGGTCGGCACCTCGATGCAACGGCCCTCGCGAATGAAGTGAGCCACGCCGTAGTACTCGTTGGTGAGTCCGGCGATGTTGAAGGTGAGGATGTAGTTGAAGGGTGGCTTGGGTTCGGCGGGATTGCCGCCATCCCACATCATGACTTCGTCGGCGCGGTCGAGCTTGCCCATGCAGTAGGTGATCAGGCTGGTTCCCATGCCGGGTACCTGACCGCAGTCGGGGATCACCGCGATGTCCGCCTTCTCGGCCTCGGGGCTCTGCAATAGCTGCTTCCGCACCAGCTCGGTGTTACCTCCCAGATCGGTCATGCACGCCCCGGCGCGAATCGCGGCGGCGGTGATCCGGGGGTTGTGCCAGTACGGGACCGCCGACACGAAGGCATCGACATCGCGCAGGGCCGCGACGAGCTGCTCCGGATCCGTGACGTCGACGCGACGTGCTTGCGCCACGCTGGAGTCGAGCAAGCGGTTGATGCGCGCGGCCGAGTCCTCGGCAGCACCCAGGTCGTAGTCGACGAGAAGAACCTGCTTCGCCTCTCCGAAGCGGGCCATGTCGTAGGCCGAGGCCGTTCCTTGCCTTCCGCTGCCGAGAACGGCATACACGTAGCTCACTCTGGACTCCCTATTGCTGCGGAGATGATTTCCTGGATCTGCGGCTCGCAGGAGAGCGGCTCCGGCTCGTGCGTCGCAAGAATTTCGCGCGCTCTCTCGCGCGCCCTGTCAAGAGCCGTGGGCCGCCCGCTCTTCTTCCATGCCTCGAAGGGCATGCGGTCGAGCAGCTTGGGTTGCCAGATCTCGCGCATGTGCGCGACGGTGTGCTCCTGCTCCATGAAGTGGCCCCCGGGGCCGACTGCGTCGATGACCTCGACGGCGAGGCTCTCCTCGTCGACGGGAATCCCCGCGGCCAGATGCTGCAGCATCTCGAACACCTCGCAATCGAGGAGAAGCTGCTCGAAGGAGAAGACCTTGGCGGCCTGCAGCAGGCCGGCTCCGAACACGATGCCGGTGCAGCTCGGCAGGCCGTAGAAGCGAGCCATTTCGATGCACGCGACCTGCAGCAATGCATCCTCGGGACCGCCACCGGTGACGCCGCCCCTGCGGAGCTCCATGACCGTGCTGCAGGAGCCGTAGAAGGTCGGGGCACCGGGATGGAAGAGCTCCAGCAGGGCGATGCCGGCCAGGAGCTCGCTGTTGGTCAGGACGACACTTCCCGCCAGGGTGGCCGGCCCGGTGGCGCAGGCAATCGCCATGTTCACAAAGCCCGTCGGCACCCCAGCTCCAGCGAAGACGAATGCGGCTCGCAGCGAGTCGGCGTCGTAGGAAAGAGGGCTGATGCTGCACTGGAAGCCGGAGAGGATGGGGCGCTGCCGGAGCGCGTCAGCCCCCCCCCGCGATCTCCGCGGCCATCTGCACTGCAGCTTCGGCGCTCACCGGATCCACCACGGTCATCGCCTGCGCGTGCTTGCTCGACCTGGTGAGCAGGGTGGCGGTCTCGACGAGGGGCTGCATGCGCGGCGCGCAGTCGGCAGCGCTGAGCGGGGGACAGAGGACCCTGATCGAGCCCAGCGCATCGGCCACGCGCACTGCACTCTCGAGATCGGCGCGCGTCGAGGGGCGTAGATCGCCCGTCTCCAGGTCGATGAGCCGAACGGCGTTTCCGTCGAGGGACAGATGGCTCCGGCTCCCGTCGAGAAGGACGTCGTCTTCCGGGTTGCGGCCGCACAGCTCGTAGCAGCTCGGCGCGCGCGCCAGCGCCTGCGCGACGATCTCGGGAGGGAAGCGAACCCGCTCGGTCTCGGGATCGACGAGCAATCCCAGGTCGCGCGCCTGGGCCTGCCGTGAGGGCGCCAGGGGCATCCTGACCCCGGTCTCACCGAGAACGCGCAGGCTCGCCTCGTGGATGGCCCGGATCTTCTCCTCGCCCAGCAGGGTGAGAGACCTTCCGGAATCCGCCCTCGCGATCAAGGGTGCCTCCTCTTCCGGCCCCGCCCCATCGGACGGCGCGTGGAGACCGGGTCGGGACCCGGCTCGCACACATCCGGTAGAATGCAGCGCGAGAGGTTCCGGCGGGCTGCGAGCGGCCGACACTCCATGGCCCGCAACCATACGCCGCATCCAGAAGCCGCGAAAGGACGACAGCCTTGGACGACGACTCCGAGAGACACCCGCTCACCCCCTTGCCGCCGCAGCCCGACGACGTTCCCTGGCCGACCGAGGTCTGGCCTCGAGCGGAGCTCGATGGGCGAGTGGACCAGGACCTCCTCGATCGCACACTGGACCACGCCTTCTCGCAGCCGAAGAGCCTCGGCACCACCAACGCCGTGGTCATCGCGCAGCGAGGGGCGATCGTCACGGAGCGTTACGCCGAAGGCATGGACGCGACCACGATGCACGTCTCCTGGTCGATGGCGAAGAGCATGCTCCACGCCACGATCGGGATTCTGGTACGCGAGGGCCGCATCGACGTCGCGGCGGCTGCCGACGACCCCGCGTGGCGGACGCCGGGGGATCCGCGCCAGGGAATCACCGTCGATCAGCTCCTCAGGATGCGGAGCGGTCTGCTCTTCCACGAGGACTACGTCGACGCGCACACCTCGCACGTGATCGAGATGCTCTTCGGCGCGGGCAAGCCAGACGCCGCGGCCTACGCCGCCGCCCTGCCGCTCGAGCACGAGCCGGGCTCCGTGTTCTCCTACTCGAGCGGCACCACGAACATCCTCTCGGCGCTGGTGGCTCGCGCGCTCGGAGCGCGCGGTGACGCGTACCGCGAGTTCCTCCGCCGCGAGCTCTGGGACCCGCTCGGCATGCGGACGGCGGATCCGCGCTTCGACGAGGCCGGACACTGGATCGCCTCCTCCTTCGTCTTCGCCACCGCCCAGGACTTCGCGCGCTTCGGGCTCCTCTACCTGCGCGACGGGATCTGGTCGGATCGGAGGGTCCTGCCGGAGGGCTGGGCCGACTACGCCCGAACCTACACGGGAACTGACGAGGAGACCGGCCTCGGCTACGGCGCGCACTGGTGGTTGGTCCCCGGCAGCCTGGGAATCTTTCGCTGCTCGGGCTACAACGGCCAGCGCATCACCCTTGTACCGCCGTTGGATCTCGTGATCGTGCGGCTCGGCGTCTCGCCAGTGGCGCTCGCGCCCGAGCTCGAACGCTTCAGCATGCAGCTAGTCGACGCGTTTCGGCCGCTCCGGGACGGATCGTGAGCAGGGGGAGAAATGAACGAGAACGAGCGAATCATCCGGGAGTTCATCGAGGCGTGGTCGCGCCGCGACCCAGAGGAGCTGGCTGCCTACTTCGCCGACGACGGCGTGTATCACAACATGCCGATCGCCCCCGTCTCGGGTCGCGATAACATCCTGAACTTCATCCGCGGCTTCATTGGCGCCTGGGACGAGACCCGCTGGGACATTCTGAACATCCTGTCCTCTGGCGATCTGGTCATCGCGGAGCGCGTCGACCGGACGCGGTCTGGGGAGAAGTCCGTCGAGCTCCCCTGCGCGGGCGTATTCGAGCTCGAAGGGGGCAAGATCAAGGTCTGGCGCGACTACTTCGACTTCGCGACCTATCAACGCGGGCTGGGCTGAGGCCGCCCGCCACCACGTCGCTCGAGCGCGAACTCACGCGACGGTGACGGAGACGTTGCCGAATATCGCGTAGCCCCGAACGCTCACGTAGGCATCCTCGGGGTGGGCGCGGTCGGGCAGCCGCTCTCCGGTACCTCCCACCAGGCTGCCGAGAAGCTCGCGGACCTTGGCTCGCGTGGCCGGCCGGTGGTCGAGGTTGCCGAAGACCGCGAACCCATCGAGCTCGACGTCGAGGGATTCGGGCACGATCACGTCGACGTTCCCGAACAGGGCAATGACCACGCACTCCGTGAGCCCGCCGCGGAGCTCGGCGTGGCGCAGGTCGAGCTTGATGTCGCCGAAGCTCGCCACGGCCACAGTGCGGTCCGTGGGTGCCCAGACTCCAGCCCGTGTCGTACTGCCAAAGAGGGACAGAACGGTCCCCGTCTCCCAGGGGCCGTGTTGTCCCAGCGGGGCAGGCGCGCGGGAGTCGTCACCATCGGCCATGGCGACTTTCTACCACAGTTGCCAAGCGACGACTATTCTCCGGGCTCGAAAGCCCCTGTGTAGTCGTAGGCGAACACGAGGTGGTCTGGAGTGAGGCGCTTGCTCGTGACAGCAGGCGCGTCGGGTCGCGCGAGCCGCACCAGGTAGGTCAAGACTCCCTCCTGCATGTAACGCAAGACCTCGGGGTAGTCCGCCGCCTGACGAACCTGATGCAGCATGATGTCCGAGTCTTTCGGATCCCAGTCCCATGTCTGCTCGCCGAAGTTGAGCAGAGCGCCCATGATGCTGCCCACGAGGCGGCAGCTCCGAAGAAGATCGGCCCGGCTCGGGCGTGTGCGGAAGGCCCCGTCCTCACGTTTCAGATATTCGAACTGCTGGTAGAGGCCCGCTTCCATCAGCCGCTTCAGGGCGTTCTCCCCGCGCTGATGAAGGTACTCGGCGCGGCTGCTTCCCTCCTCCCGCCAGAGGAACTCGGTGAGCTCGGTGTACTGCTCGATGGGATACCACTTCCCGATCTCGACCTTCGCATCCACCAGCTCCAGAGTCGACGCGGAGAGCTGCGCCTCCAGCCGCCCGCGGTCGGCCTCGCTCCGCTCCATCAAGGCCAGCAGGTCGTCCACCAGCTTGGCCATCAGCACACCCTTGATGGAAGGTGCTGCGCTCATCCTTTCCCCCTACTGGAGTCCCCCCCATTCATCGGAATCACAGCTAGTGGACTTGACCGGGGAATCCGTCGCAATTCGGTGACGTCAGCGGGGGCTTTGCTGAGAATCGAGATCAGTCGACTCCGGGGGATCGGACCTCTCTATGCGCTGGAAGGCCGGCGGCGGCGCAGTCGCCGGGCTGGCGCGCGCCGCCCTCGATGGGTGGGCCCGTAATTGGTCGTGGCGGACTACCACCTCGGTCTCAGATGGTGAGCTTCAGGTTGCCGAGAAGGTCGTAGGAATCGTCGAGGGAGAGCACACCCGAGAGCATCGTGCGCATGTTGCCGGGCATCTCCATCTCGTACTTGGCGAAGTCCTCCATGAACTCCCGCGCGAGCTGAATCGCCCGCAGCTCGTATTCCCCTCGGTCTCTGGCCACGCTGCGGGGATTGAGGAGCTTCGCCGGGAATCCCGGGCAGTCCTTCGGGATCTCGAACGAGAAGACAGGATCGACCTCGTACGACGCGGCGTCCAGCTCGCCGGAGACGGCCGCTCCGATCAGGCGGCGGCTCTGCGCGATCGGGATCCGCTCTCCGACGCCCCGGGGCTCGCCGATCCATCCGGTGTTGAGAAGCCAGCACCTGACATCGTGCTTCTTGATTCTCTCCATGAGCAGGTTCCCGCAGACGTGCGCCGGCAGGGTCAATGACGAGGCGCTGAAGCAGCTCTCGAACTCGATGTCGATCCGTCCGGGCCCGGACTCGGGCTCGTGGAATCTCGAGGTGTAGCCGGACAGAAAGGCATAGACCGCCATTTCCGGTGAGAGGCGGGCGATCGGAGGGAGAACGCCCATGGCGTCACAGGTCAACAGGAAGAGGTTGCGGGGGTGGCCGAACACCCCCTCTGGCGCGACGTTCGGAAGCTGGGAGAGCGGGAAGGCCGCCCTCGTGTTCTCCGTCAGTGAGTCGTCGTCCAGATCGACGCGCCGGGTCTCGATGTCGATCCCGACGTTCTCGAGGATCGTGCCACCGGTCCGCGTGCAGCGATGGATCTCGGGCTGGTCTTCGCTGGAGAGGTTCAGGACCCTCGCATAGGCCCCGCGCTCGAGGCGGAAGACCCCTCCGTCGCCCCATCCGTGCTGATGATCCCCCACCAGCTTCCGCTC
Source organism: uncultured Spirochaetales bacterium (assembly GCA_964615365.1). GTDB lineage: Bacteria > Myxococcota_A > UBA9160 > UBA9160 > UBA6930 > CAVXZE01. Next base: position 18,614 of record CAZTOU010000030.1, read on the forward strand.
CGGATCCACGGAGAGCGCCGTCTTTCCCGTCCCTCCCCGGCCCAGGAACAGGGCCACGTCGCCATCGGCGCCGATATTGGCGGAGCAGCGCATGACGAAGACGGAGTCGTGCGGATAGCGGTAGCTGAAGATCGTGAACGCGGCTTGCCGGATCTCGCCCGCATGACTGGTGCCGCAGATGAAGGCGGCCTTCTGATCGAAGCTGAAGATGGCGAAGGCGGGGGAACGGGTGCCGTCCGCCTCGGGTGACGCCTGAAAGCCCGGAATGTGTACGAGCGTGAAGTCGGGGTCGAATCTCTCGAAGTCCTCGACGTCCCGGATGGGAGCGAACATGTTCCGCACGAAGAGACTGTGCCAGGCCGTCTCCGTGATGAATCGGATCGAGGTCTGGAGGCCCGGCTCCTGTCCCGCGTAGCAGTACTGGACGTAGACCTGCTTGTTCTGCATGTAGGCCAGCAGACGATCCAGAAGCTTTCGAAACCGGCCCTCGGACAGCGTCTGCTCGGCCCGGATCATCGTCTCCGCAGCGGCGGGCTCGTCGACGATGAACTTGTCCGCCAGAGGCATCTCCGCGCAGTCTCCCTTGCGAACGACGATCGGCCCCCGACTCGAGATCTGTCCTTCCCGATTCCTGATGACGTGCTCGTAGAGGACCGAGGTGGGGAGGTTCCTGTGCACGACTCTCATGTTCCTTTGGCCGATGGTGACGAAATCCAGCATTCCGTTCTCTCTGTCGATCGACATGGGAGCTCCTCTTTCCTTCGGTGAAGAGGCGTCGGATCCGGGGGGTCGCCCGCAGCCGGCTGCCGCGCGATCGGCGCCCGCTAGATCGCGCCGTCGGAGGTCAGTGCGTAGACGACCAGCTTCTGCATCATCGTCTCCTGCTCGTCGGCTGGAGCGTCCAGCTGCATTCTCGCCAGATAGGGCTCGGCCGCCTTCGGGACCGAATCGATCGCCATTGCGGCCTCCAGGCTCGATGGCTGGTCGGGCGAGCCACCCGCCATCCGTTCCTTCAAGCCTCTGAGTGCTCTTCCGAGAACGAGCTCTTCATCGGTGAAGTCCGTTCCGAAAGGAAATGGCGCGAAGAGGCCCTTTCCCTTGAACGGCGCCAGGGTCTCCTCGATGCGCTCCGGCAGGTTCCCTCTGAAACGCTCGGGAATCTGGTAGTCGTCCGGTATCTTCTTCGCGCTCTTCGCCTCGCGCATCAGCTCGTCCTGGAACCGGGAATCGGCGATGTTCAAGAGCGCTTCGATGACATCCCTGTCGCACTTCCCGCGCAGATCGGCGATGCCGTACTCCGTGATCACGATGTCCCGCAAGTGCCTCGGGATGGTGATGTGCCCGTAGCTCCACACGATGTTGGAGCTGACGTCCCTGCCCTTTTCCCTGGTGCTCTTGGCCATCAGGATCGATCGCCCTCCTTCCAGGGCATGGGCTTGTGAGACGAAGTTGTACTGACCCCCCACGCCGCTCACCATCTGCCCATTCTCCAGGCCGTCCGAGCACACCGCACCGGTCAGCGTGACGATGAGGCATGCGTTGAAGAAGCGACCGTGTCTTCTCTGCAGCTTCTTCAGCTCCTCGTTTCCGTACCGGTTTCCGTACAGCTGATTCACGTTGAGAACGCTCGTCATGTGGATCTGTCGGCGTTCTTCCTCGCTCATCTCCCTCAAGGCGTCGTAGAAGCTGTTGGGCCCGAGAAAGAACCCGGCGTGAATCAGGATTCCCTTCTTCAAGGACTCTCCGAGGCAGTGTTTCGTCACCTGATCGAGATTCTGCTGCTTCCGGAGGTCGGCCGGGATCTGGATCCCGCCGTTCACGATGTGGCCTTTCTCGAGGCGGAGCCCTTCCTTCAGGATCCCGAAGTCCTGAAGGAAACGAAGATCGCCCCGGGTCAGTCTCGGATTCACGACCTTCTCTTCCAGCAACACGGCCAGGGTCTCGGGTGTGATCGACTCCTCGATCTTTCCTTCGCTCACCAGCCGCTGGATGTTCACGTCGTTGTAGGTCTTTCGCTTCACGACGCCGCATTCCACCAGGTGCAGATATCCGTCGACGAGCATCTCGGTCGATCCCACCAGACCTTCCTCGAGCGCCTCCGTGCCTCCCACTTCGCGAATCGTGTCCCCGAAGTGCCGCGATACGCCGGTGTTCTCGAGAATCGCCTGGTAGTCGTCGTTCTGCTGCTGGCGAAGCTGCAGGCCGTAGCAGAGCGCATCTCCCAGCGAGCCGATTCCGATCTGGAGCGTCCCCCCGTCCTTGATGAGAGCGCTCGCGTAGAGCCCGATCATGTAGTCCCGGGAGGTCACCGCGAGCTTCGGCGCGCTGAACAGTCTGAAGTAGTGATCGGAGCTGTCCAGAACGTCGGAGAACAGCTCCGGCTCCACCACGGCGTCCCCGTACATGAACGGCAGGTTCTGATTGATCTGGGCGACGATGGCGATCTTCTTGCCCTCGCTCTCCTGCTTTCTCATCTCGTCGACGACGTCGAGGGTGACCTCCGGATTGCAGCTGGTGCTGTAGTAGGTCTTGCCGTCGATGCTTCCCTTGGAGACGATTTGCGCGACGACGTTGACGTCGTTGATCAGGATGTCCCGGTAGGCGTGGGTGTAGTTGGAGCTGATGTAGTTCTGCTGTGCGTGTGGGACGTTGAGATACGAGCCGGCCTTCGCGAAGAACTCCTTGACGGTGACGTTGGGCGGGAGGTCGTCGCTCTTCAGATCCTTGACGTAGTCCAGGTCCTCATACCCACCGAAGACCCTCTCCAGGAACGGCTCCAGGAACCTCCGTTCCATCTCGCTCGTCCAGGTGGGCCTCTCGAGCGACAAGGCGGTGAGGAGGGTGAGATCGAGCTCCGGGTCTTCCTTGGCGCGCCGGTATAGCTCGTTGGCCACGGTGTTGGGCTTTCCCAGACCGAGGGGCATTCCGAAGACGATCTTCTTGCCGATCCTCTCGATCACCGCGTCCACGCACTTCTCCGCATCGTCGGAGAAGACCGGTTGTCTCGTGCTCATGACTCCACCTCCGAAGCCGCTTCCCGGAGAACGGGAAAGGGATGCCCGACACAGGGGGCGGCGAGGATGACCGACCGCCCCGAAGCCGAGCGCGCACCCAGCGCTTTGCGAGACGATAATGCTTCTGCTCGCCGTGTCGCTCGCGCGGGATCCGCTCGGTCCGGTCCCCCTGCGTTCTCCGTGCGGAGGCGCGGCTCAGCGCTGAGAAGCTGCCGAAGCGCTTCTGTAAGCTATCGGTTTGCTTTGGCTTTTCTGGATCCTGCCGGAGGTGGCTCGCTCAATCCGAAGGTCCGGAGAGCAGCAGCGCCCTGCCGGCGCGGATCTCCGGCAGGACGTCGTTGGCTCCGACGAACTCGTAGATGATCCGGCCGCGGCGAACGAACGCCTCTTCCGACTTCATTCCCCGGAGCGCCTTCATGATGGAGTCGGCGTCGGCGTCGGTGGCAGCCACGATGGTATTCAGCTTCACCTGCTTGCCGCCGACGTCGTAGGTGGTATTGCGCAGAGCGGTGACCTTGCCGCCGAGCCTCTGCGCCACCGGCTCGATATCGGCCGCGGCGAAGTCGATGTCCGAGGTCACCTTCCAGTGCGAGGGCATGGACGGGGTGGGCGGCGCCGCCGCCGACGCCGATCCGATCGCCGGGCCGCAGGCCAGGGCAAATGCCACGGTGACTCCGAGGCTGAAGCAGACGAGCGCGCGAGAATCGATCATGACGCACCTCCGAAGCCGGAGCATAGCGCCACATCGTCCGCACGAGTCGACGGGGCTCAGCGCAGCTCGATGCGCCCCTCGCTGTGCTCGCGGCGGTAGGCCCCCGATTCCACTCGCACGTTGCGGAAGACCTCGTAGTCGAGGCGGCCCGACTGGTCAGCCGTCGCGCGGCAAACCAGCGATGCGCCGCTCTCCACCACGAACTTGCGCGCCTTGATCGGCGCCTCCCCATTGGTGGCGCAGCTCAGGCCTTCGCCGCGGCGCAGTCCGAACTCCACCCGGGCCAGGGCCGTCGACAGGTTCGTGAGCTCGAAGCCCCGAGCGGCTTCGACTTCGACCCGCTCGGGCTCCAGCGCCGCGGGGAGGATCTGGATCTGGGTGCGGGTGGCAATCGACGCCAGCGTCGCGGGGTCGCCGGACTCTCCCGCGGCGGGCACGACCGGCCCGACCAGCAGTGCCATCAGGGCAAGGGTGAACAGGATCGAACGACTCGAGAAGGATTTCATGACCGACCTCATTGTCGGGCGCGCCAGATCAGGGTAAGGTGTGCGAAATCGATCGTAAATCGAAAAATCTGCAGAATAGATGTGCAATCATGCACATACGGTATAGCTGGGACGATCTTCGCTTTCTGCTCGCCGTGGCTCGCGCAGGCACCCTGAGCGGCGCTGCGCGCAGCCTGAGCGTGAATCACACCACGGTCTCCCGCCGAATCCAGGCGCTGGAGGAGCGCCTGGGGGTCCGGCTCTTCGAGCGTCTGTCCTCGGGGTGGGCCACCACCGAGGCGGGCGAGGACATGCTCGCCTCGGCTCGGCGTGTGGAAGAGGAGATGGCGGCCGTGGATCGGCGGGTCCTCGGCCAGGACACGCGTCTCTCGGGGAAGGTGCGCGTTGCGATCACGGACATAATGGCCGTGGCATTGATGACGGAGTTCGCGGCCTTCTCCGAGGCCCATCCGGGAATCGAGCTCGAGCTCATCGCCGGCTACCACCTCTCGAATCTCACCGAGCGCGAGGCCGACGTCGCTGTGCGCGCCACCGCCGCGCCCCCCGAGCACCTGATCGGGCGGCGCGTATCGGGTCTGACGGCGGCGGCCTTTGGATCGCGGGCGTACCTGCAGCGGCATCCGCCGGGCACGACGCCGCTGGCCGACCACGTCTGGCTGGGATTCGACCCCACCCTCGAGGATCTGCCGCCAGCCCGCTGGCTGCGCGAGCAGCTCACGGAAGCCCGCATCGCCGGCCGCTCGAACTCGGGACTGGTGATGCAGGAGGCGATCCGCGCCGGCATGGGCGTCGGTCACCTCTTCACCTTCATGGGAGACGCCGACCCCGAACTCCAGCGGGTCACCGAGCCGGAAGGATACGGCTTCGGGCTCTGGATCCTGACCCACCCGGACCTGCGCCGGACCGCGCGGATCCGCCGCTTCATCGACTTCCTGAGCGAGGCGTGCGCGGCCCGGCGGGCGGAGCTGGAGGCCCACTGAAGCCAAGGCGTCTCCCCGGCCGGGCCCGAGCCGGGGAGACGGCCTCAAAAAGAAAGTGACAAGTCACTTGTTTTTTGAGGCCGGACCGGCTACCGTGATGCCCATGAGAGCCGCCCAGCTTGCCGCACCGCGAGTGCCCCAGCAGGACCGAAGCCGCGCTACGCGGAGGCGCCTGCTCGACGCGGCGATCTGGTGCCTGGTGCGCTTTGGGTACGCGGGGACCACGACCACCAAGGTGTGCGGCCGGGCGGGAGTCTCCCAGGGCGCGCTCTTCAAGCACTTTCCCAGCAAGGAGCTTCTCCTGGGCGCAACGGTGGAGCACCTGTACGCGCGGATGGTCCGGGACTACGAGCGCACGCTGGCCGGAGTCACCCTCAGCGAGGACCGCATCGGCAGCGCGATCCGCCTGCTGTGGGAGACCTTCTCCACACCCGCGTTTCACGCCAGCCTGGAGCTGATCGTCGCCGCGCGTACCGATTCCGCTCTGAAGCAGGCCCTCCGCCCGGTCCTGGTGCGCCACGCGGAGAACCTCAATCGGGCTGCCTGCGAGCTCTTCCCCTCGTCAGCGTCGCCCCACGAGGTGCAGACGGTTGTCGGCGTGATCCTGTCGAGCATGCAGGGCGCGGCGGCGGGCAACAGCGTGCGGGAGGACCCCGTCTGGAAGGAATCCACGCTCGGCTACTTGGAGCAGATCGCCCGCACTGTTCTCACCGCAGAGGTGCCGGAGCCGACGCGGAGCGGAGGGCCCGGCTCGTGAGCTGGGGCACCCCGGTGGCCGATCCTCCGCTGCAGGTCGCCGAGGGGCGCGTTGCGGCTCAATCGTTCGCAACCCCCGGCCCGGTTGTCGACCCGGCTGCTGGCATGTCCGCGTCGGGAGGTGATCACCAGCTCCGGGGACGGGTGCTCGAAATCCAGCGCTACGCAGTCCACGACGGCCCCGGGATCCGCACCGTGGTCTTCCTCAAGGGATGTCCGCTGCGGTGCGCCTGGTGCCAGAATCCCGAGTCCCTCGATCCGCGGCCACAGATCGGCCACGTCGCCGCGCCCTGCATCCAGTGCGGGGCCTGCGCAGAGGTCTGCCCGCGCGGTGCAATTCGCCTCACCCGAGAGCGCGGCGTCGAGATCGACCGCGCCGCCTGCCAGCGCTGCGGCTCCTGTGCGGATGAGTGTGTCGCGGATGCCATGCGGCGGATCGGGCGAGAGCGGACCGTGCTGGAGGTGCTGCAGAGCGTCCTCCGGGACCGCGAGTTCTACGACCGCAGCGGCGGTGGTCTCACCCTCTCGGGGGGCGAGCCGTTCCTGCAGCATCGCTTCGCGGCCGGGCTCCTGCGGGAGGCGAAGCGGGCGGGCCTGCACAACGTCGTCGAAACCTGCGGGCACTTCCGCTGGCACGAGGTCGAGCCTGCGCTTCGTGACGTGGATCTCCTGTACTTCGACCTGAAGGTGATCGACGACGCGAAGCACCGCTCCTGCACCGGCGTCGGCAACCGACGGATCCTCGCCAATGCCCGACGCATGGCAAGCTCCGAGACGCCGGTCGTCTTCCGGTGTCCCCTGGTGCCGGGCCACACCGCGACGAACGAGAATCTCTCGGACCTGATCCACTTCCTCCGTGATCTGGGTCAGGACCTCGTTCACCTGCTGCCCTATCACCCGTTCGGCGAGGGCAAGCTCGCCCGCGCCGGCAGCCCGCTCAGGCCCCTGGGCCTGGACCCCATGCCCGCCGAGGTCGCGCGGGAGATCGCGAGCCGTTTCGAGGCCGCGGGGTTGCGCGCGGTGCTCGGCGGCTCCTGAGCGCAAGGGAGGAGTTCATGACTGAGGCAATTCAGCTGGCCGAAGCGGAGGGAGGTCGCGAAGCCCCCACCCGGGGGTCGGAGCGGAACCGGCGGCGTCGCGAGCGCTTCTTCGCTGCGCAGCCGGAGTTCACCATCGACGTGACGCGCGCGCGTTGCCTGACGGAGGTGTTCCGGAGCACCGAGGGAGAACCGCAAAGCGTGCGCATGGCACTCGGCATCGCGCGAACCCTCGCGGAGATCGCGCTCTACGTGGACGAGGACGACCTCTTCGCAGGGAACCTCGCGGGCAGCGTCATGGGGACACACATCTTCCCGGAGCTCAGGAGCGACTACTTCACGACGGCGTCGGTCGCGTGGGACGAGCTGCGAACTGGGCCCTTTCCCGTCCACATCTCCCCGGAGGATGCGGCCGAACTCGACTCGATCGCGCCCTACTGGCGCGGCCGCACCGTCGAAGACCGCTGGAATGAGCTGCGGCCCCCCGACGACGAGGCGCGAAACGGCCACGGGCTGTACTTCGACTACAACATGCTGGCTGGCATCGGGCACGTCATCGTCGACGTGGAGCGGGTGCTTCGGCGCGGCCTCGCCGGTCTGCGGGAGGAAGCCGACCAGCGGCGAGCGGAATACCTGGCTTCGACGGCCACTCCGGATCCGGAGCGCCTGGCGTTCTACGACTCGGTGCAGATCAGCGTGGACGGCGTGACTCACCACGCGCGGCGCTACGCGTCCGAGTGCGGGCGCCTTGCCGCCCGGGAGGGCGATGCGGAGCGGCGCGCCGAGCTCGAGCGCATGGCTGCGGCGTGCGCCCGCGTGCCGGAGCATCCGGCGCGCGACAGCTTCGAGGCGCTCCAATGCGCCCTCTTCGTACTCGATGCGGTGGGGACGGAGTCCAGTCAGATATCGATTTGCCCGGGACGAGTGGACCAGTGGCTGGCGCCGTTCGTCGAGGCGGATCTCGCCCGCGGCGTGTCCGAGGCGGAGATCGTCGAGCTGCTGGAGGCTTTCATCCTCAAGCTGGCTCACTGGCGCCTGTTCTCGGGGGACTACGCTGCGACGATCGGGGGCGGAAGCGAACTCTGTACCCTGACCATCGGGGGCTGCCATCCCGACGGGAGCGACGCCAGCACGGCGGTCACCGAGATGGTGCTGCGAGCCTACGATCACATGCGCATCGCGCAGCCACCGCTGGCCCTGCGCGGGCACGCGGGCACGCCCCAGGGCCTATGGGATGCCGCCCTGCGCTGTCTGGGGAACGGCTGCGGAATGCCGTCCTTCATGAACGACGAGGTGATGGTCCCGGCGCTTCTCGAGCTCGGCTTCAGCCGGGAGGACGCCTACGGCTACGCCGACATCGGGTGCGTGGAGATAGGAACCGCAGGCACCTCGCTGGGTCCCGTGAGCATCGGGTTCATCAACCTGGCGAAATGCCTGGAGCTGGCCATTCACGATGGCCGGTGCGCATTGACGGGCGACCAGCTCGGGCCGAAGACCGGCACCCTCGCGACCCACGGCTCGTTCGAGCGTCTGGCCGCAGCCTATGCGCGCCAGGTGGCGTTTGCCGCGGACGAGTTCAACCGGTCGGTATCGGCACTCGAGCGGGCCCACAGCGAGCTCCGGCCGGCTCCGTTTCTCTCGCTTCTGACGGACAACGCCCTCGCCGAGGGTCGCGACCTGGTGAAGGGATCGTCGAAGTACCGCTACGCGGGCCTGGAGGGGATCGGATTCGCCGAGGTCGCCGACTCGCTCACGGCCGTCAAGCGCCTCGTCGGCGAGGAGGGCTGCGTGGATGCGGGAGAGTTGGAGCACCATCTGCGCACGGACTTCCGGGAGGACGAGAGGCTACGCCTGCGGCTCGTGAATCGCGCGCCCAAGTACGGCAATGACGACAAGGTCGCGGACGAGATGATGCGATGGGTCGCCGAGGGATTCGCGCGCGAGGTCAAGCGGAGGCGGGACTACTGGGGCAGCGAGTACTCGCCGGGAGCGTGGAGCATCCGCCTGGCGGTGCTGCTCGGCTCCCTGGTCGGAGCGCTGCCGAACGGCCGCCGAGCCGGCGAGACGCTGACCGAGGGGATCCGCCCGGCCAGCGGTTGCGACCGCGACGGTCCCACGAGCTGCATTCGCAGCGTCGCCAGGATCGACCACGGCCTCTTCCAGAACGGCTCGATCTTCAACATGAGCTTCACACCGGACATTCTCGAGGGAGACCTGAATCGGCGGAAGTTCGGCGATCTGATCCGGACCTTCTTCGACATGGGCGGATTCCAGATGCAGTTCAATCTCGTCGACGCATCGGTGCTCCGCGAGGCGCAGGCCGACCCCGAGCGTTACCGGGATCTGATCGTCCGGGTAGCCGGGTACTGCGCCTATTTCGTCGAGGAATGCCCGCAGGTACAGGAGCAGATCATCGAGCGCACCGTCCACGGTCGCGTCTGATTCAGCCCTGCTCCTCCAGGGCCCGCAGCAGTCGCTCGGGAGTGACGGGGATCTCGTCGATCCAGACGCCGACGGCGTCGTGAATGGCTCCGAGAATGGCGGGGGATGCGACGCTGGCCGTCATCTCGCCAACTCCCTTGGCGCCGTAGGGGCCTCCGCTGGAGGCGCATTCGACGATGACCGCCTCCATCTGCTCCGGGATGTCGGGGGCGGTCGGAATCACGTAGGTGTTCAGGTTGCTCGGCTGTCCGTCCATGGACGGGTAGCGCGGGTAGAGGTTCTCCATCAGGGCTGCGCCCATCCCCATGATGGTGCCGCCCTCGATCTGCCCCTCCAGCAGCAGCGGATTGATGGCCTTGCCGGCATCGAAGGCGCTGACCAGCTTGAGCACCTGCACCTCTCCAGTCTCGGTGTCCACCTCGACCTCTGCGAGCGTCGAGCCCCAGGCGAGGGTGCAGAAGTGGTCGCAGGCACCCGTCTCCGGGTCGGGGAGAGAGCGGTCGCGCGAGAACAACCCGTGGCCGACGATCATCTTCTTCATCAGGACGGCCGTGGAGGCCATGTCGTCGAAGGCCACCGAGCGGTCCGGGTCGTCCCGGACGAAGATCCGACCCTCCGCCGCCGAGAGCTCTTCGGAGCTCGCCTGCAACGCGGGTGCGGCCACCTCGAACAGGATCGATCGCGCTTCGCGGGCCGCCTCGATCACGGCGTTTCCCGCGGCGTAGGTCAGCCGGCTGGCGAAGCTGCCGAAGCAGAGGGGACCTGTGTCCGTCCCCTGGTTGTTCACGTGGACGCGCTGGTACGGGATCCCCAGCTCCTCGGCCGCGATCTGGGCCAGGACCGTCTTGGCGCCCTGCCCCAGATCCACGCAGCTGACGATCAGGTCGGCGGCGCCGTCGGGATTGACCTTCAGGATGGCCTGGGTGACATCGCCTCCTCCAGCGACTCCAGTGGGGAAATGGGACGCAGCGACTCCGACGCCTCGCTTCTTCATCTCTCGCTCCGCGGCGTGTTCGAGGACATGGCCAGCAGCTCGGGTGGGAGCTCCACGCCGGCCTTCCGGGCGCAGGCCTGCATCGTCTCGATCAAGTAGACGCTGTCGAGCTCCGTCCGGGTGGCGGTGGGCTCGCCGTTCCGGAAGGCGTTCAGGAAGCGCACCTTCCACGGATCCATGCCGAGCTGCGCGGCGATCTTGTTCATCTGCATCTCGACCGCGAAGGTGCCCGGTGTGATGCCGAAGCCGCGCATCGAGCTGGCTGGCGGTCGATTGGTGTAGACGCAGTAGCCCTCGGCGAGGATGTTGGGAACGAAGTAGGGCCCGCTCACGTTGAAGGCGTGCTTCTCGACCACATAGGTGTTGAGCGCGCTGTAGGCCCCCGCGTCGCGGATGCTCTGGATCTGTCGGGCGACGATCCTTCCGGACTCGAGCACTCCATCCCGGATCGTGATCTGCCAGACTCCGCGGTGGGTGGAGTAGAGCATCTCCTCCTCCCGGGTCCAGCGCCACTTGACCGGCCGACCCGTCTTGAGCGCCAGAAGAGAAGTGACGTGGTCGGCGTGGATGTCGTTCTTGCCGCCGAATCCGCCGCCCACCGTGCCGCTTCGGAAGCCGATCTGCGGCTTTCCGTTCCAGCCATTCCGGGTCCGTCCGGCCCAGCTGGCGATGCGAAGGTCGCTCGGGTCCATCTGCAGGATCCTGGCCAGCAGCGCCGAATGGATGACGAGCGATTGCGAGACGGTGTGGACGGTGAGCTTGCCGCCGCCCTCGGGCACCGCCAGGCTGACCTGCGTCTCCAGCGGTGCGTGCTCGACCGAGCCGGTCCGGTAGCTCCCCTCGACGACGAAGTCCGCCTCGCGGAACCCAGCCTCGACGTCTCCGAGTACGACCCTGCGGAATGGGCGCCCATCGTACAGGAAGCAGTTCCCCTCCGGTCGTACCAGGGGAGCGTCGGGCTTCATCGCCTCCAGTGGGTCGAAGACCGGCTCCTCCTCATCGATCTCCACCGCGATCCGCTCCAGCGCGCGAAGGGCCGTCCTTTCGTCCACGGCCGCCACGGCGGCGATCGGCTCGCCCTTGAAGCGGATCGACTGCGCGAGAACCGGCTGATCGGGAACCAGCCCGAAGGCGTTGTTCGGAACGTCCTCGTGCGTGATCACGGCCGCCACGCCCGGCAGGCGCCGCGCATCGGAGGTGTCGATGCGGCGGAGAGTGCCCTTGACCGCGGGGCTCCGGAGGACCTTGACCGCGAGCGTTCCGGGGATGCGGAGGTCGTCCACGAACCGCGTCTCTCCGGTGACGTGGGCCAGCCCGTCGTAACGCCTCTTTCTCTCTCCAACCACCTTCAGGTCCATCAGAGGCTCTCCCGATCGCCCAGCGCGGACGCGGCTGCCATCACCGAATCGATGATCTTCACGTAGCCAGTGCACCTGCAGAGATTGCCGGAGACCGCCTCCTGGACCTCCTCGCGGGTCGGCTGGGGGTTCTCGTCCAGCAGGGCCTTGGCGGCGAGGATCATCCCGGGCGTGCAGAACCCGCACTGGGCGCCGTAGTGGGCGTGAAAGGCCTCCTGAAGGGGATGCAGCTCCCCGGGCCGTGCCAGTCCCTCGACCGTCTGCACCTTGCGACCGTGAACGGCGAGCGCGTTGGTGATGCAGGCCTTGACGAGCATCCCGTCGAGCAGAACCGAGCAAGTTCCGCAGTCGCCGCCGCTGCACCCGTTCTTGGGGCTGGTGATCTGGAGCTGCTCGCGCAGTACCTCGAGAAGGGTGGTGGAGAGCTCCACCTCGACCCGGTGACCCTGACCGTTGACTTCGAACTCGAGCCAGGGCATCAGGCGACCTCGTTTCCGGGAGCGCAAAGGGGGGTGAGAAAGCGCCGAAGCGTGACCTCGCAGATCCTGCGCCGGTACCACGCCGAGGCGCGGGCGCCGTCGCGCTCGGGAATCGATTTCGAGGCGGCCGCGACGGCCTTCTCGACGAGGGGCTCGTCGAGGCGATGGCCGGAGAGGATCTCTCCGGCCCGACTGGCGAGCAGGGGAGTCGTCGCGACGGTTCCCATGGCAATCCGGGCATGGCGGCAGACGTCCGCTTCCATTCGCAGTGCGAGCGCCACCGAGATCACCGCGCAGACGCTGCCGTTGCGCTGGCCGAGCTTGTGCCATCGCCACTGGTTGGCCAAGTCGTGGATCGGAAGGATCACTTCCTGCAGGAGCTCGTCCGGCCGGAGGACGGTTTCGCCGGTGCCGGTGAAGAAGTCCTCCAGATCGACGACTCGCTCACCCCGGGTGGAGATCAGCCTGACCCGAGCCCGGAGGGCGAGCAGGGCTACCGATCCGTCGGCCGCCGGGGAGGCGTTGGCGATGTTGCCGCCGATGGTCCCCATGTTCCGGATCGCGGGGGATCCGATGCTCCGGACCGCCTCCGCCAGGAGCGGGGCCTCCTCGCGCACCAGCGCGGAACGGGCGATCTCCGTATGGGTGGCCGCCGCACCCAGGATCAGCTCGGTCCCGGTCGCCTGGATCGAGTCGAGGCCGAGCGAGCCGAGGTGAATCACCACCGCGAGCGGTCGCTGCCCCTGGTTGACGGCGACCATGAGATCGGTTCCACCGGCCAGGATGCTCGCGTCCGAGCCGTAGCGCGCCAGGAGGGAGCAGGCTTCCTCGGTGCTCGTCGGGCGGAAGAATTCAGTGCTGGTCACGAGGGCCTTCTCCTTGCGATCCTACCGCGGGATTCCCGGGACTCCACGGATTTCACTGCAGCGCTCCTTCGAGACCCAGGCGCTTCAAGGTCTCTGGGGTGGGCCGGCCCCCCTCATCCCAGCCCATCAGCGAGTAGTACTCGTCCACCATCCGCTCGAGATGGGGCGCGATGCTCTTGCCCTTCGCGACTCCCCCCTGCGGCGCCTCGAGCATGCGAGGTGACACGTCGAACTCGTGCTCCCGGCGGAACCCGCGGCGAATCGCGATCACCCGCTGCAGATTGGCGATGCGCTCTCCCACCCGCAGGGCCTCCTCCCGATCGAAGCCCGTCCACCCGGTGGAGAGCTCGATGGCCCTGGGCGCAAACTCCAGCACGCCCTTGACACCCCAGCAGGCGAACCAGCAGACGCCCAGGCAATCCTCCCACAGCTTCTTCGCCTGGGTCCGAGCCACGGCCTCCGCCTTGCCGTCGGGGACGGTACCTTCGGCGAACTCGGTGTAACCGAGATCGGGCTCGGTGGTGAAGGTATCGACGCCCGGCGCCTGCCAGCACACTCCGGCGCCGGCGACGATCTGCCCCAGGAGCACACTCCACGCCGGTCGCCAGTCGTGCATGTTGATGCCGCCTCCGCGAACGTGGAGCACGCAGCCTTCGGCACCGCGCCCGATCAGACGGGCCGCCTCCTTGAGACCCTTGGCAAGAACGCGGCCGCCGAAGCCCTCGCCGCTGCACATCTGGTCGAGGAGCGTCATCGCCGATTCAGAGTTTCCCCAGCGGAGCTCCAGCCCCTCGGTATCGTCGACGGTCAGTACGCCGCGCTCGAAGAGCTCGTAGGCCATCCCCAGCAGGCCGCCGACCACCGACGAATCGATCCCGATCGCGTCGCAGTGCTCGGTCAGCGCCACACAGGTTCCCGGATCCTCGATGCCGATCATGGCGGACGCACCCTCGATGTTCTCTCCGCCACCGCAAAGACTCGCGGTGAGTCCGGCAAAGGGTCCCGTCGTCACTTCGCAGTCATAGGAGCACGAAATCGGGCAGTTGTAGGACTCGCGCGGGGTGATCACCCACTTCTTGGCCTCCTCGGCCATCCGCTCGCCGTGCCTCTGGCCCCACTCCGGATCGGTCCAGTTCTTGGCGGCGAGGATGTGCTGCGCCCCGATCAGGTTGTAGAGGCGCATGGTGCCCCCCTCCTTGACCATCACGCCGAGGGCGGGCATTCCCTCTCCGGGTGCGGGGAGTGCCAGGATCGCGTCCTCCCACGTCTTGCAGACAAGGGCGAACTGCTCCCGGTGCGCCAGGGGTACCTCGCGGCTTCCTCGCACCGCCACCGCCTTGAGTTGCTTGCTGCCCATGATGGCGCCGAGGCTGCCCTTCGAGGCGCCGTGATTGCGGTCGTTCTTGATCGAGGCACCCGGCAGCATGGCCTCCCCGGCCGGGCCGATGCAGGCCACGCTGATCTTCTCTTCGTCGCCAAGCTCCAGCTTGATCTCGCGTTCGGTCTCGCGGGTGTCCCGGCCCCAGAGATGAGAGGCATCGCGCAGCTCCACGCGGTCGTCGTCGATCCACAGGTAGCTCGGTCTCTCGGCCCGGCCCGTGAATACCACTCCGTCGTATCCGGCGTGCTTCAGGTAGGCGGCCCAGTAGCCGTGAGAGTGCCCGGTCGCCGCTGCGTAGGGTGTGTTCCAATTGAGGGCGACCACCGCGAGGTTCGACGAGCTCGGCGCGACGGTTCCCGCCAGCGGTCCGGCCATGAACATCAGCGGCGCCTCCGGGTCGGACGCCCGAACCTGGGGCGGAACCTCGTCCAGCAGAAGACGCAGGCCCAGGCCGATCCCGCCGACCACCTCTCGAAGCGCGTCTCCCTCGGGAAGGCCCCTGCTGGTGATCTCTCCGCTGCCGAGGTCCACCTGGAGGAGCCGGCCCGCGAATCCGCCCCCCGGCGCACCCTCTCTCATCTGCGACTTCTCCTCCCGGTGGAGTCTTCCTTCGCCGGGGCGAGCGATCCGCTATGCCCAGAAGTTCACCACTGCCCAGAGCGACAGGAGCAGCAGCGCCAGTGCCGCAACCCCGCCGATGGGGCGTCGGTACCTGTTCTCATCATATGGCGTCGCCCGCAGGTTCTCGAGGAGTGCGTCGCTCATGCTGCGCCGCTCCGCGTACTTGCGTCCGAGCAAGGTTCCCACCGACTTCTCCGCATGCAGCAAGAGCGTCCTTCCAAAGAGCCGCGGTGCGGTGAACGGGTTGCTCCCCACCCGGGAGACCGCGGAGACGGTGCGCATCAGGCCCCTGTCGAGCGCGGAGGCGAAATCCATCAAGGGCTCCTTGCAGAATCGCACCAACATCATTCCCGGTATCCTGACCAGCCAATCCGTATCCAGCGTGTACGAGGCGTGACCTCGAACCATCTTTCGGAGCAGCCAGAACCCCAGGAACGTGAAGATGAACAGCTGCATGGCTGAGAAGATTCGGGTGGTCGTGAAGGGAACGAACTCGACCGGATGGGGGAGCATGTCGTAGAGGACCTTGGGATAGACACCGATCAGGACACAGAGGGCGGCCAGGATACCCATGGCGATCAGCATGGTGACCGGCGTATTCAGGGCCGAGTCCTTGAGTCTCGCCCTGATCTCGGGCGACGGCTCGTCCCTCCCCTGCAACCAGATGTTCCATGGGAGCTTGAGGCCGGTGTGCAGGAAGGTCCCCACCGCCGCCCCCTCGAGCAGCAGGTAGATGATCGGGCTGTGCATCATCTCCGCGGCCTCGATGGTCATGCTCTTGCTGACGAATCCGCTGAAGAGCGGAAACCCGGAAATCGAGAGGCCGCCGATCATGTAGAGCCAGAAGGCGATCGGCATGTACTTGTACAGCCCACCGAGCTTGTCGAACTTGGCCGTTCCCACCACCACCAATGCGCAGCCCGCCCCCATGTAGAGCAGGGCCTTGTACAGGATGTGACAGGCGGCATGGGAGGCTGCGCCATTGATGGCCAGTGGTGTCCCGATCCCCACCGCAGCCACCATGTATCCCACCTGCGAGATGATGTGGTAGGAGAGCAGCCTTCTGCCGTCGTTCTCGAGCACTGCCAGCAGCGCCGCGGTCACCGCCTGGATCGCCCCCAACCACATCAAGAGCTCTACGCCCGAGAACGTCATGATCAGGCAGAAGACCGCGGTCTTGGTGGTAAAGGCGGTCATGTAGATGGAGCCGCTGGGGGTCGCCTCCGAATAGGTGTCCGACAGCCATGAATGGAAGGGGGTGGTCGCCGAATTGACGATGAACCCGAGGAGCATGAGGTTGTATGCGAGATGCTCGCCCCCCCATCCCCATGGCATCCGGGTGAATTCGATCGAACCGGTGCCGTGCACGTGCATGAGGATGCCTGCCAGGATGCACACGCCGCTGAAGTGGTGCCAGATCACGTATCGAATCGCGGCGCCGAGCGACTTCTTCGTGCCCCTGAAGAGGATCAGGAAGAAGGGGGCCCACGACATCATCTCGAGACTGAAGAAGAGGGTGAACAGATCCCCGGAGAAGACCGCGCAGAGCGCGCTCCCGACGTACACCATCGCCACCACGTGTTCCCAGTCGTTCTTCACACGAAGGGCGTACACGTTCATGCAGAAAGCCGCGATCACGTAGATGTAGCCGAACAGCATGCTCAGCTTGTTGATTCTGACCAGCGTGAGCGTGTATTGCAGAAACGGAAGCTGCCACTTGTGGAGGGACTCGGACTCCGCGGGGAGGGGGCCGAAGTACCCCATCGACGTCAGAACCAGTACGCCGAGCCCCAGCAGCGGAAGCAGGAGGAAGTACGCGAGCTTGACCCTTCTCCACGGGATGAACGGGATCAACAGGCCGCCCAGAAGAATCACCAACCCGGGATGTATCCACTGAACCACGCCTACTTCTCCGACCGCTTCTCGTAGTAGTCCTCATCCTTCGAGATGAAGAACCCCACCCCTTTGGCGACCAGGATCAAGAGCATGCAGCCGACCAGTCCGAAGGCGGCGAAGAATTCCGGGAGATACTGAAACGAGTAGTGATGATGGAGGATTTCGGAGCGCAGCAGCCATGGATGGAGCAGCAGACTGAGCCCCATGGAAACGAAGTAGACCCACCACAAGAGCTTCGTCGGGTACTTTCTCAGCATCTTCTATCCCTACCTGCCTACGAAGATTTCGCTGACGGCCATCTGCACCAGGTCGTAGATCCGGAGCGTCCGCGGGTGCAAGCAGAACACGATGGAGAAGAGCGCGGTGATCGCCAGGGGAATGACCATGAAGAGATACAGAGGCCTTTCTCTCTCCTGGTTCGGGACGTCGCCGGGGAGGAACTCGACCTTTTCCTCCATGTCCCCGCTGACGGTGTCCGCCTCCGGCATTCTCTCGAAGAACGCGGTCTTGATCACGGGGAAGAAGTACACGACATCGAGAAGAGAGCCCGCCAGGATGATGAGCAGGAAGGGCGTCTGCCCGGCCTCGATCGCGCCCAGGCTGATGTGCCACTTGCTGATAAATCCCGCGATCGGTGGGGCTCCGCACATGCCCAGCGCCGCTATCGTGAAGGCGATCATGGTGATGGGCATCTGTCTGCCGATTCCCGCCATTTCGCTCACGTTCTTCTTCTGCGTGATGACCGCAATGGCGCCCGCGCACAGGAACAGCGTGATCTTCATGAAGCCGTGAAACGGAATGTGGATGAGCGCACCGGTTGCGCTCATGGGGGTCAGGATCGCGGCACCCAGGATGATGAAGGAAAGCTGATTGATCGTCGAATAGGCTAGAAGTCTCTTGAGGTTGTTCTGCCCGATCGCCAGGAGGTTGGCGACGATGATCGTGAACGAAGCCACACAGGCGAGCGCGATGCCGAGATTCAGCTCGTGCATCAAATCCGTTCCGTACAGATAGAATACCGTCTTGATGATGCCGAAGACGCCGGCCTTGACGACGGCGACCGCGTGGAGCAGTGCACTCACCGGTGTCGGCGCCACCATCGCCGTCGGAAGCCACGAGTGAATGGGCATCCACGCAGCCTTCACGAATCCCAGCATGAAGCAGAAGAACAGCAGCTGCAGGGTCAGTCTCGACGTGGTCCCGAGCGCCGGGCCCAGGATCCCCTGGGGAGCGAAGTCCGTGGTTCCCACCAGGGAGTGTGTCATCAGCGTTGCGAAGAGGAGAAAGGCTCCGCCGCTGAGTAGATAGACGAGATACTTGTGACCGCCTTGCGTCGCCTCGGGCGTCTCGTCATGAGCGACCAGGGCGTAGGTCGACACCGTGAGTATCTCGTAGAAGACGAACATCGTCACGAGATTGGCGGAGAAGGCCATGCCGATCGCGCCCAACAGGGCGATGGCGAAGGAGAAGTAGTATCTGGTTTGCGCGTGCTCCTCCAGGGATCTCATGTATCCGATCGAGTAGAGCGATACCAGGATCCAGAGAGAAGAGGAGGTGACTGCGAATACGAGACCGCAGGCGTCCACCTTGAATGCGAGGTCGGCTCCCGGGAGGATGGTCAGGAAGCTCATGCTGATGGGGCCTGACTCCAGGACGGATGGCACCATGGACATGACCACGAGGAAGAGCGCTGCACTTCCGATGATCGTGCAGGCCTCTCTCAGGTTCGGGCGTCGCCCGGTGATCAGAATGAGAAGGGCCGCAGTCGCGGGACACAGGGCCGCGATCAGTGGTCGATAGTCGGCTGCGGGGAATTCCGGCGTCATTAGGGCTTCCTGATCGCAGTAGGCGGGGGATATTCTTGCAAATGGCCGGGTAGTGTCGAGTTGCCCCCAGATTCGGAAGCCATCGTCTCGGTCTGGCGCGATCTGGAGGGCGTCTCGAAGAGGGATTTCCCGGTTCAGGCCTCCTGCTCGGGCGCCTGTTGCGTCTAAGTTCGGTTTTGGACATCCTATTTGGATGACCGCGTCCGAGGATCGAGGGGCTGCCTTCGTAGCCCAGGTCGCCGCCGGCACCACGCACGAGATCCGGAACATTCTCGCGATCGTGAAGGAGTCCGCCGGCCTGATCGAGGACCTGATCCATGCCTTCAACAAGCGCGGACCACTGGACCAGGAGAAGCTCATGCGGTCCCTCGGTCGCATCGACGCCCAGGTCGCCCGCGGCACCGAGCTCGTCGCGAACCTCAATCGCTTCGCCCACGCGCTCGACCCCGTGCAGGATCCGATCGACGTCAGGCGGGAGATCCAGCAGGTCGTCTCCCTGAGCCTTTTCCGCGCCCGACGGAGACGTCACCTCCTGGAGCTCGAGCCCGGCGGAAAGAACCTCACGGTGGTGGTCGACCCGTTTCGGTTTCAGATGTCGATGTTCGCCGCCGTGGGATGCTGCATGGAGCAGCTTCCCGAGGGAAGCAGCGTCTCGATCCGCACGGATCGAAGGGACGGTCGCCCGACCGTCGAGTTCGCCGGCCAGGGAGGAGACGAGGCGGCGTTGCCCAACCCGATCGACGCCACGGGTTGGAGCCGGCTGGTCGAGCTCGCCGATGGCCTTGGCGCCTCGGTCGAGGTGGTCGAATCGGCGTACGGATTCCGGATCAGCCTCCCGGCTGCGGACACGCCATGACGTCGGAGAGGCCCTGCGGGCGACCAGAGTAAGCGCGGGAGAGAAGACGACCGCGATGCGGGAGAAGTGATGAGCAAGATCAAGCTGCTGCTCGTCGACGACGAGGAAGACTACGTCAGGACGATGGCGGAGCGCATGGAGATGCGCGACGTCGGTAGCCGGGTCGCGTTGAGCGGCGAGGAAGCACTTCGAATGGTCGAGGAGGACGCGCCCGATGTGATGGTCCTCGACCTGCGCATGCCGGGAATCAATGGAATGGAGGTGCTGGAGCGGGTCAAGCAGGAGCATCCTCAGATGCAGGTCATCATCCTGACCGGCCACGGCTCGGAAAGGGAGGAGGAAGAGGCCCGCAGGCTGGGGGCTTTCCAGTACCTCCAGAAGCCAGCCGACACCAGCGAGCTGCTCTCGACGGTCCGCTCCGCCTGGGCGAAGGGCATCCAATTCCTGAAGGAGTCCCGAGAGGGTTTCGAGCGAACCATGAGCGCCGCCGCTCTCGCCGAGGGAGGCCTCCCGGAGATGGCCCAACAGGGAGCACGCGCCCCGTCGCAGGCGGACGCCTCCGCGGAAGACACGGCGGAGCAGGTAGACGGCTCCGGAAAGGCGCTCAAGGTGCTCTTCGTCGACGACGAGGAAGACTTCGTCCGAACCATGGCGGAGCGGATGGAAATGCGCGATCTCGGCGGCGAGATCGCGCTCAGCGGCCAAGAGGCGCTCCAGATGCTCGAGGACGACGTCCCGGACGTCATGGTTCTGGACCTTCGCATGCCGGGCATCGACGGGATGGAGGTGTTGCGGCGGGTCAAGAACTCGCTTCCCCAGATCGAAGTGATCATCATGACGGGTCACGGTTCGGACCAGGACGAGGCAGAGGCCCGCAGGTTGGGAGCGTACGACTACCTGCGAAAGCCGGTCGATATCGAGCAACTCATGGAGACGGTTCGGAATGCCGGCCAGGCGCGCCGGAGGGCGGACTAGAAGGCCGAGGAGCTAGGCGATGAGGAGCTGCAGTCGGCTATCTGAGGTTCGTGCCGCGACCGGTATCGCCGGGCGTAGGGGGCGATGCAGGAACTAGAGGAGACGACCGGTCCGGCGCAGGGAATCGATGCGCTGGTCTCGCAGCGGCGCTACCGCAGGATCTTGATCTCGGCGGTGGTCTCCGTCTCCGTCGTGGCCATCCTGCCCCTCCTCATCATGACGGGGATCAACTACTACCAGTATCAGCAGGCTTTCGACACGGAACGAACCCGCCCGATGGTTCGGTTCACCGTGAACGGAAAGCAGTCGCTGGAGTCGTTTCTGTCCGAGCGGCTCTCGGCTCTCGCCATGGTCATCCGGGAGTCGTCGTTCAGAGAGCTTCGAGATGCCGGAAAGCTGAACAGGCTGCTCGTCAACATGAAGCAATCCTTCGGTGGATTCGTCGACCTCGGAGTGATCGACGAGCGGGGCATTCAGATCTCCTATGCGGGGCCCTACGAGCTCGAGGGAAAGAGCTACATGGAGCACGCCTGGTTCCACGACGTCAGCGTGCGCGGGGTCCATATCAGCGACGTGTTCCTGGGCCACCGGAACCTGCCTCACTTCGTGCTGGCGGTCCAGAAGGATCCGGCGGTGGGCCAGGAGTACGTGCTGCGCGCCACGATCGACACCGACGTGATCAACCGGCAGGTGCGCTCGCTGGTGACGGCGATCCAGCCGTCCGGCGACGCGTTCATCATCAACGACGAAGGCGTCCTCCAGACTCCCTCGCGGCGATACGGCTCCGTCATGGAACGCGCTCCCCTGCCCGCTCTTCCCTACAGCACGCATGCCAGCCTGACCGAGCTGGAGGACGAGAACGGGGACCCACTGATCGTCAGCTACACCCAGATCGAGCGCTCCCCCTTCACGTTGGTCCTGCTCCGGCCGCGGGGCTCAATGCAGGCGGGATGGATCTCGCTGCGCCGCGAGCTGCTGGGATTTCTGGCGATCAGCATCGTTCTCATCCTCGCGGTGGTCTTCGGTGGCTCGACCTACATGGTCAACCGCGCTCGCGAGGAGGATCTGAAGCGCCGCGCTCTCTATCACAAGATGGAATACACGAACAAGCTGGCGGCGATCGGGCGCCTGGGCGCGGGCGTGGCTCACGAGATCAACAACCCGCTCTCGATCATCACCGAGAAGGGGGGCCTGCTCAAGGACCTGCTGACGATGTCGGAGGAGCTGCCTCCGAGGGAGAGGCTGGTCGCCCTGGTGGAGTCGGTCCTCAAGGCGGCCGACCGCTGCGGCGGCATCACCCACCGCCTCCTCGGCTTCGCCAAGCACATGGACGTGGAGCGGGAACCCATCAACCTGGACGTGCTCCTGCACGAAGTCCTGGGCTTTCTCGAGAAGGAGGCCAGCTACCGAAACCTCCGCATCGACTTCACCTACCAGGAGGAGCCGCCCAAGATCGTCAGCGACAGAGGGCAGCTGCAGCAGATCTTTCTGAACATCATCAACAACGCCTTCGCCGCGGTGGAGGAGGGCGGCCACATCGAGATCGGAATCGAGAGGGTCGGGGCGGACGCGGTGACGGTGACGATCGCCGACGACGGCGTGGGGATCCCGGCGGACCAGCTGACCCACATCTTCGATCCGTTCTTCACCACCAAGAAGGGTGCTGGGACGGGGCTGGGGCTGTCCATCACCTACGGGATCGTACAGAAGCTGGGCGGGCAGATCGCCGTCAAGAGCCAGGTGGGTGAAGGCACCTGCTTCACGGTCACGCTGCCGATAGGCCAGGAGCTTGGCTAGGAGTCGCACATGGATGCACTGCGGATTCTGATCGTGGACGATGAGGAAGAGCTGGTCAGTGCCCTCGAGGAGCGTCTGTTCCTCCGGGGATTCCAGGCCAAGGGCGTGACCACTGGAGAGGAAGCGCTCGCGCACATCGCAAACCAGCCGTGTGACGTCGTGCTGCTGGACGTGAAGATGCCCGGCCTCAGCGGACTGGAGGTCATCAAGAGGATCAAGGAGAAGACACCGAGCCCGCAGGTGATCCTGCTGACCGGACACAGCTCCGTGCAGGACGCCGAGAGGGGCATGGGACTCGGAGCGTTCGATTACCTCATGAAACCGGTGAAGATCGACGAACTGATCCGCGTCCTGCGCTCCGCCGGCGCTCGAAACGGGACGGGAGACACCGGAAAGAGCTGAGTCCCGTACTACTCTGCGCCCTTCGAACCGGCGTCTCCTCTGAGGATGCTCTCGATGTCGCCGCGCAGCTTCTCGCGGTAGTGGCTCACGGAGGCGGGCCGGGACATCACCATGTCGAGCTGCCGCGTGTGGATGGTCAGGTAGCCGAGGATGCGGAGCCTCTCCTCCATGTACTTCATCTCACGGCCCCCGAGGCGGGCAATCAGGTTGTCTTCGTTGATCTCCGACCGGAAGCCGTAGTCCTCCAGGATCTCCTTGACGAATACGACGCGCCTCTGGCGCCTCTCGTAGTCGGCGGCTCCGCCTTTGAACTGGAAGCTGAGGTAGTTCTCCGGGGTCCTCTCGCTGACCAGGGCTTCGATGATGCAGAAGTGAGCGCCCAGTCGGGAGCTCAGTGAGCAGTAGTCCTTGGAGACCATGAAGTAGTTGCGGTCGGCGTAGGAGGAGCGCACGCCGGGGGTGAGGGCCGTGTTCCGGGTGGCCCCGAACATCACCGACACGAATCCCCTGCCGTCCAGCGGGGGAGGACCTTCCCAGGGAATCGCCGTGATCCCCTCCCAGAGGGCCCGCATCGGCACGCAGACGATGTTCTCCATTCTGATGTATCGACCTTTCACCTCCTCCTTGAACCCGTCGTCCAGATTGAGCACCCACCACTGCATCGGGATGTCGTCGTATAGCTGCTTGCTCGAGCGCTCCGGGAAGTGATGGTCCTTCCCGAATCGGAACATCTCCTGCACCGCCTTCTCGTGACAGAAGCGGGTGACGTCGTGAAGCGTCTGGCACCCGTCGGGGCGGAACTCCGACGCGTCCGGGTCGAGGAGGTTCAGCGGAACGATGTGCCCCGCGGCGCCCGTGAGCGCGTCGTGCACCGGGGTGCCCTCCATGGGATTCGCACGCCTCGGCTCCCGGGAGAGCAGGGCTTCGATCCGGCCCTGGTAGACGGTTCGTCCATCGGCATCGACGGTGACGACCTGCCCCTCGTCGAGCTTGGCGACCACTCCCTCGACTCCGAAGAGCGCCGGCACCTCGAACTCGCGCGCCACGTTGGCCAGGTGGCCGGCCACGGACCCGTGCTCGGCGACCACGGCCGACGCGCGGCTCAGCAGGTTGGCCCAGCGCGGAATCGGCTGGACGGTGGCCAGCACCGCCCCCGGGGGAAACTGCAGGGCATCGGCCTCCATCTCCACGACGAAGACGGGACCCGCCGCCGCTCCGGCGCTCGCGGTAATGCCACCACTGGCCAGGATCGGCCCGGGAGGGGGCTCCCCCTCGCGAGCCGGAGTGGCGGGAGCCGTCGGTTGCTGCAGGCGAAGCTCGCGGGACTGCAACAGGGCAATCGATCCGCAGCGGTCGATCGCCCACTCGGCGTCCTGGGGCACGCCGTAGTGCTCCTCGACCCGGATCGCCAGCTCGGCGAGAGCGAGGATCTGGTCGTCGGTGAGCGACGGACGCGAGCGGTCGTCGCCGGTGCCGTCCAACCGGCAGACCTCCTCGTCCGGGTAGCAGACCAGCTTGTTGGGCTTGTCGGCGATCTCCCGGAGTCGGATCTCGGGCGGCTGGCCGCGCCCCACCAGGAACAGATCGCTCGAGATCCGCCCCTCTACCACCGGCTTGGGCAGGCCCCACGCCGAGTTGATGACGATCGAATCGTCCCGACCGTCCACCGGGTTGTGCGAGTAGAGCACTCCTCCCGCGACCGCATCGATCATGGGAAGAAATCCCACGCACATCGACACGTCTTCGGATCGAAGTCCCCGCTCCATCCGGTAGGACATCGCGGAGATCTCGTACAGGCTGGCCACCACCGACTTGAAGGCCGAGAGCAGGCCGGGCTCGCGGACGTCGAGGACCGAGCGGTACTGGCCGGCCAGCGACGCCCCGGCGACATCCTCGTCGAGGGCGCTGCTGCGGACGGCGACCGCGATCCTCTCTCCGAACGCCTCCTCCAGCGACCGATAGTGCTCCAGGATCGCCCGCTCCAGCTCCTCTGGAAGCTCCGCCCCCATGATCAACTGCGCGAGCTCACCGCTCAGTGATTCGAGGTGTTCCGGCCGCACCCCGCCCGCGAGCTGGAGACGCCGGTCGATTTCGCCGCGCAGGTCGTCGTGCTTCATGAAGCGCCGAAAACCGCTGGCCGTGACCACGAAGCCGTCGGGAACGGGGAGACCGATCCGGTTCCGCACCTCGCCCAGGCTCGCCATCTTGCCGCCCACGTCGTCGGCGTTCGCGGCGGTGATGTCTCGAACCGCCACGACCAGAGGCCCGCTCGCCGGCCGCGCCTGGGGACCGAGGAACGGGTCGATGCGGTCCTGGATCGAGCGGAAGCGATCTCGAAGCGGGGCGTACTTCTCGGGCGCGAGGTCGTCCAGGTGGCGGATCATCTGCCAGACGTGGGTCGCCATCCGGGTGCAGCTCGAGCGGACGAAGGTGATGCCGAAGGGGCGCGTACCGCGCAGCGTCTCCTCGATCTCGGCCATGACCGTGAGCGCCCGCTTGTTCGCCTCGAGCAGCAGGCGAAAGCTGTGGTAGCGGGAGGTGAAGGCGATGCGAAGCTGCTCGGCCTCGGACTCCGACGAGACCGACCGCCCCGCAACCAGCCGCCTCAGGGAATCGCCGAGCCGACCCATGGAATCCGAGACTCTCCTCGCCGGGGGCCGTCAATGCGACAGGTTGAGACCCCAGCCCTCGAGGGTGAGGATGATCGAGTAACCATACCACACGGTGTAGACGACGTAGAAGACGAGCGAGAACAGCACCACTCCGACTTTATCGGAGACCTTCCAGGACTCGATGCCGTAGTAGTTGTACGCACACTCCACCGCCCTCTCCTTCACCTTGACGACGAACGCCGCCTCGGCGAAGCGCTTCTGCCGCTTGAGATCCTCGTCCATGGCCTGGAGCGCGGTCCACCAGTTGAAGAGAACCCGCCTCTCCTCGTAGCCGTACCGGTCTCGGACAACGGCGCCCGCGTTGGCGAACATCTCGTCCGCATCCTGCAGGCAGCGGTCGAGAATCCCTCCCAGATCACCGCTGACCCGAAGCTCCGCCTCCGCGACCTCCACGGTGGCTCCACCCGCCTGAAACAGCTCCGCGGTCTGCCCGGCCTGGGTCTCGCCGGTCATGGCCAGCGTCACCGCGACCGCGTTGCGCCGCTGGCCCTCGGCCTCGGCCCGGAGATCCGCGACGTAGTAGGCCGATCCCTTGGAAACGGAGTTGAAGAGCGAATCCATGGTGTCCAGCGCGTTCTGGCCCTCGAAGAGGGGCAGGAACATGGCCACCAGCACGACGGCGAAGGTCGCCATCAGCGCCAACCCCCCGAAGAGCTTCCCGGGACTAGCGATCATGGAACGGTGGCCCCCCCTTGAGCGTCTTGTAATTCGCGATGAAGGTGCCGATCACCCAGGCGGCGAAGATCCCGATCACGAGGAAGAAGGCCCAGATGCCGATCTGGTCCAGCGTCTCCACGAGGGAATGCGAGAGAGGAAGAACCTCCAACTCCGCCAGCTTGCCCGGCAGCGCGAAGGCGCGGTTGACGAAGCCGGCCAGCACTGCCGTGGCGTAGAACCCGCGGATCGTGATCCCCTCGACGACCGTGGTGACCATGGCTCCGAGCTGGATCCCCAGCAGCGACCCCAGGAGCATTCCCATGGCCAGCGTGTAGAAGATGAAGCCGTAGATCGCGTACTGGAAGATGGCAGCGTATCCGGCGGTGAACACGATCTGGAAGATGTCGGTGCCCACGGTGGTGATCGACGAAACGCCGAGCATGTAGACGAAGATGGGGAAGGTCAGGAAGCCGCCGCCCACGCCCATGATGGAGGCGCAGAACCCCACCAGCGCACCGCTCAGAACCAGGAAGAGCGCCGAGATGCGGCGCCCGCCCGGCACCAGGCCCTGGTCGAAACGGATCATCGGCGGGACTCTGATGGCCTGGAGGCGGCTGGGGAGGCCGCCCATCTCGACCCCTTCCGATTTCCCGCTGTACGGCGCATCCATTCTCACCTGCTTGCGGGCGCGCAGGAAGTCCGAGAGCGCGTAGAAGCCGAGCCCCCCGAGGATGATCACATAGATCGTGGTGATGAATGCGTCGCTGAGGACGGGGCTCGTCTCGTAGAGGACCCGATTGATCGCCCCGCCGGCGGTGGCGCCGCCGATGGCGCCGAGCAGGAACGTGACCGCCAGGGCCACGTTGACGTTGCCCAGCCTGCTGTGGATCACGGTTCCCATGATCGCCTTGGCGAAGATGTGGAACAGGTCGGTGCCGACGGCCAGAATTCCCCTGATCCCGGCACTCATCAGGGCGGGCGCGATGACGAAGCCCCCGCCGGCGCCGATGCAGCCCGTGATCAGGCCCGCGCAGAGCCCGATGAAGACCGACACCACGAAGATGCCGGTACTGAAGAAGGTCGGGCTGTAGGCCTTCTCGCCGCCGATGAAATTGGGCAAGGCCTCGCCGATCGGATCGGCGAAGGCGACGCTGCCGACGATGGCGGGCACGACGAGAAGGCCCAGGACGAACAGGCGCTTCCGGTCGGCGAGGATCGTCCCCGCCATCTCGATCTCCCACCTGGCCTGGGCCCGGGCGCCCAGCATCATGAACCTTCCCCACTGCCCGAAGAATCTCGTCAAGGTGTGGTCTCCGTCGACCTTTCTCCGACGCCGTCCTGGCCGGGTCAGCTCGTGGGGCTCGCGCTCTTGGCTTCCTGGAGCGACTTCTTCTTGTGCGCGTCCTGGATCTTGTAGAGCAGATTGTCGAAGTCGACAGGCTTCATGAGGTAGTCGAACGCCCCCAACTCGATGCCGTCGATGGCCGCTTCCACGCTGGCGTGGCCGGTGAGCATGATCACCTCGACGAGCGGCTGCCGGGCCTTGATCCTGCGTAGCGCTTCGATGCCGTCCATGCCAGGCATCTTCATGTCGAGGACCACGACGTCCGTCGGGTGGTCGGCGAGGTGGTTCAGGGCATCGTCGCCGCTGTGCACGCCCTCCACACCCAGTCCGTGCCGCCGGAGCCGCTTGGCCACCGTTTGCACGAACTGGACTTCGTCATCCACGAGAAGTACCTGGCACGGATTCATGCGTCCGGTCCCTTCTCGGCCACCGCCTCCTGGATCTTGGCCAGGAGCTCCTCGAAGCCGCAGGGCTTGGTCAGGTAGTCGTAGGCGCCCTCCTCGATCCCGGCTCTCGCCGCGCGCTCGGACCCGTGGCCGGTCAGCATGATCACCGCCATGGAGGGAAGCATCTTCTTGAAGATCTTGAGCACCTCGATGCCGTCCATGTCCTCCATCTTGAGATCGAGGACGCAGACGTCGAAGTCCTGTTCGCGAACGGTCCGGATCGCCTCGGTTCCGGAATACGCCTTGCTGACGGAGAGACCTTTGCGCTTGAAGCGGTTGCAGAGGACGTCGACGAACGCCCTCTCGTCGTCCACCAGCAATAGTTTGATCGGATCACCTTCCACGGCGCGTTCCCGGTACCCCTGACTCTCCCGACAAGGCGGTCAGGCTTCGCCTCCGCGGCCGGCTGCGGCGGTCTCCTCTCCGTCGTCCTCCACCCCCTCCCGGTGGAGGGGCAGACGAATGCGGAATTCGGTGCCGGAGCCGATCTCGCTGATGGCGTCGATCTCGCCGCCCATTCGGGTCACGATACCGTAACAGATGGACAGCCCGAGGCCGGTGCCCTTGCCCACCGGCTTGGTGGTGAAGAACGGGTCGAAGATTCGCTCCAGGTTCGCCTCGGGAATCCCCGGGCCCGAGTCCTTGACGTGGATCCAGAGATCGTCACCCAGGCTCCTGACTGCGATCTCCAGCGTCCCGCCCGTCTGCAGCATCGCGTCGACGGCGTTGTTGATCAGGTTGAGGAGGACCTGCTGCAGCTCGGAGAGCGAGGCGCGAATCATGGGCAGGTCGGGCTCGAAGACGGTGCTCATCTCCACGTTGTTGTACTTCGCCCGCTGGGCCGAGACCGCGACGATCTCCTCCACCAGGGCGCGCGCATCCACCTCCTGAGTCCGCTCGTCGGTCTTGCGGGCGAAGCTGAGCAGCTTGTGGGTGATCTGCTTGCAGCGGGTCCCCTGGGTCTTGATCTGCTGAAGGGCGCGCTGGAACTCCTGGAGGTTCTCGGAGGTTGCCCAATCGTCGTCCTCCAGGATGTCGCCGATCCAGCCGGCCTCCTCCACCATGATCGCGACCGGGTTGTTGATCTCGTGGGCGATCCCCGCGGCCAGCTCGCCCACCGAGGCCAGCTTGCCCGTTTCGACCATCTGCTGGCTGATCATCTGTGTGCGCTGTTCGGCGTCGGCGATGGAAGAGACCATCTTGCGGGCGAGAAGGAAGGCCACGGCGACGCTCGCGAGCCCGGCGAGGGCTATGGTCAGCACGGTGACGTTGCGGGCGTTGTAGAACTCCGCGAACGCCTCGCTCACCTCCTGCTGGTAGACCAGGAGCCAGCTCCCCTCCTTGAGCTTCGTGGTCAGGTAGATGTTCCTCCGGCCCTTCTGGTCCCTCCGCTGCATGACACGGATCTCGCGCCGGTCACCGGCATCGGGGTGCAGCAGCTCTTCGACGAATTTGCTGCTCGGCATGAGATCGGGCGGCGGCGCGATCTGAAACTCCCCGGTGCGGTTCAGGATGAACGCGGATCCCGTCTGGCTGTCGCGGAGGTCCTCGACGAGATCGTTGAACGCGACGAGGTCGATGGTGGCCCGGAGAATCCAGGGCTTCCCCTTCCAGGTGCTGCGCACCGCAACGATGAAGTGCGGAAAGCCGCGCAGGCCGGGGAACACGTCGCTGATGAAGTACTCGCGCTGCATGGCGTTCTGGAACCAGCTCGCGTCGGAGTAGTCGGCGTGCTCGAGCAGGAACGGCCCCGCGTAGGCCACCTGGGTACCCGACTCGTCGATCACGCCGAGATCGACGAAGACCGGCTCGTGGACCCGCTGCAGATCGAGCATGCGCTGCTGCAGGAAATCCTCCTGGCGGAGCTGCTCGAAGCTGAAGCTGCTGGCCAGCATCCGGATGTCGGTCAGTCTGGCGTCGAGGAATCCGTCGATGTTCTGCTTGTGCTTCTCGACGAGCTCTTCCAGGTGGGTCGTCGCCCGCTCCTGATGCGCATCGTAGAACAGGTAGAGGATGACGATGCCGGCGAGGAACAACGGCGTGATGGTCGCGCCGATGATCAGCAGGATCCAGTAACGCGTCTGGGAGCCACGGACAGCGTCTGCCATCGATCAGCCCCTAAGGGTTCGCGCCCTCAACCGCCCGAAACCCCGTAGAAGAAGTAGATGACCGTGAGCTCGACCGCAAGGAACAGGAGGGTCATGACGGCACCCGCCTTGGTGTAGTCCACGGTGCGGTAGCCACCGGGACGCATGACCAGCGCGTTCACCTGGTGGGTGGGCAGGATGAAGGTGTTGGAGGCCGAGAGGCCCACCACCAGGGCGGCCATCCGCGGGTCGCCACCCGCCATCACCGCCATGTTCATGCACAGCGGCACCAGGAGCACCGTGGCCCCCACGTTGGAGATGACCAGGGTGAAGAACGAGGTCATGATTCCCACCACCGCCAGCAGCATGATCGGGCTCGGCTCGCCGATCAGGCTGAGCACGCCATCGGCGATGAACGCGGCGGTGCCCGTCTGCTCGAAGGCGATCCCCAGCGGAATCAGCCCGGCCAGCAGGAAGACCGTCATCCAGTCCACGGAGCGGTAGGCCTCGTCGATCGAGAGGACGCCGGTGAGGATCATGCCCAGCGCGCCCGACATGAGGGCGACGGACAGGGTCACGTCGAAGAAGATGATCTGGGCGAGCGCCACGCCCAGCCACATGACCGCCAGCTTGGCCTTCTGGGGGCGCAGGATCTCTCCCTCGAGCGGCGTGGAGAAGTTCAGGGCTCGCGGCTGCGGGAGGTTCTTCAGGCGGTGAAACCGCTCCCAGCGCCCCTGCATGAGAATGGCATCTCCCATCTCGAGGGGGATGTGGGTGTGACCGCTGTAGAAGGCCTTCTTCCCCCTGACCAGGGCGATGGGGTTGAGCTGGTGGCGGTCCTTGAGATCGGAATCCGACATGGTCATGCCGATCAAGCTGGAGCGGGGGCCCACCATGGTCTCCGCCATCCCGGCGCTGGTCCGCGACAGCTCGTCGGCGAACACCTCCAGGCCTTCCTTGTGCTCCCAGCCGAGCTCCTCCGCCAGCGCGCGGATGTTGTTCTCTCTTCCCACCACCGCGAGGGTGTCGCCGGGGGCGACGATGTCGGTGCTGCGCGGTACGAAGTTGTCCGTCCTATCGGCGGCGTGCCGGATGGCCACCACCGTCACCAGGAAACGGGTCTGGATCATGAGCTCGCCGAGGGTCTTGCCTTCGGTGCCGCTCTCGGGCACGTGGATCTCCGCGGTGTTCTCCGCCGCCCGGTACTGCTCCATCAAGGCGGCGGTGACTCCCCTGTCCGCCTCACCGCCACCGGAGGGAAGCACCCACCGGCCGAGCACCGCGAAGTAGACCAGGGCGGAAGCGAGCAGACAGAATCCGATCGGGGTCTGGGTGAACAGTCCGAAGGGCTCCAGCTGCTGGCCCTCCAGGACCAGGAGATCGTTCAGCAGGATGGTGGGGCTGGCGCCCACCAGGGTCAGCGTGCCGCCGATGATGGCGCAGAAGCCCATCGGCATCAGGATCCGGGAGGGCAACACACCGACCCGCTTGGAGACGCGCAGCGCGGCGGGCAGGAAGAGGGCTGCCGCGCCGATGTTCTGCATCATGCTCGAGATCACGCCCACCGTACCGGAGATGAGGATCATGATCCGCTTTTCGCTCGCGCCGGCGAGCCGGATGATGGGGCCCGCCACCTGGTTCATCACCCCGGTCTTGTCGAGGCCGGCACCGATGATGATGACGGCGATGATCGAGCAGACCGCGTTACTGCTCAGCCCGACGAAGGCCTGCTTGCCGGAGATGAGACCGAGCATCGGCAGCAGGACCATCATCAGGATGCCCACCACGTCCACTCTGATCCACTCGGAGACGAACAGCCATACGGCGAAGGCCAGAACGACCATCGTCAGGATCATTTCCGGGGTCATGACTGAGCTCTCTGCGTCTCTTCTGCGGGGGTCTCGAGCATCGGGCCAGCTTCTCCTATCCCTTCTTCCTCATGTTCTCCTTGCGGAACAAGAAGCACACCGTGAAGACCAGGGCGACGAGTGCCAGCCTCAAGAAAAATTCGAGATCCATCGTCTCTTCCAAACTTGCGTTAGACCGGGGTGTAGGCGACGATCGGTCCCCGCACTCCCGGCTCGTCCGGTTTCTCTACGCCTTCGCAGATCACGTAGTCGATGTCTCCGACCTCGCCTCTCACCTCGGCGATGGCCTCGTCGGAACTCGAGAACTTGACCAGATGGGAGAACGGGACCCCCTTCTCCGCGGCCGCCTTCCTGAAAGGCAGCACGTTCTCCTCGGAGACTGCCATGAAGTCCTGGCAGACCTTGTCGCGCGCTCCGGGGAAGGAACGGAAGGTCTCCTGCGAGAAGCCGGCGGCGTTCAGCGCGATCACGTCGTAGGAGAGACGTGCCGCCATGTCCAGCGCGTAGTCGACGAGTTCGCCGGGGAATCCACTCTGCTGCCCCAGCACCAAGAGCTGCCCCTTGCGCCCCTCCCTGACCCCGGCCGGAGCGGTCTCCTCGGCGCTGTCCGCTTCGGCCACCGCCCCACCCTGCGCGCCCTCCGCCTCCGAGGCCCTGCGGATTCGCGCGAGCTGCTCCAGCTTCCGGGTGTACGCGGCCTCGATCTTCTCCACGAGCTCCGCGAACTCGAGCGGCTTGGTCAGGAAGTCGTAGGCACCGCACTGCATCCCCTCGATGGCGATGTCGTTGGTACCCTTTCCGGACAGCAGGATCACCTCGGTGAGGGGCCTCATGCGTTTGATCTCGCGCAGCGTCTCGAGGCCGTCCCGACCCGGCATGAAGATGTCCACCAGGGCTACGTCGAACTCCGCCTCCTCCGTCCTGACGACCGCTTCGTCTCCGCTCCCCACGGACGTCACGGAGAAGTCACGTCGATCGAGGCGGAGCCCGAGGGTCTCCCTGAACTCGGCTTCGTCATCCACTAGGAGGATCCTGGCAGAGCGCATCTCGGTACTCCCCTTACAGGTTTCCTGGGATGTAGGGACTCAGATCGACCCGCCTAATTAGCGAATCGCCCAGGTAAAATCCAACCCTGGAGGGGAAGGGAAGCGGAGCTGGCCGGTTCGAAACCCGCCTCGTGAGCGACCCCGTCTCGGCAGCTCCCGCGAGCCCGGCCTCAGAAGCTCATGGGGACGGCGTGCTGGATCAGCGCCCCTATGATCTTCATGCTCGACAGGCCCAGCACCACGCAGCCCAGGGCGGCCACCAGC
The DNA here is from genome assembly GCA_964615365.1 of uncultured Spirochaetales bacterium. Lineage (GTDB taxonomy): Bacteria > Myxococcota_A > UBA9160 > UBA9160 > UBA6930 > CAVXZE01. The sequence continues at coordinate 51,897 of CAZTOU010000030.1, forward strand.
GTGGGGACGAGCATGCTGAGCGGAGCCTCGTCGATCTTCGTCTGTTCAGGCGGGGCGAAGGCGCCCTCCTGATCGAGATCCTCATCGCGCGCGTGGCTGTGATCGAAATAGGCGTTGTCGATCACCCTGAAGAAGAGGACGGCGCTGAGCAGGCTGCTGGCGAGCAAGACCGCCACGAAGTGCCACTGCCCGCCGTCGATCGCGCCGAGAATCAGGTACCACTTGCTGAAGAATCCGCACAGGGGAGGGATCCCGATCACGGACAGACCTGCGACGACGAAAGCTCCCGCGGTGAACGGCATTCTTCGGTGCAGATAACGGAGCTGATGGATGTTCCTCGTCCCCGTCTTGTAGACCACCGCGCCCACCGCGAAGAAGAGGCAAGCCATCATGAACGCGTCGTTGACGATGTGCAGGATCGCCCCCGTGAGGCCGTTCCTGTTCGCCATCCCCACGCCCAGCACGATGTATCCCACCTCGGCCACCAGGATGTAGCTGAGCATCCTCTTCAGATCGACCTGGGCGAGCGCCATGACGCAGCCCACCAGGATCGCGATGGCGGCGACCGAGGTGAGAAGCGTCGTCGTCGGAACGATCTCGATGGAGAACACGGGGCCGAAGATCGAGAACATGATCCTGATCATCACGTAGGCCCCCACCTTGGTCATCAAGGGGGCCACCAAGGCGCTCACCGCCGAAGGCGCATAGGTGTAGCTGTCCGGCAGCCACATATGCAGGGGGAAGAGCGCCATCTTCATGGCGATTCCGATCAGCAGGAAGCCATATGCGACCAGAACCACCCGGGAATCGTGCAGCTCCGGAAGGACCCGGGCGAGATCCGCCATGTTGAGGGTGCCGGTGACGATGTACAGATAGCCGACGCCGAGCAGGTAGAAGCAGGCGCCGATGGTCCCGACGATCACGTACCGAAAAGCCGCGAAGGCCGCTCCCTTTTCGCCGACGGCGATCAGGGCATAGGCGGTGAGGGATGCGATCTCGAGGAACACGTAGAGATTGAACATGTCTCCCGTGACGACGATCCCGAGCAGGCCCGTGATCAACAGGAGGAACACGCAGTAGAACGAGGGAATTCTCTCGGAGAGCTCCCGTTCGACGCTCCTCCTCGCGTAGATCGCCGTCAGCAGCGAGACGAAGCTCAAGACGAGGACCATGAAGGCGCCGAGGTGGTCGATGCGGTACTCGATCCCCCACGGTGGATCCCAGCCGCCCAGGTAGTAGCTAAGAGGCCCGTCGACCACGACGCGGTAGGCGACGCCCACGGACGAAATCAGTGCGGCTGCGAGAGAAATGACGACCAGAGGCCAGCACCAATCCTTCCGCCACCGGCCCACCAGCGGAATGATGAGAGAGAAGACCAGCGGGATGGCGACGACGAAGATGGGGAGCTGTAACTGATGGACATTCATCGCATCTTCTGCAGAATCTCGTCTTCTTCGAGGGTGTGATAGGTCCGGTAGACCTGGAGCAGGAGGGCGAGTGCGACGCCGGTGGTGGCGACTCCGACCACGATCGCCGTCAGCATCAGCACGTGGGGGAGCGGGTTGACGTAGTCACCGGCGTGGACGACGACCTCGGCGCCGTGGTGACCGTGACCCCCTGCGAGGATGGGAATGGTCGCACCGTACTTCGCGGCGGTGGAAACGAAGAACAGGATGATCGACCACTGGAAGATGTTCATGCCGATGAGCTTCTTCACCAGGTTCATCTTCGCCATCATCGCGTGAAGGCCGATCATCATGAGAGCGATGGAGACGAAGTAGTTGAAGTGGCTGATGAACAGATCCACGGCGCTCCTGCCTATTCGAAGGTGAGCAGATCGCGAAAGATGGAGACCATCACCGCCATCACGGTGATTCCAATGCCGATCTCGACGCCCAGCATTCCCATGCTCCTGGGTTCCATCACGGGCAGGACCCCGTAGTCCAGGTAGTTGGCGCCCAGGATCAGGCAGAGAAGCCCTACCCCGGCGAAGATGAAGACGCCTCCACTGGTGAGGACGGCGACCACCCCCTCCGAGAACCTCTGCTTCGCCTCGTCGATGCCGAAGGAGATGGCGAGAAGGATGAAGCCCGCTCCCAGAATCACCCCCCCCTGGAAGCCGCCGCCCGGGCTGCTGTGGCCGTGCATGATGACGTACAGGCCGAAGAGCTGGATGAACGGGGTCAGAAGCCTGGTCAGGGTCGTGATGATGATGCTGTCCTGCCTTCGGATCACGTCCCCACTTCCTCCTTCCGCCTCTTGAGGATGAGGAGACAGCAGATTCCAGCCGCGAAGATGACGGTGGTTTCGCCGAGCGTGTCATAGCCTCGATAGTCGGCGAGCACCGCCGTGACGATGTTGGGAACGGCCGTCTCTTCGAAGGCCTTTTCGATGTACCTGGGAGACACGTTGACGCTCGCCGGTGACCGCGGGTCACCCCATCTCGGCATGTCCAATGCGCCGTAGATCAGGAAGAGCCCTGTGACGAGGGTGATGATCACATAGAGGTATCTCAATTCCTGCTCTTCCTTTCCGACTTGGATACCGCGACCACGAGGAGCACCGTGGTGACCCCGGCGCCCACCGCGGCTTCGGTGAAGGCGACGTCCACCGCCCCCATCTCGAGCCAGAGAAGGCACATGAAGAAGCCAAAGGCGCCAAGGAGAATGACCGAGCCGAGAAGATCCCGGACGGCCACCGCTCCGACGGCAGACAAGAGGATGAAGACGAGCAGTATCAGGTCGATCTGCCAGATCATCTGCGTTGGCTCTTGGTCCAGAGCGGCAGCTCGTTTCTCATGGCCGCTCGGGCGATTGCGTGAGTCGACGTGGGGCTCGTCAGGAAGATGAAGACGGCGATGAAGAGGATCTTCGCGCTGTCCAGGGACACCCCGTGATAGAAGGCCAGGCCGCCGATGATCAGGAGACTTCCGAGGGTGTCGCACTTTCCTGCGGCGTGCATTCTCGTGTAGCAGTCCGGAAAGCGGAGGATTCCGACCGCTCCCAGAAAGAGGAAGACGACACCGAGAGAGAGAAGAACGATGCAGGCGATGTTCATGGCTCGAATCCCTTACGAGATGCCCTTCAGGTCGAGGTACTTCGAGAAGGCGAGTGTACTGATGAAATTGATGAGCGCGTAGACGAAAGCGATGTCGACGAAGAACTCGACTCGCTCGAAGATGGTCCCGATCAGGAGGATGAGCGCGATCGTCTTGGTACCGATCACGTTGACGGAGATGATCCTGTTGATGATTCCCGGCCCCCGCAGGGCCCGGTACAGACAAAGGGAGACCGCGAGCAGGATCGCGATGCTGAATGCCAGAAAGAGATCGAGCATCAAGTGATCCTATTCGTCCTCGTCTTCCAGGAAGACGTGGGCGACTCTCCGCTCCATCTCACCGCCGAGCAGGTCTTCGGCCACCCTCTCGCTGAGGGCGTGCACGTGAAATTCTCCGTCGATGATGTCCATCGTGATCGTGCCGGGCGTCAGGGTGATGGAGTTGCCCAGGGTGACCATGGAGAACTGGCTCTTGAGCTTCGTCTTGAAGCGGACGACCCGCGGATCGATCGCCTTCGGACTCAGGATCAGATAGGCGACGTGGAGATTGGCGAGGACGATCTGATAGATGAGCCAGGGGATGTAGAGCGAAAATCTCCAGGTCTTCTTGAACCGCTTCGACCCGCTGATGTTCTCGATCAGCAGATCGTGAGAGACGAAGGCGACCAGGATCGAGCAGATCAAACCGAGAGATAGATGGAAGAGATCGTAGTGACCGGAAAGGAGCAGCCAGAACCCGAAGAGGATGAGGAAGACCGCGAGACGTCGAAGGTGGTTGGAGCGCCCTCGTGACCGATCGACAGCCATGATTCCCTCATCTATCGAAGGGGCTGGGCGGCAAGCACAGCGTCTCTTCCCTGCCCGCAAAGCTGCAGGAGCGCCCTTTTCTTAGACCACGATGCACCGGAGAGCAAGAGGGCCTCGACGGTCCTCGCCGTCCCGAACGCAGGGCCGCGAAGCGGGAGCCCGGGCGAATGATGCCGGTCTCCGCGATACTCCGGGCCGACGTGAGCGCGAGCCCTTCCGGCGATGATCCGTCTGCCCCGGAGCCCGGGACCGGACCCGCCGCCGACGTCCGTCACCAGATGGAGGAACCGGGAGTCGAGCGCCCCCCTCTCTGGCGGCGGGTGGCTCCGTGGGTGATCACAGGGGCCATCCTTTGGTGGGTCTTCCGGGACATCAGCTTCGCCGACTTCCTGGATCATCTCTCCGGCGTGCGGCTCTCCTGGCTGCTGCCGGCCTTGTTCGGTTACACGGCCGTGTTCGCGGTGCTGGACATCCTGAGCTTCGGGCTGAGCTTCCGCTGGTTCGCGGCACCCAGCCTGACCTATCGAGAGATGACCCACGTCATCTGGGGCTGTTATCTGCCCCTGGTGATCTACGCTCCGATCGTGGGCGTGATCCAGATCGCCTACTTCGTCCGACACAAGGGCGCACCCTTCACCTGGTTCATCTCCGCGGGCGCCTTTGCCATGCTCGGCGACCTCTTGATGGTCAACGCCGTCATGACGGTGGCGATGATCCTCAACATCCTCTTCCAGTTCGCTCCCGAGCTCGATTCGTTCTGGCTCCTGCCGATGGCGCTGCCCTGGCTGATCGCAGGCCTGCATTTCTGGTACTGGTTCACCGATTCCAGGAACAAGTACTTCCCGCGCCTCAGCCAGCACGCCCTGCTCCGCTCCGCCCGGCACGGTGAGCTCCATCATTACCTCAGGATCTACGCCGCCAGGCTGACCCTCTCCCTGGTCGGGATCCTGGCCCACGCCCTGGCCCTCCATTCGTTCGGCATCGAGGTCCCGCTCCCGGTGGTGATGGTGGTGGCTCCCCTGATCATCGGCGGGGCGTTCTTGCCGATCTCCGGCGGTGGATTCGGCGGTCCCCAGCTCGTGGCCCTGATCCTGCTCCCCTACGCCGGAGGAGACGAGGCCCTGCTCGCCGCCTACAGCATGTCCTTCTCGGCCTGCTTCACCATCGGCCGGGCGCTGATCGGGGGCGTCTACCTGCCCCGCTTCCTCGAGGACCTCCGGGATACGGTCCCCCGCATGACCGTCGACCCCCTGACCGGCGAGCCGATCTAGCCCCTCGAGCGCGGGGGGATTGACACGCCCGGATATAGAAATATATTAAACCTATATATTTAAATACCCCAGCGGCGTCCGCGGTGGCTCGGCTCCCCTGGGCGGTCACGAGAGGAGCTGGCCATGCTCAACGAAGGGACCATCAAGCCGGACGTCCGGCAGCAGATGAAGACCGAGATGATCCGGGAGCTGCACGAGCTGGGATCCACCACCCCGCTCGACTGGCAGCACGCCGTCTTCAAGCGCTGCACCGGCGAGGACTGGTCGGAGGTGGACTGGGACTTCGAGGACAACAAGGCGGGCGCCTTCCTCTGGACCAAGAGCTTCGACCGGCTGATCCACGAGCTGCTCGAGGACGGGTTCGTCCGCGAGACAGAGGACGAGGAGACCGGGAAGGCCATCCTGGTGCCGGTAGACGTGGACCCCAACCTCGACTGGTCCCAGTTCGTCTACCCCTCCTCCTAGCCCCAATTCGGGAGGGGCGAACCACACGGTCAAGCCCGCGGGTCTCTCTGCCGATCCGACAGGGAGCGGCAGGTCCGGCTGAAACCCCACATCTCGGACCCCGGAGGCCGCGGGAGACCGGATGGAGCGGCGAGAACATCCGCGGAGCAAGCGGCGAATTCCGTGCGAGCTCCAGCACGGAGGCAACCGCTACCGGGGCATCGCGGTGAACGTCTCCCCCTCCGGGCTCTTCATCCAGACCGACGCCACACTGAACCCGGGCGCAGAGGTCGAGCTCGAGCTCCTGGTGGATGAGTTCCGGAACTTCTCTCTTCGGGGCGTGGTGATCCACCGACGCGCGATCCCCCCGATGCTGGCTCCCCTGATCCGCCCCGGCGTGGGGGTGCAGATCATCGAGGCCCCCGATGCGTTCTTCGAGGTCGTAGAGGAGAAGTGCGTCGAGCCGGAGGACGCAGCCTGGGCGGTGGAGCCGCAGGTAGAGGAGTCGGAGGAGATCGAGATCGTCGTCTGCTACGACGCCGACGAGGAGCCCTCGTCCGAGCCTCCGCCCGCCCCTTTCCCGGAGGAGGCGGCTTCCGCTCCAGAGCCCTCCGAGGAGGCGGCGCCAGATGCGCCGTCGCCCACGGCCGCCAAACACGACGAGTGCGACGCGCCCCTGCCGGCAGAGAGGGAGGCCGCCGCCGATGAACCGGCGCTCCTCGAGCCGGAGCTCGCCGACGAGGGGAACGCGTGGCCACCCGAGACTCTCTTGCGCTCGGAGGCCCTGCTGATCGACGACGGCGAGCTCGAGGACGTCTACGAGATGCTGGAGGCGCTCGGCGTCGATCCCGTTCGAGACGCGGGGGTCGGTGCCGAGGACTTCCGCGACTGGGAGAAGCCACCCCGCGTCGTCGTGGTCTCGGCCCGCGCTGCCTCGCGGCTCACGGTCACTACGCGAGGCAATGCGCAAGGCACCGTGACGATTGCCGTGGCCGAGGCCGACTCCCACACCCTCTGCAGCATGCTGCGCAGTCAGGGCTTCGACTACGTGGTGCGCCGCCCGGTCCATCCGGAGGCGCTGCGGCTGTTGTTGATGCGCGCGCTGTACCGCGGCTGGGAGCGCCGCTCCGAACCGCGCCTGGCGTTTGGCTGCGAGATCACCGCGCGCTGGGGGATGCGGCGACACCCCGCCACGCTTCTCGAGATCTCGAGCCGCGGCTGCCGCTTTCTGGGACAGAACACGCTGAAGCCGGGGACACAGGTTTCGGTCCGAATTCCCCGCCAAGACGCCGGCGCCAGCAAGCTGACGCTGCGCGGGCGTGTGAGGCGCAGCGAGTGCCGGAAGGGGGTCGCTTCGGAAGTCAGCGCGGCGGTGGCGCTCACTTTCGACCCGCTCTCCAGGCGCACCCGAAAGCGTCTCGAGGCCTTGCTCGCGGCGAACGTCACCGGTCCCTCCGTCCTCTCCCGTACCGCCCAGCAGACCTCTCGGGCCGGGCGGGCATCGAATCTCGGAGCGGACGTCGATCGCGTGCCCGAAGCGACCTCGAGGGGGAGCCGACGCCACCCGCGGGCGAGATTCGACCAAGAGGTGGTCATCCTCGACGGCAGCTCGGAGCGGGCGCGGCAGGTACTCTTCGCTAGTTCCTGTTGACTGACACTCGCGAGATTTGGAAACGGCCTCGGATCGTA
>CAZTOU010000031.1:0-58575 GCA_964615365.1 uncultured Spirochaetales bacterium
ACTTGGCCGGCTCCCGGAGCCCGAATTCACCCACAGATTCTTCTGACGAGGCAAAATTGGAGACGAAGCGGGAGATGTTGCTTGAAAATGCGTTTTCGCTGAAGTCAAGGGAGTAGGAGCTCTCTTCGTCGGTCGAGAAATCCACCCGGAAGGTAGACTCACCCGAGCCATACGCGGCGCCCGCCTCGTGAGAAAGCAGGATCGAGGTGCCCCAGATCGACGACGCCTGGTGAGCGGACCCATAGCCATCTGGTTCCGTCGAGACCTCGACAGTGCTGTCGAACGGGCCGAAGCCAGTCGCGGAGTCGCTCGCTGAGACAATCTCGCAGGAGGGGTCTGAACCGGCTGTGCACACTGCCTCCGCCCAGATGGTCCGTTCCTGATCGAGTGGCGTAATGGTCTGGCCGTCAGCAGAGGGCGGCAGCAACCAGGCCGCTGCGACCATCACGGCTACGGTGAATCGCATCGTCAGACGGAGTGATACACTCGCGGTCTTCATCTCGAGTACCTCCTGAGTGGCGTTACACAGATTTCCGACGACTCGCAGCAAGATCTTCAACGATCAACAGCACGGTCGGCGCTGTGGCCATTCCAACACGGTCTTCAGGCGCGTGTCAACCATCGAGAAGGTCGTCTGTGTTCCATCCGAGCTCGAATTCGGGCGCTGAAATGGTCTCCTCCCGTCGGAAGGCACCTCGCCGAATCACGGGCGTGAGCCGCGTCTCGACAGAATTGTACAGGATGTCGAATTTGTGCTAGAAGTCGCGGCACCAGGGAGATCCCCGAGTCGATGCCGAAGGCGGAAGCCCGGAAGAAGCGGTCCTACATGCCGTCGCACCGACGGCGCCGGGCCCTGCTCGACGCAGCCACCGAGGTCGTGGGCGAGCGCGGTTGGAGCGCGCTGACCATGAAGGGGCTGGCCACCGAAGCGGGAGTCAGCCGCCAGCTGGTCTACGATCATTTCGAGGACGGCGCGGGGCTCTTTCTCGCCACCATCAAGCACCTCTTCGAGGGATCCTACCGGGCCACCGCTGAGGTGCTGCAGGACCCGGGCGGCGACGTGCCGACGACGGTCCGCGAGTCGTATCTGATCTTCCTCGAGCTTCCCGTGGCGCAGCGCCGCGCCTTGCGCGCGCTCTTCGCCGAGTTCGGCCCCGAGCCGTCCGAAGCGCGCAGCGCCATCGCCCTGATGCGAGAGCAGATCCTCGGTCTCTGGGTGCCCTACGCACGGCGGCAGACGGGACTCTCCGAGCGCGAGCTACGCCCGATGGTGTGGATGCTGAATGCGGCGGCGTGGGGGCTCTCCGATCTCGTGGACGACGGGAGCCTCGGCAAGGAAGAGGCGAGCGACCTCCTGGCGAGCTTCGCCGCGCAGGTGCTGGTGAGCGGACGAGCGCCGCGCGGGCGCAGGGAGCCGACACCTCCAGAGCGGCTCCGGAAGACACGCCGTTCCAGAAGGGAAGATCGACATGAGTGAGCAGACCTACGTACGAATCGCCGAGAGTGTGGACAGGGGTTTCCAGACCGCCCCCAAGGCGGACGGAGAGCTCTCGAAGGCGTTCATCGCCTACCTGAAGCTTCTCTACAAGCCCGAAGAAGCCGCGCTGATTCAGCACCTCGAGATGCTGCCCAACATGAGATCCGCGGAGCAGGTGGCCGAGGCTTCCGGGGAGCCCGTCGAAGACGTCGAGGAGGTCCTCGCTTCCCTCGTCGAGATGGGGTTCCTCACGCGATCCAGGGGGATGTACTGCCTCCCGGTGATTCCCAATCTGGTGAACCTCCACATGTTCTACCCCGATATGAAGCCCGACGATCTGGAGGCCGCGAAGCTCTACCAGCAGTTCTTCATCAAGGAGGGCTTCTACAAGTACTACGGGACCTCCGGCAAGGGAACGCCGTCTCTGCGAAGCATCCCCGTCGAGCACGCCATCCATCCGGAGGAGAGGACCTTCACCGCCGAAGAGGCGCACGCCTACGTCCAGGGGCTCGAGAGCGAGGACCTGGCACTGGTCCCCTGCCCCTGCCGGACCCGGACCGAGAAGCTGGGGATTCGCGAATGCAAGGACGCCTTCCCGATCGGGACCTGCATCTTCATCGGGAAGACCGCTCAGCACTTCGAGGCGCTCGGGCTGGGAAAGCGGGTCACCAAGGAGCAGGCCATCGACTATCTGGATGAGATGGTCGAGCTGGGGCTGGTCGCCACCGCGGAGAACTACCTGGGGGAGCCCCACGGGATCATGTGTCTCTGCTGTGGCTGCTGCTGCTCCAACCTCCGCGGCCGGACGCGCTGGGACAACCCGACCGCCATCGCGCCGTCTCCCTTCCTGCCAGAGGCGAGCGATGACTGCGTTCTCTGTGGGACCTGCGCGGAGCGATGTCTCGTCGAAGCGATCTCCCAGGACGTGGAGGCCGGGCGCTCCGTGGCGGATCCCGAGAAGTGCATCGGATGCGGCGTCTGTACCATCACCTGCCCGACGGATGCCTTGAAGCTGAAGCGCTACGAGCGCCCCACCGCTCCTTTCGAGACGCGGATCGAGTTCCTCGCAACCGTCGCGCGCGACAACGATCGACTCTGACCAGGGAGGAAGTTGGGAATGGCCGATCAGATCTACCGGGACCTGATGGAGAAGTTCGCCCAGCGGGGCGGAAGATACCCGGGGATGGACGTTCCCGAGTTCTACGCGCTGGCGGAAGAGCTCTTCACGCCGGAGGAAGCCGCCGTTGCCGCCGCCATGCCCAAGGGCTTCTCCACCGCCGAGCAGCTGGCGTCGGCCCTGGCTCGGAGCCCGGAAGAAGTCGGGGAGGTTCTGCGGACGATGGCGGCCAAGGGACTCTGCCTCGCCGTCAAGACGGACGAGGCCGAGGTCTACTCGCTGCCCCCGTTCGTGCCCGGGATCTTCGAGTACCAGTTCATGCGCGGCACGCGGACGGAGCGGGACGTCCGGCTGGCCCGGCTGATCCACAAGTACAGAGAAGCGGCCGATGCCGTCCAGGGCATGCCGAAGATCACCTTCCCCACCACCCGGGTCATCCCGGTGGACCAGAAGATCGAGGCGGGGAATGTGATCCACACCTACGACCAGATGTCGACCTACGTGGAGAGCGCCGCTCCGATCTCGGTCTGCACCTGCTTTTGCAGGCACGAGGCCGAGCTGCTCGATCCGGGAGACAGCTGCGGCGCCCCCAACGAGGTGTGCATGACCTTCAACGTCGGGGCGCGCTTCGCCATCGACCAGGGGATGGGACGCGAGATCTCCAAGCAGGAGGCGCTCGAGATCCTGAAGACGTCCGAGGAGGCGGGTCTGGTCCATTGCAGCGTCAATCGCCAGAACCTCGACTTCGTCTGCAACTGCTGCAAGGACCACTGCGTCATCCTGGAGGTCGCCCTGGCCCAGCCGAAGCCGGGCCTGGGCCTCAACTCGGGCTTCGAGCCGAAGCTCGATGCGAACGAGTGCAACGCCTGCGAGGAGTGCGTGGAGAGATGTCCCGCCACGGCGCTGGCCATGTCGGACGACGACGTTCCCGCGGTGGACATGGACCGCTGCTTCGGCTGTGGAGTCTGTGCGACGACCTGCCCGACCGAAGCCTTCACCCTGGTCGCGAAGGAGGGGTTCCCGGAACCACCTCTGGACCAGAGAGCGCTCAAGCAGGCCCTGGCGACGGCGGGCTCCTGACTCTCAGGCGCTCACAGGCTGTCAGGGCTCCAGAATCACCTTTCCCACCGTCTCCTGGGCCTCGATGCGACGGTGGGCTTCCCGAACCTCCGAGAGTGGCATTCGCTCGATCGGAAGGTAGATGTCGCCGCTCTGGAAGCCGGCGAAGAGAGTCCCGTAGGCCAGAGCGAGCTCGGGCAGGCGTGCAAACAGGGTCGTGGGCAGGAAGAACACCCGCAGGCCCAGGTTCTTCCCCTTGTCCGTGAACGACAAGAGCGCCTCCTTGGAGGGATCGCCCGCAGCGTGACCGAACAGGACGACGGTGCCCTCGACTCCGCACATGTCGAAGCTCTGCTCGAAGCTCGGCCCGCCGACGGAATCGAGCACCAGGTTCGCACCCGCGCCGCCGGTGAGCCGCTGGACGGCGGCGACTGGCTCCTCCTTCCGGTACACCACCACGTGGGTGTATCCCGCCTTCTTCGCGATCTCCGCCTTCTCCTCGGTGCTGACCAGCGCGATGGTCGTGCAGCCGATGCGTTTTCCGAGTCCGCCGACGAAGCAGCCGACGCTACCCGCGCCTGCGTACGCGACCACGGTGCTGTCGGGGCCGACGTGATTGAAATGGAGCATGTAGTGAGCCGTCAGCCCGGCCACCGGGCAGGATGCCGCCTGCTCGGTGGTGACACCTTCGGGGATCGACACGGCGAGGGCGGCCGCGGTGCAGGTCTTCTCGGCGTAGGCCCCGCGCATGGCCATTGCCACCACCCGATCGCCGACCTTCAGATGCTCGACTCCCTCTCCCACCGCGTCGATGGGACCGGCGAAGTCGGAACCCATGCCAGTGGGGAGCGCGGGCGTCTGTCCCTGGCCGCGGCGCTCGTTGATCTCGTGGAAGTTGATGGCAATCGCCTGGTTGGCGACCCGGATCTCACCGGGGCCGGGCCTCGGCTCCTCGACGTCCACCAGCTCCAACACCTCGGGCCCGCCCACTGCGGTCATGTGCACCGTCTTCATCCCGCGACTCCCTTCACACCCCTACCGTGGGTGCTCGGAGTGAGTATAGCCCGGTCCAGCAGGGGGAGATGACAGGTATCCGGCGGCCGGATCTGATATCTATGCAGCGGCGCGATTCCCGACGGTCTCTTCAGCAGCGAGGAGAGAGTGGTGGAGTTCTTCCAGGTCCTGGGAGTGGAGATGCCCGAGGGCTGGAAGCCCTGAGCGGGGCGCCGCAACCGACGCACTCGCGCGAACTCGAGGGAGAAGTCATGCAGGCATCTCCGAAGATCGTCATCGTGGGAGCCGGGATCGGCGGACTCACCGCCGGCTACCTGCTTCAGCAGGCCGGACGTGAGGTGGAGATCTTCGAGCGCGCGCCGATCCCGGGCGGCAGGATCCAGCTGCTCGAGAGCGAGGGCGCGCGCGTCGACGTCGGTACCCAGTACTTCCACACCAACTACGTGGAGACGTTGAAGCTGCTCGAGGCGCTCGGACTCGAGGACGAACTGCTGCCGATTCGGGCCCCCGTCCTGTTGATGCGGGGTGGCCGCGGCTTCCTGGTAAAACACAACACCATCCGGTACAAGCTCATTCCGCTTCTCTCAAACCTCAAGTTCGGGCGCATCGTCTGGCACGCAGTCCGCAACTTCCGAAAACTCGACCCCTACGCCAACGATCCGCTAGAGGAGTTCGAAGACGTCGATCTGGCCGAATACGTGCTGCGGAGGTGCGACGAGGAGGTCCTCGAGTTCCTGGTGCGTCCCATCATCACTGCCTTCAACCTCTCCGATCCGGAGGGAGAGAGCCTCGCGCACTTTCTCCGCATGGTGAAACAGATTCTGACCTCCTCCGATACCTGCCTGCCGACCGGGATGTTCACGCTGCCCGAGACGCTGGCGGAGATGCTGCCGGTGACTTACGGCGCCGAAGTGCGGGAGATTCGGACCGAGTCCAACCGCGTGACGGGCATCGAGCTCAGTGTCGGAGGCGAGACCAGAACCATCGGCGCGAGCGACGTGGTCTGCGCCACCCCGCTCACGGAGCTGTCAAGCCTTATCACGGTGCTGACGGACGCGGAGAGAAGCGTTACAGAGGATTTCACCTACACCCGATTTCCCCTCGCGGTGTTCTTCATGAGACGTCGCATCTCAGCCGACCACTGGGCGTACGTGTTCTCGCGGACGGAGAGCTTCAAGGCCTCCTTCACCTCCGACGCCCTCTTCAAGTGCGCTCAGATGGTTCCCAGCGGTCACTCCGTCCTGCAGGTGTGGTTCACCGGGGATGCCGGCGCGCAGCTCGTCGATGAGAGCGACGAAGACATCGCCGTCCTCGCCCGCGAGGAGATGACTCGCGTGATCCCCGGTTTCGCCGAGAACGTGAAGTCCGTGCAGGTGGTTCGTCACCAGACGGGCATGTCCCGTTATCGCGTCGGCATCTATCCGCGGCTCCGCGAGCTCCTGAAGGGCCTTCGCCGCATCGACGGCCTGCACCTGGTCGGCGACTACTACGGCCACTCCACCATCGAGACGGTGGTTCGTTCCGCCCGCGCCGCGACCGACGAGCTGCTCTCCAGGCCGGTGAGAAGCTAGAGTGACGCGTCGGATGCCCCCCGCGACCGTCAGCGACTTCATCGCCCCCGACAGGCTCGTCCTCTCCGACGGGCGCGAGCTCACCGTCTTCTTCGACGAGGCCCGGGTGCCGAGCTACACGCTGCCGGACCCGCTGGTCTTCGCGAGCGGCGAGGCGGTTCGGGACGCCGACGGCTGGCGGCGCCGGCGGGCCGAGATCCTGGACCTCTTTCGCACTCACGTCTACGGCCAGAGTCCCGGCTCCCACGAAGCGATGCACGCCGAGGTCCTGGCCAGCGAGCCCTCCGCGCTCGACGGCCGTGCCGTGCGCGAGCAGGTGCGTCTTCGCTTCGGCTCGGGTGAGACGCCCCGGGTGGACGTGTTGATCCACCGGCCCGCGAGGCACGAGGTTGCGGTCCCGGCCTTCCTCGGCCTCAACTTCCACGGCAATCACTCGATCCACCCCGACCCGGGCATCCTCCTCTCCGATCAGTGGATGGCAGACGAGCCGGAGCACGGCGTCGAGCAACACCGCGCCACCGAGCGCTCTCGCGGCTCCGCGGCCAGCCGCTGGCCCGTGGAGACCATCGTGGAGCGCGGCTACGCGCTGGTCACCGCCTACTACGGGGATTTCGATCCCGACTACGACGACGGATTCCAGAACGGAGTCCATCCGCTCTTCTACGGGGAGGGACAGACGGAACCGGGTACAGACGAATGGGGCGCCATTGGAGCCTGGGCCTGGGGCCTCTGCCGCATCCTCGACTATCTCGAGACCTACCAGGCGATCGATCACGGACGCGTCGCCGTCTTCGGCCACTCGCGCCTGGGCAAGACGGCCCTCTGGGCGGCCGCCCAGGACGAGCGCTTCGCCCTGGCGATCTCCTGCCAGTCGGGCTGCGGCGGCGCGGCGCTCAGCCGCCGCCGCCTCGGCGAGACGGTGGCGGCCATCACCGCGACGTTCCCGCACTGGTTCGCCCGCAACTTCGAGCGCTACGCCGATCGCGAAGACATCCTGCCGATCGACCAGCACATGCTCCTCGCGCTAGTGGCGCCGCGCCCCCTCTACGTGTCGAGCGCTTCGCTCGATCGTTGGGCCGACCCGCACGGTGAGTTCCTGGCCGCAAAGGCCGCCGAGCCAGTTTGCCGGCTGCTCGGCGCCAGCGGCCTCGGCGCCGAACGCATGCCCGAGGTCGATCAGCCCACCGGCGCCTCCCTCGCCTACCACGTCCGCACCGGCGAGCACGACATCACCCGCTGGGACTGGCTCCAGTATCTCGACTTCGCCGACCGGCACCTTTCATGAGGCGCGAAGCAGTCGCATCAACGGCTTGAAGCCGAGCGATCGCAACGGCTCGGGGAGCGGCGGGTGGCCGCGGGTGCCACAGAGAAGAGCGAGGTCCTGGTCCGGCTTCCCCACGATCCGGGAGGCGGTGAGGTAACCATTGTTGTGCGCTGGCACAACACCCATGCCGTTGTACGCGATGCTCACGTGAAGATTCCCTCCCGCGATCGGACCGGCGATGCTGCGAGAATCGAGCGTGTGGGCCGTCACGCCGTGCCACCCGTCCTCCAGCTCGGTCTCCACCGTCCATGGGTACCGCCGAGCGATCGTCGTCCGCGCCAGCCTCCGCGCGGCGTGAATGTCTCCCCACTCGCAGGAGTTCCAGGCCGCGTATCCCAGCAGCACCCGCACGATGAAGCGCCCGCTCGGCGTCACGCTGGTGGAGACCGGTAGGAAGCGCTCCTCGTAGCGCATGCGCCAGTGATCCAGCTGGTAACGTCGCAGCTCCTCTCGGCTGAGTCTACGGGTCACGAAGGTGTAGTGGTGAACCGGGAACATCGTCGCGCGAAAGAACCCGAGTCGCGGCGTGTAGGCGTTCGTCGCAATCACTACCTGCTTGGCACGCACGGTTCCGGTCGGTGTTCCCAGCTCAACGATCTTCCCCGGCCGTATCTCCATCACCGGGGAGTATTCGTAGAGCTCGACTTCCACTCGTCGAGCCGCGGCCACGTGTCCCGCCACCAGCTTGCCAGGATGAATCGCGAAGCTCTCCGCCGGGCTGACCGCGCCTGCATAGAAGCTGGTGCCGATCTGCTCCCGCAGCTCGTCCGCGGCGATCCAACGCTCCGAGGGCTTGATTCTCGACCGGGCCCGTTCTGCGCTGGCTTCGGAGGGATGGAGATACAGGACCCGATCCTGCTGGTAGTCGCAATCCACCTGCTCGTCTTCGAGGAACTGCCGCCAGCGCTCGAAGCCCCGCCGAGTCATTTCGTTCTCATCTCTGGGGGGGTAGTGGAGAAGCGCCATCCCGCTGTTGCGGGAGCTCGCGCCCGAACCAAGACGATGCGATTCCAGCACGGCCACCGATCCCTGCGGACGCAGCTTCTTCAGGTAATACCCGCAGGCGAGCCCCGTGTATCCACCACCCACGATTGCGACATCGACTTCGCGGTCCCCGGAGAGCCGGGGTGCGCGGGGAATCGGGGGCGCTTCGAGCGTCCACAGGCTGAGCGTCCGGGTGCCGTCGCGCTCCACGCCGGAGCGTCGATCGACGACGACCCCCGCCGCCAGGCCCGCACCCGCAGCGATCAGGAACTTCCGCCGCGACAGCATCGACAAGGTGGCGCCCCCCCCCGCCCCGCCCCCCCCCCCCCCCTTCCCTCACACCCCCCCCCCCCCCCCACCCCAAGGGCCCCCCCCCCCCCCCCACACACACAGCGTGGATCCGCTGGTCCCAGATTCTACCAGGATTTGATCATCTCCCGAAGCTGCGCGAGCCTGTGATCGCCGATTGGATCGGAGGGATCCTTTGCAGGAAGAGAATGCGGTGAGAAAGACGCTCGACGCGGAGCTGTCGCGACGTTCGTTCCTCGAGAACACCTTGATTGCCGGTGCGGGAATGGCCGCGCTGGGCCCAGGTGCGCTCACCGGGTGCGATGGCGGAACCGCACCCCTCGAGACGCGCGAGGTACCTCCCGAGAGAATCGAGCCCCTGCTCACCTTCCACGGAGAGATCTTCCCGGACAATCCAAACCGGATGTTCCGCGAGGGGAGATTCCCCCCCGCCCCCGAAGCGGATCGGGAGGTCGAGGTCGTCATCGTCGGCGGTGGCGCCGGTGGCCTGACAGCCGCCTATCGCCTCAAGGATCGCGATCTCCTGCTCCTCGAGGCCCTGCCCCAGCTCGGCGGCAACTCCATGTACCACGAGTGGGAGGGCATGCCGTTCTCCCTGGGCGGTCAGTACATCGGAACGCCGGGGACCTGGGCCGATTCGGTATGGGAGCTCTGCGCCGAGCTCCACCTGGAGCCGGAGCGGGACACCAGCCCGCTCGCCGCGGTCTTTCCCGGCAACGTCCAGATCCAGGATCCCTACGGTGCCTGGGGACTGCTGCGAATGCCCATCCCCTGGCGCGTCAAGCTGGACATCATGCGCTTCTACCTGTGGGACATGCCGAGAATCGACGTCGAGGCCCGCAAGGACGAGCTCGACCGCATTCCCTTCTCGGAGTGCTTGAAGGAGTACTCGCCCGAGTTCCGGGCCTGGTACGAGAAGCTCGCCAAGCCCTACCCGAGAACCGCGGACGCATCGGCCTTCTACGCCATCCAGTCCGCACAGGAGCAGGACTACGCCGGCGATGTGGGAGTCGCCTCGCTTCCCGGGGGCCTGGGGATGATCAACCGCACCCTCGCGGACAGGGTCGAGGACACGGGGCGCGCACGGATGCTCACCAGCGCATTCGCCTTTCGGGTCCGGCACGACTCCGAGGGACGCGTGCTGGTGAGCTACTGGCACGGGGGAAGGGTCAGCACCGTGCGCGCCAGGGCGGCCGTCATCAACGCTGAGGCGAACATCGCGATGAGGATCCTCGAGGACATCCCCGCGGAGCTCGAGAGCGCGATGGGAGCGATGCGGAGGTTCAGCTATCCGACCTTCCATTTCTGCTTCCGGGAGCCCGTCTACCAGGTCGGCTATCGCCTGGGGGTGATGGACAGCACCATCCAGGCCATCACCATTCCCGACTGGTTCAGCCGCGAGCGGGGACCGGATCGACCCAACATCCTCACCTGCCTCAACAAGATGTCCCTCGAGGACGTCGATGTCGTACACGACAGAGAAGCGATGGTGAAGATGATCTGTCGGGTCCTCGGCGAGCTCGACCAGCGCTTCCCCGGCAGTATCGAGAAGGTGGAAGCCGTGCACGTGCTCCTGCGAAACCGGAACTACTGCGTCCCGTATCCAGGCTACATCACAGACGTCTTCCCCAAGCTCGGGAAGCCCTACGGAAGCATCTTCTTCGCCAATGCGGAGTACCTGAACCCGGTCACCAGCTTCCCCGAAGCGGTCGAAGCGGGGACCCGAGCGGCAGAGCAGGTGAGGAAGCGCCTCTAGCTACTCGGCTCCTCGCTCACGAACTCCGCGTGGTAGCGCTCCGGCTGCACTATCAGTGACAGCGCCACCGAGATCAGGCATCCGACCGTCGTCGCGACCAGCACGATCTCGTAGCTCCCGGTCCGGTCGAAGACGTTTCCCGCGCCCCCGATACCGACCAGCACGCAGAATGCGTACGCCACCCCCATGATGCCGCTGATCCTGGCGAAGTTGAGCTCTCCGAAGCAGCGGCCGATCAGCACCGGCGCGATGGTGACGTTCATTCCGAAGCCGATGCCGTAGGGGATCGCGTGCAGCAACAGCAGGTTGACCTCGCGAAGGCCGAGTCGGACGAAGCACAGCTCCAGTGCTGCGGGGCCGATGGCCATCAGGAGACCGGTGAGAGCCAGGACCACCTGCGGGCGCATGCGGTCCGCCAGCCAGCCGGCGAGCACGTTCCCGAGCATGCTGAAGCCGATCGTCAGCCCGTAGTAGAGGGCGGCCTGCTGGGAGCTGAAGCCCACCTCTTGCTCCGCAAAGGGAACCAGGTGGAAGTTCAGCGCCGAGACGCCGGCGAACTGCAGCACGAAGGTGACGACCAGCAGTCCGAAGGTCCACGATGTGACGGCGCGCCTCACCGGGAGGCCGCTCATCAGGGCAGCACTGGCTTCGCCGTCCCTCTCGTCAGGCGCGAGGCCATCGACGCGAAGGCCCATCTCCGACGGCCGGGTCCGCACGAAGATCGCGATCAAGGGGATCACCGCCACCCACAAGACGACGCAGGAGAAGACCCACGTGTATCGCCATCCCCAGAACCGGATCAGGAACTCGTTCAAGGGAGGCAGGAGGAAGCCACCGGCCGCCGGTCCCAGAACCGCCAGCCCCAGGGCGCGGCCCCGGAACTTGTCGAACCAGTTGGTGACCAGCGTCTGCGCCGGAAGCATCGTGAGGCCGGTCAGCACGAAGCCGCTGAGCGCCAGGATCGCGTACAGCATCCAGAGGCTCTGCATGATGGCGAAGCCCAGATAGCCGAGGCTCGCCACGACACCCGAAGCCAGCATGATCCGCCGGACGCCGTAGCGGCCGATCGAGATTCCGACCAACGGACTGGCGACACCCATCATGATGGCGAAGAGCACGACGCCGGAGGAGATCTGGGTCATGCTCCAGCCGAACTCCGCCTGGAGCGAGCTGATGAAGACGGGAAAGACGTAGAAGCCGGTGCCGGCGGCGTTGAAGAGGATGAAGAACATCGCCAGCACTATCCACCAGCCGAAGAATACCCCCCCCTCCCGCTTCCACTGCACGGCTGGCGTCCCCCCGACGAGGTGATCCTTCGAATCACCTGGTCCGGAGCAGCTTATCGTATTCGGAGATGACGCGGGGTATCGTCGTCGGCGAACCCGGGTCAGGCAGCCGTGGCAGCTGGAGGAGAACTCTCTCGATGACGGACCCGCGGAACGAGACCAAGCTGTTCCACGGCTGGAAGCTGATCGGGGCGCTCTCGGTGATCCTCTTCTTCGCTGTCGGGGGCAGCGTCTACGTCTTCCCGGTCTTCATCAGCTCGCTCCAGGCGGAGTTCGGCTGGAGCATGACCCAGATCTCCGGTGGGGCGGCCCTGTTCGCGATCGTGATGGGTCTCTCCAACCCGTTGGTCGGAACCCTCTTCGCGCGGTGGGGTGCACGAAGGACGATGCTGACCGGTGCTGCGCTGCTGGGTCTGACCAGCCTCGCCTACGCTTCCATGGCCCACCTGTGGATGCTGTACGCGATCATGCTGGTGGCTGGATTCGCCGTGGCCAGCAGCACTGTCCTCCCCGGACAAACCCTGGTCACAAACTGGTTCGACAAGTTCCGGGGCCGTGCCATGGGGCTGATGATGCTCGGGATCGGCGCGGGAGGCTTCCTGCTGCCCCCGGTCAACGAGTTCCTGATCCGGCAGATTGGATGGCGGTCTACCTGGGTGGTCTCCTTCGCCGTCCTGGCGCTGATCGTGATCCCGCTGATCGCCACCTTCGTGCGCACCCAACCCTCGGACCTGGGCCTCTCTCCCGACGGGATCGGGTCCGGCGAGGCGAGGGGAGACGAATCCGGCCCGGCCGGCGGCCTGACCACCAGGGCCGCCTTCGGCACCGTGACGTTCTGGCTGCTGGTGGGCGTCTTTCTGCTGCAGATCACCGGGGTATCGGCGCTGAACTTCCACTTCGTCCCCTTTGCGGAGCAGGAGGTGGGCTTCACCTCCCAGGAGGCTGCGTTCTTCTACGGGCTGTCCGTCGGCTTCAGCGTGGTCGGCCGCCTCCTCTTCGGCTGGCTGGCAGATCGATGGTCCCCCGTCTTGCTGATGACGATCGGCCTGTTGATGGCGGCCCTGGGGCCGGCCCTTCTCGAGCTGTTCTTTCTCCGGCTCCAGCTGCACGAGGTCAACCTGCTCTGGCTGTACGCCATCCCCTACGGAATCGGAAGCGGTGGAACCTTCGTCACCCTGCCAGTCATGGTGGGGCGCTGCCTCGGTGAGCTCGACTTCAGCACGATCATGGGAATCCTGATGGGTAGCTCCGCGGTGGGCGTCATCATCGGCATCCCCGTCTCGGGCTGGGTCTTCGACGAGACCGGCAGCTACGAGTGGGTGCTGATCGCCTGCCTGGTGCTGCTGCTTCTGTCGGCGCTGCTGACCGCACTGATCCGCACCTCACGCCATCACGGAGAGTTCGCGACCCAGTGATCGGACCGTCCGGCGGGGGAGAACACGGATCCCGCAGGAAGGGTTAGAATCTCCCGAATCGCGACCGGACGCGGTTGGAGGAGGCGGCGTGGGAGACAGGGCTGAGCGATTACAGGCCCTCGACGGACTGCAGATCCTCGTCCTCGAGGGCTCCGGCTACGAGATGGGGCGCCAGCACGGGGAGGCCCTCCGCGAGGAGATCGGCCAGGGCGTGCTGCCGCTCTTCGGGAATTTCACTGAGTTCGACGACAAGCTGCGCCGCCTCCCGGAGGAGCAGCGGCGGGCCGTGGCGACGCGCCACGAGCGGGAGGTCTTCGATCCCCTCCGGAGCTTCGTCCCCCAGGCCTACCTCGACGAGCTCCGCGGGATTGCGGAGGGAGCGGGACTGCCCGCCGACGTGGTGCTCCGGGGCAACTTCCTCTCGGAGCTGCTTCAGATCACGTTGAAGGAGCAGGTGCCGGCGGGAATCATGGACGCCAGCGGTGGAGGCTGCACGGGCTTCGCAGTCGCCGGCCCCGCGACCCGGGACGGCGAGCTACTGCACGGAAAGAACACGGACTACCAGGGCATCGGCATCTGGGACCGTTTCCCCGTGCTGGTCCTGTCACGTCCCGCCGAAGGCTTCGCCTACGTGCGCGCCACCTCGGCGGGACTCATCAAGTGCAACACCTGCATGAACCAGCAGGGCATCACCCTGGGCGGCCACTTCCTCTTCTCGACGGACACCGCAGCCGACGGCATGGCCTTCACCATCCTGGAGAACGAGATCATGCGCCGCGCGAGCAGCCTCGCGGAGGCGATCGCGATCGTCGAAGAGAAGCCCCGGGCGGGGGCATTCGCCTTCGTCCTGTCGGACGGAAAGACGGGAGAGGCGGTCGCCCTGGAGTGCACGCGCTCCGAGGTCTCTCAGCGATGGCTCTCTGACGGTGCCGTCTTCATGTCCAACGTCTGCACCGCGAGCGATGCCCAGAAGCAGCGCGACGTCCTGCTGCGAACCTCGGTGGGACGGAATCCGCTCTCCCGGTGGCGCCGGATCGGCGACCTGATCGCCAAGCACCGCGGAGCGATCGATCTCGACCTCGCGCTCGGCTTCCTCGGCGATCACCACGACGAGGCCTCCGGCCGCGAGCGGGGCGTCGGCCACACCATTTCCAGCATCGCGAGCCTCACCAGCGTCCTCTTGTGGCCCGGACGCCGGCAGCTGTGGATGGGTGTCGGGCCGGTCCCCGCTGGCAACAACCGCTTCCTCGGCTTCGACTGCGGCGCGGCGCTGGAGGAAGGCGGCGAACTCGGCTTCCTGGGCCGGCGCCCGGGAAACCCCTTTGGCGAGGACGCCCGGCTGCCGGCCGTGCGCCATTACGCAGAGGCGGCGTACCTCTACAGCCACTCCCTCGACGAGTCCAGCGCGATCCTGAAGCTCCTGCACGAGGCGTTGGAGATCGATCCCCAAGAACCCGCCTACCCCCGGATGATCGCCCGCTTCCTGCTGCTCGCGAACGACCCCGGTCCTGCCAAAGAGATGCTGCAGGGCGCGATCGCGATCCCGGAGCAGGGTCCGGGCGAGCTCGCCGAGGCGTGGGTCCTGCTCGGGTACGGGCACGATCTCAGCGGAGCGCGCGAAGCTGCCCTCGATGCCTACCGGCAGGCCCTTGCGATCCACGAGGCGGAGGCGGAGCCGATCCGGGCCGTCAACCCGCTCGTCCTCCTCTCCGCTCACCGGCACATGACAGAACCCTTCCGCCCGGGAGAGGTCGAAGCGCTCATCGTGAGCTTCCCGCTCCTCTCGGGTTGGGAGTGAACTCCCAAGGGAGATAGCTGCGTGAAGACGCTCATCCAGAACGCAAATCTGATCGATGGCCTGGCTGCAGAGCCGGCCGCGAGCATGAACCTCCTGATCGAAGACGGAGTGATTTCAGCCATCGGGCCGGCGGTGACCCTCGACGGAGAGGGCGAGACCATCGACGCCACCGGAAAGACGGTGATGCCGGGCATGATCGACGCCCACCTGCACCTGATGGGCGCTCGCGGCTACGACCCGATCCTCGTCACGATCGAGGCACCCTTCATCCGGATGGCCCGGGCCGTGGCCGACGTGGGGAAGCTGATCGATGCCGGCTTCACCTCGGTGCGCTGCGCGGGCTCGAACCTGAGCGTCTCCCTCAACGCGGCGATCGAGGAAGGCACCATTCCCGGGCCCAGGATCGTCGCCGCCAACCTGGTGATCTCCCAGACCGCGGGCCACGGAGACATGCACATGCTGCCGCCGGGCTGGCTGACCGGGCCCTACGCCAACTCGCGGATCGCCGACGGCCCGGACGACTGCCGCCGGGCGGCACGCGAGCAGATCCGCGCGGGGGCCGGGGTGATCAAGATCAACACGACCGGGGGCGTGCTCTCCGAGAAGGATTCCCCGCACCAGCCCCAGTTCGTGGACGAAGAGGTGGCAGCGATTGCCGAGGAGGCCCACCGGGTGGGCCTCAAGGTCATGTCTCACGCCCAGAGCGAGGTGGGCATCCAGCTGGCGCTGCGAAATGGCGTCGACACCATCGAGCACGCCATCTATCTGGACGCCGAGACCATCGACATGCTGCTGGAGAAGAAGGCGGTGGTGGTTCCCACCTTCGCCATCGTCAACGCCCTGGTGACCTTCGGGCGGGCGGCCGGGGTTCCTGACTACGCCATGAAGAAGGCCGAAGAGAGCCACAAGGCCCACCTGGAATCCATCCGGAGTGCCTACGAAGCCGGTGTCAAGATCGCCGTCGGTACCGACTTCATCGGCCCCATCGGCGTGGCCCACGGAGACAACGCCATCGAGCTGGAGATCATGGTCAAGCAGATCGGCATGAGCCCCATGGAGGCAATCACCAGCGCCACGCGCATCGGGGCGGAGGCGCTGGGGCTGGAGGACGAGATCGGCACCCTCAGCGTCGGCAAGAAGGCGGACCTGCTGGTCGTGGACGGCGACCCCTCCCGGGACGTCTCGCTCCTGAAGCAGAAGCCCGCCATCGAGCTGGTGATGAAGTCGGGCCAGATCGCCGTGGACCGGCGCTGAAGCTCTATTCGGAATCCAGCTCGAGGTCCAGCCAGTCGAGCGCGGCATCCATGGAACGAAACATCCTGAACTCATCGCCCATTTGCTCGCGCATCATCTCGAACATGCGAGCCATTCCGAAGACCACGTCCTTGCTGGCGACTCCCCCCCGACGCGAACCGCTGATGAACGGATTCCCTCGCGCGAGCTGCCGGATGCCTTCGGCAGTCGCCGTCAGCTCCTCGATCTCCCGCATGTCGAGTAGCTGCCGGAAGGTCGGGTCGAACTCGGGGTCTGCCTTCAGTCGGCGCTGGTGATCCAGAATGTCATCGTCGGTGAGGAGGCCGCTGTAGTGGCTGAACACGACGCCACGAGCCTTGTCGATCCTGTAAGACGCCGGCACGACCCTCCTCGGGATTCCGATCGCGGCGAGCGATCTGCCACCGTGGCGGAATCCTAGCAGATCACCCGGCATTGCGGCTCGCCGTGCGGTCCGGATCGGCGTTCCGGAGCTCCGCCCGTTTTGCGACATGGGTCACAGATTGATCTCCAGCGCTGCTCGATGTTCAGCGTGCGACCTGCGCTTGCCGTGCGGGCGCGAGGAGGTCTTCGTGCTTGCTCCCGTGATCGGTTTCCTGGTCTCTCTCACCCTCACCAGCGCGCTCCTGGTCGGCGCGGCCACGGCCGCTTCGGACCTGGATCGCTGCATGACGCCCTTCGAGGAGCAGGTGTGGCTGCTGGTGAACCAGCGCCGCGCACAGGGGGCCGTCTGCGGAAACGAGTACCATGGTCCCGCCGCTGCACTCGAAGCCGAGCAGATGCTGCAGAACTCCGCCAAGGGCCACAGTGAGGACATGGCGATCCGCGACTTCGTCGCCCACATGAACCCCGACGGCGAGACCATGGTGGATCGCGTCGAAGCCGAGGACTACCCGTGGTGGGCGCTCGCCGAGAACGTCGCCGCCGGCTACCCCACCCCGCAGAGCGTGGTCGACGGATGGATGGCATCCCCGGGGCACTGCGTGAACATCATGAACCCGCTCTACTCACAGCTCGGCGTGGGGTATGCGTACGAGCCGGACGACGCGAACGCACCGCCCTACGTCCACTACTGGACCCTCAACTTCGGGCTTCCGAGCGAGCCGACCGCGGGTCCGCCCCCCACCGTCTGCCCCCCCTGCGATGATGGACTCGACAACGATGGGGACGGCTGGGTGGACTGGGACGGCTTCGGAGCGGGAGACCCCGATCCCCAGTGCGTGGACCGGCCGTGGCGAAACGGCGAGGGCTCTCCCGCCTGCGGTCTCGGCTTCGAAGTACTCGCCCTGCTGCCGCTGCTCCGCGCGCTCGCGGCCCGGCGTCGCCCTGACCGGGGACGGAGCTGTCTCGCTCTTCGTACTCGCGGCTTCCATCGTTAGGGTCGGGGCTCCCGACCACTTCAACCTCGGAATACCACTCCAGGCCCAGTGCTCCCGGAGATACGCTGAACGAGAGGCGGCCATGGTCCGGAGGAAGCGCGGCGAACTGCTCCGCGTTCAGCGTGATGCCATAGAGCGAGTCATCGCGCCATGACCGGACGATGGCACGATAGGTCGTGGACCACTCCTCGAGGGGGGTCTCGTCTCCGAGCAGCATCCGCAGGAGCCCCCCTCTGACCGAGGCCAACGACGATTCCTGCTTGACCCTCACCACCTCGACCGTCACTCGCCGCCCGGGACCCTGGGGGCCGGTGCCGTTCCACCAGAGGATTGGCCCAGAGCTCCCCAGACAGAAACCGAGGAACGACAGGAGCCCGATCACCGCGGTGCGCGCGCCGCGCTGAATGCTCTTCTGCAGCACGCCGTAGGCGATCGCCGCGTAGATCACGGAGAGAGCGGCTCCCACGAGGACCATCAGGGCCAGGAGCTGACCGTCGCGAACCGTGGGGTGCGCATCGTAGAGGTACAGAAGTGCGAGGATGCCGGCGCCCACGAGCAGAAGAGGAACGAGCACGAGAACGGTGAACGTGGCGCGTACTCGCGGACCGTGAGAGACGGACCCGGACAAGCGAAGCACGGCCTCCGCAGCGGTCGCCAGCTCCGAAAGCCGCTCCGCGGCGCGCCGCAAACGGTCGGGGAGTGAGTCGGCGTCCCCTGCATTCCAGCGGTGATCGTCGACCTTCCAGGAGATTTCGGGCCAGAGGGCCCTGAGCTTCGTCTTCGCAAGCTCGACGCGAGTGAATCCCAGCGCCGCCAGGTCCCTGAGCGACTGAAGAACACGTTGGTCCGATGAGAGAGCGACCATTTGGCCGGGATCCTCGGAACGGACGTGCCAGCCCGCGAACGGCGCACCCTGCGCGGCGGGCTCCCCGTGCTTGCAGTCGTCGTAGTGAGCGGCGCCGGCCGGCCGAGTCAGTTTGAAGTCGCCCTGAAGGCTCGATCCGAGGGTCAGCCGAAGCTCTTCGGGCCTGTCGTCGCGGGTGACCTGGGCATCGAGGACGATCCGGTGGCTCCCTACCACGAGATCGATGCGGGTGCCCCGCCGGTCACCGAGCTGCCCCGCGAGGCGCTCGAACAGCCGGCGGGCCTTGCGGCGGCGCGAGTGTAGATACCACTGCCCGACGAGGAACAAGGCAGCAACGACGATGAGGACTACGAGAAGCCTACTCACTCGATATGGCGTCGCTGGGCTCATTCGCTCCGTAGAGATCTCTCACCGTCTGCCGGAGCATCTTGCCCACCGGCGAGCGAGGCAGCTCCTCGACGAGAACCACGGTGCGGGGGATCTTGTAGGCGGCCAGCTCACCCCGACAGAAGTCGCGGATCTCCTGCTCTTCCATTTCCTGGTCCGGCTTGAGCTGGACCACCGCGCGGATGCTGTTGCCCCATTCCTCGTCGGGTACGCCGATCACGCAGACGTCGTCCACCTTCGGATGCTGGTCGATGATCTCTTCGACCTCGAGGGGAAAGACCTTCTCTCCTCCGGTGTTGATGCACTCCTTCTTGCGGTCGACCACCCGGATCTCGCCGTTCTCGTCCAGGTAGCCCATGTCCCCGCTCTTGAACCAGCCGTCCTGCATCACCTCCTGGGTCTTCTCCTCGTCCTTGTAGTAGCCCTTCATCACGGAGTTCGACCGGTAGAGGATCTCCCCGGCCTCGCCGTGGGGAAGATCGTTGCCATTCTCGTCGACGACCTTGACCTCGACGATCGACTTGCCGACCGATCGCTCCCGGATGTTGCTCGGGTCCGCGTCGACCCGGAAGGAGGTCACCGGTGTCATCTCGGTCTGCCCGAAGGCGTCGAGGATCATGGCGTTGGGGAAGAGCTTCAGGATCTGCTTCTTGAGGGGCACCGGGCAGAGCCCGCCGCCGGTGGTGGCGTAGCGGAGTGAGGAGAGATCGAATCGCTCCGCCTCCGGGTGGGAGACCAGTTTCTTCCACCCGGTGGGAACGTTGGACATGTTGATGATCCGCTCCTTCTCGACCAGGCCGAGGACCAGCCCGGGATCGAACCGCACCGAGTCGGGGAGCACGATTCCGATGCTGCCCGAGAGCACCGCCAGCATGAGGTTGGCGTAAGAGGCGTCATGGAAGAACGGCATGGACGGATACATGTACTTGCCGGCGCTTCCGTAGCTCACCTTGGCGAGGTCGGGGTTGGAGAGCACCTTGCCAAACTGCTTCCTCAAGAGCGCCTCGGTCCCCGACCATCCCAGGAGCTTCTTGGCCGCTCGGGTGCGGAGCACCGGGCCGAGCAACGGGTTCTTGGGAAGGGGCAACGAGTCCAGCATCCGCTGGTGCCGCTCGGGTGAAAGATCCATGGTCAAGGTACGCAGGAAGAGCTGGGGAAGGAGGGCCGAGAACATGTCCACGTGGGCCTGGTAGGTGAGCATGACGCCCTTGGGACGGCCGGTGGTGCCGCCGGTGTAGATCATCACCGCCACGTCTTCCCAGGCGTTCTCCACCTGCGGATCCCGGTCCTCGGCCGAGGCGATCACCTCGTCGTAGTCCCGCGCAGCCGGGAGACCGCTGCTTCCCCGGCAGATGTACTGCTCGATGTTCTTCAGGTTGGGCGCCGCCGCCTCGACCGACTCCTTCCAGAGCGAGTCGTAGAGGAGCACCCGGGCGTCGCAGTGATTGCCCTGGTAGTCCACCTCACGCGGGATGAAGCGGTAGTTCATCGGCGCCGGCACCCCGCCCGCAACCTGAATGCCGAAGTTCACCTCCAGGAACTCCGGGGTGTTGTGGAACATGAACGCCACCTTGTCGCCGCGCTTCACACCCAGCTCGACGAGGAGGTTGGCGACCTGGAAGACCCGGGGGGTGAACTCCCTCCAGGTGATGCGGCGATCGCCGAAGACGACGAACTCGCCATCGGGGTTGTGCTCGGCGCACGAGGTCAGGCTGTTCGCGATGATGTTGGGTGAATGGTCAGCCATCGCCGGATGCTCCCGTCGTGTAGTCCTCTCCAGCCTTCTACCGTGGCCGCTTCAGGCCGACGGGCCATTATGCGCAAAAGGCTGGGTTGCTGCCTCAGAAACGCGAGGCGCATCGGAGTCACGGCGGGAGGCAGGGCGAGATCGCCCATGCCGCTTGCGTCTCCCCGGGGGGCGAGCTGACGCCTTCCGGATCGCTCGCGAACTCAGCGACGACTTCGCGCTGCTGGGGTTAGACTCGGGCTCGAAAGGAGGTGGCAATGAGGAGGCTCGTGAAGAGGCTGGGGATCGCCGTCGTCGGCCTGCTCGCGCTGGGTGGAATGGTGATCCTGGGCGCTCGCCTGGTCTTCGGACCGCTGGGGCCCATCCCGGGCCCGAAGCTCTCCGGCGCCGCGGTTGAGGAGCCCGTCGTGCAGTGGTCCTTCGTGGACGCGATCCAGACCATCCAGGTCGAGACCCGCCCCGAAGCCCCGTACTCGGTCAACACATGGGTGACCAGGGCTGGCAAGCGCATCTACGCCTTCTCGAGCAGCGAGGACAAGACCTGGGTTCGGAACATCCTCGAGGATTCCCGAGTGCGGATCCGCGTCGACGGGCGCGTCCACCCATGCAGCGCGGTCCGGGTCACGGACCTCGAAGAGAAGCGCGCCTTTCTCCTCCAGATGAGAGTGAAGTACGGCGACCATTTCGAGTTCGATCTCCAGGCGTGGGAATTTCAGTGGGACACGGGAGAGATCGTCCTGTTTCGGCTGGAGCCGCGCTAGGACTCGGCTCGAGAAGAGTGTCGAGGAACCCCGGCGGGATGCGCTCTACGTTCCTCTCCCCTCGAGGATGTGGGCGGCGAGCCGCTTTCCGAAGGCGATGATGGTCATGACGGTGGGTCGGTCGAGCGCCTCGGGGAAGACGCTGGCGTCGCACGCGTAGAGGTTCGAGATTTCGGTCTCGAGATCGTCATTCAGGACCTGGCGGATCCTGCAGGTACCGCTCGGGTGAGCGCCTCTGATCTCGCCGGTGACGATCTTCTTCTCGGGGCACCCGAGTGCCCGGAGGATCTCGGTGGCGACCTCGATCCCCTTGTTCAGGCGGCCGTGGTCGTTCTCGTTGAGACGCTTCGAGACCTTGCCGTCGGGGTGGACTCGTCCGGAGAGATCGTCCTTCACCTTGGCCATGATGCCCACCAGGTTCCGGTAGTTGAGTGACATGCCGAGAAGTCGGGGCGACTTCTTCATCATGTTCATCGCGAGCAGCAGCCTCGGCTCCATGATGGTGCCGATGCGGATGCCGTCGCTGTCGTAGAACTCCCAGGTGACGACCGAGACGGGCGGATCCTGCCAGTTGCCCGGGAACGGCGCCTCTCCGTAGACCACGACGGTCGGATCCATGAAGCAGCCGTCGCCCGCGCCGTCGATTCCGGCGCGCTGGAGCAGGAGCGGCGTGGCGAGCCCTCCCGCCGCCAGGATCACGCGCCGGGCGCGAAACTCCACGCGCTCCCCGTTCTTTGATCGAGCCTGCACGCCAACGGCGGCTCCCGCCTCGACCAGCACCTCCTCGCACTCGGTCTCGGTCATCAGCGCAGCGCCCGCGACGAGGGCGTCCTTCAGATAATCGCGTGCCGTCCACTTCGCGCCGCACCTGCATCCGAGGTGTTCGTTGGCGCCGCAACACCGCCCATCCCTGAACTTCGCAGGGTCGAGGAACTTGGCCATCGGCTCCCAGGCGTAGCCCTGCTTGTTCGCGGTCTCCATCACCTTGACCGAGGCCCTGCCCAGCAGGCGTTCGGGAAGCACCCCCGCGCCCGTCTCGCTTCGGATCTCGTCGAGCCAGGGGAAGAGATCGATGCCGTAGCGCGAGGCGAGCCAGGGCGGCGGCTCGGCGGCGCTGGCGCTGTAGAAGACGCTCGCCCCTCCCGTGGTGCTGGCCCTCAACATCGACAGTCCTTCTTCGGACCGTCCCGTGTCGAGGACCCGCAGCGCGGTCCGATAGCTGCCCAGGTTCTGATCGTCCTTCCCGCGCTCGAGAATCAGCACCCGCTCTCCCGCTCTCGACAGCTCACGTCCCACCGTCGCCCCGCCGGGCCCGGAGCCCACGACGATCGCGTCGTATTCGCCGATTTGGTCCTGAGCCATGGTTCGCTCCTCTCGTCTCGGTGCAAGTCGGCCAGTGGTTCCGCGCCCAGCATATCATCCGTCGTGGGTATCATTCACTTGGGATCGTCGATATCGTTCTTCCCTCACCCCGAGGTACCCATGGCCCAGCGTCCGGAATCTGAAATCGTCGCCCTGCTGCGAGAGCTCACGCTCGTCCCCGGTCCGTCGGGATTCGAGGTCGGAGTGCGCCGAGTCGTCCTCGATGCGCTTCAGGGAGTCGCCGGGCTCACGACCTCGCACGATCGGCTCGGGAGCCTGATCGTCGAGAAGAGCGGCAGCGCCGCGGCACCACGCGTGGTGCTGGATGCCCACCTCGACGAGATCGGCTTCATGGTCGAGGCCCTCCGAGCCGACGGGATGCTCTCCTTCGTATCGCTCGGAGGCTGGTGGCCCCATGTGCTGCTGGCTCAGCGTGTCGACGTGATCACCGAGGAGGGAACGGTGCCCGGCGTGTTCGGATCCAAGCCGCCCCATTTCCTGTCGCCCGGGGAGGGAGACCGGGTGCTGAAGCACGAGGAGATCTTCATCGACGTGGGGGCGTCGAGCCGCGAAGAGGCCGAGGGTTTCGGGATTCGGGTCGGTGACTTCGTCGTACCCCACTCCGAGTTCATGCCTCTCTCCAACCCCCGAGTCCTGAGCTCGAAGGCCTTCGACGACCGCGCCGGTGTCGGGATCATGGTGGAGGCACTGCTGGCGCTCCGCGAGGTGGACCACCCCAACACCGTGATCGGCGTGGGGGCGGTGCAGGAGGAGGTGGGGATCCGCGGCGCCGCGACGGCCGCTGCCGCGTCGAAGCCGGACGTGGGGATCGTCCTCGAAGGCCCTCCCGCCGACGACACCCCGGGGATCGCGAACTCGCCCAGGCAGGGAGTCCTGGGCAAGGGCCCGCAGGTGCGCCTCTACGACCCCACCGCCATCTCCAACCGCGCACTGGTGAAGCTGGTGCAGCGGGTCGCCGAAGAGCACGAGATTCCGATCCAGCTCGCGGTTCGGCGGAGCGGAGGCACCGATGCACGAGCCATTCACATGCACGAGGCGGGCGTACCTACCGTGGTGATCGGCGTGCCGGCACGCTACGTCCACACACACGTGACGCTGATCCATCTGGACGATTACCTGGCTTCGCTGCGCCTGGTCGTCGAGCTCGTCAAGGTGCTCGATGCTGAAGCGCTGAGATCGCTCACACCGTGACGAAGCCGGGAGCGATCGTGGAGAATTCACCGCCAACTGTCATGCACAACCCCGTCCCTGACTGCCCGCCGGCGATGATCAGGTAGCGACCCGGTTGCGCCCGGCGCGCTTCGCCTCGTAGAGACGCTCGTCGGCCCGCGAGAGCGCTGCCCTGGGGGACGAAGCGTCGGCCGGAAGGCGCGCGATGCCGACGCTCACGGTGAGACGGATCTCGGCGTCGGTGTCCTCGGGTCGAACCACGCTGGCCGCGATCGCCAGGCGCCAGGCCTCGAGTCGCTCGTCGAGTCGTTCGTGGTCAGAGTCCACGAAGGCGACGACGAACTCCTCCCCCCCATAGCGGGCCACCAGATCCGTCTCGCGAACGCTCCTCCGCAGCCAGCCGGCGAGCCAGGTGAGCACGGCGTCGCCAGCCATGTGGCCATGGGTGTCGTTCAGAGCCTTGAAGTAATCGATGTCGATCATGGCGATGGCGAGCGGGTGCGCGCCCCGCCTGGCGGTGCGCGCGTGGAGGTCCAGGCAGACGTCGAAGGCGCCGCGGTTGAGGAGACCGGTCAGCGGATCGCGGATCGAGAGCCGGCGCACGACCAGACCGCGACGTGCGGAAGCCGTCGCCGTGAGCGTCATGCCGGCCAGGATCGCCACCTTGGCAGAGCTCGCCATCCACTCGAATTCGCTCACCAGCTTCGTGGCGATCGCAACACCGGATCGCGCAGCATCGTGGATCGCCAGGTGCGCGCACAGGTAGCCGATGATCGACGCCGCGCCCGACGCAACCGCGATGCGCGGATCCCGGGCCAGACCCATCGCACCGATCAGCAGGAAGTAGAGGAAGAACACGATCCAGTGAGCGTGCATTCGGGGATGGTCGACCAGCAGGAAGAAGATCAGGAGCCCGGTGATGATCCCCGAGTAGACGGCGCAGTGGAAGAGCTGGCACCAGAAGGAGGAGCCTCGGCGGGCCTCGATCCAGGCGGCGAGCGCACCGTAGAGGAGGGCCGCGGCACCGAACCAGGCGGCGGCCAGAGCCGTGGCGTTCTCGGGCTCGCGCAGCACGACCACCATCATGATCAGGACGACCGGGCTCACCAGCGGGAGAACGAGCCGGATGGGCTGGCGACCGTCGGCGGCGCCGCCGTAGACCAGGGTGTCCTCGGGACGCTCGGCCCTCTGGGCCTTCCACCAGCGCTTCAGTCGCTCGGCGAGATTCGGCTCGGGCGAGGTGCGGCGGCGTCGGCGAGCCAGGGTCCGCACACCCAGAGCCCGGAAACGGCATCGAATTGGGGTTCCAAAGACATCTCCACCCCCGCGCAAGGGAGGCGATCCTCACCATCGGCGGATCGAAGCCTCGAGTGACTGCTCCCGCCCGAGGAGGTGCGCACCGGCCCTGAGTGGGAGCCTGGAGCCGGGTGCGCCCCGAAACTGACTGGCGCGGCGGCCCTGTTCCTCGCTTGTTGCGCGTGGATGAGACAGGCTACTCGAGCGCTGCCTTCTGCGCGCGCAGCCGGTCGAGAACCTGTGGCCAGTCCCCCATCCTCGGAGAGAGATCGACGGGCGCCACTCCGGGCATCACGTAGCTCGTGTGCGTGACGAATGCGTCGCCATTCCAGACGTGCAGGAATGCTGCAGCGGGCTCCAGTGCGGCGTGCGGCCGCGACTCGGGCACGAGGTCCAGGTGGACCGGCCAGGCGGTGCTCGGTGCCACGACTACCGGAACAGCGCCCAGCGAGGAGTAGAACGCGCGATGAACGTGCCCGCAGACGATCAGCCGCACCTGCGGGTGACCTGCGAGCACGTCGCGTAGCCCCCGCACCCCGGATAGCCCCATCGCATCCATCCACCAGATGCCGGACTCGAAGGGCGGGTGGTGCATGAATATCAGTGTCGGGCGTTCCCGCTCCGCGGCGAGCGCCGCGTCGAGCCAGGCGAGGCGCTCCGCGCAGAGCGCGCCGTCTTCGCGTCCTTCCACCAGGGTATCGAGCCCGATCAGGCGCACGGGGTGATCTTCGATCGCGTAGTGCAGGAAGCCCTCGCGCGGCAGATAGGCGTGATCGGGAAAGGCGTCGACCAGCGCCTGGCGGCGGTCGTGGTTGCCGACGATCAGATAGAAGGGGGAATCCAGCGCGGCCAGGCGTGCGCGAAGCGCCGCGTAGGACTCGGGCTCTCCGTCATCCGCAAGGTCGCCCGTGACCAGCACTACGTCAGCGGGGGTGGAGAGCTGATTGATTTTCGACACGGCAGCCTCGAGCTGCCCGTTGCTGTCGATCAGGTCCCCGAGCTTCCTGTCCTCGGGCAATGCGTGGGTGTCGGTGATCTGCGCGATGATCATGTTTCTTCCCCGAGGCGCGGTTAGCCGGAGCCGGGCCTAACGAAGAGCATGCGAGCGAACTGGAGGGCGGCGAACAGGAGATACAGGAGAAAGCCGAAGAGGTAGACGCCGAAGCTCGGAGACCACCCGACGCCCAGGGCATTGCAGATCTGCGCAACGAAGTTGGCTACGAAGGCGGTCGCACCGACTGGAAGCACGTAGATGGGCAGGACCTCGAAGATCTCCGCCGCGTCGCGACGAAAGCGCATCATGATGAACAGATGGGCCGGAATCACGACGGCGATCAGGATGGCGCTGCTCCACTGCCAGAGCCCCGGATCGGGAACCCCCACGGCGTTGAGAGCGATCGGGATCAGGGAGAGGAAGAGGGTGCCGAGGCTGCACCCCACCAGAGCGAGAAGCCGAAACGAGTCGGCGGCGGGGAGCGCTCCGGGGCCACGCCCGAAGACCATCACGATACCCGCAAAGCCGGCCAGGCCGATGGAGACCTCCGCGAGGGTCAGAAGCGTATCGAATGCATCCAATGGCAATTCCCCCGGCGGCCCTCCGAGAGGTGCCTGCCGTCCGGCCTGGCATGAGGTGGATTCTACATCGGCCTCACCTGCCGTGGTAGGATGAGCGGCACGGACTGCGGCCAGAGGAGCCCAATGACCCAGACCTACACGGATCCGGCACTGAAGATCGACGATCGCGTCGAGGACCTGCTCGGCCTCATGACTCTCGACGAGAAGCTGGCGCAGCTCGGCTGCATCTGGTCGACTCAGCTCGTCGAAGACGACCGGTTCTCCGAGGAGAAGGCGCGCCAGTTGCTCGCCAACGGCACGGGGCACATCACGCGCATCGGGGCGGCCACGGGGCTTCGCCCCGTCGAGAGCGCGGGCTACATGAACCGGATCCAGCGCTGGCTCGTGGAGAACACCCGGCTCGGCATTCCCGCGATCGTGCACGAGGAGTCGACCGCGGGCTTCACCGCCCGCGACGCCACCCAGTTTCCCCAGGCCATCGGGCTGGCCGCCACCTGGGAACCGGGTTTGATCGAGGCAATGGGGGAGGTGATCCGCGAGCAGATGCTCGCGGTGGGGGCCCGCCACACCCTCGCCCCGGTGCTCGATGTCACGCGGGACCCGCGCTGGGGGAGGACCGAGGAGACCTACGGCGAGTGCCCTTATCTCGCCTCGCGTCTGGGTGTGGCCTACGTGCGCGGGGTGCAGGGCGACGACCTGGCGAGGGGCGTGGTCGCCACCGGCAAGCACTTCCTCGGCTACGGCATGTCGGAGGGCGGCCTCAACCACGGGGCGGCCCGGATCGGGCCCCGGGAGCTGCGCGAGGTCTACGCACGCCCCTTCGAAGCGGCGATTCGGGAGGCCAGCCTGGCCTCGGTGATGAACGCCTACAACGACGTGGACGGGCAGCCCTGCGGCGGATCCAGGGAGATCCTCGAAGACCTCTTGCGCGGGGAGCTGGGTTTCGAAGGCGTGGTGGTGGCCGACTACTTCACCACCTTGCTGCTGATCGGCTGGCATCGCATCGCCGCGAACAAGGGCGAGGCCGCGCAGCGGGCCCTCGAGGCAGGGATGGACGTCGAACTGCCAGTGCTCGACTGCTTCGGTGCCCCGCTCAAGGAGCGCATCGAGGCGGGTGTCGTTTCGGAGGAGCTGGTCGACCGCTCGGTCCGCCGATTGTTGCGCATGAAGTTCGAGCTCGGGCTCTTCGAGAGCCCCACCGTCGACGCGGAGCGCGCGGGCGATGCCTACGACCGGCCGGCGCAGGTCGCTCTCGCCCGCGAGCTGGCCCGCAAGTCGATCGTGCTTCTCGAGGACCGGGACGACCTCCTGCCCCTCGACGCCAGCATCGGATCCCTGGCCGTGATCGGCCCCTGTGCGGACGACGTGCGGCTTCTCCAGGGGGACTACAGCTACCCTGCCCATGTCGAGACCATCTACGAGCGCACCTCCTCGACTCGCGCCGATGCCGGCGGCATCGCGCCCCACCCGGACGAGGTTGCGTTCGCACCCGGTCCCTACTACCGGCCCATGGTTTCACCCCTGGAGGGCATCCGCAGCGCCGTCGGCCCGTCGACGCGGCTGCGTGCAGCGCGCGGCTGCGACATCAGCGGCGACGACGCATCCGAGCTCCCGGCCGCCATCGAGGCGGCGCGGGCGAGTGAGGTCGCGATCGTCTGCGTGGGCGGGCGATCGGGTCTCCTTCCCGAGGACACCTCGGGGGAGTTCCGCGATGCGTCGGATCTGGGTCTGACCGGCCTCCAGCAACGACTCGTCGAAGAGGTCGTCGCGACGGGAACACCCACCGTCGTGGTGCTGGTGGGTGGTCGCGTCTTCGCGCTTCCCTGGATCGCCGAGCACGCGGGGGCTCTACTGGAGGCCTGGTGTCCCGGCGAGCAAGGTGGTCACGCCGTCGCGGACGTACTGTTCGGCACCGCGAACCCGTCTGGACGTCTCCCCATCTCGATGCCCCACTCGGTGGGCCAGGTGCCCGTGTACCACAACCACCGCTCCGGAAGCGGACGTTCCCAGATGCACGGGGACTACACCGACGGTCCCACCCGGCCGCTCTTTCCGTTCGGCCACGGTCTCTCCTACACGAGCTTCGCCTACGGAGAGCTCTCGCTTTCCAGCGAGGCTCCGGAACCGAACCAGGTGGTGCAGATCGCACTCGACGTCGCGAACGTGGGCGATCGAGACGGCGAGGAGGTAGTGCAGCTCTACGTCCGCGACGAGTTCGCCTCGAGCGCGCGGCCGGTGAAGCAGCTCGCGGGCTTCGTACGCCTCGCGCTCGGCGCCGGCGAGGCCCGGCGGGTGACCTTCCACCTCGATCTCTCGCAGCTCGGATTCTACGACCCACAGATGCGTTTCGTGGTGGAGCCGGGGGGGGTCGAGGTGCAGGTCGGAGCCTCCTCCGAGGACATTCGCCAGAGCACCCGCTTCGTCATCCAGGAAAAGCTGCGCGAGCTCTCGACTGCGGAGATCGTGCCGACCCGCGTCGAGGCGGGGTAGCCAGGGTCACGCAGAACGCGAGTAGCAGCGGTGGCCGCACGACGTGATCTCGTCGTTCATCGCGTCGAGCAGCTCCCGGTCGTAGGGTACGCTGTGGCTCGGGGAGGCGATGTAGCCACCGCCGGCCGCCATCTCGTCGATGCGCCTCCTGACCTCGGCGCGCACCTCCTCGGGCGTCGCACCGGGACGATTCAGCACGAACTGGCTGTCGATTCCCCCAGAGAAGGCGATCCGCCCGCCGTACTGGCGCTTGAGCGCCGCCAGATCGTTGCAGGGCTGACAGGGGTTCCAGATGTCGGCCCCCATCTCGACCATGTCTTCGAAGATCGCCTCGATCTTTCCACAGGAGTGCTGGTTGACTAGGAGACCTCGTCGCTTCATGGCGGTGTAGAGGCGCTGGGTGTGGGGCTTGACGGTGTCGCGCCACACTTCCGGACGCATGAAGAGACGATCCTGAGTGCCCCAATCATCGCCATACCAGACCATGTCGAGCTGAGCGACGTCGTCGAGGCGTTCGATCAGCCGGATCTTGTACTCGGCGAGCGCCGCGAGGAGCTCGTTCATGAGCTCGGGCTCTGCCACGTAGCCCATCAGCGCCTCGCTCATTCCCAACAGCAGATAGGAACGCTCGAAGAGACCCAGCTCGATGAATCCGCACAGCAGGTGCTGATCGCGGTCGATCTGGGCTGCGTACCCGGCGATCGCGTCCCACCCCATCGCATCGACATCGGGAATGGTAATCTGCTCCTTCCAGCGAGCGAGATCGGTGATCGTGTGTCCCCCGGACGTGGGGTAGGTGCCTCCTTCGGCGCTCGCGTCGTAGGACCAGTGGACCCCGAAGTCATCGCGCCCCGCCTCGACGCGGCGTTCGACGACCGGAGGGCCGATCCATGCGACGCCCTCGCTTGCGGTGGGCACCCACTCGGGCTGATCGCGACGGATGGCTCTCAGCAGATTCTCTTTGGCAGGCAGCATCATCCTTCCCCATCTGGAACACTGGAACGCGGAGTCGGTCCAGATTCGCCCGATGTGTCTCAGTTGTCCACCCGACGAAGAGGCGCGATGGATCGAGCCCCCTCGGGGGCGTGG
The DNA here is from genome assembly GCA_964615365.1 of uncultured Spirochaetales bacterium. Taxonomy (GTDB): domain Bacteria; phylum Myxococcota_A; class UBA9160; order UBA9160; family UBA6930; genus CAVXZE01. The sequence continues at coordinate 30,525 of CAZTOU010000031.1, forward strand.
ATCGGCTCTCGTTTCAGTCGTACAGTCGGGACATGAAGAGATTCGCGAGGAGCGCGGGCTCCCGGCGATGGTGACTCCGCTCCCCGAGCTCGCCTTGCCCGACTTCTTCCGGGTGCGGCAGCGCTTCGAAGGACCGCTGGTGAAAGACGTCTCCACCTCGGTGCGCGAGACGCTCGAGTCCTTGAGACTGGAGACTCGTGTCCGGAGCGGAGAGACGGTCGCCGTGGCAACCGGGAGCCGCGGCATCGCGAACCTCACGGTGGTCCTGGCCGGGATCGTCCGCCACCTGCGCTCCCTCGGTGCCGAGCCCTTCATCCTTCCGGCCATGGGGAGCCACGGCGGAGGCACCGCCGAGGGGCAGGAGCGGATCCTCTCGTCCTACGGCGTCAGCGAGGAGAGCTGCGGCTGTCCGATTCGCTCCTCCATGGAGGTGGTCCGCGTCTGCGACTCGAAGCTCGGCTTCCCGGTGCTCCTCGACAGAAACGCGTTCGAGGCCGACCACGTGGTCGTCTGTAACCGGGTGAAGCCGCACACGCTCTACTCCGGCTCGATCCAGAGCGGTCTCCTCAAGATGCTGATGATCGGACTCGGCAAGCGCGATGGGGCCGCCACCTATCACCGCGCCATCCTCGAGCACGGCTTTCGGGCGGTGCTCGAAGACGTCGGTCCGACGCTGCTGGAGCGCGGCGGCGTCCTCGCCGGCATTGCCCTGGTCGAGCGCGGCGACGACCGAACCGCCTGGATCGAGGCGCTCCCCTCCGGGCGCTTCTTCTCCGACGAGCCGCGCCTGCTCGAGATGGCGACCCGCTGGATGCCGAAGCTCCCCTTCTCGGACGTGGACCTGCTGCTGATCGACGAGATCGGCAAGAACGTGAGCGGCTCGGGGCTCGACGTCAACGTGGTGGGCCGCAAGTCCTCCCTGCACCACGCCGCGGAGAACGAGCCGGTCCGCGTCCGCTTCATCGCGGTGCGAAGCCTCACCCGGGCGACGCTCGGAAATGCGGTGGGCCTCGGTGTCGCCGAGTTCTGCCGCTCGCGCGTTCTTCGCGAGATGGACACGGCGGCGACGCGTCTGAATGCCCTCACCGCCGGTGACCTGACCGCGGCCATGCTCCCCCTCGACTACGAGACCGACGCCGAGATCCTGGATGCCGCGCTGCCGATGATCGGTCTGCGGCCGCCTGGGGACGCTCGCATCCTGTGGATCCGCAACACGCTGCAGCTGGCGGAGGCGGTGTGCTCCGCCCCGCTTCTCGAGGAGGCGGTCCGCCGTCCCGAGCTGGAGATCGCCTCCGATCTCCAGCCGCTGCCGCTCGGGAACGACGGCAACCTGCCCGATCTGATTGCGTTCGACCTCGAAGGATCCGGCGCCTGAGAGAAGCGGATCGAAGAGAATGGAGGAACGGGTGTTGGACAATGCATACGGAGCAGTGACACCGGCGATCGTTCGCGAGCTTCGGGAGATCCTGGGTGAGAAGGCCGTGATCTCCGACGACGCCGAGAAGCTGCAGCCCTACGGGTTCGACGTCCTCGCGTTGCTCCATCAAAAGGGACGAACCCCCGAGGCGGTCGTCAAGCCAGAGACCCGAGAGCAGGTATGCGAGATCATGAAGCTCGCCACCCGGGAGACGATTCCGGTGACGCCGCGGGGCGCCGGCAGCGGACTCGCCGGGGCCGCGGTACCGACCCACGGGGGAATCTCGCTATCGCTGGAGCGCATGAATCGCATCCTCGAGGTCGACCGGGTGGACAGGGTGGCCGAGGTGGAGCCGGGAGTGGTGACCAACGAGCTCTGCAGGCGAGTCGCAGAGGATGGATTGATGTATGCCGGCTACCCGATGAGCACCGAGACCAGCTTCATCGGCGGCAACGTGGCCACCAACGCGGGCGGGGCCAAGGTCATCCGGTACGGCAACACCCGGCGCCACGTGCTGGGCCTCGAGGTGGTCCTCGCCGACGGAGAAGTGATCGAGGTCGGCGGCCGATTCAGGAAGAGCACCTGGGGCTACGACTTCCTGAACCTGATGGTCGGCTCCGAGGGCACGCTGGGGATCTTCACCAAGATCGTCCTGAACCTGATCTCGGCTCCGGGGAGGATCATGGACGTCCTGGTTCCCTTCCCGGACACGGAGACCGCCGTCCGCGCGGTGGCCGAGGTGATCCTCTCCGAGGGCGTCGTCCCGGAGACGGTGGAGTTCATGGACCGCACCTGCTTCCTGGAGTCCTCGAAGCACCACGGAGTCGCCGTCCCCCTGCAGGACACCGACGGGGCGGGGGCCTTTCTCATCATCCAGCTTCAGGGAGAGACCCAGGAGGAGCTGGAGGATCTCTGCCAGAAGGCCGGCGAGACCTGCCTGGCCCAGGGCGCCATCGACGTCTTCATCGCGGTCAGCCCGCGCCATTCGAGGGATATCTGGAAGGTCCGCGAGAGCTACGCAGAGGGGGTCGCGCGTGCCGGGCCAAACGCCTACTTCACCAGCGACATCGTGGTGCCCTTCTCGAAGGTCCCGGAGATGATGCGGGAGCTGAAACGTCTCGAGCAGAAGTACGACACCACGATCCCGACGTCGGGTCACATCGCCGACGGCAACCTGCACTCCTGCATCTACAAGCCGGCGGGGATCTCCGTGGAGGCATGGCCGGAGAAGGCGGAGGAGATTTTCGACGAGATGTCCTACATCGCCCTGGAGATGGGGGGTGCGGGGAGCGGCGAGCACGGCGTGGGCACGCTGAAACGGGAGCTCTTCCTCAAGACCAGGACGGAGACCGAGCTGGCGCTCTTGCGGGGGATCAAGCAGGTCTTCGATCCCAAGAACATCCTCAATCCCGGCACCCTGCTCTGAGGCGTATCCCGATGGAAGTCAAGCTGATCGCATCGCGCCACTCCGCCTTCTTCTCGCTCCAACGCCTCTCGTCCATTCCGGGGGTCTCCAATTGCTGGTGGCTTCGCTCGTACTCTGGCAGGTGCAAACAGGCTTCTACAGATTGGGGCCCTCACCGTAACGTTTCGTGAAGGCAGCGGCGATGAGGCCCTTGTCGCCGCTGCGCAGTGCGCGGATCAGGTACGCGTAGATATCGCCGGCCGGGTCACCCAGGGCGGCGGATCGGTCTTCTCGAGCGACGTCGAAGGCTGAACGCGCGACCAGTCGACGCCCATCCGGAAGGCGTTCAGACCCAGCGACGCGGCCAGCGCGATGTGCCTCTCGAAGTCGGTCCAGAAGCGTGTCGACTCGCGGGAGCGCTCGAGCCGTGTAGCTGGGAGAGGAGGGGACGCCCGCTCGCGGAGGCGTTAGCATGAGCAGCACGATGGAGAGTCTGCAGTCTGCGGTCATCAGGACGGCCCACGACCTCTGGCTCAAGGGCTGGGCGGAGCGCAATGCCGGAAACCTGAGCGTGCGTCTGCTTCCGGAAGAGCTCGACGACGAGGGTTCACGCATCGAGGGCCCCTGGACGCCACTCGTCACGGCGGTCCCGGAGCTGGGCAGCGAGTATTTCCTCTTCACGGACACCGGGAGCCACATGCGCCTGGTGGAGCTGGACCCGCTGCGCAATACCAGCGCCATCGAGCTCGACGAGCGCGGCGAACACTTTCGGATCGTTCGGGGAGACCTGAAGCGAGGTCCCACGAGCGAGCTGATGCCTCACTTGCGGGTACACCTGGCCCGGAAGCGAGCTCCGGGGAGCCGGAGCCGTGCCGTCATCCACACCCACCCCCCGAACCTGATCGCGCTGACCTACGCTCTGGAGCTCGACACCGCTTCGCTGACCCGCCTGCTCTGGGAGATGCACACCGAGTGCATCGTCGTCTTTCCCAGAGGCTGCGGCTTCGTGGACTGGCGGTTGCCTGGCAGCAAGGAGCTGGCACGGGCCACAGAGCAGATCATGGAACGTCGCACCATCGCGCTCTGGCAGTACCACGGCATCGTGGCAGCGGGCCGGAACCTCGACGCCGCCTTCGGCCTGATCGAGACGGCGGAGAAGGCCGCGGAGATCTACCTCAAGGCGGCCGCCGTGGGCCCGGTGGAGCGCCGGCTCAGCACCGAGCAGTTGACCGCGCTCGCGGGCCGCTTCGGCGTCGAGCCGGATCCGGAGATCCTGGCGGGCCGAGGCGACTGAACCGGCGCGCTGGCCTCAGGGTGCGAGGCTCGAGCGGGCCTCCTCCTGGTCCGCGAAGACACCGAGCGCGACGCCCTGGGTCAGCGCGTTTCCGAGAGCGGTGGCTTCGGCCGGACCCGTTCGCACCGCGCGACCGGAGCGGGCTGCCAGCACCTCGCAGAGGAGCGCCGAGCGTGAAGCCCCTCCGAAGAGGGTGATGTCATCCACCGCGCCAAGATCGTCGACGATGCGCGTGACGCCCTCGGCAATCGAATCGATGATCAGCTTGACGATCACGCCGCGTTCCACGTCGTCGGGGAGCCCGGCCATCCCGCGAAGCGTGGCGGCCATGTCGTCCGGCGCCAGCAACTCCGGCTGATTCACGTCGATCAGCGGCACCGGTTCGCGGACGGCCGCCGCCGCGTCGAGCAGATCCTCGATCGGGGGATCGTTCCAGCCGCGCCGGCACTCCTCCAGCAGCCACATGCCGATCAGATTCTTGAGGAAGCGGATACTGCCGAAGGTCCCGCGCTCGTTGGCGAAGTTGGCGGCCTGTGCCTTCTCGCTGGTGTCCGGCGCGGCGAGCTCGCGACCAACGAGGAACCAGGTGCCGGCGGAAACGAACGCCGTATTGGGAGAGGGGTGCGCCGTCATCGCGACCACGGCGGAAGCCGTGTCGTGGCCGCCCACCAGGTGCACCGGGATGCCACGCCAGCTGCCGGCCAGTGTGCCCGCCGGTCGAATCTGATGGAACCAGGCGGGGTCGGCTCCGATCACATCGATAAGCTCCTCAGACCAGCATCCCGCGTGGATATCCACCAACCCCGTGGTTCCGGCACTGGTGGCCTCGGCCAGCGCCACCCCGCAGAGCTCGTACACGAGCAGCTCGGGAAGCATCAGCAGTGAGCGAGCCCTCCCCCGCTCGCTTTCGCCGAGCGCGGCGAGCTGGAAGATGGTGTTGAGCGGCATCAGCTGCAGACCCGCGAGCTGGTAGAGCCGACGCGCGCCGATGCGGTCGACTACCTCCAGCCAGCCGCGGGTCCGCTCGTCGCGGTAGCAGAAGGGAGGCGCGACCAGCTCGCCGTGCTCGTCGAGCAGGCCGTAGTCGACGCCCCAGGTATCGACACCGATCGAGGCGACGGGGCCCTCTCGAAGGGCGAGCTCGAGCCCCCGGTGCATCTCCGCGACCAACCGCATCCAGTCCCAGCGGAGAGAGCCGTCGGAGTGGCGAACCGGCCCGTGCGAGTAGCGGTGGACGACGCGAAGGGCGACGGGGCGGGCTTCGAGGTCGACCCGGCAGACGCGGATCGACGAGGCTCCGAAGTCGACGGCGATGACGGGAAGCCGAGGGGAGTCGCCCATCGATCCGCCTAGGAGAGCTTCGCCAGACGCGAGTAGTCGGTGCAGAGGGGGTAGAGCATCGGCTCGTCCTCGTCGATCCCCGGGAAGCGCCCGCGAGCCTCGTAGAAGTTGTTGTCGTGGGCGTCGTCGTTGACCATGCTCACTTCGCCCACCAGCACGGCGCCCTTGCCCTCTTCACCCCAGAACTGGTGAAAGAGGTGAGACGTCAGGGTAATGGACTCCCCTGGCCGCAGTCGGACCACGGATCCCGCAGGAAGGCGTCGCGTGATACCGTCCGTCTGCACCTCCAGCGGCTCCCTGCTGAGACCATCCTTCGGATCGGCCCGATGGAGTTCGATGAGCAGCTCACCGCCGCCCCGGTTGACGATGTCCTCCATCTTTCTCCAGTGGTAGTGCATGGGCGTCACCTGGCCCTCGCGAACGATCATGATCTTCTCGGCATACGGCTTCGGATAGCGCTCGCCCTGAGCGCGGTTGCCATTCCGGATGGTGAAGAGCAGCAGCCCACATCTCTCGAAGTCGCCGCCGCCGAAGTCCGTGAGGTCCCAGCCCAGAGCGTTTTCGCGGATCTCCAGGCAGTCCTCCCAGCGGGAGCGCCACACGTCGACCGACCAGAAGGCCCACGGCGGCAGCTGGAACCGGTGCTCCCGGAAGAAACCCTCTGCGTGGCGCAGGTAGGCGTTGATCTCCGAGCGTTTCATGACCTTCAAAGCCCCGTCGCTCCTGCGCTCGCCCCGCGTTCCCGCACGACCGCGTCGCGGTAGCCGAGACTGCGGTAGGTCGAGAGCGGAGAGAGCGACGCGCCACTCTGCCGGCGCGCCTCGGCGACGATCGGGCGCACGTCGGTCCGGTAGGCCCGCTGCAGGAGCTCTGCCGCCCGGGACGGGTCATTCGCCTCCTGCGCCTCGTGCAGCTCGTCGCGCTTCACGAGCAGCGCCTGGGCGAGTGCCATCTGGATCTGGTCGGTGGCCTGGATCAGGTCCTCGATCGGATCCTTCAGGTTGTGGCTCTCGTCGATCATGTAGGCGAGATCGGGCATCCGTCCCCCGCCGTGCTCGAGCAGCTCGAGCACGACGAGGAATAGCTGATAGGGGTAGATCGAGCCGACGGTGAGGTCGTCGTCGCCGTATTTCGAATCGTTGAAGTGGAAGCCGCCCAGACGCTCGACCATGGCCAGACGGCTCACGACCTGCTCGATGTTGCAGCCGGGCAGGTGATGGCCGAGGTCGACCAGGCACTTCGCGCGCGGACCCGCCGCCTGGGCCAGCAGCAGTGACGAGCCCCAGTCCGCATTCACGGTCGAGTAGAAGGCGGGCTCGTAAGGCTTGTGCTCGATGTAGAGCGCCCAATCCGCCGGAATGAAGTCGTGCAGCTCCGTGAGACATCCGGCCACGCGTTCGAACTGGCCGCGGAGGCTCGCCTGGCCCGGGTGGTTGGTGCCGTCGGCCAGCCAGACCGTGATCGCGGTCGATCCGAGCGCCACGCCCAGCTCCACGACGGCCTGGTTGTGCTCGAGGGCAATCTGCCGAACGCGCGGGTCGGTGTGGCACAGCGATCCGAACTTGTAGGAGATCTCGCCATCGCGGGTGGTGGAGGGGTTGTCCTCGAAGGTGTTCGAATTCATCGCGTCGAAGCGCAGCCCCAACTCGGCGGCGTACTTCGCGAGCGCACCCGGGTCGGGAGGATCGTCCCAGGGAACGTGCAGGCTGACGCTGCCGTTGGCACCCGTGAGTGCGTGGAGCGCGGCGACGTCGTCGATCTTCTCCTCGGTGGTCCGCGGCTCGCCCGAGATGGGGAAGCTGCCAAAGCGGGTGCCGCCCGCGCCGAGCGCCCAGGAGGGTGCGGCGACCTGGAGCCGCGCGACCTCGTCGACCACCGCCGAGCAGGACAGACCCCAGCGCGAGACCAGCTCACCCGCGTACTCGAGATCGCGCCGATGGACGGCGCGGATGGGCTCCTCGATGGCTTCGATGTCGGCAGGGGTCACGCGCATCGGCATGGATCGGATCTCCGTGGTGTCCGCCCTCCGGCGCGGCAGGCGAACCGCGGCGGTGGTGTCGGGTGGCGCTGCGGCCTCGATGGTGATCGAGTCCGCTCCGGAGCGCCACCCACCCGATCTTCTACGACTCGTACAGGATTCCGCCGGCGATGCGAAATGCGTTCGCCATCACGGTGAGCGCCGGATTGAAGCCGCCGTTGGTCACGTGCAACGAGGCGTCGGCGATGTAGAGATTCTCGTGGCCGTGAACGCGACCCGAGGAGTCCGTCACCGAGGTCCTCGGGTCGTTCCCCATTCGGCAGGTGCCCGCCTGGTGTTGGCCACCCGTGAGGCCTTCCGGGTCAGCGGCCGTCCACGAGCGCACGTGCTCGGCGCCCGCCGCCTCGACCCACTCCTCGGCGCGTTCGCACAGCATCTTCGCGGGCTCGAGACAGGCGGGGTGGATGCGGCCGCGCAAGCGCACCACGGGCAGCCCCCAGCGGTCCCGGACCTCGGGGTCGAGCACGACGCGGGCCTTCGGGTTCGGGATCTCCTGTATGGGCCCCATCACCACCAGGGTCTGCCGGTAGGCCCTCGCCATGGCGTCCTTTCCCGCCTGGCCCCAGCGCGGAAGGTCGGGATAGTGGCCCCGCCAGAGCTCGAGCGGAAAGGGGGATCCATTCGCCAGCATCCCGCCACCGATGATCCCCGCATTGCCGTGGCTGAAATCGCAGGTCGCCAGCGTGTTTCCCGGTCCGATGCAGGTGCGGATCCTCTCCGGGTGCAGCCCGAACGCACTGCTGTAGACGTGACCCTGAAAGTGACGCCCCACCTGATCGAAGCGGTTGCCGAGACCGTCCGGATGGCGGCTGTCGCGGGACAGCAGCAACAGGCGCGCGGTCTCGACGGCGCCCGCCGACACGACGATCAGGTCCGCCTCGATCCGCTTCGCGGCCGGCTCGCCTCCCGCCTCGTGGAAGAAGTGAACGGCGCGGGGCCGCCCGCCCTCGTCCACCTCGATGCGCGAGGCTTGTGCGCCCGTGACGAGCTGGCAGTTGCCGGTGGCGAGGGCGCGTGGGATCACGGTGTTGGCGGTGCTGCCGCGGGCCTCCGATGGACAGGCGAAGCCGCAGCAGGTGCCCATCGCCACGCAGGCGGGTCGACCGTGACGCGTCTCGGTGTTGATCGCGAGAGGCACGGCGCGCACGTTCCACCCGAGCTTCTTGGCTGCGGCCTGCAGGACGGGCCCGTCGAAATCGGGCTCGACGGGAGGCATCGGGTAGTCGCTGCGCGGGCCCGCGTGGCTGTGACCCAGCTCGCCGGAGACGCCGATCTCATTCTCGGCCAGCTCGTAGAAGGGGGCGAGCGTCTCGTAGTCGATGGGCCAGTCGACCAGAGAGCTGCCCTCCGGTACGCCGTAGATCGAGGCCATGCGGAAGTCCTGCGGCGCAAAGCGCCACGCCTGGCCTTCGTAGACGCGGGTACCGCCTCCCACCGTCATCGCGTTGTTGTGGTAGCCGTGCTCGAAGGGCCGCATGACGCGCGCCACTCCCCGATTCTCGAGCACCCTCGGGTGACCCTCGAGCGGGGGCCCGGTGTTGTGCCCGTAAAGGGACAGCCGGTGGTTGCGCAGGTGATCGGTGCTCACCTGCTTGGCGGTGAGCGCCTCGCCCCGCTCCAGCAGCAGCACGCGACGCCCACCCTCGGCCAGCATGCACGCGACCACGCCGCCCCCGGCGCCCGCGCCCACCACCACCGCCTCGTATTGCCCATCGAGCTCACAGGGATCGGTCACCCGGAGCGGCGGCAGGTCCGGCTCGACGACGGGCCGCTTCGCCTCGGGCCGGAAGCCGATCCGCTCCCAGGAACGGCCGTCGCGGTTCCCGCCGTTCTCCGGATCCCCGTAGTAGCTCTGCGTCACGATGGCGATGACCTGATGCAGAAACAGGACCGGATGGGTCGGCCAATCGCGCTCCACCTCGCCGCGCTCGACCGCGCGCACGAGTTCGTCAGCCGCCGGCTCCGAGAGCTCCGCGAATCCCCGTCCCCCGTGCCGGTGCTCGGCCTCTGCCTGGAGCGAATCGAGACCGAGCCCCATGAAGGACTGCACCCCCTCTCTCAGGTCCTCCCAGTTGCGCTCCAGGAACGTCGCGAAGCCGGCCTGGGTGGCCGAGGGATCTTCGTCCTCGGGGATGATGCATTCCGCCAGCCGCAGCAGTGTCCGGAGCTGCTGCTCCGTCAGCTCCGTGGCATCGCCCAGGCTTCCGAGATCTTCGCAATCGGCCAACGCTCGCTCACCTCAGCCATTCCGGGAAGGCGCACCATTAGCCCGGCTTCTCCCAGGCGGCAACGCGCGAGCTGCCGGACAGCGCCGGGCGACCCGGAAAGCGCCTCGCTGTCGAGAATCCAGCCCTCGTACAACGGCGTTTTGCGGGATAGACTCCTACCGCTTCGCCCCCACGGCCGGCTGCGCTGGAGGTCCCGATGCGCGTTCTGCTGATCAACCCGTCGTATCCTCTGGAGGAGTTCCCGCGCCTGCTGGTGACCCTTCCCTACCTGGCGGCTGCCTTGCGGGCCGAGGGTCACGAGGTCGAGATCCTGGACCTTCTCCTGGCCCGCACCTCGTCCGAGAAGATCGAGCGGCGGATGGCGCTCTTCCGGCCCGAGCTGGTGGGCATCACCTCCGTCACGCTCAACCACCACATCGCCTCCTTCGTCGCCGAGGTGGTGCGGAAGTGCGACGAAGGCGTGCCGATCGCCATGGGCGGCCCTCACGTCTCCTTCGAGATCGAAGGCTCCTTCCGGGATCTCCCCGCCCTCGACTTCATCGGGATCGGCGAGGGCGAGCGGACCATGGTGGAGCTGGCCCGGGCGCTCGAAGGCAGGATGGACCTTCGCGACGTTCTCGGCCTCGCGATGCGGGACGGCGAGCGCGTCCTGCGCACGGGGAGGCGTGCGCCGGTGGACGAGCTGGACCGGCTCCCCACCCCCGCGCGCGATCTGGCTCCGCTCGCCCGCTACCTGGCCTTCGACGCGCACGCGAGCGTCGTCACCAGCCGCGGCTGCCCGTTCTCGTGTGCCTTCTGCTCCGCACCGGCCTGGACCGGCCGCCGGGTCCGCTACCGCGACCCGAGCCTCTGCGTCGACGAGATCGAGGAGCTGGGGCGCCTCGGGTTCAGTGACATCACCATCGAGGACGAGGCGTTCACCCTGAAGCGCAAGCACTTCCTCGCCATCTGCGGCGAGCTGATCCGCCGCGATACCGGCATCCGCTGGAATGCCTTCTCGCGGGTGGACACGATCACTTCGGAGACGGTCGAGACGATGGCGCGCGCCGGCTGCCAGGCGATCTGCTTCGGAGTGGAGAGCGGCAGTCAGGAGATCCTCGACCGCGTCAAGAAGAGGTCGAACCTGAAGAAGGTCCGTGACGCCATGCGCATGACCGAGGCGGCCGGCATCAGCGCGATCGCGTCCTTCATCATCGGTCTCCCGGGCGAGACCGAGGAGACGCTGCGCCAGACCGCCGACTTCGCCCGCCAGCTCCACGAGGAGTTCGGCGCACTCTACGGATTCCACGTCCTCGCGCCGTTTCCGGGCAGCGAGGTGCGCGAGCGCGCGGCCGAATACGGCCTCGAAATCCTCACCGACGACTGGCGGAAGTACGATGCCAATCAGGTGGTCGCCTGCACCGAAGGAGCCTCTGCGGCGCTGATCCAGGAGGTCGCCGAAAGCCGCGAGGAGACGATGCGGCGCTATCTCCGTTACCAGGACTTCCTCCATGCGGACGGCCGGCTGGAGGGCTACGAGAAGGCGATGTACCTGCGCAGGCGACGGCAGTCGCTGCTCTGGAAGCTGCTTCGGGAGGAGGTGATCGAGGGGCTGCCGGCCTTCTCGCGCGACCCCCTGGGCGAGCTCGAGTCCGCCGTCGCCCAGGCCACCGGCGTCGCGCCCGAGCTGATCCACGCGGAGCTGGAGCGGGTCCTGGCGCTCGGCGCCCTGGTGCGCAGCGAGACCCGCGACGGCACGCGCTTCGCCTGGTCGGAGTAACGTCGACCAGCGTTCTTCGAAGCCCGGGCAGGACGCGCCTTACGGAGCGGGGGGCGAGGTCTCGGAGACGGGACTCGCCGCCCCCAATGGGGTCTCGCTGATCTGGAGGCCGTCGTACTCGTCGCCGAAGAAGCTGCTGCGAATCACGGCGTCGATGGTGTCCCCTACCGCGACGGACTCGTCCCAGCGGCTGACCGGGTAGTCGACGACACCCTCCTGGCCCTCGAACCGGACGCGCACTCCCCTCAATCGTTCGAAGATGTCCCCGCCCAGGTGCTGGTACGGGTCGATCGAGGCGACCTTGACGCGTTCCAGCGCCAGCTCCGGCTGTCTCCACTCCCACGCGCGAGCGAAGCCCGCCACCCCGAGACCGATGACCGCGAGGGTCGCCAGGGCGGTGCCAAACCACCAGGCGAGCGGTCTCTCCTTGAAGCCCCGCCTGACCGAGAGCGGCAGGTTGAAGAAGGCGTCGAAGACGGCGTGCTCGAAGAGCCCGCCGCTCTCTCCGAAGACCGGGATCAGATTCGCCATGTTCTTGGCCCAGCGGCCGGCCATCAGGCGGGAGAGCTCCGGGTACTGGCGGACCATCTGCAGGGGGAATCCCAGGTAGCCGATGTACTTCCAGAAGGAGACCAGCAGCGCCACCGTGTAGTTGCGCAGGTTTCGCTCGCTGATCACCAGATAGACGACGTAGGAGCCGCGCGCGATGGATCCGGGCGAGATCGGCGTCACCTGGAAGAAGGCCAGGACGGCCAGCGCGTAGGCGATCGACTCGCCCCAGGACTTGCCGAAGCGAACCATCACGTAAAGAGCGACCGCCAGCGAGACCACCTGGGTCACCGGCACGGTGCAGATGTGGACGGCGACGCTCTTCAGGTACTTCTGGATGAATGGATCCTTGACCTGCTCCGAGATCCTGGACGCCTCTTCCGAGGAGAGCATTCCCTCTCGCTCCCCGCTCTCCACCTGCTCGAGCAGCCATTCCTCCCGGAAAGGGGGTTCGCGAAGGAACCGCACCGCGAAGCCGACCGCCTCCCGGAATCGCGCCCAGGCGTAGGGCGGCTCCGTCGCGGCGCGATGCCAGGTCGCTGGCAGCCATCCGACCAGGATCCGCTGCAGCCAGTAGCGGAACGGCCGATGGACCAGCCGGAGAGCCCTCTCGTCGGAGACCCGCCCCTCGCGCTGCCAGACGATCAGCGTCTCGATCCGCGTCCCGCGCATCGCCCGCCAGAGGTAGCCGAAGCTCGAGAGGCATCGCCGTACGTGCTCGCGCGCCCGGGCGTTGCCCCAGAGCTGTACCAGGAACCGTCCCAGCAGCGGAATCAGCGACACCGCGAACAGCAATGCCAAGAGCCCGCGCCTCTCCTGCAGACGAGGCGCGTGCTCCTCGTCGATCCGACCCAGGCTCTTCCACGCGGTGATCACGCCGTCCCCGACCGAGCGCCGCAGCCGGCGGTCGGCGATCAGGCGGACGTGGTGATGGGTCAGGTCGGGAAGCGAGCCGCGATGGATCTCCTCCTGCGAGCGCAGCTCCTCGATGGCCGGTCGCAGATCCTCGAAGTGCTCGCGACGCTCTTCGACGAAGCGCTGGAATCTCACCGGATCGCTTCGGTCAAACTGGACCAGCTTTCCCCGCATCAGCCCGGTCAGGATCAATCGGACGTCGACCGGGCTCATGGGGAGGAAGGGCAGCAAGGTCAGCCCCGCCCGGAAGTCGACCGCGGTCAAGCCGGCGCGGGGATCGTGCTCCGCTCCGACCCGCTTCAGCGCGTTGGGCTGGCTCTTGCCCGACCACCATTCGTACTGGCGGGCCAGCTCCGGCGCACCCATCTCGTGCAGCAGCTCGACGAGGTCCCGCATGAAGTGCTTCTTGTGCACGTACTCGGGGCAGTTGTGGTCCGGCGGCGGGTCACCGTCGAAATCCCACCGGTCGAAGAGCCGATCGTCGACCTCGTACTTCCAGAGGCGCCCGTCGATCCACTCGTTGATCTCGCCGTAGCTGCGGAGCTCTCCGTCGTAGAAGGTCGCATAGGTGTCGCACACCGCGCCCTCCTCGCCGAAGTGGAGGGCCGCGGCCCGGCGGATCATCTTCTGCCAGAGCACTCCCACGCGTACCGAGGCGGGGTTGACCTGGGCGCTGAACCTTCCCTGGTAGGCGAGGAAGTAGAGCGTATCCCGGAAGAGCCGTGCGAATCCCGACGGGGGCTTCAAGACCTTGAGCGCGTAGGACTGGCCGACGATCAGCCCCGCGATCGGACCCTCGCCCGCCTCGATCTCGAGCAGCCTGACCCGGTAGACCTGACCGGCGAAGCCGCCCCCTACGAAACGTTCGACCTCCACGGCCATTCGCCCGGTATTCGCGGGCACGACGCCGGTGATCGCGTACTCCATCCGCTCGCCGGGGTCGTACCTCGATCGGCGAAGGGGACGGATCAGATCGCAGCGATCGAACTGCCGCTCCAGCTGCTCGCGCAGGGACGACGACGCCGAAGCAGCGGTGGCACCCGATTCATCACGCATCGGAGATGACATCACCTATCATCGTCGTCGCTCGACCGGGAATATCCTGGATCGTCTTGCGGGTGGTAGGAGAATGCACGCGAAGACCCTCTTCCTCTTGGATCGGTTGGCCATCTTGGGGTTGGGCGTCGCCTTGCTCCTCGGGATGCCTTCCGAGGCGCTTGGCGCTGAGAGTAGCCCAGGCCTCATCCAACCCGGTGACCTGGTCTACAAGGGCGCCTTCCGGCTGCCCGACGTGGCAGGAGGCTGCGACTGGACCTACAGCGGACACGGCATGACCTACTACCCCTCCGGAGACCCCGATGGGCCCGAGGACGGCTACCCGGGCTCCATTTTCGCCGTCGGGAACGACGCCGAATGCCAGCACGTCTCGGAGATCAGCATCCCCGAGCCGGTGGTATCCCCCCACAAACGCCTGGAAGAGCTCGATACTGCAGCCACGTTGCAGCCATTCGGCGACATCCGAGCCGGGAAGTTCGGTGACCACCAGAGCCTCACTCTCCCTCGGGTGGGGCTTCAGTACCTGCCGGCGCGAGGTGCACAAAAGGCGGGAAAGCTTCACTTCTGCTGGGCCCAGCACCTCCAGTCCTTCGAGCCGTCCCATGGATGGTGCGAGCTGGATCTCTCCAACCCCCGGACTGCCGGACCGTGGAGATTCGGCAGCTACACCAACTACATCACCAATGACTTCATCTTCGAGATTCCGGAGGAGTGGGCCGATGCCAATGCCCCGGGCCAGTACCTCGCATCCGGCCGGGCGCGGGAGGGGCCCTGGTCCGGAAGAGGTCCGGCCCTGTTCGCCTACGCCCCCTGGAAGGACGGCAACCCCCCCGCGCCGGGCTCGACTCTCCGCGCGGTGACGCCCCTGCTCCTCTACGGCACCCAGAATCCGGGGACTCCCGAGATCGTCAGCGACTCCTCCACGGCGATGAGGGGCTACCAGGAATCCGATCACTGGTTCGGGGGTGCCTGGTTGACGGCGGGGGATCGCGCGGCGGTGGTCCTGGTCGGCACCAAGGCGGTCGGCCAGAGCTGGTACGGCTTCGCCAACGGCGTAGTCTGGCGCTACGACTGTGCCGACACCAACCCGCCGACCTGTCCGGAGTATCCCCCCTGGCCCTACGAAGACCGGGGATTCTGGGCCGACGGCTACGAGGCGCAGATGATCTTCTTCGACCCGGCGGATCTGGCCGCGGTCGCCAAGGGAGCCAAGCGAACCCACGAGCCGCAGCCCTATGCGATGCTGCGCCTCAGCGGCTCCCTGTTCGATCCGGAAATCCACCCGGAGCGGTACAAGCGAGACCTGGTCGGCGCGACCGGCTTCGATCGCCAGCGCGGCCTGATCTACATCCTCGAGAGGCAGGCGGACGAGGAGAAGAGCCTCGTTCACGTATGGAAGATCGGGCCGTGACGGGATATTGTAAATATAATATATAGATATTTTATTGACAGACTGCGGTTCCTCTGGTTCCCTTGGAAGCATGGGAGGTCAGCTCCCCGCCCGGTGCACGCCGAGTGGGGCAAGACCGGGAATCAGGAGAAGGCGATGCTCGGAATCCAGCTCGCGGAGGCGGGATCAGCCAGCCGCCGCCATCGTCACCCATTGCGCGGCCCCGGGCGAAACCGGTCGTCAGCACCCGGGGCAGATCCTAGGAGGTTCCGGCGCCCTCCGAGTGATACCACTCGGCATACCTCTCGAAGCCCTGCTGATTGGTGAGCCTGGGTGAGCAGCCGAGCTTGGCGCTGGCCTTGTCGATCGACATCGTCATGGACTTCGCGAGATACTCCACCGAGGAGCGGGTCATGGAGGGTTCATCCTTCGTGAACGGGAGAAGGCTGATGAACTCGAGCACGGTCGCGGTGACCCTCGCCACCGATTCGGGGACGCTCTTCGGCTCGAAAGGGCGATCGAAGATGCGGAGGATCTGAGAGAACCAGTCCCTCACGGTGATCGGATCGCCGTTGCAGATGTTGTACGCCTGGTTCCACGCATCATCGGGCGCGGTCAGGCTGCTTCTCACCGCGTCGACGAAGTTCCCGGTACAGGTGATGTCGACCAGTGCCCGTCCGTCGTTGATCAGAGGAACTCTCCCCTTCTCGGCCATCCGGAGAATGCGGGGCACGAAGATGGTGTCGTAGGGACCGTACAAAGCTCTCGGCCTGAAGACGATCCTTCCGATGTCGTGGGTCTTGCACGCATCGATCACGTTTCGCGTTCCGACGACGTTGGCTCGATAGTGGTCCCGGAACCGCCCCCACGGTCCGCTCTTCCCGGCACAGTGAACGACGCAGTCCGCCGGTGAGAAGGCTTGAATGAGCGCGTCCCGGTCAAGGATGTCGGCTCCTCTGAACTCGATACCCCGTCGCCGCAGCGCTTCGGCGGCGACGGGGGAACGACCCGTCGCCACGACCTGTAAACCATCGTCTTGAAGGCTCTCCGTCAGGTTCCTGCCCAGGAAGCCGGTGGCTCCGGTGACGATGACCTTCATGTCCGCTCCTCCTTCCTCCCCACCACGACAGCCATCTGGGGTCAGCGCCGGCTCGGAAACCACTCGCCGAAGCGCATCAGGATCGCGGCGTCCCCCTCGATCGAGTATCGGCCATCGAGAAGCGCCTGGGCGCCGTCGGTCTCTCCCCGTACGATGCCGAGCCACACGGAGCTCGGCGCGTGGATGGTCAGATCCGGCATGGGGACCTCGCCCTCCGCACCCTCGCAGCACCCCTCCGCCACGCGAAGCCAGAAGTCGCCGCCCTCGTCCCCCCCGATGCGAAACTGGATGGCGGCCCCGGCGTCGCCCGCGGCGTTCGCATCGAAGATGAGCGGCATCCCCAGGATCGCCGCCTCCACCGTCTCGGGAGGACGCACGCCGAAGAGACGGAAGTAGAGCGGAGGAATCCAGAGCTGTGAGGGGAGTCCGGCGACGAAGACGAGCAGATTTGGGTAGACGAAGGTGAAGAGAATGTCGTGGGGCCGCCACGCGGCCAGCAGCGCCGCCGCCCCGAAGAGCAGGGCGAACCAGGCCGGCTGCCAGCTCCGGCCGCTGCGCCGCGAGGTCTTTCCGCTCCCCGAGGTCGCTCTCCAGATCGTAGAGCTCCAGGGCGCCGTTCTCGTAGCGCTCGATCAGCTTCCAGCGGCCGGTGCGGACCGCACCGCCGGGGCGTCCTCCCTGGTTCGAGTAGTGCGGGTAGTGGAAGAAGAGAGCGTCGCGATCCAGAGAGCGGCTCGCATCGCGCAGGAGCGGAAGCAGGCTGCGCCCCTCGATGGAGGAATCGAGGGCGGGGACTCCGGCGATCTCGGCGAGGGTCGGAAACCAGTCGTGCGTAATCACCGGTTCGTCGCTCACCACCCCTGGCCGCGTTACGCCGGGAAGGCGCACGATCCACGGCACGCGGAGCCCCCCCTCGTACAGGTAGCCCTTCCCGGCGCGGAGCGGCGCCGGGGTCGTCGCCGGGGTGTGGTCGAAGTGCCCGGAGAAGAGCGGCTCCGCCACCGTCAGGCCTCCATTGTCGGAGCCGAAGACGAGCAGCGTCCGATCGGCGATGCCCAGCCGCTCCAGGGCGTCCATCACTCTGCCCACGCTCTCGTCCATGCTCTCGACCATCGCGGCGTACACCGGGTTCTGCTGCGCCTCCGGATCGGGGCCCCCGCGCTCCCGCTTGGCCTCGTACTTGGCGATCTTCTCGGGCTTCGCCTGGAGAGGGACGTGAACGGTGTTGTGCGAGAGGAACAGAAAGAACGGACGCGGTCCGGAGGCGTGGCGATCGATGAAATCGACCGCCTTCCTCGAGAGAACGTCCGGGTAGTACTCGCCGAAGTACCTGTCGAACAGGATGGGCGGGATCCAGTAGCGAACCCACGCCCAGAAGCCGTCGGAATGGTCCTCGTCGAAGCCCTGGCCCAGCGGCGCCGGATCGCCCAGGTGCCACTTCCCGATCATGCCCGTCACGTAGCCCGCTCTCTTCAGTCGCTCGGCCAGGGTCTCCTCCGCGGGCGGTAGCGCCTTGACCCAATCGCGGGGAGGCAAGACCGCCGATCCGTCCGGAGCCCCGCTTCCGGGAATGAAGTTGGTGATGCGGAGACGCGCCGGGCTCTTTCCAGTCAGCAGACTCGCGCGCGTGGGCGAGCAGACCGGCGCCGCGGCGTAGGCATTCGTGAAGCGCAGGCCCCCCGCTGCCAGGCGATCGATGTTCGGCGTCTCGTGGAAGGCGCTGCCGTAGACCCCGGGGTCGGCCCAGCCGAGATCGTCGATCAGGATCAGCACGATGTTGGGCAGCGGCTCGCCGGGTACGGCGGCCTGCGTGACACCGGGTCCGAGGACGAGCAGCCCCAGCAACACCGCGAGGCGGGCTCCGATCCCAGCCTCGACAACCGATGAGGTCATGGGAGCCGATGGTAGCTCCCCGAATCCCTCGACCGAACCAGGTGGACACACCCACCGATGTGGTGTACGAGGTAGGTATATGTGCGCGCAGCCCGTCGAAGAGCCCGCAGTAGGAATCGAGCCCGCGCTCAAGCAACCTCACGGCCTGTCTCCGCGGATTGAGTGGCTCCGGGACCACTACTTCGAGGGTGTCAAGCGAGCCTGGAACAACCAGTACACGTGCTGGACCACCGGCGCCCCGTGGGACGTCCTCTACGACGAGATCAGCTACTACATCGTCCCCGAGGTCTACGCGTTCCTCCAGGTCTTTCGATCCTCGGTGCTTCAGTCCGCGCAGCCGGTGAAGCTCCATCCGGACTTCTGGAAGTGGAGCCTTGTCGAACGACGCGCCTGGTTCATCCGTGAGGTGATGGTGGAGTACGTCCCGCAGGAGATCCTGCCGGGCGATCTGGTGGCCGGCGCGCGCTTCAACATCCTCGCCTCGCGGTGCTGGAACGAGGCCGAGGCCGAGGCCCGCAACCAACTGGTGTATGGGCCAGAGGGGTCCAGGGCAGCGGTCAAGTGGTTTCACGACCACGGCTACGGCAACGCCGGAGCCACCTCCGGGCACCTCATTCCCGATCACCAGCGTGCGCTCGAGGTCGGCTGGAAGGGGATCTACGCCGACCTCGAGAATCGTTACGAGGCGCTCTCGGAGAGCGAGAAGCGCGGGGACAAAGGGGCGCAGATCCGGGCCATGATGACGGCCGCCACCATGCCTCGCGACCTCGCCGCCCGGTACGCGGGGCTCTGCCAGCAGCTCGCCGCCGAGGAACCGGACCCGGCTCGCGCGCGGGAGCTCGAGCAGATGGCGAGAAACCTCGAGAGGGTGCCGTGGGAGCCCGCCACCACCTTCTGGGAGGCCGTCCAGGCGCTCTGGATCAATCACATGCTCGTGATGAGCGACGAGAACTACCCCGGTCCCGGCGTCAGCTTCGGCCGCTTCGACCAGTACCTCCATCCCTACTGGAAGTCGTCGCTCGAGGCGGGGATGGACCGGGAGCTCGGCAAGGAGATCCTCCGCTGCTTCTGGGTGCACGCGAACACCGTCTACGATGCGATGATCCAGGTCGGCGGCAACCAGGGCATCACCTCCGGATTCGGTCAGCTGGTCAGTCTCTCCGGCATCGGCCCGAACGGAGCGGACATGACCAACGACCTGACCTACGCCGTCCTGGAGGTCATCGATGAGCTGAGTCCGATCCTCGAGCCCAAGCCCAACGTGCGGCTCCACAGGAACTCGCCGGACGAAATCCTCGACAAGCTCATCGAGATGATCGCCTCCAGTCAGGGCGCGCCGTTTCTGCTCAATTTCGACGAGCGCTCGATGGCGGGCCTGCTGCGCGAGGCGAAGGAGGCCGGCTGCGAGCACCTCATCCACCCCGGGAACGTGCACGACTACGCTCCGGTGGGCTGTCTCGAGAACACCATGGTCGGCAACGACCGCTCGGGCACGGTCGACAACAACCTGAACCTGCTCAAGGCCGTCGAGCTCACCCTCACCGGAGGCAAGGATCTCGTCCCCGCGGTTGATCAGCTCACCGGTACGCAGGTGCCGGTCACACAGGACGGTCCCGAGACGGGAGACGCGACGGGATTCGACACCTGGGAGCAGTTCTGGAGCGCCTACACCGAGCAGACCCGCTATCTGGTGCGCAGGTGCGCCCTGCTCTACGAGATGAGTGAGGCGATGCGCGCGGAGTACTGCCCCACGCCCTATCTCTCCTGCCTGGTGCGCGGGTGCGCGGAGCAGGGTCTGGACATCACGCGGGGCGGTGCGGAACTCAACTTCACCACCATCGAGGCGGTGACGTTCGCGACGACGGTGGATTCGCTGCTGGCCGTCAAGTACCTCGTCTTCGACGAGAAGAAGGCGACCATGGCCGAGCTGATCCGCGCTCTGGAGAGCAACTGGGAGGGGCACGAGACGCTTCAGGCCTGGGCGAAGTTCCGGGCGCCCAAGTACGGACGCGACGACGACGACGCCGACGAGATGGCGCGCAGGGTGATGGATCTCTGGACCGGCGAGGCATGGAAGCACGAGACGGCATCGACCCATCGCCGATTCCGGCCCGGCATGCTGAGCTGGAACTACTGGGTAGGCGACGGCTACATCATGGCGGCGAGCGCCGACGGCAGGCCGAAGGGGCAGTTCCTCTCGAACGCCATCTGCCCGTCCAACGGCGCGGACATCTACGGCCCGACGGCCAACGCCAATTCCGTGGGCAAGGCCCTCGGCGGCACCGCCAGCGACGGAGACGGTGACTGGGAAGGTTACTTGAACTCGCTCCCCAACGGCGCGAGCCACACCATGACCTTCAACCCGTCGCTCCTCCGCGACCGGGCACACCGCGAGAAGTTCAAGGCCTTCCTGCGTGGCTATTGCCGGAATGGCGGCACCGCTCTGCAGGTCAACGTGATCGATGCGGAGATGCTCCGGGACGCGCAGATGAACCCTCAGAACTACCGGCACCTCCTAGTGCGAGTCACCGGCTACAACGCCTACTTCACCAACATCGGCCGCGAGCTGCAGGACGAGATCATCGCCAGGCTGAGCCACGGCCAGTTCTAGCCCGGGCGACTCATGAGCCCGGATCACGCTGCCCAGCCTTCCAGCTCTCACCTCACCGTCTTCAATATCCAGCGGATGTCGACCGAGGATGGACCCGGGCTGCGCACCACCGTCTTCGCGAAGGGGTGCAGCCTGGAGTGTCTCTGGTGCCACAATCCGGAGGGGATCTCCCCGACTCCGGAGGTGGTGTGGCACGGCCCGAAATGCATCCACTCGCGGGCGTGTGACGCGGCCTGTCCGGAAGGGGCGATCCTGCGCTCGGGGGACGAGATCGAGATCGACCGGGGCCGTTGCACGGCGTGTGGGGATTGCGTGGACCAGTGCCCGTCCGGCGCCATGGAGCGATGGGGGACGGACTGGAGCCTGGACGATCTGGTGAGAGAGGTGGAGAAGGACCGGAGCTACTTCGAGACCTCGGGTGGGGGCGTCACGGTTTCGGGCGGCGAGCCGGTACTGCGCGCGTCGTTCCTGGCGCCGTTCCTCCTGCGCTGCCGGGATCTCGCGCTGCACACGGCTCTCGACACCTGCGGGATGTGCTCCCGAAGCTCTCTGCAGAGGCTCGCCGGATGCGCCGATCTCGTTCTCTTCGACCTGAAGGAGATCGATCCCGAGCGCCACGCCCGACTCACCGGCCAACCGAACCAGAGGATCCTCGACAGCCTGTTGGCCGTCGCCGAGCAGATGCGGGAGGGCCCGCTCCCCCAGGAGCTCTGGATTCGCACGCCCCTGATTCCGGGCGCCACGCTGACCGAAGAGAACATCCGCGGAATCGGTGCGTTCATCGCCCGCGAGGTCGGGGACGTGGTCACGCGCTGGGAGCTCTGTGCCTTCAACAACCTGGCGACCGACAAGTATCACCGGCTCGGCCTCCGCTGGGAGTACGAAGGGGTGGCATTGATGACCGAGACGGAACTCGCGCAGATCGAGGAGGTGGGCCGCAAGTCGGGAGTCGACCCCGAGATCGTGGTCGCCACGGGACGGACCCAGTTGGAGAAGGCGGCCACCAGCCCCGTCGCGAGCGAATCGCTCGCGGAGGAGCGGACAAGGAGATAAGGTGGCGTCACCGGCGAATCGCAGCGCGGAAGGTGTCGTGTCCGGAGCAGTCCAGCTATCGCAGGAAGACATCAGCGCATTCGAAGAGACCGCCAAGATCGGTCTGCTGGCGACGGCCGACCCCCAGGGGCTCCCTCACCTGAGCCTCATCACCTCGATCCAGGCGAGAAATTCCGGCGAGCTCATGTTCGGTCAGTTCAGCGAAGGACTGAGCAAGAGCCACGTCAGGGCCCATCCACAGGTCGGATTCCTGGTCATGAACCAGGAGAAGGAGCTGTGGCGGGGCAAGGCTCGGTGGACGGGCGAGGCGACGAGCGGTGAAGACTACGAGATGTACAACCGGAAGCCGATGTTCCGGTACAATTCGTACTTCGGAATCCACACGGTTCACTACCTGGACCTCGTTGAGAAGGAAGACAAGAAGTCGATCCCCACTGCTGGAGTGGCGATCGGCTCCCTGGTGACCTTGCTCGCCAGGAAGTTCGCCGCGACCCGGCCGCTCGAGCCGATCCTGAAGCCATGGGCCGAGGACCTCTTCACCGGACTGGGTACGCTCAAGTTCTTCTCCTACCTCGGCCGGGACGGCTACCCGGCGATCATTCCCGTGGTGCCGTGCCAGGCAGCGGGCAACGCCCGGCTGGTCTTCGCGCCGACCGTGCACCGCGCGGAGCTCGCCGCGATCCCGACGGGTGCGGCGGTCGCCGCCTTCGCGCTGAATCTTCAGATGGAGAGCGTTCTGGTCCGGGGACGCTTCGGTGGCTACCGGCGCTACGCGGGCTTGCGGGCCGGGGCGATCGACATCGACTGGGTCTACAACTCGATGCCGCCGATGCAGGGGCAGATCTATCCGGTGCCGCCGATTCCACGCGCCCCGGCGCACCGGGATTCGCTACCGAGCTGATCCCCCAACCACCTCAGGAATTCTTCGCCGTCCAGAGGAGGTAGCGGAGCAGGTCGGCGGGCGAGTGCACATCCAGGGCCTCCCGGATGAGGTGGAGCACCCGGGGTGAGAGGACCCGGATCGCCCTGGCGTAGGTCTCGTACGCTGCATCGAACGCTGCGTCATTCCCCTCGGCGACGACCCGTTGGACCGCCTCGGAGAGCCCTGCCACGATGTGGTCGATCGTCGCGCGTCCCTTCTCGGCATCCGCCCGCGCGGTCGGGTCCTGGCCCATGGTGCCGTATCGCGCGAGGCGTTCCATCACGGAGAGGCCACTCGGCATCGCCGAGAGATCCACCCACTCCGGCTGGATCGCCATCATCATCGAGCTCTCCCACATGCCCGCGTGATCTCCGAAGTATTCGATGTCCGTGGCGAAGACCATCTCGGGCACGCCCAGCGACAGCGCCCTGCCCTGCCGGTTGAAGCTGCGGCAGAGCTTTCGGAGCATCTTGATCTGGGTGGGCGGATAGTGGCCGGTCAGGAGCACGATCACCTCGAAGCCCCAGTCGGCGAGCTGCACCAGCAGCGCTCGCACCAGGGGCTCCAGCCGCTCTCTCTCGAAGTGAAACGTGAACGGGAAGGGCATGGTGTCGAACGCCCCCCAGAAGAGAGGCGGGAACACCACCCCGCCGGTGCGCTCGGCCGTGCGCTCACAGATGTGGTGTGCCTTGATTCCGTCGAGCCCCAGCGGTCCGTGCTCACCGTGCCACTCGAGCGCACCGAGCGGCAGGTAGGCGAGCGGCGACCCCGCGATCAGCTCCCCGAGCTGCTCCGGTGTGGACTCTTCGAACCGCGCGAACCCCTTCGTGCCTATCGGTCCTGGCTCCTCCGTCTCCCGGGCGGTCGGCGCGCCGGATTCGAGGGATCCATCCTCCCCGGAGGAGGCCCGGACCACTTCGGCCGCCGCGCCCCCCTCCCCCAGCCCCGTGATGCGGGCGCACGTCTGGGAGAGCAGCTCGCGCTGCGCCGGCGCCCCACCGCCGTCGCAGACGACGATCCTCTCGAATCCCCAGTCAGCGAGCTGGTGAAGGCCCTCCTCGAGCACATAGCGGAGGGAGGCCGGGGAGGATTCGACGGTGAAGGGCAGGTCGCCGACGCCGAAGCCCCTCCACTGGACGGGAGGAAACACCACGCCCCCCGTCCGCGCAGCCTCCCTCTCGCAGAAGCGCCGCGCCCGGGAGCCGGCCTCGCCGAGCGGCACCCCGTCGCCCCGCCATCCGAGGGGGCCGACCGGCAGGTAGGCCGTCGGCGCCTCGGCGAGCGCCGCCCTCATCGCCGCCGGTCTCGACTCCTCGTAGCGGATGAATCTCACCGATCGGCTCGCACCCGGCAAAGAGCGAGCTAGGGATAGAACGGCGGGCGGCGCAGTCCGAGCCCCTCGTCCAGGCCAAACATCACGTTCATGTTCTGCAGCGCCGACCCGGCCTGGCCCTTCATCAGGTTGTCGATGTGCGAGACGACGATCATCCGCCCAGTGCGAGCGTCGACGTTGACCGACAGCACGCAGGAGTTGGAGCCGCGCACGTCGTTGTTCGAGGTGGGAGCTCCCTGCGGCTCCACGCGCACGAAGATCGAGTCCCGGTAGAACGCCTGGTACGCCTCGAAGAGTCTCTCCGCCGTCGTCGACGAGTCACGGAGCTGGCCGTAGACCGTCGTCATGATTCCGCGGCAGAGCGGAACGACCTGCGTCGTGAGCGTCACCCGCAGCTCGGCGTCCGCCAGCAGGGAGAGCTCCCGCTCCACCTCGAAATTGTGCTGGTGCGCGGCGATCTTGTAGGCGTTCATGTTCTCGTAGCGCAGCGGATAGTGGAAGGTCTGCGCCGGCTTGATACCGGCGCCGGAGACGCCGGTCTTGGCGTCGCAGATGATCGTGTCGAGATCGATCAGGCCTTCCCGCACCGCGGGGGCTGCGCCCAGAATCGCCGAAACGGCGAAGCACCCCGGGTTCCCCACCAGAGACGACTCGGAGATCTCTTCCCGGTGCAGCTCGGTCAGGCCGTAGACCGACCGGGGAAGGAGCTCCGCGGCTGCGTGGGCCGGATCGCGCCCGATCCGCTCGGCGTAGCGGGCGTAGGCCTCGGCGCTGTCGAAGCGGAAGTCGCCGCTGTAGTCGATCATTCGGGCACCCGCCTTCAGGCAGTCCCCCGCCTGGGTCATCCCGACGCCGTCGGGGGTGGCGCAGAGGACCAGGTCGACGGAGCCGTCCCACGGCGCCTCGTCGGGAAGCGAAACGGTCACGTCGCAGACGCCCGTCAGGTGCGTGTGTTGGGCACTGATGGGCGAGCCCGCGCCCTGGATGTCGACCAGGGAGACGATTTCGACCTCGGGATGCGCGGTCAGCAGTTCGATGATGTTGGCGCCGCCGAATCCACCGGCACCCAGCACTCGAGCTCGGATCACCGCGGGCCTCCGTATCGGGTTTGGTGCGCCCCGGAATGCGGTCTTCGAGGAGTGGCCCTCGCCACAGCCTCTGCACCGCCGCTGTCAGGCTAGCCGTCTCTCTTCTCGAGACCAAGCGGAGGGTGCGAACCCCGGCAGGACCCGAAGCCGCCCTGCGGTGCCCCGAAGTCAGCCCGAGCATTTTCCCAACCACGCGTTTTCATGAAGCTTTCGGGATCGCTGCGGGCAGGGGCCGAGCTTGCCCGGGCGGCTCTCTCTAGCGGCTCTCCCGGTCTGCCGAAGGGCATCGGGGTCCATTGGAGCCGAGAGGGGGGACGCACCGTGGCTACAACACGACTCGGAGTCGGAAGAAACCAGGGGGCGGCGGCCCTCGCCGCGGCCCTGCTGCTGCTCGGTGCGGCGGCGGAGGCGGGCCCGCGAATTGGCACCGGCGGCGGGTGGTACCCCTTGGAGAAGGGAAACCGCTTGACCGGTCGGGCTGATGGTTTACAGAAGTCCGGGGACAAGGTTTACACAATGTCGCCTCCGGTGATCTTACCTGTCTGCAGGTCGATCCGCCCAAGGACGGTGTTGTAGTAGACGATGTTCCAGACAGCATCGCCGACTTCCTCAAGTCCGATGTATTCCGCCGCAAGCGCATTGCTCAGGAAGTACTGACCGGAGAGAAGATGGAAGGTCCCGCGGGCGGTGACCGTACGGATCTCGAAGTGGCCCGGATACTCGGGTTGCCGGAGGCGACCCGAGTACTCATTGGTAGACGGCTGCCACCGTTCCGCGGGGAAGTCACCATCGAGTGCTTCATGCGGTCGTTCGTGGTTGTAGCGCTGTTGGAAGAGATTGAGGCGCCTCTGTTGCTTGGCGAGATTCTCCGCAGGTGGCCTGGCCGCCTCCCGCTTCAGATCTTTGTGCATACGCTCGTGCTGACCATTCTGCTGCGGATTCGAAGGGCGGATTCGTTGATGCACAATCCCGAGCTTCATCCACCAGATGTTGAGCTCGCAGAGTCCGTGGATTCCCCTCGAGGCGAATGGGGCGCCGTTATCTGTCCGGATCGCGTCAGGAAGCCCATGTTCACGAAACAGGGTCCGAAAGGCGGGTTTCACGCCTTCTGTGCGAATCGAAGGCAGGCCCTTGCATAGCAAGAGCATCCGACTGTAGTGGTCCGTCACGGTCAGCGGGTAGCAGTACTTCCCGTCGCCGGTCTTGAACTGACCCTTGAAGTCCGCGGGCCAGATTTGGTTGGGGCCAGCCGATTCCAACGGAACGGCTCCAGGGTGCTTCCACGGTCGCCTCCGACGGTTCTTGCGAAGCTTGCCGTGGCGATCCAAAAGCTCGTTCATCGTGCTGCGGGCCGGAAGTCTCCAACTCGGATGCCTCCTCTGGATCATCTGGCGCAGCTTGGTCGCCCCCCAGCCGTACTTCTCTCGAAGTACCAGGATCTCCCGTTCGATCTCTTCGGGGGTTCGGTTCGGACGGTGGTACGGTGCCCGGGAGCGGTCCCCGACCCCCTTCAGGCCCTCACTCTCTATCCGGTCGACCCACTTGTAGCCGGTGGGCCGGGAGATCTGATACCGGTCACACAACTCGCTCATCGACCACTGGCCACTTGCGTAGTCGCGATAGAACTGTCGGCGCTGTCTTCTCGCATCCGTTTCCATCCAGGGCATCTCCTGGGTGTAAACGATGTCCCCGGACTTCTGTAAAGGATGTGCCCGGACCGTACCGCTGGAGCTACCAGCTGACCCGGACGCGGACTCTGACCCTCCCCGACGGCCAGGCACAGGAATCCCGCATCGAGGGCCGAACCGTCGAGGAGGTGACCCGGAGCTTGGGGAGCGTCGCGGGGGCGAAGCGGGCCTTCGAGGTGATCACCAGTACCTCGGCGTCGGACGTCGCCACGCAGCTCCCGGAATCGACGACCCAGAAGAGCGTGGTCTCCTCCCAGGACGGGAGCCTGACGATGCACACCGGCGAGATCGACGGCGCCCCGATCCGGGTGCTCCGACCGCTGGTGAGCATCCCCTCCGCGCCCAGACCGGGAATGAAGTGGGATGCTGGAGCGCTGATCGCCGACGGCCTTCGCTTTGAGCTTCGCGGGGAGGTGATCGGCCTCGAGAACGTGACGACGCGGGCCGGCAGCTTCTCGAACTGCCTCAAGATCCGTTATACCGGAACGGTAAGCGGCTCCACGACCATGGAAGGTGTGCAGTTCGAGCTCCGGGGAGGCAGCATCGAAACCCTGGAGTGGTTCGCCGCCGGGGTGGGTGCGGTGAAGACCGCGATGAGCTTCCGGTTTACCATGCAGCTCCCGAACGGCTTGCAGGTCGAGACGCACGAGGAGGACACCCAGGTCCTCGACGCCTACCGGATCTGGCCCCAGCTCCCGGCCGCCCCGGCGCGCTGATCCCGAGCCAGAGCCGAACGCTCGGGGAACCAAGCCGGCGCTCGGCGGGGAGGCGAGCGCCTGGCGGAGGCGCCGCGAGGCCCATCGACCGTCCGCCTCACCAGTTAACGCAAGTTTTTCAATTTTTTTATTGCTTTTATTCTCCTTGGTCCCTATCTTCGTGCTCCCATTTGAGGCGAGGTCCCCCGGGGGACGGCCAACACGGAGGCGGTGATGCTGCAGGGAGAGAGCGAGCTGGCGAGCGCGGAGACCGAGC
>CAZTOU010000032.1:0-44344 GCA_964615365.1 uncultured Spirochaetales bacterium
TCGCCTACATCAAGGAGCAGACGGATCTCTCCTTCCTGGTGCGGGACGACAACGGCCGCTTCCTGCGCGAGAGCGACGTGGTCGAGGGGGGCTCCGACGAGCAGTTCTACTTCTGGAACGCCGCCAAGGGTCGCAAGCAGCTGGCCACGGGCACCTGGGGCTCCGAGGTAATGACGATCGCGCTGGACGAGGAGACGGATCCGGCGCTCGAGGGGGCGCACAAGGTGCGTCTGCTGGACGGCAAGCAGGTGCGGGTGCGTCCGGTCTTCGAGCTCTTGAAGGCGCATCTGGCGGAGTACACGCCGGAGCGGGCTGCGGAGATCACCGGGGTTCCGGCCAAGAACATCCGGGTGGTGGCGCGGGAGATGGCAAAGGCGAAGTCCGCGATGATCTTCTCCTCCTGGGGCGCCTGCAAGCACTACCACTCGGACCTTTTCCAGCGCGGGATGGTCTACCTGATGGCGCTGACCGGCAACTCGGGTGGGAAGCCGGGCTCGGGCATCAAGGTGTCCACCTGGTGGCCGTTCCCGGGCTTCGCCCTGATCGGAATGGGCGAGGAGCTCCAGACCGAGCCGCGGATGGAAGTCCCGATGGAGCATCCCCAGATGCAGAACATCTCCAAGCTGATGTTCTGGATCTCAAGTCAGAGGATGCGGTCCACGCCGCTCATACCATGGCTCTACGCGCACGATCCCAAGTTCGCCGAGGCTGCGGGGAACGACGCCTACGCGGATCCGGCGCTACCCCGTCCGATCTCCGAGTACATGAAGGAGATCATCGAGCAGGGCATCCAGCCGATCCATCCCATGCCGCCCAAGAAGCCGAAGTTCCTGTACTACTCGGGCCCCAACCCGCTGCGGCGATGGCCGAATGCCAGGACCATCCGCGACAGCCTGTGGAAGCAGATCGACACCATCGTCACCTGCGACTTCCGGATGTCGACCTCGGGGATGTGGTCCGACTACATCCTTCCGGCCTGCGGGTACTACGAGAAGCCGGGCATCAAGTACACGATGTCCTACATCCCCTACGTGGTGGTGGGCGACCGGGCGGTTCCCCCGCTCTACGAGTCCAGGCACGAGTGGGACATCATGATCCACCTCGCCAGGAAGATTCAGGAGCGTGCCAGGGCGCGGGGCGTCAAGGGATTCACCGACCACATCGGTGAGGAGCACAGCTTGGAGAACTTCTACGACTGGCTCACCGTGGACGGCGTCTACGTGGAGGGCGAGAAGGGCGAGAAGGCGGCGCTCGACTACATCATGCGGAACTCCGCTCTCACCCGTTACACCGATCTGGGTGAGGAGCCCTGGCAGAAGGCGGTCGAGGACGGCATGGTGAAGATCGAGAAGGTCGCCGGGCTCGAGCTGGCCATGATGCTCAGCTGCATGTTCAGTGACTTCGACTACAGCGAGCCGATGAACCAGTTCGGCTGGTTCCACAAGCACAAGACCCCCTGGCCGACGCTGACCGGCCGTCAGCAGTTCTACATCGACCACCCCTGGTACACGGAGGTCGGTGAGCAGCTGGCCGTGCACAAGGAGCCAGTGGCGGCGGGCGGCCCCTATCCGCTGCGGCTCACCGGTGGTCACAACCGCTGGAGCCAGCACTCCATCTTCCGCGCCAACCAGCCGCTGCTTCGCCTCCAGCGGGGCTCACCGGTCGCCTACCTGAGCGAGGCCGATGCCCGGGAGCGGGGGATCTCGGACAACGACCGGATCCGGGTCTACAACGACATCGGCGAGTTCACGCCGTGGGCGAAGATCTCACCGGCCGTCCAGCCGGGTACGCTGATCTGCTACCACGCCTGGGAGGGCTACCAGTTCCCCGACGGCGCTACCCAGAACGACGTGGGGGCCAACCCGCTCAAGCCCAACAACATGGCGGGAGGCTACGGGCACCTCCAGTACCGATCGGCCTACCTCTCGATGAACAACATCCCCAAGGAGGTGGCCGTGGAGGTGGAGAAGGTACGGGAGGAGGTAGGACGATGACGGTCGAAGGCGTTCCCATCGAGGTGTGCAAGCTGTGTAGGTGTTCAAAGGTTGGTCTGAGGGAGTAGGTCTGATGTCGGGTCCAGCCTCGAAAGCGAGCCTCCGCTGAACGCTCGTTTGTCGCCAACTTGTCGCCAAGCGATTTGCGGTCTTGTAACTAGCTGAAATTACTTATGCTTTTTGCCCCGGCGTCGGGTTCGAACCCTGGAGGGCCCACCAGCAACCCCGCGAGATTTCTCAACTTTGTCTCGCGGAACTTTGTCGCCTGGTGGGCGCGGTGTCCGCTCTCGCCCGGGTGGGTCTTGAGCCGGACGTGGATGATGAACTGCGTCGCCTACCGCGGCGAACATTTCGGTGGCATCGCTACTAGGTAGGTTTCACGGCCTTGGCGTACCCTGCGATGAACGGCGACAGGCTGACCTTGTCGATCTCGACGTTGATGATCGAGGGCTTCCCGTTCGCTGCCGCCCGCCGGATGGCTGGAACGATTTCCACCGGATCGGTGACGCACTCGCCGTGCCCACCCCACATCTCCACCATCTTCTCGTAGGCCCGCATGTGGTGGAGCTCCACGTTGCAGTGGCCCTTCTCCTTGACGTCCTCGGCCCGGATGTACGCCTCGGCCAGCCTGATCATGCCCCACGCGGAGTCGTTGGAGATCACGCACACCACCGGGATTCCCTGCTTCGCCATGGTGTCGAGCTCCATGGGGTAGAAGCCGAAGCTCCCGTCACCGGTGTACCACAACACCGGCTTTCGATTGGCCGCCCACGCGCCGACGGCCAGACCGGGGCCCGTGCCGATCGTGCCGTTCGATCCCGTGCCGAGGATCTGGCCGGGGCGATACGCAGTCGCCGCGCCACCCATCCATACCATGGCTTCACCGCCGTCCGTGATCAGCGTCCAGTCCCGGCCGTCCGCCTCCATGAACTTCGCTACCTCGGCCGCACAGCGCCCGGGATGAATCGGAGTCCCCTCCGCGACGAACCCGTCGGTGAATGCCTTCGCTCCCGCCTCGGAGATCAGCCTGGCCGTGTCCAGCCACTGGGCGTTCTCTTGTCTGCGCCGTTTGCCCTTCAACGCCTCCAGGATCTGGCTCGCCACAGGGCCCGCACCTCCAACGATGCCGACATCCGCCCGCACGTTGAAGCCGATCTGTCGGGCGTCCTGATGGACCTGGATGATCTTCGCATCCTGCGGAAGCAGCCTTCCCTGTGCCATCCGGAAGTCGAAGCGGCAGGCCAGCGCCAGGATCACGTCCGCCTGCACCATCCCCCCGCCCATCTTGAGCTGGGGGTTCTTCGACTCGTCTCCGAGCAATCCCCGGCACATCCGGTTCACGCTCACCGGCATCATCAGGTAGTCCGAGAGCTCTGCCACCGCCCCCGCGTGCTCCCCGATGTTGAATCTCGCCCCGTCGTCGACGATCGCAGCTGGCCGTTCCGCATTGGCGAGGAGCTCCGCCGCCTCGTCTACCAGTGCCGGATCGCCACAGGGGATCGCTTCCGTGCGAGAGTTCCGTGGGTAGTGCACCTGCGCCTCGTCCATCTCCTGAAACACGAGATCCGTCGGGATCTCCAGGTACACTGGCCCTGGACTCGCATCGGTGGCCTGGCGAAACGCCATCGACACGTACTCGGGAATCCGCGCCGTGCTGGTGATCTTGCGCGCCCACTTGGAGCAGGAGGCCATCAGCTTCAGCGTGCCCATGTCCTGCAGATCGCCCGCGTCGGTCTGGCCCATCGCCACCGCGCCGCCGATCTGAATGAGCGGCACCCCCAGGCTCTCCGCCTCCATCATGCCCGCCGGCGTATTGCCCACGCCGGGACCGGCGGTCGTCACCACAACCCCGGGCTTTCCGGATACCTGTGCGTACGCGATGGCCGCGTACACGGCCGCGCACTCATGCCGGAGGTCGATGATCTCGATTCCCGCATCCCGCATGCCGTAGAAGATCGGCATGATGTGACCGCCGCAGAGAACGAACGCCTTCTCCACGCCCTCGTTGCGCAACGCCTTGCCGAACATTGCTCCGCCGTCGATCGATCCCACTCGAGCTTCCTCCCTGATGTCTCTCCGCCTGGGCGAGAGGCCATCGATTAGTGCAATTCCAGCGATTCCGCACCCACTGCGGCTACGACCCTTCCTCCTCCGCGTCCCAGGGCACGCTCGCCGAGATCCACTGCGTGATCTCCTGCTCCTGGTCGCTGCGATGGAGGTGCTGACTTGACCCCGGCTGTCGTACTGCTTCCTATGTTAGAGAAAAAGCCACCCGTACTCTCATGCCAACGCAACGATCCGGGCCACCAGCAGCTCCTCGTCACGGCCGTAGGCATGGTCGGGACGGGCTGGACCGGGGACACCCGTTCACTGAGTGCTTGCTTCCTTCGCGGCAAGCGCGGCCGTGACATTCAGCCTGGTGAGATCCCTCGCGGACTTCGGGGGTTGGGTCGTTTCTTCTCTTCGTGTGAGCGTGATCGACTTGGTCTTGCACTTGTGGACGCAGACACCGCATCCGATGCACAGTTCAGTATCCACCACGACCGCCTTCCTGTACTTGTTGGTCGCCCTGGTGGAGAACTTCATCTGGATCGCGTCCATGGGGCAGCGTCTGATGCAGAGGCCACAAGCCTTGCAGGTCTCCGGAGTGACCTCGACCTGGTAGTTCGACTGGTCCAGGCTCTTTTCGAAATCGAGCTGATGATGGGGCTTGAAGAACGTGCAGTATTCGAGGTCGCAGTTGCAGATCGTCTCCGGGTTCTCGGTCTGGTTCTCGAGACCGTGAACCAGGCCGGCATCCGCCGCCTTCTTCAGGATCTCGAGAGTCTCCTCCTTGGTGATTTCCCTTCCGTGGCCATGCTTCACGCAGTATCGGCCGAGCTCGTCGAAGTGGAGGCAGACCTCGGAGGGGAAGGGGCTCTCCCTGTAGTCCGGATCCAGCTTGTGTCTCTGTCTGCAGGGGCAGTGAGAAACCGAGTAGTACTCGTACTTGTCGACGACCTTCAGGACGTCTTCGAAGGGCAGAATCGTCTTCCCGGACTCGACGGTCTGATTGATGGGCAGCGCCCGCAGCTGGGGATGCGGGAAGGGCTTGGCCTGATCCCACCAGCCGTCCATGTAGTACTTGTTTGCGTGAGGTGCCATGGTCCGGGTGGGTTCCTCGTCCTTCCCGTCCCAATAGGTCATGCGGAGAAACATCTCGGGGGCGAGCACCAACCGGTAGAGAGACGAATCCTCGTGTATGGCCTCGTAGACCAGCCCCTTCCTGCAGAGCGCTTCGACCTTCGGGGCCAGATCGGCGGGGTCCATCTGCTTCATGGCAGCGATTTCGTCGAGGCTCGTGTCGGTCGTTGGAAATCCCGTCATCAGCTCCGCCTCTTCAGGCGTAATGAACGACCTGATCATGGGCATCATGTGCTCTGATTCCGTGAACCCAAAGACCGGGTTGTTCAGGTAGTCGATGAACCGCTGATAGATTTCCTGATCCGTCATTTCCGTCCCCTTATGACCGTCTCTCGGAGTCGGGCGGCAATCCCGCGCCGAACTCCCGACAGGCTCTCATGATGTCATCGGAAAGGGCGTCGTCGTCGACCGCCCGCGCCAGCAGCAGCCCGCCGACGCAGAGGGCCAGGGCGCCGACGGCGCGCTGGTGGGCCTCCTCGTCCTCGGGATCCTCCAGGCGGCGCTCGAGGCTCTCGATGATCTTGCGAAGCTCGGTGGCGTAGGCGCGCCGAACCGCGGGCGCGGCGCGGGCCACATCCGCGCTGGTGGAGGGAAGCGGGCAGCCGGCTCCCGGGTTGTCCCGGTGGGCGCGATTCAGATAAACCTCGAGCATGCGCCTGGTGCCTCCGGGGCCGTGCAAGAAATCGGCTCCCTCCAGCCCCTGCTCGTGGGCGGTCTTGATGGCGAGCGTGACGGCCTCGGCGGTCAGATCGGCCTTCGAGCCGAAGTGGGTATAGAACCCGCCGTGGGTCAGGCCCGCCTCTTCCATGATCCGCTGGACACCCGCTCCGTCGAGCCCCTCCTCCCGAAACCGGCGCGCGGCGGCAGCGACGATTCGCTGATGGGTCTGCTCCTTTTGCTCTGTCCGCCTGCTCGGCTTCTTCATGGCAATGGCCCGCCCTCTGGCAGGGCGCCGGACCAAGAGGAGCTGGAGTTCGCAATTCGCATGATGACCGACATGCGACTTTATATGATGTCCATCATGCGAGCAAGGACTCGTGGTGGATTTCGCTTCGAACCGAGGGCGCCCGGCGGGTCGAGGAGCCCGATGCGACGGACGTCGACTCTGCCGCCCGCATCCATGTTGCACTCTCGCAGCTCCTCGCCAGGGAGCGCGCGCAAGCGGTCTCAGTGGGATGCCTCGAGTTCATGTACGCGCACGCGTGCCGGATGCGCGACGTTTCGTACAGCTCGCGACCGGCAACCACCAGTGCCTCTCTTACGGGAACCTCGTAGACGAACTCCACGAGGTTGGGCGGCAGCTCGGTCTCGAGGTCGTCGATCCAGCTCGCTGAAGGCCAAAGGCAGGCATTCGCCCTCAGCCCGAGCGCCGGCGAAGATCCATCATCACGCTGCGTAGACACTTCTCCATGCTGCCACCCCACGGGGCAAACCTGGGGAGGGGGGCTCCCCCGTGTAGCAGGCATGGGTGACTCCGGGCGGGCCGCTTGCGCGCGCTGGGCCCCCGGCTACGCTCCCTGCCACGAGAGCGCGTTTATCGGGCCGACCCACGCGGCGTTCTTTCTCGTCTGCCTGTTCTTCGTCCCCAAGTGAATACGCCTTCGCGCCCGGTCCACGAGGGCCGAGTGATGAGATTGGCTGCGCGCGCACGCTCGGACGTTCCGAGGGCGCCATGCCGATCGCAAGGCCTCCGTCGGATTCCTATCGGACCGGGGCAAGACAGGACAACGAGTTGAGTAACAAGCTTTACGTAGGAAACATTTCATTCGACAGCACCGAGGCAGACCTCAAGGACCTCTTCGGTCGCCATGGCACCGTCGAGTCGGTCGCCGTGATCACCGACCGCGAGACCGGCCGCTCGCGCGGCTTCGCCTTCGTGGAGATGGAGGAAGCACAAGCCGCCCAGGACGCCATCCGCGCTCTCGACGGCACGGAATTGGGGGGCCGGAACATCAAGGTCAACGAGGCTCAGGATCGCGGCGGTCGCCGCTAGCGGCCAGGCTCGAAAAGGCGAGCATCGGGGCGAGGGCGCGAGCCTCCGCCCCGATCTCGTGCACCTACGGGGCGGTACACGCCCCGAAAGATCGCGCTCCCGACGCTCGGTGGCTCCCAGCTATGGAAGAAGACCCTCGACAAGCACTCCAAGGTGATCTGCGTGGCCTCCAGGAGGCCCGAGCGCTGGGGCTCGCCGACACCTGGCTCCGCATTGCAGCCAGCTTCGTCCTGGTCTCCTCCGGGGCGGTCCTCTACCTGTTGCTCTCGCTACTGCTGCTACCGTGGAGACCCCTGCGAATCCGGATCGGCAACCTCTATGGGAAGACATTCGCGCCCCCGGTCGCCCGGATCCTGGGGGTCCGGACGCGCGTGCGACACCGGGAGCGTCTCGCCGAGTCGCGCCCGGCGATCTACGTGACCAACCACACCTCGGTCCTCGACGTGCTGATTGCCATGTGGCTCTGTCCGATGGGCGGGTGCGGAATCGCCAAGAAGGAGATCGCCCGCATTCCATTCTTCGGGTGGGCCTACCGGCTGTCCGGACACCTGCTCATCGATCGCGGCGATCGGGAGGGCGCCATCGCGGCGCTGGCTGCGACTGCGGAGTTGGTCCGCAGGCACCGTCTGAGTATCTGGATCTGGCCCGAGGGCACCCGTAGCCGCGACGGGCGGCTGCTTTCTTTCCGCAAGGGCTTCGTCCACCTGGCGCTTGCCACCGGTCTCCCCGTGGTTCCGCTGGTCCTTCACGGTGCTCACGAGCGGCTGCCCGACCGGAGCTTCACTCTCATCCCGGGAGAACTCGAGGTCGAGGTGCTGGAGCCCATCGATACCCGAAGCTGGAAGCCAGAGACGGTCGACGAGCACGTCGAGCAGGTACACGGGATCGTTGGTCGGGCGCTGCGCCCGGCCCAGCGGCTGCTCGAACCGCCGACTTGCGGATAGAGACTGAACGGCCTCATCCTGGCTGTTGATCCCGGATCCGCGTCTTTCGCGACTTCGGGAGTGTGTAAGTAGCCGGAATACGCGCGTGCGCGACGCCGATCTCCGCGACCTCGGACGCCCTGCCGTGGACATTTATCTAGTACACAAGTAATATGGACACAAGACATCAGGGGGCGATGGATTGCGGACCGAGGACTGCATCTTCTTTCAGCTCGCCAAGGCCGGCCAGAGCGGCGCCCAGTACTGGCAGGGGAAGGTGGCGCCGCTCGGGCTGACTGCCGTCCAGGCCATGGTCCTGAACACGCTCCGCGATGACGACGGTGCTCCGGCGGGTCGCCTGGGGGAGCGCGTCCATCTGACCAGCGCAACGCTCACCGGCATCATCGATCGACTCGAGAATCTGGGCCTCGCCGAGCGCAGGGCCTCCAAGACGGACCGCCGCGCCGTGCTGGTCTGCCTGACCGAAGAGGGCAGGGAGGTGGTGGCGAAGATCGAGCCACTGCTCGCGGATGCCAACCGGGCGTTCCTCACTGGCTTGAGCGCGGGGGAACAGAAGCAGCTGCGCGACCTGCTGCGGAAGCTCAGGGAGTCGCGTCAGGGGGCGGTCGCCCCGACGGCCTGACCCGCGAGGACAACGATCACGAGGAGCTCGGCTCCAGCGGTCGGGCAGTTCCGAAGAGGAGAAGAAGATGACGGATCAGGAGATCTATCAGGAGTTCATCGACTGGCTGGGCGAGACGTGGTGGCGGCTCACCGACTCGGAGGCGCGGCTGCCCATGATCTCCTCCTACCTCACGCCGGAAGAGGCCGCGTTTCTCTCCGGGTTCCCCAGGAGGATGCTGGACGCCCCAAAGACCCTCGACGAGCTCTCCGAAGCCAACCAGATGGATCGCGACGAGCTGGAGCCGAAGCTCAAGGAGCTGTGCGTCAAGGGAATGCTCCACAACAAGTGCGAGGGGGATACGGTCTACTACTCGCTGAACGACTCCTTCTTCATCTTCCTGCGGGCGATCTACTGGCCGGGGAAGTCGAACGAAGCCGCCAAGGACGCGGCGCCCCACGTGAACAAGTACTTCCTGGACGGATGGTTCGACCAGTGGAGGGACGTGCACCTGAGCGGGCTGCGGTCGCTGCCGATTGGCGAGACCATCGAGGGCGGCCACGAGATCCTGCCCTTCGAAGACGTCACGAAGGTCGTCGAGAAGTTCGAGTACTACACGGTCTCCGAGTGTCCCTGCAAGACGCGACACAACATGGACCCCAGCTATAAGGACAGCTCGAAGCCCACCGAGGTCTGCCTCCACTTCGACGACCTGGGCCGCTACATCGTCGAGAACGACATGGGGAGGGAGATCACCAAGGAGGAGACCCTCGAGATCCTCAAGAAGGCTGCCGACGCCGGGTTGGTGCACGGTCTCACCAACTGGATGGACAAGCCCGACACGATCTGCAGCTGCTGCCCCGACTACTGCATGTTCTTCGAGGCCTACCACAAGCTGGGTCACGGCAAGAGCCTGGATCCCTCCAACTACCTGCTGAAGACGGCCCCGGACAAGTGCAAGGCGTGCGCTCTCTGCATCAAGCGCTGCCCGATGGATGCCATCCAGCTCAAGGTGCACGCCGAAGCGAAGAACAAGTTCCGGAAGGCGATCTCGGTGGACCCGGACGCGTGCATCGGCTGCGGTGTGTGCGTGCACAAGTGCCCGACGGGCTCGCTGGTGTTGGTTCGCCGGGAAGAGGCCACCACGCCCCCGAAGGACGCGGGTGAGTTCATCGGGATCTACATGTCCGATCGCCTGGCCGCCATGCAAGAGGAGATGCAGGAGTGAATGCACGAGAACATCCCAAGGAAACGATCGACGTACTCGGCAAGACGATGGCGTACGTCGAGATGGGAGAGGGCGCCCCCATCGTGTTTCAGCACGGCAACCCGACTTCGTCCTACCTCTGGCGCAACATCATGCCGCACGTGCAGCACCTGGGTCGGTGTATCGCGCTCGATCTCATCGGCATGGGCGACTCGGACAAGCTCGAAGATTCAGGGCCAGAGAGATACACGTTTCGGGACCACTACAAGTACTGGAGCGCGGCGCTCGATGCCCTGCGCATCGAGTCGAATGTCACGCTGGTCGTCCACGACTGGGGCAGCGCCTTGGGCTTTCATTGGGCCAACGAGCATCGCGCTGCCGTGCGCGGCATCTGTTACATGGAGGCAATCGTGCGTCCCGTGACCTGGGCCGAGTGGCCTGATGCCGCGAGAGGAGTGTTCCAAGGGTTTCGCTCGGAGGCGGGCGAGGAGATGGTGCTCGAGAAGAACGTCTTCGTCGAACGGGTACTGCCGGGGTCGATCTTGCGCAATCTCACCAATGAGGAAATGGCCGTCTACCGACGACCGTTTCTCGATCCGGGCGAGGGGCGTCGCCCGACTCTCACCTGGCCGAGGCAGATACCGATCGAGGGGGAGCCCGCGGATGTGGTCGCGATTGCGCAAAGCTATGCGGATTGGCTGGCCGAGTGCGACGTGAAGAAGCTCTTCATCAACGCTGAACCCGGCGCGATTCTGACCGGGCCGCAGCGGGAGTTCTGCCGAAAGTGGCCGAATCAGACCGAGGTCACGGTGAAGGGGAACCACTTCATTCAAGAGGACAGTCCGGACCAGATTGGCGCGGCGCTGGCGGAGTGGATGCAAGGATGAGCCGAACCGCCGATTCGATCTTCAGCGGGGGCGACATCATCACCGTCGACGACCGCAACCCCGGAGCCGAGGCGCTCGCCGTGGCGGGTGGGCGGATCGCGGCGGTCGGGGCGCGGGAAGAGGTGTTCCAGCGCCGGGGTCGGGACACGCGAATGATCGACCTGCAGGGCATGACGCTGATGCCGGGCCTGATCGAGCCACACAGCCATCCGGTGATCAGCGCACTGCTCTACGACTGGATCGACTTGAGCGGCTTCCACAACGCGAACGGCGCAGAGGTGATGGAGAGGCTGCGCCGCGCCGCGGCCACCACCGGACCCGGTGAGTGGATTGCGGGCTTCGGATACGACCCCATCTTGACCAGGGGTCTAGGATCGCTCGACGCCGACACGCTGGACGAGATCTCCTCGACCCATCCCATCTTCATCATGATCCAGAGCATGCACACGGTGTACGTGAACCACCGGACACTCGAGGTCGCCGGAATCGACCGGAACACGCCCCAGCCGGAGGGCGGAACCTGGGTGAAGGACGCTCGCGGCGAGCTGACCGGAATGGTCATCGAGCAGGCGGCGATCCTTCCAGTGATGATGCCGTACCTGCTCCGCTCCCAGTCGAATGGGGAAGAGCTGATCGAGAGGCAGATCCGACGCTACGCCGCGGCGGGCTACACCACGGTGGGTGCGATGGGAGTGTTTCCGGTATTTCTCGACTGGGCTCGGATCGTGAGGGAGCGAACCGAGAGCGATGACTGTCCGATCCGGATGTTCGTCATGGACAAGGCGACCGATCTGGAGCAGGGCGCCACCGTGGACTTCGGCAGGGGAAGCGACCGCCTCGGGTCGGGCGGCGCCAAGTTCTGGTACGACGGCTCCTTCGGAACGGGCAACGTGCTCTTGGAAGAGCCGTACCTGAACAGCAGATTGATGCAGGAGGGCCTCGGCGTGCCAAGAGACAGCTGCGGCTCCTCGATCTACCCGAAGGACCAGTTCAGGGAGCTGGTTCAGAAGTACCACGATGCCGGTCGTCAGATCTCGGTCCACGCGCAGGGCGACCGGGCAATCCGCGACGTCATCGACGTCTACGAGGACGTCCTCGAGGCATCGCCGCGGGGCGATCACCGCCACCGCATCGAGCACGGCGGGCTGTTTCCGATCGACGAGATGGATCGGGCCGCGAAGCTGGGGCTGACTCCGAGCTGGCACGTCAACTACGTCTACTACTACGGCGACGCAATGCGAGACGAGATCATCGGGCCGGACCGCGCAGAGATCTGCTTTCCCGTCGGTGCTGCCGTGCGCAGAGGCCTGCGCGGCTCCCTGCACAACGACTCCCCGATGTATCCGGCGGAGCCTCTCCTCCTCATGCGCAGCGCCGTCACGCGCAAGACCCGCAGTGGAGAGGTGCTCGGCGAGGAGCAGGCGATCGACGTCGACGCCGCGATCAAGGCCCTGACCATCGACGCGGCGTGGCAGCTCTTCATGGACGACGTGGTGGGGAGTCTCGAGGTCGGGAAGCTCGCCGATCTGGTCATCCTCTCGGAGAACCCGCGTGAGGTGGACCCCGACCGCCTCGACCAGATCCGAGTCGTCGCGACCTACCGCGAGGGCCGGCGGTACGGTTGATGGCCAGCCTGATCTCCGGGGCGGATCAGTTGACGGTCTACGTCGATCTACTGGCCATCACCGACTGAGAGAAGGGGCTGCAGAGCGGCATGGCCTCGCCCGACTTCCAGAATCGCCGCTCATCGCCGATGTCGGCCGCTTCGGCCTGCGGCCGGTCGTGACGAGTCGGGATGAAGGGGAGCAATACGACATGAAGACGATCGGTATGCTCGGAGGGATGAGCTGGGAGTCGACGTTGAGCTACTACAGGCTCGTCAACGAGGGCGTCAAAGCAGCGCTCGGCGGTCTCCACTCTGCCAAGATATGCATGTACAGCGTCGACTTCGAGGAGATCGAGAAGCTGCAGCACTCCGGTCGTTGGCAGGAGACCGCCGACATCCTGGCGGGCGCGGCGCGATCTGTCGAGGCGGGCGGCGCCGACTTTCTGGTCATCTGTACCAACACGATGCACAAGGTCGCGCCGGAGATCGAAGCAGCGGTCTCCATCCCGCTCCTACACATCGCCGATGCCACTGCACAGCGGCTCCTCGGCGATCGAATCCGCCGCGTCGGCCTGCTCGGCACGCGGTTCACGATGGAGCAGGACTTCTACAAGGGAAGGCTGACCGAGAAGTTCGGGATCGACGTCCTGGTTCCGGACGACGCTGAGCGGGAGATGATCCACGAGGTGATCTACGACGAGCTGTGCCTCGGGAGGATCTCGGAGGTTTCCAGGAGGAAGTGCCTCGAGACGATCGACGCCCTGCATGCGAGAGGCGCCGAGGCCGTCATTCTCGGCTGCACGGAGATCGGCTTGCTGGTCGAGCAGCAGCATACTGGTGTGAGGCTCTACGACACGGCAGCGATTCATGCGGAGGAGGCTGCCCGGATGGCTGTATCGTAGCCCCACGAAGACCTGCAGCTCCCTGCAACCCGCGGGG
This sequence comes from uncultured Spirochaetales bacterium, assembly GCA_964615365.1. GTDB lineage: Bacteria > Myxococcota_A > UBA9160 > UBA9160 > UBA6930 > CAVXZE01. The sequence continues at coordinate 13,355 of CAZTOU010000032.1, forward strand.
GAGAGGGCGGGGGGCTTCATCCAGGTGGAAGAGCGTCTCGCCGATAAGGTTGCAGTCGAGGAAGTGCGGCGCTGTCTTCGCTGTGACCTGGGGAGCGGAAGCAGGGGGCGGTGGCCTAGACTGTGAAGCCTACCGATCTCGCTGGGTGCGGCCGGAATCCACCGGCGAGCGGGAGGTCTCAGCATGAAGCTCATCGACAAGGAGATCCCCACGGAGTTCCTCGAGCTGCTGCCCGAGGGATTCCTCTTCCTCAACAAACACGGCAGGCGCTTCCTGGTGGTCGAGGAGGTCACCTGCCCGGCGGGCTGCAGCCTGATGGACGCCGCGGTCAGAATCCACGGCGAGCCTTCCATCAAGATGCAGATCGAGACCGGAGACGTGGGCGGTCTCATGTTCGTGGACCCGTTCTGGGGTGGACACGAGAAGCTCTACGGCTTCATTCCCAAGCCGGGAATCGTGGCTGCTGCGTGCCCGAGTTGCGGCTGCTCGCTGATCGCGAAGCGGGAGTGTCCAGAAGGCTGCTGCGACCAATGCATCGTCCTGGCGCTTCCCGGCGACAACAAGATCTTCGTCTGCGCACGGCTGGGATGCCCGGGTCATCATCTTCACATCGCCGAGATGCCCGAATCGATCATCGAGCAGGTCGACGACATCAACTTCGCCAGGGAAGACGTTCGCGACGCAAACTACTTCAGCGCGCCGAGCGACGACATCTTCCGGGGGATCTGAGCCGTGCCCCACGGTCGCATCGTCATCGACGCAGCGCGGTGCAAGGGCTGCAGCCTATGCGTCGAATCCTGCCCAAAGGCGTGCATCGGGAGAAGCACGGAGATCAATCAGCTCGGCTACTTCTACGCGGTCTTCGCCTGCGATGACTGCACGGCCTGCGGCTTCTGCTTCTACGTCTGCCCCGAGCCGGATGCGATCACGGTGTACAAGGACCGCAAGGCATGAAGCAGCTCATGAAGGGCAACGACGCCGCGGTGCGCGGCGCGATCCTCGGCGGAGCCACGCATTTCTTCGGCTACCCGATCACGCCCGCCAGCGAGATCGCCCACGCCGCGGCGGAGTTCTTCCCGAGGGCAGAGGGGGTGTTCCTCCAGGCGGAATCCGAGGTCAACGCGGTCAACATGATCTACGGCGCCGCAGCGGCCGGGGCGCGCGTGATGTCGGCCTCGTCCGGCCCGGGTGTGAGTCTGATGTCCGAAGGCATCTCCTACATCGCCGCGTGCGAGCTTCCCTGCGTGATCGTCGACGTCCAGCGCAGCGGACCCGGCCTGGGAAACATCTGGCCGGAGCAGAGCGACTACGACACGGTGGTGACGGGTGGCGCCCACGGCAACTACAAGAACATCGTGTTCGCGCCCAACTCCGTCCAGGAGATGTGCGACCTGACCTGTCAGGCGTTCGGGGTCGCGGACCAGTACCGCAACCCCGTCTTCATCCTCGCCGACGCTCACATCGGTCAGATGATGGAGCCGGTCGCCCTGCCGGTGAAGGTCCGACGTGGCGGGCGGAAGGAATGGGCGCTCTACGGCGATGCCGAGAGCCGCAAGAACGTGATCACCTCCATCTTCATGCGGACGGATCAGCTGTGCGAAATCAATCAGCGGCTGGTCGCGAAGTACGCGCGCCTCCAGGGGGAGCTGGTCGACTACGAGGAGCACGACGCGGCCGACGCGGAGATCCTGTTCGTCGCCTACGGTATCTGCTCGCGCATCTGCCTGACGGCCGTACGGGAGCTGCGCCGCGGTGGGCTTAGGGCAGGGATGCTCCGGCCGAAGACGCTCTTCCCGTTCCCCACCGAGCGGCTGAAGCAGCTCGCGGGAAAGGCAGAGCAGATCATCGTCGTGGAATTGAGCAACGGGCAGATGGTGCGCGACGTGCGACTCGCCGTTGGAGATCGAGCGCCCGTGGAGCTGTACAACTGGATGGGCGGCATGGTGCCGTCCGTGCAGGACATCATGGAGCGCATGGAGCGCGACCTGTGAGCGAGACGGAGATCCTCAAGCACGGGCGGCCGGAGGCCTTCTACGACGAGTTCGTCCGCAAGGGCGAAGGCGAGAAGGTCACCCACTATTGCCCCGGCTGTGGCCATGGCGTCGTTCACAAGCTCATCGCCGAGGCCACCTCGGACATGGGCGTCAACGACCGCGTCATCTTCTGCTCACCGGTCGGGTGCAGCGTCTTCGCCTACTACTATCTCGACTACGGCAACATCCAGTGCGCCCATGGGCAGGCGCCGGCCGTGGCCACCGGGCTACGGCGGACCCGCGACGATGCGATCGTGATCTGTTACCAGGGCGACGGCGACCTGGCCGGTATCGGCCTGGGCGCGATCGTGCACGCGGCCAACCGGGGCGAGAACATCACGGTGTTCTTCGTCAACAACGCCATCTACGGGATGACCGGTGGCCAGACCGCGCCGACCACTCTGGTGGGCCAGAGGACCGTGACCTCGCCGGGGGGCCGATCGGCTGACAGCGAGGGCCACCCGATCAGGATGGCCGAGGTGATCGACGCGCTCCAGGCCCCGGTCTACGTGGAGCGGGTGTCGCTGGCCGGTCCCAGCCGCGTGCTCAAGGCACGACGAGCCATCCGCAAGGCTCTCCAGACGCAGGTGGACAGGAAGGGCTTCTCCTTCGTGGAGATCCTGTCTCCCTGCCCAGTCAACTGGGGGATGTCGCCCGTGGAGTCGCGCAGGTGGATGATCGAGCACATGGAGCCGGTCTTCGCCGTCCGCCGCTTCCGCGATCTCACCGATCAGGTCCAGCCCCGGCCGCCCCGCGACACCGAGGCCCCGACCGACCAGGAGCTGCTGGATCTGTTCAGCGCGGAGCGCGACGCCGACTGGAGCGTCGCACCGCGGCAGGCGCCGATCGAGGATCAACTCGTCAAGATCGCCGGCTTCGGTGGGCAGGGCGTGCTCTCCACGGGAGTGCTGCTGGCCAACTGCGTGGCCGCCGAAGGATTCAATGTCACCTGGCTTCCGTCCTACGGGCCCGAGATGCGCGGCGGAACCGCCAATGCATCGGTGATCGCATCCGAGGGCTCCATCGGCGCGCCGGTCGTCGACCAGCCGAACGTCCTGATCGCCATGAACGGCCCCTCACTGGATGCGTTCGAGCCGGCGATGGAGCCCGGGGGCCTCGCGATCGTCAATGTGTCGCTGATCAGCCGCGGGCTGGAGCGAAGCGACCTGCGGGCGATCCACGTTCCCGCCACCGAGATGGCGAACGCCCTCGGTTCTACGGCCACCGCCTCCGTGATCATGCTGGCCGTCTACGCCGCGGCCTCCGGTGTGGTCAGGATCGAGACGCTCGAGGAGGTCATCCCCCACGCGCTCACGAGAAAGGACCTGATCGAAGTCAATCTGAGGGCCGTGGCCGCAGGAGTGGACTTCGTTCGCGAGCTGAACGGGGGCGAGTAGGGCCTTTCGGTGCGGCGAGGAGCAGCTCTGGAGTGACAGTGAATTCGAAGGAAAGAATCGAGTCGGTGGTCAATCTCGAGATTCCGGACCGGGTTCCCGTCGCTCCGCTACTCGACAATTACGCCGCCACCTACACCGGTGTCAGCATGGCCGAGCTGATGTCGGAAAGGTCCAAGCGGATTCGCGCCGTGATCGAGACGATGCAGGGGCTTGGGCCCTGGGACATGTCCTTTGCGGCCGAAACCGCGAACGAGACGCTGCTCAAGTGGGGCCTGGCGGCCCCGCTCAGGACCCCGGGAAAGGAGCTGCCTCCCGACGAGATCCACCAGTTCGAAGAGACCGAAACGCTGACGGTGGACGATTACGACCGGCTGCTCGAAGTGGGTGTCTCCCGGTTCCAGTCGATGGTGAGGCGGCGCCTGTATCCGGAGATCACGCCCGAGTCCGAGCCGGCGCTGCTGCAGCAGGTCCTGCTGGATGCGCGGTCGGACCGCGAAGAGATCGAAGCGACCGGCTGCGAGATGGCGGTGGGTGGGTTTCTGGAGCTTCCCCTGGAGTGGCTGTCGCTGGGGAGAAGCTTGCAGGAGTTCATCTTCGACCTTCACGATCGCCCCGAGAAGGTCAGAGCCGCGACCCGGCTGCTGCGAGAAGACGCTGCCACGTTGGCCATCACCATGGCGGAATTCGTAGGCGTCCCTCGCGTCTTCATCGGCCTGTCGCGGTCATCTCCATCCTTCTTGTCGCCGGCCTACATCGAGGAGTTCGTCTGGCCGGATCTCGAGTATCTCACACGCACTGTCATCGAATCCGGTCTGACCGTCATGCTTCAATGCGACAGCAACTGGACCAGGGCTTACGACCTCTTCAAGCGGCTGCCGCCGAGGAGCTGCATATTGGAGCTGGATGGTGACTCGGACATCTTCGCGGCGAAGAACGCCCTGGGCGATCATTGCTGCATCATGGGTGACGTCCCGGCCTACCTGCTGGCGTTCCGCGGCAAAGACGAGGTTCTGGCCTACTGCAGGAGATTGATCAGCGAGGTGGGCCGGGGTGGTGGCTTCATACTCTCCTCCGGCTGCTCGATCCCCGTCAACGCGCGTGTGGAGAACGTCGCCGCGTTGAGAGAGGCCGTGGATGAATGGGGGAAGTACTAGGATCCGCCTCCGACCCCGCCGAAATGGATCGAGGCCAGAACACCAGTAGCGCCCTCTTGTGCCACCGGGATTCTGGCAGTGGGGGAGAACCGGCGCGGTAGCACGGCGCCGATTCGTCACGGACGAGTGGCGGGCTCTCCACTCCGCGCGGCCGAGCGCCGTGGGAGCTGGGGAGCCCGCCGGGCTCGGGCCTCCTGCTCGAAGGCGAAGGCGGCTCGGATGAGGGCGCGCTCCTCGAGATACCCGCCGATGAAGGCGAGACCCACCGGCTCTCCGGACGGGCGGTAGCCGGCCGGTACGCTCACCGCCGGATAGCCCGCTGCCGGGTAGTTCACGTAGAAGGGCATTCCGATGGCGACCAGCATGTCGAGACGGTGATCGGCTAGCCATCCGTCGATCCGCTCTCGACTGCGCGTGATGCTCCGCGCTCGTGTCGCCCGGTACTCCGTCTCCGTCGTTCCGCTCCCCTGGGCGCCGATCAGCAGGTCCTGACCGAACGGCGCACGCTTCTCCGGATCTTCCGCGTTCCAGGCGATCACCTGCGCCAGCGACCGAACCGGCGCTCCGGTCGCTTCGAGCAAGGCATCGACACCGCGCCTGAAGTCGTGATCGGCGAGCAGGAAGAAGTCGCCCCGGTCCGCCCGGATGTCGAGGAGCGCAACGGGTGGGAGCTCGATGAGCTGGGCGCCGCACTTCTCCAGCACCGCTAGCGCAGCGTCCAGCATTTCACCGTCGCCCTCGGCGACGTCGCCGCGAAGGCGAACCACACCGACGCGCCTTCCCGTAAGGTCCTCTGCTTCCCGAAGGCCGCGGTGGAAGTCCACCGCCCGCCGCACTCGCCCGGTGGCGGGGTCGTTCGCGTCCTCTCCGGACAGCACCTCGAGCAGGATCGCGGCATCCATCACGCTGCGCGCCATCGGGCCGGCGGTGTCCTGGGCCTCCACCATGGGAATGATCCCCGCACGGCTCACCAGGCCCATGGAGGGCTTCACGGCCACGATGCTGTTCTGGGACGCGGGAGCAATGAGCGACCCCCAGGTCTCCGTACCGACGGCGGCCGTGACGAGATTCGCAGCCACCGCGACTGCCGAGCCGGAGCTCGATCCGCTCACGTCGAAGGCACCGTACGGGTTTCGCACCTGGCCGCCCACGGAGCTGAAGCCGTTCGGGAGCCGGCTCGAGATGTAGTTGGCCCACTCGCTCATCGCCGCCTTGCCGATCACGACTGCGCCTGCTTCGCGCAGGCGTCGCACGAGGAACGCGTCGTCGCTCGCGCGGAGGCGCTCCAGCGCCTTCGCGCCGGCCGTGGTGTGCAGCGCACCTCCCGCGGAGATGTTGTCCTTCAGGAGGATCGGGATGCCGTGCAGCGGCCCGCGCAGCTCTCCCCGGGCGCGCTCCGCGTCCAACCTCCGGGCGGCCAGGATCGCGTCGGGATCGAGCTCGCTCACGCTGTGGAGCGCACCGTCGTAGTCCAGAATCCGACGGAGGTAGTGGAGCAGCAGCTCCTCGGAGCTGAGCCGGCCAGTATCGAAGGAACGCTGGATGTCGAGGATGCTCGCATCCTCGAGCAGGGCGTCGAGCTCGCGCGCACGCGCCTCGCCGAGCTCTGCCAGCCGAGCCTGGAATGGCGAGAAGTCCGGCTCGCGCCGGCCTGCGTAGCCCGGGGGAGTGGCGAGCTGTCGCGCCAGGTTCTCCCGTTCCGGCTGGCGGACGAATCGATGCACCAGCACCCGGTCCACAAGGCCCGTGTACCAGGCGATCCCCATCAGTGCAGCGAGCCCCAGGAGGGCGATCGAGACGATTCTCTTCATCGAGCTCCCGGCTCGGTTGACGAAGGTCTCGGCGACTTCGCCCTTATAGCGGAAGCTCCAACTGTGGGCGACCGAAAACCGGCGAGCGACCTCGCCGCGCAGGCAGCTATGCTGTCGAGGAGAGCCGGCCGGGAGGTTCGACAATGCATCCGAGTCTTCAGACACCGCTCTGTGACATGCTGGGCATCGAGGTGCCGATCGTCCAGGCGGGCATGGGATACGTGGCGCGCGGCGAGCTGGCCGCGGCGGTCTCCGCGGCGGGCGGTCTGGGCGTGATCGGCGCCGCGTCGCTCCGTGCCGAGGGGCTCCGCGAAGAGATCAAGAAGGTTCGGGGCCTGACGGACCGGCCCTTCGGCGTCGACATCCTGTTCGCGACCATGGGTCGCCCCCCGGCCGGGGAGGCAGCCGCGGCATTCACGCGCGAGGTGCAGGCGCAGATCGACGTCGTCTTCGAGGAGCAGGTCCCGGTTCTGGCCAGCGGCCTGGGCAACCCCGGGCCGGTGGTCCCCACCGCCCACGAGCTGGGCATCAAGGTCCTGGCCCTGGTCGGCAACACGCGAAACGCGATGCGCGTCGCCGCGAGCGGCGTCGACGTGGTGGTGGCGCAGGGCCACGACGCCGGCGGACACACCGGGCGCATCGGCACGCTGACGCTCTTGCCCGCGGTGATCGACGCCGTGGATGTCCCCGTGGTGGCCGCGGGCGGCATCGGCGATGGACGCGGAATCGCAGCGGCGCTGGTCATGGGGGCGATCGGCGTCTGGATGGGTACGCGCTTCGTCGCCTGTGAGGAGGCCTATGCCCACGACGCCTACAAGCAGCGGATCGTCGAGATCGACGAGGAGGGCACCACGCGCACCCGCTGCTTCAGCGGCAAGCCCTGCCGGGTGATCAAGAACGACACCACCGAGGCCTGGGAGGCCTCGGAGCTGATCGAGAGGATCCAGCCCTTCCCGATGCAGCTCGGCGTGATCGCCGAGTGGCTCGGCGCCGACCCCTACCTGGCCGCCCGCCGCGAGGGAAAGATCGACATCGGGGCCATGGCGGCGGGCCAGAGCTCGAGCCTGATCCACGACGTGCCCACGGCGTCAGAGGTGATTCGGCGCCTGGTCGACGAGACCGGCGAGGCGTTCTCCCGCTCAGTGCCGGGCTAGCCTTGTGAACTTCGCTCGGCCAGTCTGATCGACTCCGCTCGCCTTCGGCTCGCTGCGCGCGCCGCTTCGCGGCGCTTGCTTGCTAGACCCTTCGCTCTCGACCCTGCCAGTACTTCTCCCGCAGCTCTCGCTTGAGGATCTTGCCGCTCAGCGTTCTCGGGAGCTGATCCACGAATTCGATCTTCTTGGGCTTCTTGTAGCTGGCCAGATTTTGCTTCACGAACTCGATGAGCTCGTCTTCGGTCGCCTTCGTTTCCGCGCCGAGAACGACCTGGGCGCAGACGCCCTCACCCCACTGGTCGTCGGGAATCCCGAAGACGGCGGCATCCGCGACCGCGGGGTGCTCCTGGAGAACGCTCTCCAGCTCGAAAGGGTAGATGTTGTAGCCTCCGCTGATGATCATGTCCTTCTTGCGATCCTTGACGAAGATGTAGCCGTCCTCGTCCACCGTGCAGAGATCGCCGGTGTGGAACCTCCCATCCTTGAGGCACGCCGCCGTCTCCTCGGGCATCTTCCAGTACCCCTTCATGACCATGGGGCTCTTCGTCGTCAACTCACCGATCTCGCCCGGCTCGACCTCCTCTCCTTTCTCGTTCAATACCTTGACGCTGACACCGGGAATCGGCTTTCCGCAGGAGGCCAGGCGTTTCGCCTTTTCGGGCGGGCCGTCGACGACGTGATCTTCGATGTCGAGGATGGTGAGGGCGCCGGCCTCCGAGGCGCCGTAGTCCTGCATGAAGACGGGCCCGATCTTCTCGATTCCTTCGCGCAGGCGCGCGGGTGCCATGGGGGCGGCCCCGTAGGTGATGCACTTCAGGCTGCTGAGGTCGAATTTTCCGAAATCGGGAGAGTCGAGCAGGAAGTTGAGAATGACCGGTACGATGTGACAGTCGGTGATTCGATGCTTCTCGATCAGGGCCATCATGTTCGAGGGATCGAAGCTCTCCATGATCACGGTCAATGCGCCGATCCACTGGTACAGGATGTCGTAGGCGGCGCCCGAGAAGGAGTAGGAAGGGAGGAGCTGAAGGGCCCTGGTGTCCTGATCGAAGTGGACCTTGTCCTTGATGGCGCTGTGGCAGATCTCGACGATGGCTCCGGCGACGCCCTGGGTGAGCATGGCGGCCTTCGGGAGGCCGGTCGTACCGCTGGTGTACTGGAACCAGAGAAGATCGTCCTCGGTCAGGCTCACCTCGTGATCGTCCGTCGGGTACTCCTCTACGGAGTTTCCCAGATAGGTATAGCCATCGACGTCGGGATCGACGCTGTAGAACTGACGAGCGGTGAGAAGCTCTGATCTGATCTCCTCGATGACGGGTCGGTACCCTTCCGAGATCACCAGGGCTTTCGCCTCGGAGTCGTTGATGATGTGGAGCACCTCCCTGGGTCTGAGGCGGCCATTCACGGGGGCCAGGACGATCCCGGCCTTGCCCGCAACCCAGAACATCTCCCGGTAATGATGACAGTTGCCCATGTAGAGAGCGATCTTGTCGCCCTTCGCCAGTCCGGCATCGTGGAAGCGGGCGATGATGGCGTTGGAGGTCTTGTCGAGGTCGACATGAGTCACGCCGGACTCTTTCTTGCAGCTGATGGCGATGCGATCTCCGTGGGTGCCGATCGCGTGCTTGATGACGTCTCTGTAGATCATCGTCCGGGGCTCCTTGAACGCGCTCGTGTGTTCGATCGGTGTGGATCTACGGGAGGGGACACCGGGTTTAGTGGAGATTCATCGATGCCAGAGGACCCCGACCAAGCCCATCCCTCAGCTCTCAGGAATGTCCACGATGTCAAGGGTCATGCGGATCAAGATCAGATCCGGGGCAGGTCGCTCGGAGATGTGGAGGTGAGCGAGGTCCTCGCGGGCAGCGCGCGCGCATTCGTTCACGAACCCCTCTATGGCGAGTCGCATGGGTTCCGAGTAGGCACTCGCCTCCCGCACCGCGATGCAGACGCGTCCGGCGTGCTCTGGATCGGGCTCGACCTCCCAGTTGCCCACATTGTAGATCGCTGATGCCAACGAGCTGACCATCTTGAGATTGCGCGTGTAGTCCGCGATCAGCACCGGCGGGTCGCTGGTATCCTGCTCGCCAATCTCGATCCAGCGCGACAAGAAGGCGAGCTGCTGATAGAGCCCGCCCGCCATCAGACGCCTGGCGCTGGCCCTTCCCCGCTCGACGAAGTAGGTGCCCTTGCCAGCGCCTTCGACGTCGCCGAGAAGCCGCATGAAGCGAACGTAGGCCTCCAACGGATACCACGCCGCCGGGTTGATCTGTCCCTCGAGAAGGGCGACATCCTCGGGGGCGAGCTTTGCGTCGAGTTGGTCCTCCGAGACCTGTCCTTGCTCTCGCAGCCGGTTGAGGTCGTCGATCACTCCCTTGAAGAGCGCTCCCTTGATCGAAGGCTCATCCATGGCTCCGCTCCTCTTGGCCTGCCGATGCGAGCGTCTCTCATCGGCGTCCTGCGAACGCTCTCCGATCGTAGCTCGCCGCCCCGAGGAGGACACCTGGGGCAGGCGGGGAACTCCGTCGGGGGGGACGGACCGAACGGAGCGAGCCAGCAGGGGGGAGGCAGGTCGCCCTTGTGCCCACCACGCGCGTCTGTTAGCAGAAGGCCGTGCGCATCGCCGGCAATCTGCGCGGCCTGGACATCGATGCGAGGTGTGAATGGGCCCTCGAGCAGGAGCGGCTCCACGGCGCGCGCCTCCGCGAGGATGCAGAGATCGCCCGGCTCCTCGCGGAGCTGCGGGATTCCATTGCGGCCTCGCGAGAGTCCATGATCGCTGCGGATCTCGTCGAAGCCTGCCGAGCCTGCGAGGAGGAGGAGGGCGGCTCGTGCTGCGGCTGCGGGATGGAAGATCACTACGACGGCGTGCTGTTGCTGATCAACCTGCTGCTGGGCGTGTCCATCGAGCGGGAGTGGCGCGACGAGCAGAGCTGCCCCTTTCTCGGCTCCACGGGCTGCCGCCTCGCGGCGCGGGACCACGTCTGCGTCAACTACCTGTGCCTGAAGGTCCGCGACCGCATCTCGCCGTCCGCCGTCGCCGAGATGCGCAGGTGTCAGGGCCGTGAGCTCCACACCCTCTTCCTGCTCAGCGATTACCTCACGATACTTCTCGGCGGGCTGCAGGCCGAAGCCGAAGGCTGATCGGTCGTCGCCCGGTTCCCGGAGGCCTCAGATGCCGCGCGGGTGCATGTTGCCTCGTCCCGGGATCAGGGGCAGATCCAAGGCCGAGAGCAGCCCGGGGGGCGCGGCGCAGACGGCCGGGATGGCGTGGATGGCGCGCATGCCCGTTGCGAGGCAGCCACCCGCATTGGGATCTCCACTCCTCTCTCCACGGAAGATGGTCTCCTGGACGATGGCGGGATTCCCCTCCACGGTCACCCGGTAGACGTCGTTCTCTTCGAGCTTCGCCCTCGGCCAGTGGGGCGCCGCGGCGCTGGTGATCCGGTTGCAGTGCTCCACGACGATGCGCGGCTCGCCACCGACGAAGCCCCGGATCTCGAAGCGCACAGCCGCACAATGGCCGGGTTCGATCGTGCCATGGGGAAACTCGATCCGATCGGGCGTTGGCCATTTCTCCCAGAGTGTGTCGAGCTTCTCGAGCTCAACCCCAATGGCGTCGGCGATCATGTGGACGGTGTGTCCCCACGCGAAGACGAGGGCGCGGGGGTTCTCGAGGATCGCCTCCCGGTCGATCGGGTCGCCCAGTCCCATGGGCTGGTAGGATCCCGGGTAGGTGGAGTAGTCGAGGATCTCCTGAATCCGCACCCGGTCGACGCGGCCGCAGAGACCCATCAGCGTGATCGGGAAGAGGTCGTTGGCGAAGCCGGGATCGATCCCCGTGGTGAAGCAGCTTGTGCCACCCTCCCGACAGGCTCGTTCGAGAGGCGCGATCATCTGCGGCGGACACGCCTTCGGGTAGACGAGGGGTGTCATCGAGGTGTCCACGACGTTCCTGCCCGCGGCGAGCGCGTGGCTCAGGTTCTCGATGTTCTCCGCCGCATACTGAGCCGTGGGGCCGAAGTAGGCGACCGCGTCCGCGTCGACGGCGAGAGCGGCGCGGGCGTCGGTGGTAGCACGCAGGCCGATCGGCCCCTGGTCGACGAGCTCTCCCACATCGACGCCGTCCTTCTCCGGGCTGTGGACGATGACGCCGGCGAGCTGGTAGCTCGGATGGTCGAGGAGCTCCCGCAGCACCATCCTCCCGACGAAGCCCGTTCCCCAGAGGATCACCTTGTGGGGCATGACAAGCTCTCCTTTTGAGACTCCGACTCCCTCAGCGCATCATTTCTCCACCGTTCACCATCAGGGCCTGCCCGGTGATGCAGCGAGCTCGATCCGAGGCGAGGAAGATCGCCGCCTCGGCCACGTCCTCGTCGGGAACGATCTCACCGAGCGGAATCCGGCTGGTGATGTCGTTCACGATCTCAGCTTCCGGTTTTCCTTCGGTCTTCGCCCGCACCTTGACGAAGAATTGGACGGGCGGACCCCACATCCAGCTGGGCACGACCATGTTGACGCGGATCCGATCCGGAGCGAGCTCGTGCGCCAGGTAGTACATGGCGGACAGCAGCGCTCCCTTGGAGGAGGCATAGCCGGCGTGCGGCATCTGTTGCTGGTACATCGATTGCGAGCCGATCAGGACCAGCGACCCGCCTCCGGTGCTCTTCATCCGGGGAGCGATCGCCCGGATCAGGGTCATGCTCCCGAGCACGTTGGTCTCATAGGCTTGCCGCCACTGATCGAAATCCATGTCGTGAAGACCGCCGAAGGCCGCTTCGTACGCAGCCACCTGGACCATCGCATCGATCTTCCCGAATCGCGTGAACGCGAGCTCCGTCAGTGCCTCGCAATCTTCCGCGCTCTTGATGTCGGTTCGCGCGTATCCGACGCGTGTTCCCGATGAATCCAGCTGCCGGGCCGTCTCCTCCAGAACCGATTCCGTGCGGGCCCCCATGACGACCCGGGCTCCATCGCGGAGGGCGAGGCGTGCGACCTCGCGCCCCAATCCCGTGCCCACCCCAGCGATCACCACGGTTCGATCCTGCAGGATCATGCGCGCACCTCCTCACATGAACGGCGACCGCTCGCCGATGATTCTTTGCTCACGCAGCTCCCGAGCGGAGAGCGCCAGACCTCCGCCCAGGGTTCCGTCCAGATGCGATTGGAAATGCGGACTATCGGGTCTTGACGCCCGTCTCGCCGAAGAGCAATAGCCTCCCGTCGAAGCCCTCCGCTGCCGCGGCGATTCCGCGGCGATCCGGCTCGATCGCCGCCGAGAAGGTCCTCCCGCCGTCGCCGCTGGTCAGGACCGCGCCGCCGAGCCCCACGATGACGACGGTTCCATCGCCTCGAATGGTGGCAGATTGAAGCGACTGATCGGTGCCGCTCGCGAGCTCCTGCCAGCTCTCTCCCAGATCGTCGCTGCGGAACACGTGACCCCGCATGCCGAACACCAGGAATGCCTCCTCTGCGAGCCGGAGCCCCCCCCAGAAGGATCCCCGGTAGGGAAGCTGCAGATGCTCCCAGGTCGCCCCGCCGTCCAGCGAGCGGTAGACCGAGCCGGATTCCGCCGCGATGAAGAGGGAATCGCCAGGGCCCGGGAAGATGGCATTCAGGTGCTTGTCGTCATCCGGATTCGAGGTGAGCGGACGGCGACGCCAGGTCTCGCCGCCGTCCCGGGTCTCGAGCAGCGTCCCGAACGCCCCCACCGCGAGGCCGTGCCCGGCCTCATCGAACCAGACCGACAAGAGCGGCAGCTCCTCCTCGGGAGCCTGGTGCTGCAGCTCCCAGGACTCGCCGCCATCGCGGGTGTGGATCACGACGGCGTCGTGGCCCACCGCCCATCCTTCTTGGGGGTCGACGAAGGTGACGTCCGTGAGTGTGACCCGGGTGGGAACGGATCGGGCCTGCCGCCAGCTGGCGCCGCCGTCGTCCGAGAGCACCACGTGGCCCCATTCACCGACCGCCACCAGACGGCCGTCCGCGCGCATCGCATCGACGAGCAGCGTCTTGGTCGCGAGCCGCGACTGGATCGCCTGCTCTTCGGCGGTCCCGGTGCTCGCCGCAGCGAGGAAGGCGAGCGTCAGCATCCACAGACACCGCCGCCGGTCCTTCGGACCCCTGAGGTTCATTCGTCCTATCCCCTCTCTGCGTCCGTCATCCGCTGCTGGGCCTGCTCGCGGCTCTGGGCGACCGCCTCCTCCGAGAGGCCCAGCTCACGCGCGACGCGAGCGATCAGGCGTTCCTCGAAAGGGTGGAGGGACTCATCCGCCAGGGCGACCTCCCACAATCTTTGGATCACCATCAGCTGCTCATCCCGATTGAAATGCCTTCTCACCGTCTCGGTGAAGAGCCAGTTGTCCCACAGCTCGTCCACGTGCATCTCCGCCACGCCGACCAGATACTCCGCCGTCTCCCGGTCGAGAGCGAAAGCCTCCCTGACGGCGCGACAGATCGCCTCGCGCTCCTCCTCGTCGAAGCTGCCGTCGATGCGTGCGCACTCCACCATCAGCGCTGCTGCGGCCAGCCTCGCCAGCTCGAAGGGCTGGTCCGGGAACGGAGCCGGTCCCGGCCGTTTGGCGAGCAGCTCTCGTATCGCCTCGGTCAGCACGACTCCCCTCCAGAGCGACCCCGGGCCGGCGCCTTGCTGCTCCGGCGCCTCGGAACGATCAGGTCGATCGTGACCGCCAGCGCCGGCAGCATGGTTACGGCCATGACCATGTTGATCATGAACATGAAGGTCAGCAGCAGACCCATGTCCGCCTGGAACTTGAGAGCGGAAAAGGACCAGGTGGAGACGCCGATCGCCAAGGTGATGGCGGTGAAGATCACCGCGTTACCGGTCTCGAAGAGGGTTTGCTGGTAGGCGGTGGTGATATCGAGCCCTCGGGCGAGGTGGAACTGCAGGCGATTGTAGATGTAGAAGGCGTAGTCCACCCCCAGGCCGACCGCCAGCACCATGACCGGCATGGTCGCCACCTTGAGACCGATCTCGAGCTCCTTCATGAACCAGTATCCCGAGGCCGTCGCCACTGCCAGAGGTACGCAGCAGCAGATGGTGGCACGCCAGTCGCGATAGGTCACCAGCACCAGTGCGATGATGGCGGCGTAGACGTAGAGCATGATCGGTGCCTCGGACCTCTCGAGCTCCTCGTTGATGGCGGCCTGGACCCCGACGCTCCCGCTTGCCAGGCGGATCCGAATGTCATCCTTCGGGTTGTTTTCACGGAAGTCGACCACGGCCGCGACTACGCGCTTGATGGTTTCGGCCTTGTGGTCGGCCGTGAAGGCGTACACCGGCATCAGGGTACATTCCGCATTCAAGAGCCCCGTCTCCTCCGGGAGGTGCCCCACCGCCCGGACCAGCAGATAGCGGTTGCGCGGCAGCGTGGCCCACTTGAGGTTGCCCTCCGCTCCGCCCGCGTTGATCTGCTTTGCGATCACGGGGACCGAAGCCACGGAAAGCACTCCGGGGACGTTCTGGATGTGCCAGCTCAGCTCGTTCAAATGCTGCATTGCCTCGTAGTCGATGCACGACTCTTCGGGTGTCTCGACGATCACAGTGAGCACGTCGAGACCGAGAGAGAACTTGCTCACGATGGTGACCGCGTCCCGGTTGAAACGGGAGTCGGGGCGGAGCTCCGGTGAGCCGGGGTGAACGTCGCCGACGTGGCGGTCCGTGCCCTGCCAGACGGCCACCCCGAAGAGAACGGCGAAGAACGCGACCGCCACCACCGCGTTTCGCGCCTCCGCGATTCTTCCCAGGCGACGGATCAATCTCTCGCGGGCCTCTCGCGCGCGAAGGATGCGTTCGATGTAGTGCTCGTCGAAGCGGAAGAAGGAGACGAGCAAGGGCAGCATCACCAGGATGGTGACGCTCTTGAACGCGACACCGACCATCGCCGTGATCCCCAGCTCCTCGATCATCCCGATCGGAATCACCACCAGGATGCCGAATCCGACCATGTCGGTGACGATCGCCATCGAGCCGGGGAGCAGGAGCCCGCTGAAGCTCCGCCGGGCGGCGGTGATGCTGTCGACTCCGCCGCAGACCTGCTTCGAGATCAGGTTGATCTGCTGGACCGAGTGCGACACTCCGATCGCGAACACCAGGAAGGGGACCAGGATGGCCAGCGGGTCGAGCCCGAATCCCAGCAGGTGGATGGTGGCGAACAGCCAGACCACCGAGGTGAGTGAGCAGGACAGGGGAAGGACGGTCAGGATCCAGGAGCGCGAGTAGTAGTAGACCGCGGCGGCGGTGAGGATGAAGGCCAGGCCGAAGAACCAGAAGGCGCTCTTCGCGCCCTCGGCGATCTGTCCCATCATGGTGACGAAGCCCAGGATGTGGACGTCGAACTCCTCGTTCTCGTGCTTCTCCCGGATCTCGTTCTCGATCCGCTTGGCCAGCTCGAGGTAGTCGAGCCTCTCCTCGGTCTTGGGGTCGATCTCCAGGAGCTCGGCCGTCACCATCGCGGCCGTGTAGTCCTTGGCGACCAGGCGCCCGACGAAGCCGCCCTTGATGACGTTGCGCCGGATCACCTCGATGTCCTCGTCGTTCATCCGAGTGGCGAGGACATCCGCGGAGATCACGTCGTCGGCGATCAGCCCCTCCTCGGTGATCTCGAAGTAGCGGGTGTTGGGCGTCCAGATCGAGGTGACGGTGCGCCGGTCGACGCCGGGGAGGAAGAAGATGTCGTCGGTCAGCGCCTTCAGCTCGGCCAGGAAGGGCTGGGTCCAGACGTCGCCCTGCTTGGCCCGCAGCACGAAGATCACTCGATTCGAGCCGAAGAGCCGGTCCTGGTACTCGAGGAAGGTCTGGATGTACTCGTGGTCGCGGGGTAGCTGCTTCTCGAATCCTGCGTCCATGCGGAGCTGGGCGGCGAAGTAGCCCATCACTACCGTGATCGCCCCGATTGCGATCAGGATGGCGATGCGGTGGCGGAAGACCAGATTCTCGAGGAAACCGACCATGGACGATCTGCTCTACTGCTGCTCAGCGCTTCCCCATGCGCCGGAGGTCGTCCGGCTTGAAGAGACCCCTGTCGTCTGCGATGGTGCGTTCTTCGGCTGGCATCCCGAGGTGTTCGTAGATGCCCTCCTCTTCCTCATTGATGGCCGGCGTGATCACGTAGCGGCCCGCCACCAGGTCGTAGAAGAAGCTGCCGTTGGCGATACAGGAAGGGACCTCGAAGAGGAGCCCTGGAAGGTGCTCGGACACCCGCCAGAGATTTCCCCGGGTGTCGTATCCGTCCACCACCGCGATGAGCCAGCTGTCCTCGTCCACGTAGAAGACACGCCTGGCGATGGTGTGGCGCTTGTCCGGCCTGACGGTGGCCTCCACCACCCAGACCCGGTGTAGCTCGTAACGGATCAGATCCCGGCGCGGGTAGCGGGGCTGGATGAGGTCCTTGTACTCGAGGTCGGTGTCGAAGAAGCTCGCGCTGTTGTAGGGGATGTAGATCTCTTTCTTCTCCAACAGCTTCCAGTTGTAGCGATCCGCGGCGCCGATGTAGCCGTTGGTCTGATCGATGGTCATCAGACCCTGGAAGCCCGGAATCGGGTTGTCGTACTCGAAGTTGGGGTTGCGCCGCACCCGCCGCTGGCCGGGATTGTAGGTCCAGGCCTTGAGGTGACCGTCGTTGAGCGAATGGACCATGGTGATCTCGCCGGCCTGCTTGGGCGGCGCGACGTTGATGTGGAGCGTCTTGGCCCAGACGCCATCGAGGTCCTCGAAGGTCTTGAACTTCGGCTCGTGGGTCCGATTGTAGAGGACCTGCCTCCTTCGAATCGGCACGAAGGAGCCGCTCTTGGTCGGGATCAGCGTCGCCTCGACCCTGTCTACCGCGGTCAGGCCGTTCATTATCGAGATCCTGCCGTTCTGGACGACCTGACAGCCGTTCTCGGGAAGCGGAAAGAGGGGACTCCACATGCCACCGGTGACGAAGCACTCCTC
Organism: uncultured Spirochaetales bacterium; assembly: GCA_964615365.1. Classification (GTDB taxonomy): domain Bacteria; phylum Myxococcota_A; class UBA9160; order UBA9160; family UBA6930; genus CAVXZE01. Next base: position 30,859 of record CAZTOU010000032.1, read on the forward strand.
GTCAACCGAGGCCTCGCGCGCATTGCGCTTGACGTTCTCGTAGTCCGCCTCCGGGAGGGCGCAGCTCCGGCGGGTCGCGTAGACATTCATGACGTAGCCGTCGTAGCTCTTGACGAGTGCGATCTGCCCCGGGGTGAGCTTGTCGGCGTGCTGGTCGACGTTGCTGGCGTCGATGGTGAAGAGGACCGGATCGTCGGCGAAGAGGTCGGGACGCTTCATCCCGGGCTTCCAGCCCGGGGGGGGCTCGGTGACGCCGCCCGTCCACTCGGGGATGGTGCCCTCGGCATTGCCCGCATGCTCCGCGCCGACGGGGGTGAGTTCCGGTCCACCGAGGCGGGCGATCTGCTCCTCGGAGGGGACTGCGAGAGCGGCCGTCGCCGCGAACGCCAGCACGGCCGCGATTGCGGCGGCAGTCCATTTGGCCATGTGCTCTTCCTCCCTGCGCTGATGAGCTAGATGCTGAGCTGGCGAGTCTCCCGATCGGGCAAAGCGCTCCTCAGGACTCCTCAGAAGCTGCGGGTCACGCTCACCGTGGCCCAGTCCCGGTCGTTCATGAAGTTGGCGCCACCCGCTCCCCACGAGCTGGTGAAGGTCATGTCGAACTGCCAGACCCCCAGATAGTCGACGTTGACGCCGGCGGAGATCGTCTTCCGATCCTCGAGGAAGGGGTAGAGACCGGGCGTGTTCCCGTCCACGTCGTGGGCGAAGCTCAAACTCGGTGTCAGTGTGACGGGGATCCCAAGGGGGTTGTCGTAGAAGCCCTGGACCAGCGCCGTATAGCCCCAGCTGAGCTCGTCGACATGGTCCCTGGGGAAGGGGGCCTGGTAGCCGACCGGGCGGCAGGGGATGAAGGGGTACCTCTTGTCGCGGTAGCAGACGGCCTTGCCGTGGTCGAGGCTCGGAAAGTGCACCGCAGCCACCTCCAGGGTCGCGGCGAGGCTGCTGACCCGCATCGCGCGAACGATTGCGCCGAGGTAGGGGTCTCCCGGCCCGATCGTGGCGATTGCATTGATCTGGTACTGAAGGCGCTTCTCTCGCGCGAACCCCGAGCCTTTTTGCCGCCGGTGTGTGAGCCCAGCCAACTCGATCAATTGCCTGAGGCTTCGTTCTCCGTCGATCGGTACGGGATTCCCGGTCTTGTACGAGATCTCGCCGCCCCAGGCGACGCCGAAGAGCTCGGTGGCGAAGCTCAGTCCATAGACGTTGATGTCCTCGGGGTACTGCCGGAAGTAGGCGACGGGGATCCCCGTCCACTGGTACACGGGTTCAAGGGTATAGACACTGGAGAGGTCGAGAGTCCAACCCATGGGGTGAGTCATGTCCACAAACTCGGGCTGAACCGTGAGGCGGATGGGGTCGGCGATGAAGCCGACGGAGGGAACCTTGTCGTGGACGCGGAGGTAGTAGGCCCCGAACTCCGTATTGATGGCCTCGGCAAAGTAGCGGAGCGCCACGCCCCACTGGCCTTGGCTCCTGGCCTTCTCGTCCTTGATCCGGCGCCAAGCGGCCGGAAAGTACGCCGGAATCCGAGTCTCGACGCGCGGAGTAAGTCCCGCATTGATGAGTGCCTGCAGGGAGGGGTCGATGAAGGGATGTATCGGGGTTACGAGGGGAACGATGACCGGCGCCGCCGGCGACAGCAGAGTCTCGAACAGCTCCTCCGGGTTCTGCGAGAAGAAGTCCCTGAAGAGCTGGCGCAGACGGTCGTCGCTCAAGCCGGCCACGTCTCTCGGATTCAGGCCAAAGACTGCCGGATCCACGTTGAAACGCTCGACCTGAGCTTCCTCTGGAATGCCGGCACTGGGATCGAGAGTGGTGATGCTACCCTCGAGGGTGAAGGGCTCCGGACCGAGCAGGTAGCGGTACAACTCGACTGCCTCGTAGGAGTTCGGATCGAATCCCGGATCCGCGAGGGCGTAGTTTCCCTCTGCGGCGCGGCCGACCACATCCCTGGTCGAGAAGTAGCTGCCGACCGGATCGAGCTGGGTGTAGTTCCAGGCCAGCAGGTAGAAGGCCTCAATACTGAGGTTCTCGAAGATCTCCGCCGAGACGCGCACCATGGGAGCCGGAAGAAAGGCCTCCTTGAGATCGGAGCCCGGAGCCCGGAGGCGGTTGAGGTCGACGGTGTTGATGGAGCTGACCCCACCCTGGTAGAAGAGACTCTCGCCCCAGCTCAGCACCTGGTTGCCGATACGGATTTCCAGGGGGCGTCCGGCGACCTCGAAGTTCCCGTAGACGTAGGCATCTAGCAGCTGGTAGCCCGTGCCGACGACACCGCTGTTGAACGCGCTGCTGCGGTAGAGCGCCTCCCGATCCAGGGAAGTGCGCGCGGTGTTGGTGTTCATGGTGACGGCGTCGTAGAAGAGGGTGGTCCGGAAGAAGCCCCCGAAGTTCCTCCAGGTGAGATCGACGTCGATGGTCGCCTTGTAGGTGTTGGCGAAGACGTCCCACTGGTCGTAGTTGAGGTTGCCGTCGTCGGAGTTGAGGATCTCCTGGTGTGCGGTACAGCCGCCGTTCGAGGTGTGGATCAGCTTGCAGTCGCGGTCGCTGGTTCGCATCGAGGCGCCCACCGAGAGGGTGGTGTCCACGTTGCCGCGGAGCTCTCCGCTCTTGAAGTCAGCGGCCGTGGCGGGGCCTGTCGCGGTCGCACCCAGCGCGATCAGGCACGCGGTCGCGAGAACGCAGGTGGTGGCTCGGCTTCGGTTCGCGCGTCCTTCCGCGATTGTGCACTCTCGCATTGCTTCCCCCTCTACTGACTGAAGCCCACCCCTGCCTGCGTTCTCCGCCTTCTCCTCTTCCTCCGCCAGCTGCTTGGAGCTTCCGCAGGCGCTGGGACGGCCCCCTCCGCGGTTTTCACGCTAGCACCAATCCATCCCCGAAGAAAAGAACTTGTTTCAATTTTGGTTCTCCGCCGTTTTGGCGCGCGAAAACAACCTGTTAGCGCTGATCCCCCCAGGGAAGGAAGGGTGGACGCCATCAGACGGGTCGCCGGTGTCCGGGGGGCGACCGGGTGACTGGAGGCCCCGTCCGCGCGACAATGCGCCGGACCGGAGCGCCGCTTCGCGCAGCGCTCGGCGAGGATGGACCTCGCTCGGCACCGATGGGATCTCCAATGAAGCTGGCACTGCAGTTCCCCAACATCGTCTACCGCGAGGGCCCCGCGGCGGTCGCACAGGTCGCCCGTGCCGCGGAGTCGATCGGCTTCGATCAGATCGACCTCTTCGACCACGTCGTCATGGGCCATCCGATGGAGGGGCGCGACACAGGGCCCTATCCGACGGAGATGCCCATTCTCGAGCCCTTGGTGGCCCTCGGGTTCCTCGCCGCCGTCACCGAGCAGATCGGGTTGGGCATCGAGGTGCTGGTCCTTCCCCAGCGACAGCCCGCCCTCGTCGCCAAGCAGATCAGCACGCTGGATACGCTCTCCGCCGGCCGCATCCGCCTCGGGGTAGGGGTGGGCTGGCAGGAGTGCGAGTACGAGGCCCTGGGTACGGACTTCCGCAAGCGAGGCAGGATGCTCGACGAGGCGATCCCCCTGCTGCGGAGCTACTGGTCGAAGAAGTCGGTCGACTTCGAAGGGGCCTTCTTCAGGGCGACCCGGCTGGCGATGGAGCCGAAGCCGCCGCGGGGCGGAGGGATACCGATCTGGGTCGGAGGCGATTCCCCCGCGGCCCTGCGGCGCGCCGGGATGCTCGGCGACGGCTGGCTGGCGGGCGGCGCGATTACCGAGGAGGACGTGGCGGCCATCGCGACCATCAAGAGGTACGCGGAGCAGGCGGGCCGCGATCCCGCGGCGCTGGGCTTCCAGGCGCAGATCACCCCTCCGCCGGATCCCGGCGATCCCCTCGGCCGCGCCTTCCACTCGAGCCCCGATCGCATTGCGGAGGTGGCGCTCGCGGCGAGAGAGAGCGGCTTCGGATGGGCTGCGCTCAACGGCAGCTTCGTCTACATCGCCGGAGAAGGTGAAGCCGCCGCTCTGTCGGAGGATCTGGAGAGGATCCACGACCGCATCCGCGCCGAGGTCGGGCACGACTGAGGCTCGCCCTCGGGGGCCGCGGTAGCGACTTGGTGAGAACCGACAGCTGACCCCAGGGGGTTGGCCGATCAGGGGGGGCGGTGATAGCCTTTCCTCGGGTGTCGAATGACCTGGGCGGCGGCGGGCCGCGAGCCGTGCACCGGGCCGCGAGGTGGGTCATGACCAGCATTGCGCCGGGCACCTCCTCCCTCCGAGAGAGGATTCTCGAGGAGGCCATCGAGACCGTCCAGAAGCACGGCGTCGAGAGCGTCACCATGCGCTCTCTGGCCGAGAAGCTCGGCTACTCGCCGGCGGCGATCTACCTGCACTTCCAGAGCAAGCGGGAGCTTCTCCAGGACCTCGCCAACGAGGGGTTCGACCGGTTGGCGGATGCGGTGGCTCCCTCGCTCGGACTCCCCGACCCGATCGAGGCGATGGTGGAGGGTGGCAAGTGCTACATCGACTTCGGTCTCGCGAACCCCGAGCTGTATCGCCTGATGTTCCAGTCCACCGCCATCCGAGCCTTCAATCCCAACGATCTCGTGCGTCGGTCGAGGGTATGGGACCTGTTTCGGGAGACCCACGCGCGAGGCATCGCCTCGGGAAAGCTGCGCGAGGGCGATCCGGACATCTGCAACATGGTGGGCTGGTCCCTGCTTCACGGATTCGTGCAGCTCGCCCTGAGCGGTCGCAACCCGTCCCCCGTCATGGGGGAGGGCCACTCCCAGGTCGAGATGCGAGAAGAGCTGATCGACGCCTGGATTCGCGCCTTCAAACCCTGACCAGAAGCCGGAAAGGAGCGGTAAAACGGCGGTTTGCAGAACCTCCTGCGAGGCTCTCCCCCCGCGCCCACCCGGCCTTCGTCGATCTTGTTTTTTCCATTATAACTCAATGAGTTAGGAGGTCGCTCCGACGGAGTTCGGAAGCGCCGCCAGGCGCTCGAGTCTGCTATTCTGCGCCCCGCCAATGAAGGACAGGGATCGATACTGGGACTGCCTGGATCAGGCGATGGAAGCGTCCCACGGCGGGCGAACGGATGAGGCGCTCGCCTGGCTCGACGAGGCGCTCAAAGCGCATCCGAACGGCGCCGAAGCCCACAATGGTCGCGGCGAGATCCTTTGGGACGAAGGGAGGATCGACGAGGCGCTCTACGAGGTCGAGCTCGCCGCCATGGCCGATCCGAAGTTCGTGACTGCGCAGCTCAACCGCGCTGAGCTCCTGATCGAGGAACTCGGTGAGTTCGAGCAGGCCATCGCCCAGTGCGACCTCCTGCTCTCGGGGAATCCCGGCCTGCCCCGCCCCGATCGCAGCACCGAGGCGGAGATCTACTACCTGAAGTCCAAGGCCCTGTTCTATCTCGACGACCTCGAAGGCGCGCTGTTCCTGGTCCGGCGCGCCAGCAAGGCCGTCGGCGAGGTGGCGGTCTATCGCGCCTTCGAGGGTCAGATCACCTTGGAGCTCGGCCGCTTCGAGGAAGCCCGGCGTTGCCTCGAGCACGCAGTGGGACTCGACCCCGAGTCGGCCCACGCCCTCTACCATCTGGGCCTGGTTCTCGAGAGACTGGGAGAGGACGAAGAAGCGGTTCGGGCTTTCACCCATGCCCACGCATTGGACGAGAATCACTATCCCGTGCCCGTCGCGGTGAGCGACGAGGTCTTCGAACAGGTGGCCGGGGACGCCCTGCGCGATCTCCCCCGCTCGATCCGCGAGTACATCGAACACATCCCGCTCCTCATCGAGGACTTTCCCTCTCGAGAGATGCTGGTGCAGGAGAACGTGTCGCCGCAGATCCTTGGCATCTTCATCGGCGTTCCCCGGACCGAGGCCGCCGTGACCGCACAGGCCCGCGACGTGGATCGCATGATGCTCTTCAAGCGGAATCTGGAGAAGGTCGCTCGCACCCCCGCCGAACTCGCCGAGCAGATCCAGATCACCGTCAAGCACGAGATCGGTCACTATCTCGGGCTCGACGAAGATGATCTCGAGCGGCTCGGACTGGCCTGAGCGTTGTCCGATCCGGATCTGGTCGCGGCGCTCCGCGACGTCGTCGGAGAAGACGCCTGCCTGGTGCGGCCCGAGGATCTATTCGTCTACGAGGCCGACGGACTGACCCTCCACCGCACCCGTCCCCGGGCCGTGGTGCTCCCCCGGGACAAGACGCAGGTCGCCCGGGTCGTCGCGATCTGTCGCGCTCACGGCGTTCCCTTCGTGGCGCGCGGCGCGGGGACCGGTCTCTCCGGTGGCGCCATCGCCCCGGAGGGCGGGGTGGTGATCGGGTGCGCGCGAATGAACCGGATCCTCGAGGTGAACCTGGAGGATCGCTACGCGGTGGTGCAGCCCGGCGTGATCAATCTCGAGGTATCCAAGGCGGTGGCGCCCTACGATCTCTTCTTCGCACCGGATCCCTCCAGCCAGGCTGCCTGCACCATCGGTGGAAACGTCGCCGAGAACTCGGGTGGGGTTCACACGCTCAAGTACGGCACCACCACCGACCACGTGCTCGCCCTCGAGGTGGTTCTCGCCGACGGCGAGATCGTCACCCTCGGCTCCCGGACCGGCTGGGCCGAGGGCTACGACCTGGTGGGTGCCTTCATCGGATCCGAGGGAACCCTCGGGGTGGTGACCGAGGCGACGCTGCGCCTCGTCGAGATTCCCGAGTCGGTGGAGACGCTCCTCGCCGCCTTTCCCGACCTGATCTCGGCCTGTCGCGCCGTCGGCGCGATCATCAGCGAGGGGTTGGTACCCGTCGCCCTCGAGGTCATCGATCAGCGCACCGTCGCCGCGGTCGAGGCGAGCGTCTACGCGGCCGGCCTTCCCACCGACGCGGGTGCCATGTTGCTGGTCGAGCTCGACGGTCCCGCCATGGGAGTGGCCCGGGAGCTGGCACAGGTCCGCGGCCTGCTCCTGCGGGCCGGTGCCAGCAGCGTAGAGGTCGCCCGGGACGAGCGGGAACGCGAGAGATTCTGGCGCGCGCGCAAGGGAGCCTTCGGCGCGATGGGGAGGCTCGCGCCCGATCTCTATCTGTACGACACCGTGGTGCCCAGGGGGAGACTTCCGGAGGTTCTCGAACGGGTCTGCGAGATCGGGGATCGCTACGGGCTTCGCCTCTCCAACGTCTTTCACGCCGGCGACGGAAACCTCCATCCGATCATCTCCTTCGATCGCCGGGATACCGAGGAGGTGAGTCGGGTGCACGCCGCCGGCGAGGAGATCCTCCGGGTCTGCGTCGAGGCGGGCGGTGTGCTGAGCGGGGAGCACGGAATCGGCAACGAGAAGCGGGAGTTCATGCGGCTTCTCTTCAGCGAGGACGATCTCGACGCGATGCGCCGCCTGCGCAGAGCCTTCGATCCCGACGGCGTCTGCAACCCGGGAAAGGTCCTTCCCACGCCTCGCGCCTGCGCGGAGTCGAATCCCGCGGTGCGCATGGGCAGCCCGCAGGTGCCGTCGGTCGGATGAATCCCGAGGAGCATCTCGACGCCCTGTGCGCCGCGGTCGGTGCCGATGCGATCGTCGAACACGAGCCCGTCGTCGTCGACGGGGTGCGCCTCTGCTCGAGCTTCCGCCCCGACGGCGGCGAGCAGCTCGCCACGGGGCTCCGGACCCTTTCCGAGCGGGGCATGGCCGCCCTCGTCTGCGGAGGCGGGAGTCGTCTCGGCCAGGGGAATCGACTGCAGCGAGCCGACCTGGCCCTGGAAGTCACCGGCCTCGACGGAATCCTCGAGTTCGACGTCGAGGACGGAGTGATTCAGGTCCGCGCCGGGACCGAGATCGCGGAGCTGCGCGAGACGGTGCGGGCAGAGGAATGGGAGCTTCCGCTGGACCCGCCGGGGGAAGGGAGCAGCGTCGGGGGCGCGCTCGCCTCGGCGGCGGTGGGGCCTCGCTTCGGTCATCCTCGGCACATCGTCCTGGGACTGGGCGTGATCCTCGCATCCGGCGCGCAGACCCGCTGTGGCGGCCGCGTCGTCAAGAACGTCGCGGGCTATGACCTGGCCAGGCTCTACACGGGGTCCTTCGGCTCCCTCGGTGTGATCGAGTCCGCATGGCTGCGGCTCCGTCCCCTGCCGGAGTCCAGCCTGTACCTGGTGGCGCCGCTTCCCCGAGGCGCCCCGGGGCTCGAACGGGCGCTCGCGGCTGCGCGCCGTCCGTCCGTCCGCGTCGCCGCGTACCTCGACAGCGCTCTCGGAGCGGCAATCGATCCCGTCTCCGCCCGGGAGGGTGGTCTCCTGGTGCTCGAGCTCTCGGGAGACGAATCGGTGCTGGAGGCGGATCGCGGCCGGCTCGTCGAGGAGGCGGGAGCGCACGACGTCGACGGGCTGGCGATCGAACGCCTCCGGAGCGTCCAGGGGGGAATCTTCCACCCGGGTGGGCTGCGGATCCGGGTCAGCTCGCTTCCCAGCCGCGTCGGCGAGGTGGCGGAGCGCCTGGCGCGGGACGGCGGCGCGGTGCTCGCCTACCCCGCCCGAGGACTTCTCTACGCGCGTTTCCCCGTCGGGCTCGACAGCGACGGGCACGCCGTCGAGGTCGCGGTTCGAAGCACGCGGGAGGCCGCCCTCACCGGCGGGGGCGGATTCGTGATCGAAGACGCCCCCGACTGGGCCAAGCAGGGCCGCGACGTCTTCGGCGATCCGGGCGCACTGCTTCCACTGTTTCGCGCCCTCAAGCACCAGTACGATCCAAAGGGAGTGTTGAATCCCGGTCGATTCGCGGGATGCCTATGAGCGGGTCGAGCGGGGTCCTCCGAGACCTGTACCCCGGGACACTCGACTGCGTACACTGCGGACTCTGCCTTCCCGTCTGCCCCACCTATCGCATCACCGGTCGCGAGACCTCCTCTCCACGGGGGCGCCTGTACCTGATGCGGGGGGCGATCGAGGGCGAGGTCCCGTTCGGCAAGGTGTTGGCGGAAGAGGCCTATCTCTGCCTCGGCTGTCGGGCCTGCGAGACCGCTTGCCCGTCGGGTGTCCAGTTCGGAGCGCTCCTCGAAGAGACCCGGGCGGCGGTCGACGAGGTGGGCCTCCGCGAGGGTTGGCCCAAGCGAATCGAGCGCTGGGCCCTCTCCAAGCTGTTGCCGATGCGACGGTGGCTTCACTGGCTGGTGGGTCTCCTGGGTCTGGTTCAGCGCCTGCGCCTCGATCGTCTGGCGGCTCCACTCCTGCCCGCATCGCTGCGAGAGGCCTACGAGCTGGCGCCCGTCGTTCCGCCGGCCCGGGAAAGAGTTCGCTTGCCGCCGCTGATTCCCGCCCGGGGGAAGCGCCGCGGGAGGGTCGCCCTCTTCGAGGGATGCATCATGCCGGAGCTCTTTGGCCGCGTGAATCTGGCCACCGCCCGGGTTCTGGCGCGCAACGGCTTCGACGTGGTGGTGCCCCGAGAGCAGGGCTGCTGCGGGGCGCTCCAGGCGCACTCCGGCGAAATGGACCTCGCTCGGGATCTCGCTCGGCGCAATCTGGCCGCCTTCGATCCCGCGCGGCTGGACGCGATCGTGGTCAACTCCGCCGGCTGCGGCGCCGCGCTTCGCGACGCGGAGCGCTGGCTCCCCAATCAGGCGGAGGCCTTCGCCGCATTGGTGCGCGACATCTGCGAGCTCCTCGAGACGGCGGGAGTCGAGCCGCCGCCGCGTCGCCTGGAGGCCAGGGTCTGCTACGACGATCCCTGTCACCTGGTCCACGGCCAGCGCGTCGAGTCGGCGCCACGCCGTCTCCTCGAGATGATTCCGGGCCTCGAGCTGATCGGTCACGACGATCCCACCGGCTGCTGTGGCGCCGCGGGGATCTACAATCTCACCCATCCGGCGATGTCCCGGCAGGTGTTGGAGGCGAAGATGAGGGCGCTCGCCGCCGTCGATCCCGACGTGATCGCCTCCGGCAACCCCGGCTGTCTGATCCAGCTCGAGGCCGGCGCGAGGAGGTGGGGGCTGCGCGCCCGCGTCGTTCACCCCATCGAGCTGCTCGCAGAAGCCTACGGTGAGATCTGAGCCTGGAGCCTCCCCCGCCTTCCCGAACTTCGCTCGGCTTCGGCTCCTCGACTCGGCACTGCCGGCCTTCTGAACTTCGCTCGGCTTCGCCTCGCTGCGCGCGCCTTCGGCGCTTGCGGCTATCGGTAGAGGATGGCGTCGGGGGTGGGCTTGGGCATCCGGATGCGGGGGAAGGCGCCGAGGCTGAAGTCGTCGAAGCTTCCCTGGAGCACGATCTCGACGGGGAGGATCGACTCCCGGGAGCGGACCAGGCCGTATTTCTCGCGCATTCCGCGGAAGGCGTAGGTCGATTCGGCCGAAGCGCGCAGATCGGGAGTTTCGGTCAAGCCGAGTCTCGCGCGCTCGAAGAAGAGATCCCGGTCCGCGTCGTACTCGATGCGCGCGTCCCGATCGACCCGGACGATCCGGAGCGAGATCTCCTCGAGAAGTGCCACCACCCGCGCCAGCCGTTCCGCCGAGACCGCGTGATGGGTTCTCCTGGGAGGATCGCGGTCGTTGCCGCTCTGGTTCACGAATGCGAACTCCAGCACCCGCGCCCCCAGAAAGGTGATCCCCTCCGGATGCAGCTCGCCGTTGTCGAGGCGGTCGTCGAGAAGCCCGGGGCGGAGGGCGAAACCCTCGGGACCGGCCAGCCTGGGATTCTCGACCAGGAATGCGCGGGTCACACGGATCTTCTGGGGAGTTCCCTCCTCGGCCTCCTCTCGGACCCTTTCGCCCGCCCTCTGGCCCGCCTCAGTGCCCTGGAACTCCCGGGCGATCTTCTTGAGCAGCGAGATGCGGACGTCTCGGCGCTTCTCGCTGCTCGCGGTCTCGAAGGCCTGCTCGGCGGCCTTGCGGCGAAGCTCTTCCAGGTGATCCGCGTCCGCGTCGGGCTGGGCCTCGGCCAGCCGAAGTGCAGCGAAGTGGTTGCCCCTCGACGCCTCGAAGTCCTCGAGCCAGCGCCGGACCTCCGCCGCGTGCTCACCTTTCGGGTTTCGCTCCAGGTAGCGCCGCGCGAGGACCGACGGCACCCGGGTGGTGGGCCTCATGAAGGGGAAGCGGATCAATCGATTGGGGAAGCCGGCGACCACGACCACCGTTGTGGGAATCTCGATGGCCCACTCCAGGGGTCGCGCGAGGTCTCGATCGCGCGCGCCGTTCGCGAGGGGCCCAAAGAAGAGCCAGCGCAGCATGGTCCAGGTCTGGGCGCGCCGCGCCGCGCGGAAGGCCCGGTAGGGATTCTGCTCGGCGCTGGCGAACGCCGCCCGCGCGTGGCGCGCCAGGTTCGAGCGCTCGTCCCCGGCGCCCGCGATCTCCTCCAGCCGCTCCCACATCCGGGTCTCGCGACCGGCCTCTCCCGCCGCGATGGCCAGCGCAAAGGCGGCCTCTGCAGCCAGCGGAGCTTCGGGATGCTCCTCGAGGAGCGCCGTCGCCGTCTCTTCGACGGGGCCACCGGGGAGCAGCAACGCCACCGCCATCTCCCGCTGCGCGGTTGATCCGGCGCCGGAGGCCAGGAGGCTCCTGGCCCGATTCCGGCTCCAGACCGTGCGGAGCTGTTCCGCTTCTCGCAGGAGCTGACTTCCCTCGCGATCCTCGGGGGAGTAGCGCAGCGCCCGCGCGGAGAGCGCCAAGGCGAGCGGCGCATCGTTCTCCTCCAGCGCCCTGCGCGCGCCACGCAGGTTGCGATCCCGCTGGGTGTGGAACCAGCGCACCTGCGCCGCCTCGACCCGTTCGAGGAGCACCGACGCCTCGGGGCTGCTCGGCTCCTTCTCGATGAAGCGCTTCCAGTGGGCCAGGGCCTGCCGCTCCGGAGGGGTGAGCTCGTCGTCCTGGTGCTCCGCGACGGCCACGCCGATGATCGATTGGAGCAGGCGAACCGGGAGCAGGACTCCATACCAGGCGGAGCGCCCCAGCGCCCCGGAGAATGCATTGACCATGCGCCCGATTCGACGCAGGCGGGCGTCGTGGAGGCGGGCGTCGGCGAGTCGCAGCGGATCGTCGGCGATTTCCTGCCGCAGTCGGGCCCGAAGGGCGGGGTCCAGGTCGTTGCGTTGCAGCAGCGCGTCGGCCTCTCTTCGGTAGGCGAGGGTGTCGTCCAGTGTGGCGTTGCGGGCGTCGAGGGCGTAGGGAAGCACGCCCGTGGGGGGCTCCTGCCGCTCGCGGCGCGCGGCGTCGATGGCTTCGAGCTCCGCGATGCAGTCGTCGGCTTTCGGCCGGTCGCTCAGCAGTACGGCGACCGCTTGCGAGTGCGCCAGCTTGTCGGTGTCGTCGGGTACGTAGCTGCCGATGCTCGGCAGGGGCTCCATCGGAGAGAGCACCGGCGGCGCGCTCGTGGCGCAGGCGATGGCAAACGGGAGTGTCACCACGAGCGCGATGCAGCCAAGTTCAGTCTTTCCGAACTTCGCTCGCCTGCGGCTCGCTGCGCGCGCGGCTTCGCCGCGCTTGCTCTCACGGACTGAAGCGGTCACGGTCCACCTTGAGGGTGAAGGCGAGAAATGCTTCCAGCCGCCTCGCCGCTTCGAGTTTCTCCGGCGCTCCGTCCTGGTTGGTGATCGCCTCGTAGAGTCGGGCCGCTGCCTCGACCAGCTCCTCGAAGCGCGGCGGATCGAAGCGCAGCCCCTCGGGGGGATGGCTCTCGACGTACTCCACCGCCAGCTCGGCGTAGAGATCCGCCAGCGCCAGCAGATGGCGGTTGGCGTTCTTGCTCTCCCGGTGCGAGCTCACCAGTTGCTGGAGCGCCGCGAGCGCCCGCACGTCCCCGTCGGCGTAGAGACGCCGCGTGTCGCGCAGAAAGCGCGCCCGGCGGATCTCCGCTCGCTCGATCTCCTCGCGGATGACGAAGGCGTAGTGAGTGCCCTCGGCGTCGCCGAGAAGCGCCTCGAGGAACACGACGCGCCGACCGAACAGCGCCACCACGGCCGCGCGCTCCACGGCCTGTGGAGCCGCCCCGCTCTCCTTCGGGATGGGCGCCTCGTCGGGCCGGATCTCCGCCGCCTCGACGAGCGCCTCGCAGATCGCCTGGCTCTCGCGGGCGTCGGACTGGAGAGGTCCTTCGATCTTTGCCGCGACGCCGTAGCTGGCAGCGGCCAGATCGAAGGCGCGCAGCCGCTCGAGGGCCCGGCCCCGGGCGAAGGCGATCACGTCGTCCATGTAGCCGGAGCGGAGCGCCTCGGCGTGGACCTCCTGCAGATTCTCCAGGCGCAGAAGCGAGGCGCGATAGACGTTGCGGCCGGTGAAGTCACGCGCCGCTTCGAAGTGGTAGGTGTCGTCGGGCACGTGCCGGCGCAGCACCGCCATCACCTCGAGCAGGCTCTCGCTGGGGCGATAGCGCGGATCGGGCTCGGGCGTGGAGCGGCATCCGGATGTCACCGCGGATGCGAGCAGCAGCGAAAGGACGAACCGGGCTGCCGCGGCCATTCGCCTCATCGTCTCCCGCGCCTGCCTTGCCGAACTTCGCTCGGCTTCGCCTCGCTGCGCGCGCTCACCTTATCGATCTTCGCTCGCCTGCGGCTCGCTGCGCG
>CAZTOU010000032.1:44444-58285 GCA_964615365.1 uncultured Spirochaetales bacterium
CTCGCTGCGCGCGCTCACCTTATCGATCTTCGCTCGCCTGCGGCTCGCTGCGCGTGCGACTCGCCCCTGGCTCGCCGCACTTGCTGTCCCTGACTTGCCGCGCTTGGCGGCGACTGCGTTCAGCATCTTCTCAGTCGCGATCACCGCGGCCGCGAGCTGGTCCGAGTCGACACCCAGGGTGGACCAGGCGTCCTCACCCGCCTCGCCCTGCCAGGTGATCAAGGTCTCCACCAGTGCGCTGGTGCGACCTCCCGGCGGGATGCGCACCCGGAAATCCTGGAGCCTGGGAACCTCCAGCCGGAGCTTCTTCACCGCCTTCCGGAGAGCGTTCATGAACGCGTCGTAGCCGCCGTCGCCGGAGCCGCCGGCGGTGGAGGTCTTCTTGTGGTACGAGACGGTGACCTTTGCCCGGGGCAGGGCATCGCTTCCCACCCAGACCTCGTAGGAATCCACCTTCACCATCTGCTCCCGGGGCGTCTTCAGCACGTCTGCGATGATGAAGCGAAGGTCTTCGGGGACCACGGTATGCTTCTTGTCTCCGAGCTCGACGATGCGCCGGAGCACCTGGTCGCGCGCCTCCTCCGAGAGTTCGATGCCGAGCCGCTCCAGATTCTGATCGAGGGAGGCCTTCCCGGAGAGCTTCCCCAGCGCGTAGCGGCGCCGGCGTCCGAAGCGATCGGGCGCCAGTCGGCTCGCGTAGAGCTCCGCCTTGGCGTCGCCGTCCGCGTGGATGCCGGCGGTCTGGGTGAACACGTCGCCCCCCACGATCGGGGCATTCGCATTCACGTCCTTTCCGCTGAAGATCTCCACCAGGCGCGAGGCGGCGACCAGCCGCGACTCGTCGACGCCGGTGGTGTAGGGACCGTGGTCGTTAAGGGTCGCGACGATCTCCGCCAGACGGGTGTTTCCGGCTCGCTCCCCCATGCCGTTGACGCTGGTGTGTATGCCCCTGGCTCCCTCCTCCACCGCCACCAGGCTGTTCGCGGTGGCGAGTCCGTAGTCGTTGTGGCCGTGGAACTCGAAGTGGACCTGGGGCCAGGTCGAGGTCATCAGGTTGACGTAGCGGCGGGTGTCGGCGGGGTTCATGATTCCCAGCGTGTCGGGCAGGTAGACGCGGTCGACGCGGTGCTCACCCAGCATCTTCATCATCGCGAACACGTAGTCGAAGGAGTCGCGGACGCCGTTCGACCAGTCCTCGAGGTAGACGTTGGCGCGAACCCGCCGCTTGCGCGCGTACTCCAGGGTCTCCGCGGCCCGCGCGCGATGCTTCTCGGGAGTCATTCGGAGCTGACCGGTGCAGTGACGCTCGGACCCCTTCGCCAGCAGGTTGATCACGCGCCCGCCGGCGCTGGCGATCCAGTCGACCGAGAGCTTGCCGTCGCAGTAGCCGAGCATCTCCACCCGCCGCAGCATCCGCGCCTGACGGGCCCAACGGGTGATCAGGCGCGCTGCCTGGTGCTCTCCCTCCGAGACCCGGCTGCCCGCGATCTCGATGCGGTCGACACCCACGTTGGCGAGCAGCATTCGGGCGATCTGCAGCTTCTCGGTCGGCGTGTAGGCGATCTCCGGCGTCTGCTCGCCATCCCGCAGGGTGGTGTCCATCACCTCGATCCGGCTTCGTTGGATCTCGGCCATCAGCTCCTCCCGATTGGTCTCCCCCGAGTGGTTAGAATCGAATCATGCGGAAATCCACCCGGTCCTTCCTGGTCGCGGAGGCCGAGGCCGGCTCGCGCCTGGATCGCTACCTCTGCGGGGCGCTGTGGGCCTCCCGGAGCCAGGTCCGCAAGCTCCTGGCCGGGGGCGGGGTGACAGTGAATGACCGGGTGGTAAGCCCGAGCGACAAGGGCGTTCCGGTGACGGCCGGCTCGCGGATCGAGGTCGCCCGCTTTCGGCCCCCCGCCTCCCAGCGCCCCATCCCGGAGCCCGAGGCTCCCCTCCGGATCCTGGCCCGCGGGGACGGCTGGATCGGCGTGGAGAAGGCCGCGGGGACCCCCGTCCACCCCCTGGCCGAGGAGGAGCGGGGCACCCTGCTGAACGCCCTCGTCGCCCGCTCTCCGGAGATCCTGGGGGTCGGCGAGGCGGGGCTCCGGAGCGGCGTCGTTCACAGACTCGACGTGGAGACCTCCGGGGCGCTGCTATTCGCCACCCGGGAGGATCGCTGGAGAGCGCTTCGCGAGGCCTTTCGTCGCCACCGGGTGCACAAGCGCTACCGGGCCATCGTGAGCGGCGAGCTGGGGGGAGAGGGGGATCTGGTGCTGTACCTGGGTGTTACCCGGCACCGGCCGGCCCGGGTCCGCGTCCGGTCCGCAGAGGCACCCGGCTCCCGGAGGACCGCGCTGCACTGGCGCGCCCTCCAGAGCGGCGGCGGCGCGACGCTGGTCGAGGTGGAGCCGGTCACCGGTTTCCTGCATCAGATCCGCGTCGCTCTCGCCCACCTGGGTCATCCGGTTCTCGGGGATGCCGTCTACGGGATCGGCGGGGCCCCTGAGGCGCCGCGGCAGATGCTCCACGCCGCGGCCATCGGCTACCGGGAGATCGAGGTGGGCTCGCCCGATCCGCCGGATTTCCGGGAGGCGCTGGCGCGCCTCGGTCTCTCCAGCCGGGCCGGTTCTCCGCGCATCCCTCGCGGGGAGCCGTCGGACGGCGATAGTAGTCAACACAACCTCTGAACATCGTTAACCTCGTCCATGGGCGACTTCCCGGCAGAGACTTGACCGTGAATCGCTGTTACATTCTCGTTCCCCCCGCATTCAGGGTGCGGGCCGGCTCCCACGAAATCGCCGCTCTCCGGCCACGGCTCCTGAGGTTTCTGTCTTGACCCGAAGCGATTCCGGCACGGCACGGCACATCGATCGAATCTATCAAGCGGCGGTATCACCCGAGCACTGGCCGGGGTTCCTCGATCCCCTCTGCGAGGAGCTGCGCGGAGCGACCTTCCACCTCGCCTTCCGTCTCCCCTGTGACGGCGACCACGGTGTCTTCGCCACCGTGGGCATGGAACAGCGCTTCCTGGACGCCTACCGCACTCACTTCTACAGAATGGACCCATGGACGCCCTTTCTCGCGATGGAGAGGGAGGGCGACATCCAGACACTCGACAGTCTCCTTTCCGATAGCGAGCTGGAGCGCACCGAGATCTACTGCGACTGGTTGCGGCCCCAGGGCGTCTTCTATGGGTTCGGGGCGATTCTCTTCAAGTCCGAAGACGGGGAGCTGGTCTCGAGCCTCTCGAGCTTCCGGGAGAAGAGCCGCGGGCCCTTCCGGAATGAGGAGCTCGACCGGATCCGCCCGCTGGTTCCCCACCTCCAGCGGGCGCTCGGGATCCACCGCCGGCTCCAGTCTGCGGAGCTGCGGGCCGGCGCCGCGGAGGAGGCGCTGGACCGCAGCTCCAGCGGCGTGATTCTTCTCGACGAGCGGGGAGCACCCATCACCACCAATCGGGTCGCCGACGGGATCCTGGCTGAAGACGACGGACTCGTCCTGGATCGGGACGGTCCCTCGGCCTCGTCTCCGAGGCAGACCGACGAGCTTCGGGGATTGGTGTCGGGTGCCGCTGCGACCGGCGCCGGCAAGGGGACCAGTCCCGGTGGCGTGATGCGACTCGCGCGCCCTTCGGGCCGCCCCGCCCTGGAGGCGGTAGTCACACCGATTCGCCGCGAGTCTTCACCGCTCTTCGACCGCACGGCAGCCTCGGCCATCTTCCTCGCCGCGCCGGACGCCCGGGCCGAGTGTTCACCGGAGTGGCTCCGCCGGCTCTACGGGCTCACGCGGAAGGAGGCCAAGGTCGCCACCCGGATCGCCAGCGGGATGGGTCTCAGAGAGATCGCCGACGCGCTCGACGTCACCATCCACACCGTCCGCGGTCACCTGAAGGAGCTCTTCAGGAAGACCGGCACCCACCGGCAGGCGGACCTGGTTCGGGTATTGCTGACCGGTCTGGCGGATCTTCGTCTGGACTGAGGTCGGCGAGGCGTCTCGACCGCGCGGCGGCCATTTCCGGCGCGGTGATCCCCTCGAGCGGCGTCGGTTCCACGGGAACTATACTCCCGCCGATGGAGATTCGGACGCTGCGTAGATCCGAGCGGGAGCTGCTTCTCGATCTGCTCGACTGCTGGGAGGTGCCCGACGGCTGGGCCGGCCGCGACCTGTTCCGCCGCTACATCGAAGACGACCCGACCTTCGCCGACGAGAACGTATGGGTCGCGGTGGACGATGGCCGACTGGTGTCCTGCGTGCAGATCTTTCCGCGTCCCCTGCAGGTCCGCGGGCGGGCGGTTCCGACCGGCGGAATCGGCAGCGTCTTCACGCTGCCCGACTACCGGCGCGGCGGGGTCGCGGGTTTGCTCCTGGAGCGCGCCGCCGAGGTGATGTTCGCCTCAGGCTGCGAGCTATCGCTCCTCTTCGCCGCGCGCATTGCCTGGTACACGCGCCTCGGCTGGCGCTCCTGGCCAGTGACGCGAACCCTCCTCGCGCGCCGTGATCCCTCCCCCCCGGCCGCTGCCGCGGAGATCCTGCACTTCGACGCCGCACGGGATCTCGCGGAGGTCGAGGATCTCTACCGGGACTACTCGGGCGCCCTGGACGGGACGGTGGTTCGCGACGAGCTGCTCTGGCAGGCCTCGTTGGCGAATGCCGGCAACCCGGGGGAGGACTTCCGCGTCGTCCGCCGCGGGGAGGAGGTGCTGGCCTACGCCCGTGTGGCGATCCTGGAGGGCTTCCCGACCGTCATCGAGTTCGGCCGCCGCGCCGAGTGCGTCGCGGCCCTGGCTGACCTCATGAGCGCGATGATCGACGAGCACGCGGCCACCTGTAGCCTCCACCTCGACCCAGAGCTGGAGCGCGCCCTCGAGAGCCGCGGCTTCGATCTCCATCGAGGCAAGCACCCCTTCGTCATGCTGCGCTGCATCGATGCCGCCGCGCTGGCGCGGCGGCTCGACCTCGAGCCGCCGGTCGATGGAGACCCCAGCGGGTTTCTGGAGTCGGTCCTGCCCGCCGACCGCTTCGCGTTCTGGACCGCCGACCGCTTCTGAGCCCTGCGAGAGGCAGTGGGTCGGCGGACATCGCCTATCCTCGTTCCATGCGGCGACGGATCCGCGAGCTCCTCTTCGGTCGCCTGTTCCTCACCCTCTCTCTGCTGCTGGGGGCGATGCAGGTGGTGGTCGGGCACTGGGTCACCGTGGTGCTGGCGGGTCGCGAGGGCCCCGGTCTCGGCGTCGGGCTCGTGTTGGCCGCGCTCCTGGTCGCGGGGAACGCCTACCTGGTGCCGATGCTGCGACGGGCGCGGCGGCGAGGGGGCCTCCCCGGCGTGGTCGCCAGGGCCTACATGGGCCTCGGCGTCGCCACCATCCTCCTCGGGCTGGCCGCCGTCGCGATCTGGCTGGGCTTCCTCCCCGTCGGCGGTCTGCTCTCGCTGCTGGGAGTCTCCGCCGACTTCATCTTCCAGATCTTCCGCCTGGTGAGCATTCCCATCATCGGAACCATCGCCGGCATGCTCCTCTGGGGATTCACCGTCGGGCAGTCCTATGTCGCGCACACCCACCTGCGAATCCCGCTGGAGGATCTCTCCGAGACGCTGCGGGGTCTTCGCATCGTGCAGACCTCGGACCTCCACATCGGCAACCGCATGGAGGGCCGGCGCCTCCGGCGACTGGTGGCCCGGATCAATTCCCTCGATCCCGATCTGGTGGTCGTGACCGGCGACATCTTCGACTTCGATCCGTCGGTTCTCGAAATTGGCGCCCGCGCCCTCGACGGGCTGCGTGCGCGATACGGCGTGTTCGCCGTGCTCGGCAATCACGACACCTACGTCGGAAGCGAGAAGGTGGCCGCGGCGCTCCGCGATCACGCACCCGCGCTCCGCCTGCTGCGCGGGGAGACGGTGCGCCTCCCGGTTCCGGCGCCCCTGTACCTGTCCGGCATCGACGACCCGGGGCGAGACTGGAACGCGCGGCGTGTCGATCTTCCCGCTCTGGAGGCGCTGGCGGAGCAGATGCCCTGCGACGGTCCCACCGTGCTGCTGGTGCATCGCCCCGAGGTCTTTCCCCAGGCGGCGCGCCTGGGCTATCCGCTGGTCCTCGCCGGGCACACCCACGGCGGTCAGCTCGCCCTTCCCAGTGGTGGCGGCCGGTTCAACCTGGCCCGCCTGGTCACCCGCTACCACCGCGGGCTCTTCCAGGAGAACGGCTCGGTCCTCTACGTGAACCGCGGCGCCGGCGTCGCCGGCCCCGCACTCCGCGTCAACTGCCCCCGTGAGATCACCACCATCGAGCTCGTCTGGCCCGACCGGGAATTGACACCGAAGTCGGCGCTTGCGTAGACTCGAAGCTTCACCCCCTCTGGAAGGCGTGCGCCGCGCGTCGGGAGTTGTAGACACATGGGTAAAGTCGGTAAGGCCGCCATCGTCCGCGAATACAACAAGCCGGTGAGTGTCGAGGAGGTCGAGGTCGGGTCTCCCCATCGCGGCGAGGTGATGGTGAAGATCGCAGCGTGCGGCGTTTGTCACAGCGACTACTCGGCGGTGAACGCCACCATCCCGATGCCACCCCCGCTGGTGCTGGGTCACGAGGCCGCCGGCGTGGTCGAGGAGGTGGGCGAAGGGGTCGAGGACGTAGCCGTCGGTGATCACGTGGCCATCGTCTGGATTCCCATGTGCGGGAAATGCCGCTACTGCGTCGAGGGTCGCCCCGCGCTCTGTGACATGGGTGCCAAGGCGGTGTTCACGCTGCCCGATGGAACCTCGCGCCTCACGGATGCGGCGGGGAAGCCGCTCAACCACTACGCGGGTGTCGCGGTGATGGCCGAGTACGCCACCGTGCACCGGGACAACGTGGTTGTGATCGACCCCGAGATCCCCCTGGACAAGGCGGCACTCGTCGGCTGCGCGGTGATGACCGGCGTGGGCGCCGCCCTCAACACCGCCCGGGTCGTAGCCGGCTCCAGCGTCGCCGTCTTCGGTGCGGGGGGCATCGGCCTGAACGTGATCCAGGGCGCGGCGCTGGCCGGCGCCGAGCAGATCATCGCGGTGGATCTCGAGGACAAGAAGCTCGGGTTCGCCCGGCAGTTCGGGGCGACGCACACGGTCAACCCGGGCAGCGACGGCGACCCCGTCGCCAAGATCAACGAGCTCACCGGCGGGGGAACGGACTACTCCTTCGAGTGCATCGGCGTCCCCGAGGTGATTGCCCAGAGCTACGCCGCCATCCACAAGGGCGGGACGGCGGTGGTGGTCGGCGTGACGCGGGCAGATGCGACCGTGACCCTCGGCACCTTCATGATGCCGTTCCAGGAGAAGGTGCTGACGGGCTCCATGTACGGATCGGCGCGACCCAAGATCGACTTCCCGCGGCTCCTGAACCTGTACCGGTCGAACCGCCTGAAGCTCGACGAGCTCGTCACCGCGACCTATCCGATCGACGACATCAACCGCGCCTTCGACGACATGCTGCAGGGGGTGAACGCCCGCGGCGTCCTGATCATGTAGCGGAGTTCTCGCTCCGCGAGAGGCGGTTGCGGAGGCGATCGACGAAGCGGCCGAAATCCCGGCTCAAGCCGCGCTCGAGCTGGAAGTAGTGGTCTCCGTCGTCCTTGACCAGGAACTTGACCTTCTGACCGGCGAGGACCTCCTCGGGTGCCTCGCCCGTGTCGGCGGGGCGGTCGAGCTTGGCGAACACGCGCCGTCCGTCGATGCGCAGCACGGCGACGTGGACGGGCTCGGTCGAGCGGCCGGGCGTCACGTGAATCGTGGTGGCGGCCTCCACCACGGCGCGGGCGCCGTGGAGGTTCGCGCCGTTCTCCTCCACCGCTTCGCGAGTCGCGGACTGGAAGTGGAGTCTCGGTTTCGCCACGTGGTCCCGCTCTCGCGTCGAATCGGCG
The DNA here is from genome assembly GCA_964615365.1 of uncultured Spirochaetales bacterium. GTDB lineage: Bacteria > Myxococcota_A > UBA9160 > UBA9160 > UBA6930 > CAVXZE01. The sequence continues at coordinate 52,317 of CAZTOU010000032.1, forward strand.
CGCTCCAGGATCGTCACGTAGACGTTGTTTCCCGGGCCCCCGATCGAGTGGGCGATACCGAGGTTGGCCCGGGGGACCTGGGCGCGGGGGTTCGGGAAACGCTCGGTCAGCTGAAGGTAGTTCTCGGCGATCTGGAACAGCCCGGTTCCCCCCACCGGGTGACCGCGCGCCTTGAGCCCACCCGAGAGATTGGCGGGAATCCGACCGTTCACGCCGGTGAGAGGGTGCGCGAGAGGATCTCCGAGGGCCCTCCGAGGGCTCTTCATCAACGCCCCGATGGCTTCGTCCTCATCCACCAGAAAGAGGTCGACCAGTCCGATCGGCAGCAGGCTGTTGAAGGCGTCGTGGACCTCGACGACGAGGTCTTCGACCTGACGCGGATCGGCGATCCCGGCGCGCCAGTAGGCGATCTTCGCCGCCTGACGGGTGGCGTCGAAGTGCGAGAGCGATCGGCGGTCGAGGATCGAGGAAGTCTCGGTGGCGGAGCCGACGCCGGCCACCCGGACCGCCTGCGGCCTGGAGGTCAGGATGAGGGCGGCGGCGCCATCGCAGATCGGCGAGCAGTCCCGGCGCGTTAGAGGGGTCGCCACCGGCGAATTCTGCGAGCTGTCGAAGTAGGCCGAGAGGGGCTCACGCCTGGCGAAGAACGCCGCGAGCGGGTTCTCCGCCCCCAGGGCGTGGGCTCTCTGCATGAGCCGGGCCAGCACCTCGCCCACCTCCTTGCCTCGGATGCCCCGCTCTCGCAGCCAGGCCTGGGTGACGAGCGCGATCAGCCCCGGCATGGTGAAACCGAAACGCCGCTCTACCGGATCCACGGTCTTCGACATGATGTTGGTCGCGGTCTGGGTGGTGACCGTCTTCATCCGTTCGCCGGCCAGGACCAGCACGTTCTCGCACCCGCCCGAGGCGACCTTGTAGTAGGCCTCGTGAAAGGCCGCGGCTCCCGTCGAGGAGGCCGTCTCGCTGCGAATCGCCGGCACCCCGGTCAGTCCCAGCCGATCCGCCACCTTGGCGGCGATGTTGGCACGGTTCTCGAACTCCTCGCTGTCCATGACGCCGATCTGCACGGCGCCGAAGGAGCGGATTCGGGAGTCCTCCAGGGCCCTGCGGTAGGCTTCGGCGAAGAGATCGAAGATACTGCCGAAGACCCGGCCCGTCAGGTCGACCTTGGTGAGACCGACCCCTGCGATATAGACCGACTTGGCCATGGCCTACTAGGATACCCTACGGTTTCGGAAAGTTTGGTCCCCGGGGAGCGAGGGAGGTGAACCGTGGCAAAGCACTGGCGCTGGATCGTCGGCCTCGCCCTGCTCCTTCTGATCGTGACCTGGCTGATGGCCGACCGCGGCCCCGGAGTCGAGCCGGGGACCGTTCTGGTGATGGATGTCGAGGGAGCCTACACGGAGACCCACGCCACCCCCTATCTCGCCAGGCTGTTCGGCGCACGCGAGCGGCCCTTGATCGATCTGCTCTCCCAGCTCGCCAAGGCCGAGCGCGACGAGAGACTTTCCGCGGTTCTGTTCCGGATCCGCCCACTCGACATCGGGTGGGGGAAGGCCGACGAGATCCGAGCGGCGATCGCACGGATCGGGGAGAAGGGTCGGCGAACCGTGGCCTATCTCGAGATCGAGAAGTACGGAGCCAACCTCGAGTACTTCGTCGCGAGCGGCGCCGACGAGATCTACATGGCTCCCGGTTCGCGCAACCCCTTCGTCGGTCTGGCCGCCGAGTATCTCTTCCTGGGCGGCTTCTTCGAGAAGATCGGCGTCGAGATCGAGTACGAGAGGGTCGGCAGGTACAAGAGCGCCGTCGAGAGCTTCGCGGAATCGAAGATGTCCGAGGCGAACCGGGAGATGACCACGGCGCTCCTCGACTCGGTCTACGATCGCTTCGTGGAGGGCATCGCCGAGGGGCGTTCCCTCGACCCGGAGCGGGTCCACGCCGCGATCGACGCGGCGCCCACGACTCCCGCGGAGATGCAGGAACACGGACTCACCGACGGAACCGGCTTCTTCGACGAAATCCTGGATCGCGTTCGCGGCGGCGAGGAGGAGCGGGCGGTCATGGAGGGGGCGGAGTACGCCGGGGTGGATCCGGCCAGCGTCGGCTTCGAGCCGGTGGCCAGCTTCGCCTTGATCTACGGCACCGGCCCGGTCACGGCCGGCGACGGATCGGGTGGCCCGGGCGCGAGGCAGGTGCTCGCTTCGACCGCCGTCACCGAGGCATTCGAGGCCGCCAGCGAAGATCCCGAGATCGACGCGATCATCTTTCGGATCGACAGCCCAGGGGGCTCCGCGCTGGCCTCGGACCTGGTCTGGCGCGCCACCCAGCAAGCTCGGGAGAAGGGCAAGCCCGTGATCGCCTCCTTCTCCGACGTGGCCGCCTCGGGGGGCTACTACGTGGCCTGCGGAGCGGATCGCATCGTCGCCCAGCCGGCCACCTACACCGGCTCCATCGGCGTATTCGTGCTTCGTCCGATCCTCGCTGGACTCCTTGAGAAGCTCGGCATCGGAATCGAGGCGATGACCCGCGGCGAGCACGCAGATCTGCTGCTGGCCTCGCGGCCGCTCTCGGCGCGCACCCGCAGACGCCTGCGGGCGGACGTGCGGGGTGTCTACGAGACCTTCGTGGGGCGCGTCGCCGTGGGCCGCGAGCTCGCGCCGGAGGCCGTCGACGCCATCGGTCAGGGTCGCGTCTGGACCGGCGCCCAGGCCAGCGAGATCGGTCTCGTGGACGTCCTGGGCGGCTTGCGCACCGCCGTCCTCGAGGCCAAGGCCGCGGTCGGCCTCGACGAGGACGCCGACGTGGTGCTGGTCTCCTATCCCCTGCCGAAACCCCTCGCCGAGCAGATCTCGGAAGCCCTCGGCCTCTCGCTCCGCGCCACCGTGTCGTCGCTCTCAATTCCGTCCGCGCTTCGCCAGCTCGTCACTACCCTTCAGGTGCTTCCCACCGGAACCCCGATCCTGATTCCGCCCGGGCTCACCGAGATCCACTGAGGAAAGGCCGCCATGCGTCTCGAGAGACGGTTTCAAGTGAGGCAGCCCCGGGAGAAGGTCGTCGCCGTCATCGAGGACGACGACACCCTGACCGGTCTCTTCCCCGACACCGACACCAAGGTGGTGAAGCGCAGCGGCGATACGAGGACCACGGTGTCGCGCTACCGCGCGCTCGGCCGCGAGGGAGAGGCGACCTTCCACTTCACCTTTATCGAGGACGGGAACGTCCGCTTCGAGAAGGTCTGCGACGGAAAGGTCTGGCGAATGCTCCGCGGTACTCTGACCTTCGAGGAGCGGGGCAAGGGGACTCGCGTCTCCATCGAGCTGGACGGGAAGACGAAGACCCTGGTACCCGAGTTCACCATCAAGGTCCCCATGGAGCAGCAGATCGATCAGATGATGACCGCACTCAAGCAGCGCATAAAGGCAAGCGCCGCAGAGCGGCGCGCGCAGTGAGCCGCAGGCGAACATTGACCCTTAGTAAGGCTGGCGGTGGGCGCCTTGAGCTGTAGCCGAACGTTGACCCTTAGCACGACGTGGACATTGCCATGGCGACGGTGACCGCCAGCGATTCGGTGAAGCTCTACGTCGAGGCTCATGGCGAGGGCTTCCCGCTGCTGCTCTCTCCCGGCTACTGCCAGACCCACGAGAACTTCCGCCCACAGGTGGAGCCCCTGGTCGCGGCGGGCGCCCGTGTGGTGCTCTGGGACTATCGCGGCCACGGCCAGAGCGAGGCCCCCGAGGACCCGGACGCCTATTCCATCGAGCAGTTGCTGGACGACATGGATCGGGTGCTCGAGTGGGCGGCGCCCGGTCGGCGCGCAGTGCTCGGCGGGCTCTCCTTCGGTGGTCTCGCGTCGCTCCATTTCGCCCTGGCGCGCCCCGGACGGGTTCGGGCGCTGCTGCTCTTCGACAGCGGTCCGGGCTTCAAGAACCGCGAGGCCCAGGCCGGCTGGGAGGTCCAGACCGGCCGCATTGCCGACCGTCTGGAGAAGATGGGCTTCGAGGGCTACGTCGACGGCCGCGCCGCACCGACCGCGATCGGGCGTCGTCCGGATCTCCCGGCGGCCCAGGCGGCGGGCCGCGCCATCCAGGCGCAGGATCCCCACGGAGTGGCTCGCTTCGGCCGGCGCGTCGTCGGTCCGGCCCCGGGGGTGATCGACGAGCTGGCGAGCATCGCGGTGCCGGCCCTGGTCCTGGTCGGGGAGCAGGACACCGCCTATGCCCGGGCTGGAGAGGTGATGTCCGCCAAGCTGCCCAATGCGACCCACGTGGCGATCCCCGACGCGGGTCACGTGGTGAACATCGAGCAGGCCGAGGCCTTCAATCGCGCCGTGATCGAATTCCTGGGCTCACTCCCCCCGGAGTGAATCAGCTCTCAGCCACTTCGGGTCGATTTCTGCGTCTCTTCCCAGTGGCGGCGGATGGCCCGGGTTCCGCCGCGATAGTGGTAGGCGCGCAGACCCTCCTTGACCATCAGCTCCGCGAGGTGGGCGCTCTTCAGTCCGAACTCGCAGTAGAGGACGTAGGTGCGATCTCTGGCGAAGGAGGGAAACGCCTCCAGGGCGTCGCGGAAGTCGAGCCGCACCGCTTCCGGGTAGTGCCAGGAGCGGAACTCCTCTTTGCTGCGCAGATCGATCACGCTGGCACCGGCGGGCATCTCGGATCTCTCGAGCTCGCCAAGATCGGCGAGGTCGGGATCGAGGGTTCGCAGGTTCAATACCGCGCGGTTCGCGATCGCCGCCTCGAGGATCGATTGATCGAGGTGGCGCTCCTCCTCCAGGATCGCCTGGAGCTTTGCGCTGGTGCTCGGGCGGCGCGGCACCATCGCGCAGTACTCCGCCACCACCGCCGAGAGAGGGCCGGTGCCGATGCGGTTCGCCATCTCGATGATCTCGTCCTTGTTGGATCCGGCCAGGGGACGCAGGATCGGCATCGAAGTCGCCTGGCTGATGGTGGCCAGATTCCTGAGGGTCTGGGAGGAGACCTGCCCCACCGCCTCGCCCGTGACGATGGCGCAGCCGTCGGACTCGCAGGCAATGGCTTCCGCCGCGCGTAGCATCGAGCGCTTCAGGAGCACCTGCCAGTAGCGGGGCGTCGCGTGCCGTTGAAGCTCCTCGGAGACACCCTCGAAATCGACGGCGTGGAAGCGGGGCTGCGACCCGTAGGACCAACGGTCGGCGATGACCTTCATCACGCGGAGCGCGCCGAGTTGGTGGCTGATGCCACCCAGGTTGCAGAAGACGTAGTCGAGCGTCACTCCCCGCCGGAGCAGCAGCCAGGTCGCCACCGCCGAGTCGAAGCCCCCGGAGACGAGAGCCACGGCGCGGTCCCCGCTGCCGACGGGGAGCCCTCCCTGACCAGGGCGCCGCTCGGTGAAGAAGTAGGCGCATCCCCGGTAGATCTCGACGTGGGCCGTGACCTCCGGGTGGTCCAGATCCACCCCCGCGCCGAGGGGAAGGAGCGCCTCCCCCAGTGCGATCTTCACCTCCTTGGAGCCGAAGGTGCCTTCCTCGCGATCCCCGACGTGGCGGGCGCGGACGGCGAAGCGTTTGCCGCGGACGACGTCACCAAAGATCTGCTGCCCAGCCGAAACGACCTCTTCCAGCGAGGATCCCGGGCGCCTCCGCACCAGCGAGAGGGACTGCAGGCCGAAGATGCGCTCCAGGACCGAGATCGCGCCGGGGCTCGAGACCTCGATGAACACCCGGTCGTGGTGACGTTCGATCTCCCCCTGGTAGCCCTCTGCGGCGAGCGCGTCCTTGACGTTGCGCAGGAGCCGGGTCACGAACTGGCGGCGGGTGGCGCGGGCCTTCGTCGACAGCTCCCCCGAGAATCGGAGCAGGGCCAGATGCGCTTCGGAGCCCGAGTTCTCCACGGAATGGAGGGTAGCAAGCGCGGCGTCGGGGGGGGGTCAAGGGGTATTTTGGTTTTTGGGAACCCAAAAACACAAAACCCAGCAACAAACCCCCC
>CAZTOU010000033.1:0-55531 GCA_964615365.1 uncultured Spirochaetales bacterium
GTCTTGATCTTGGCGTGCGCGATGGCCTTCACCTGCAGGGCGTTGGCCACCACGACGCGGCCCGCATACTGGGAAACAATGGAGTGGATGGCCCAGGAGTGGAAGGTGGTCTCCAGGACCACCTGGTCGCGGCGACCTAGATCCTGAGCCCACCGATCGATTTCCTCTGCCGTGCCTCCGATCCGATACTCCTTTTGATTCGCACCCTTGGCGTCGAGCTGGCAGACCTGGATGAACTCTTTGTGGACATCGAGTCCGTAGAACATGCATGCTCTCCTTTCGGAGCCCTGGGAGGCGGGCTGGGGTGGACCAGCCCGTGTCGGGGAAGAACGACACCTATCGATTCGCGCTCGCAGCGCATCCGGGTGAGTCGTGGGGCGGCCAGTTAGAGTAACGGGCTCGAAGCCCAACCACGCGACGGCCGTCCCCGCCAACTCCGACACTCCCAGGGCTCTCGTCATCTGTTCCACCGGAGCCGGTCCCTGCCCGGAGACAACAGGGGAACCCCGCATGGATACCAACGCAAGACCTATCTCTGCGTTGCCCAGAGAGCTACATACCCGTTAGAGTGCGCTGCGAACGCGCTCACCCTGGAGCCCCGAGAGAGTGCCGCCATCTCGACCCACCCTCCGACGCGAAGCCAGCCGTCCCCGCCGAGTTCGGATCGGGAGCTCGAAGCCGGGGTGCGCCTCGATCTCGACGACGGCCTGCGCCGGCTGGGCTACCAGGCGTTCCGCGCCGGGCAGCGCGACGCCATCGAGACGCTGCTCGGCGCCCGGCGCCTGCTGCTGGTGGCGCCGACGGGCGGCGGCAAGAGCCTGATCTATCAGCTCCCCGCCACCCTCCTGCCCGGAACCACGCTGGTGATCTCGCCGCTCATCTCCCTGATGCACGACCAGGTGAGCGCGCTTCGGGCACGCGGCGTCGCCGCGACCTTCCTCGCTGCCACGCTGGATGCGCCGGAGATGCGCCGGCGCATGGCTGCCATGCACCGCGGGGAGTTCGAGCTCGTCTACGCGGCACCCGAGCGGCTCGGCTCAGCGGGGTTTCGCTCGCTGCTGTGCGAGCTCGACTGTCCGCTGATCGCGGTGGACGAGGCGCACTGCATCAGCGAGTGGGGACACGACTTCCGGCCCGAGTACCTGCAGCTCGGAGAGCTGCTTGCCGAGTTCCCCGGGGCGCGCGTCCTGGCCTGCACCGCCACGGCCACGCCCGTAGTGCGAGACGAGATCCTCGAGCGCCTGGGCCTCCCGGCCGACACCCCCCAGATCGTTCGGGGCTTCGCGAGGCCCAACCTCTCGCTGCGCGCGTCCGAGCCGCGCGGGAAGCGCGAGCGGGAGGCACGGGTGGACGCGGCCCTCGCCGAGGCGCTTTGCGAGCCCGGCGCGGGCCGCGGCTCGAGCATCGTCTACGCGCCCACGCGCAAGGGGGCGGAGGAGGAGGCCGCACGCCTGGCGGCCGGCGGCTGGCGTGCCGCCGCCTACCACGCGGGGCTGGACGGCGCCCGACGCGACGCCGTCCAGCGCAGCTTCGCGCGGGGTGAGACGGAGATCGTGGTCGCCACCAACGCCTTCGGGATGGGGATCGACCGGCCGGACGTGCGCGCCGTGATCCACCTGGCGCCGCCGGGCTCGGTCGAAGCCTACTACCAGGAGGTGGGCCGCGCCGGACGCGACGGCGGCGACTGCCTGGGGTTGCTGCTGGTCTCGCCGGGCGACATGGCGCTGCGCCGCCGCCTGATCGAGAGGGGAGGCGACGGGCAGCCGCCGGAGCCCGCGGTGGTGCGACACAAGTGGGAGCTCTTCCTGGAGCTGATGCGCTACGCGGAGGGAGGAAGCTGCCGCCACGACGCGGTGCTGCGCTACTTCGGCGACGACGAGGAGACCCTCGCCGGATGCGGCCACTGCGACGGATGCCTTCGCCTCGAAGCGGGGGAAGCGGGGCCCGATCCCGAGGCCGTGAGCACCACTGTGCGCAAGGCGCTCTCGGCCGTCGCGCGCATCCACGGGCGCTTCGGTCTGGGGGCGGCAGCCAAGCTGCTCCGGGGGAGTGAGGATCCTCGGCTGGCGCGGGCCGGTCTGGATCGCGTCCGGACCTACGGGACGCTCTCCGAGCACTCCGAGGACTGGCTGCTGCGCCTGCTGCGGCGCTGCGTGACGGCCGGCTGGGCGGACTTCCTCGGCGCCGATCGCCCCGTGATCGTCCTCACCGAGGCCGGGCGAGCAGTGATGCGAGGAGAGCGCCCGCCGAGGCTGCTGCTCCCCCCCACCGCGGCTCCCGCCGCGCCGGCGGTCCGAGCCAAGCGCCGAGGGCCACACCAGCGCGCAGAGCCCCTGCCCGAGCAGCTCGACGCCGAGGGGCGCGATCTCTTCGAAGCGCTTCGCCGTCACCGTCTCGCGCTCGCGCGCGGGGAAGGCGTTCCTCCGTACGTGATCGCCAGCGACCGCACGCTGCGCGAAATCGCCCTGCTGAGACCCCGGAGCCTCCAGGAACTGGAGCTCGCGCACGGGATCGGACCCGCCAAGCGGGAGAAGTACGGTGCAGGCCTGCTCGCCGTGGTTTCGGATGTAGGCACGACGTAGGCTCGCGCCATCAGCGAAGTGCGGCGATCACATCCGCCGCCAGCCGTTCCATGTGGGACGGATCTCCCCAGGTGGCGCCCAGGCGCACCACCACCAGCTGCTGCGACGGCACGATGAAGATGCGTTGATGCTGAAAGCCGTCCGCCGCATAGGTATCCGGCGGCAGCGTCGGCCAGCGGGGAGCTTCGGACGCGTCGTTGATCCAGAAGCCGGCGCCGTAGTTCTCCTCTCCGGAGGTCGGCGTGTGGCGCGTCACGTAGTCGATCCAGTCCGCGGATAGGATGTGCCTTCCATTCCAGCGTCCGCCGTTCAGATAGAGCTGGCCCAGCCGCGCCCAGTCGCGGGCGGAGGCGAGCATGAAGGAGGAGCCGACCGGTGTGCCGGACGGGTCGGGCTCGAGCACGGCGGTGGCCATGCCGAGGGGCTCGAAGAGCTGCGTACGGGCAAAGCCGATCACCGATTCCAGCGAGCCGCCGGTGATCTCGCGGATGCGGCGGCTGGCGAGCACCGTGTTTCCGCTCATGTACTCCCAGTGGATTCCGGGCTCGGCCTGGAGCGGCCGCCGGGCCGAGTAGGCGGCGCCATCCGCCTCCAGGTAGAGCATGTGCGAGTTCGGGTCGGCGCCGGTCTGATCCTCGCGGATGGCGAGCCCGCTGGTCATGCGCAGCAGATGGTCGACGGTGATGGCGGCGCGGGGATCGTCCGAGCCGCGCCATTCGACGATCGCGCCGGCCGCGTCGACGTCGAGCCGGTTCTGGCGGACGAGAATCCCGACCAGAGAGGCCGTGACGCTCTTGGTCATCGACCACCCCGGAAGCGCGGTGGTCTCGTCGATGTCGGCCCCGTAGCGCTCCGCCACCAGCCGGCCCTCGTGAAGAATGACCACGGCGAGGGTGTTCCGCGGCGGCCCTCCCGCCGGTTCGGCGAAGGCCCCGTCGAGGGCTCGCTCCAGTGCAGCGGTGTCGAAGCTCGCTCCCGCGTGCTCGGGGTCCGCCGAAATCGGAGTGACGGTCATGTCGGGCAGTGCCAGGTCCGCGAGCACCGCGTCGCGGTGCAGCAAGGTGCAGCCGAGTCCGGGCCGGTAACGGGCGCGCGCCGACCAGAGCCGGAAGCCAGTCGTCTCCACGCTGCGCGCCGCGTCGTCGTAGCGGACCTCGAGATCCATCCCTAGCGGCCAGACGTGAGGCTCCACGAAGGCCGTGCGTGTAAACCCGCGGTCCAGCCCGGAGACGTAGGCGAGCGAGCAGAGCTGCTTTGCGGCCAGCGCCGTTCCGACGGGCGCCGCTACTCGGACGAAGAGCGCCAGACCCAGGCCGAGGACGGCCAGGATGGCGGTGATGACGACGGCGATGACGCGCTTCGGGCGCATGTCGATTGCCTCCGGGCGTGCGAGGGATTGCCAGCATAGCGCCGAGCGATGTGAGGATGGGCGCGGCGGCCGCCGCTCACGATTCGGCGTGGGGGGCGAGCTCGTCCCAGGTCGGGAGCGGCGCGAGGATGGCGCGCAGGAGCTTGGCCGTCTTCGCGAACTCGCGCGAGCCGCTGCGCGCAGCGCGGCGCAGGCGCGCCTCAGTGGGAAAGAGGTCGAGGAAGGGGGGCGCGTTGCGGAAGTTCAGGTGAAGGTCCCAGAAGGCGCGGTCGCGACCGGCGGTGGCCGCTATGGTGCGCAGCAGCGGGGCCAGGGGAGTGTTCACGCCCCGGGTCTCGGCCATTGCGTCGAGGGCGAGGACCAGGTAGTTCCGCGATTCGAGGCGCCCCGCCTCGAGGGCCTCCCAGGCGTAGTGGGCGGGAACCAGACTACTGAGGGCGCCGTCGATGAGGCCCACGAATCGGCGCTCCTCGAAGATGCGATCGAGAATCGCCGAGCCCTTCTCGTCCTCGGCCGGTACGTCACACTGGAAGATGGCGGGAATTGCCGAGCTGAAGCCGGCCCCGTCCAGTGCGGCGAGCCCCGCCGTCTCAGGATCCGATCCGAGCAGGAGCGGCGTCAGCCACCGGCGACTCATGGCGAGCGAGATGAGCGCGCCCACGACGCGAACCAGTGTCGTGCGCTTCAGCTCGGCCAGGTCGCCGACGTCGTGTAGATCGGCGTCCACCAGGTTCGCGTAGGCGTCGCGCGAGCTGGTGAGCGCGCCGGGAGCGACACCGGTGGCGAGCACGTCGACGGCCAGCTCCATCTCGCCGAGGCTGCGCTGGGCGCCGCCGGCGTCGGCGAAGAGGTCGCCGAGCGCGTGGCGGAGGTCGATGCGCAGGGCCCCGGGCAGGCCGTAGCGCGGGTTCGGATCCGGCGCTCGGAACACCCCGCGCTCGCGGATGCGCTGCACGTCGCCGAGCAGCGTATCCAGCTCGAATTCGCGCGTGCGCGCCCGGACCACCGCGAGGATCGAGCCGACGCTGCAGCCCACCAGGTAGTCCGGGCGGATTCCCATCTGCTCGAGGCGCTCCAGGGCGCCGAGGAAGACGTAGCCGGAGCCGGCCGCGCCGCCGAGCACGATCGCGAGCCGCTTCTCTGCGAGGATCTCGTCGAGGCGCTGCTCGGAGACCACTCCCGCCCGCGCCAGGGTGGATCTCGCCTGCTCGACCAGCGTCGCGACCTTGGGGAGGCGACGGTCCAGCGGACCGGGATCGATGCTCTCCGGATCGGTGGGGAGGACCGGCGACAGCATCTGGAGCAGCCGCATCCGGAAGGAGCCGATGCGATTGACCAGCTCGTCGGGCGGACCGCCCGCGCTCGAGAGCTGCGCCAGCCGGAGCGCGTAGCGAAGCAGGTCGAGTCGTCGCGGGTGGAGGAAGGCGGGGGAGTCCAACTCCTTGCGGGCCAGGGCGATCTCCCCGCGGCGGAAGGGACGGAACTCGTCGAGGAAAGTGGTGACCTCCATCTCGATTCCTCATCGGCGTCCGGTGCTTTTCGCGCCTGCGGAAGTGTGTTCTAATAGCCGGTTCTCGTCGAGAGTCAGACGGATGCTCCCCGCTCAGTGAAGAAGCTCCCGATCGACCCGAGAAAGATCTACTTCGGCTGGTGGATGACCATCGCCAGCGGACTCCTCTGCCTGTGGGGATACGCCTATCACGTCTACGGGTTCTCCGCCCTCTTCAAGCCGATTTCGGAGGAGCTGGGCTTCAGCCGGGCCACCACCTCGGTGGCCGCTTCGATCGCCCGATTCGAGGGGGGCATCGAGGCGCCCGCGGTCGGCTACATGGCGGATCGCTACGGCCCGAGGAACACGGTCCTGGTCGGGATCTTCATCGCCGGGCTGGGGATGGTCCTGATGTACTGGGTCGATTCCCTCTGGTCCTTCTACCTGGTCTGGGCCGTCATCTGTGGGACCGGCATCAACATCGGTCTCAGCATGCCCCTCGACGTCGCAATCACCAACTGGTTCGTGAAGAAGAGGGGCACCGCCATCAGCATCAAGTGGGTGTTCTCGGGCCTCTCCGGCGTGCTCGGACTTCCGCTCATCGCCTGGATGATCTCCGCCTACGGATGGCGCACCACCTGTCTCATCGGCGGGCTGGTGCTCTGGTTCGTGGGCCTGCCCCTGGTCTGGCTCTTCATCCGACCTCGCCGCCCGGAGCACTACGGGCTGCTGCCCGACGGCGCCAGCCCTGCCGAGGAGAATGCCGCCGACTCCCTGGAGGCGGGGAGGACCTACGCCGCCAGCCTCGGGGAAGAGGAGTTCACGGCCAGGGAGGCGATGAGGACCGCGCCCTTCTGGCTGCTGATCGTGGCCTACATGTTCCACGGCGCCCTCTACCCGGTGATGAACATCCACTGCATCCCGTTCCTGACCGACAGGGGCATGGATCCCCTGGCCGCCGCCGCGACCATGTCGGTGTTCATCACAGCGAGCATCCCCGCGAGATTTCTGGGAGGCTTCTTGATCGACAGGATCAGCACGCCGAACATGCGCTTCGCGCTGGCCGGGTCCTTTCTTCTCCAGTGCGCGGGTGTGAGTCTGTTCCTCCTCAATCCGGAGAGCATGTTCGTGCTCTACACCTTCTTCGTGCTCTACGGCGTCGGCATGGGTGCCGTGATGCCGATGACGCCGGTGCTCCGTGCCCGCTACTTCGGCCGGAAGTCCTTCGGCACCATCGCGGGGTGGTCGCGGGCCCTGACGATTCCGGTGGGTGTCGCGGGGCCGGTTCTCGCGGGGTGGATCTACGACTCGACGGGGAGCTACCAGGTCGCCTTCGAGATCTTCGCCATCACCCTCGGTATCTCCGTCGTGGTGATGGCCTTCGCCAGACCTCCGAAGCCTCCGGCGAGAAGCTCGTTTCCCTGAGATTCCGTGATTCCTCTCGAGCCTGCAGCCGCTGCGTGTGTGGGGTAGCGTCGGCTGGGAAGGAGAGGCCATGGAGGAGCTGCCCGAAGAAGTACGGAGGGCTGGGGCTCTCGATGCTGGGCGTGACCGCGGTGATGGAGGAGCTCTCGCGGGCCAATCTCTGCTTTCGGATCATGATCACCACCAACAACGGTATCGGCTCGCTCGGGGTGCTCCTGGCCGGAACCGAGGAGCAGTTCGGCCGGCCCATCGCCGGGAACCAGGCGATCCAGTGGATGATCGCCGACTCGGCCACCGAGATCGCCGCGGCGCGGCTCCTGGTGCGAGACGCGGCCGCGAAGAAGGATCGCGGCGAGCGGATCACCGTCGAGTCCTCGATGGCCAAGCTGTTCGCGACCGAGATGGCCTCCCGGGTGGCCGACCGGGCCGTACAGGTCTTCGGCGGGATGGGCTACATACGGGGGAACATCGCGGAGCGCTATTTCCGCGACCTGCGCGTCTATCGCCTCTACGAGGGTACGTCCGAGATCCAACGGCTGGTGATTGCACGGCGCCTCCTCGACGGATGATTCCATGATGAAGAAGGTCCTCGTTGCGCTGCTTCTGATCCTCGCCACCGCCGTCGCATCGGTCCTGGTGCTGGGAACCTTCTGGTCCCGCACCGAGCACGGGGTCCTGGACTACAAGACGGCGATCGTGCTCAAGCTCCGCGACGCCTTCTCGGGAGATCCGGTTCTCGGCGCGGAGCGGATGAGAGAGGAGGCCGTCGCCCGGGGGCGGATCCTGCAGGGCAGTCCCGTCGAGGTCGCGAAGATCGAGGAGATGGGGATCCCGGGACCGGTGGGAGAGATACCGATCCGCGTCTACTGGCCGACGGAGTCCGGCCCCCTGCCCGTGCTGGTCTACTACCACGGCGGAGGCTGGGTGATCGGAGATCTGGACTCCAACGACCGCGTCTGCCGGATGCTCGCGAACAAGGTGCCGGCGGTGGTGGTCTCGGTGGACTACAGACTGGCGCCGGAGCATCGCTTCCCCGCCGCCGTGGACGACTCCTACGCGGCGCTCGAGTGGGTCCATCGAAATGGCAGCCGGCTGAACGCGGATACGTCGCGGATCGCCGTCGGGGGAGGCAGCGCCGGCGGAAACCTGGCCGCGGCGGTGGCGTTGATGGCCAGGGACCGGGTCGGGCCCAGGCTGGCCTACCAGGTGATGTTCTATCCGGCGACGAACCTGTTGGATCTCTCGACGGCGTCACACCGCGACTTCGCCGACGGCTACGGACTCACCGCCGAGCACATCGAGTTCTTCCGGGAGGCCTACCTGCCGGATGCGGTGGACCGGGAGAACCCCTACGCGTCGCCACTCCTGGCGGAGACCCTCGAGGGTCTCCCTCCGGCCATCGTGGTCACGGCGGGGTTCGACGTCCTCCGGGACGAAGGCCTCGCCTACGCGAAGCGGCTCGAGGCCGCCGGCGTGCCGGCCGAGAACGCCCACTATCCCCACATGATCCACGGCTTCGTCACCATGGGTCGAATGTACCGTCAGTCCGAGGACGCGATCGACGCCGCGGCGGCTGGGCTCTCGGAAGCGTTCGCGAACTGAGCGTCGCGTCGCGCTCCGATCCGGCCTCCGCATCGTCGGTGCGCAGCTCGTGCGCAACTCCGCCTGAAGATCGCGCTTCCGGGCCTTTCGGGGCCGCACTCGGTTCAACTTCCTAGGGCAAACCGTCGATAGTGCGATGAGATCGCCATCCAGACGTCTCGTCCCCCCGCTAGCGAGATCTGTCGAGCCGTAGCGAGGTGGAACAGATGACGACGATCTTCCGGCGGGCATTCCTGCTCGGTCTTGTGTTCGCCCTCATGGTCGGGGCGAGGCCGGCCGGCGCCCTGCTCTTTCAGTGGGACGAGAATCCCTGGCCGGGCCCTCCCGGCAGCACCTTGACGCATACCTACGTCGGTGTCGGCAACGGCAGCATCGCGGTGACCATCAACGACGTCAACGGCTCGCTGGTGACGAGCGGAAGCCCCGCCTCACCGGACTCGAACAGCTACCTGGATCCCATCGGCAACGCGGGAGAGCACAGCCTCTTCATCCGGGCCACCGGGAACGACACGTCTCCGTGGATCACCGTCTTCTTCGACTTCGACGAGGCGGTCGGCGGCAGGACGGCGATCGAGGACCTGACCCTCTCCTTCTACGACGTCGACGCCAATCCCACCACCAGCTGGACGGATCTGCTCTTCTTCCGAGCTGTGCAGACCGACGGGACCTTCGTCGCACCGACGAGCGTGGCGGGCCCCGGCGCATCGCCGTCATGGACCTACACCGCCTTCGGCGGAGGCACGTTCGGCCGATTGCTCGGGAGCACGCCCAACCAGCCGTCGTCCGGCCCCGGCTCCGACAACGGAACCGCGACCCTGTTCTTCGACCAGGAGATCACGGAGCTTCAGATCCAGTACCGAAATGCGCAGGCGGGCGGCACCAACCAGTGGATCGGGATCTCCAACCTGGACTTCGCGGAGGTCCCGGAGCCCGAGACCTTCGCCCTGCTGACGCTGGGTCTTTTTGGCCTGGCCCTGGCCGGTCGGGCGGTACGCGGTACGAAGGAATAGTACGCATCGCCGCGCCGGGCACCCGGAAGCGTTTCAGGAAGGACCGCCACGGGCAGGCGTCCGGACGAACTGCAGGAGGACGAGCCCGAGCAGCAGGAACAGGGACGCGCAGGGGAAGAGCCAGCGGTAGCCGAGGGCGTCGATCACCGCGCCTCCGAGCACCGAGCCGACGATCTGCCCGGAAGCCATGCTGACCAGGCCGATCCCGACGAACTCCGCGGTGCGCTTCTCGGGGATGACGTCGAAGAGGAAGGCGTAGCCGACCGCCATGATTCCGGCGTAGGGGATCGCGCAGAGCGAGAAGGTGATGAGTGCGTGGGTGAGGTTCTGCGAGAACGCCACCGGGATTTGAACCACGGCCCAGCTGGCGAGGACCCAGGTGAGTACGCGCTTCCGCTCGAAGCGATCGCCCAGCTTTCCCAGTGGGACCATGAACAGCGCCGCCACGATCGTGAACACCATGGGAACCAGGAACGACTGGCTCTCGGGCGCCCCGAGCTCCTCGGTCGCGAAGAGGACGGCGAAGGTGGAGGCCATCCAGAAGGCGAGCCACCAGGAGAACTGGGCGGCGAGGAACTTGAGGACGTTGGTCTCCCTCGCAACGCTGCGCAGATAGGCCATCGGCCCCACCGCGGTGGGTGCGCTCTCGGTGGGAGCCCTCGGCTCCCGGATCATCGCCATCGCGATCGACATGAAGCCGAAGCAGGCCAACGCCACGATGACGAAGACGAGGTGCGGATGGTCGTCCCAGAGGAGCCAGCCGACCAGGAAGCAGGCGATCAGACCGAAACCGCCGACCAGATTCATGACGCCCGTCGCAGTGCTGCGCTGCTCCGAGGGCGTGATGTCCGGAACCAGGGCGAGAAAGGTGGTCTCGGCGCTTCGGAACGCCACGTACATGAAGCCCGACAGCAGGGCCGCGATTCCGAATGTGCCGGCGCGGGGGAGGAGCAGGATGCAGGTCATCGCCGCGAGGGCCCCGAGGAGGATGTAGGGGCTCCGCCTGCCCCATCGCGTCGAGGTCCGATCGCTCAGGTAACCGGCCAGGGGCGGGACGAAGAGGCCGCTCACACCGGACAGGCTGAGCACCAGCGAGATGGTGAACTTCGAATCCGTGAAGCCCTTCAGGAAGAGAGGCATGGATCCGGCGTGAAAGGCCCAGAAGACCTGGGCGCCGAACCATCCGATGCCGAGGATGACCATCGTTCTGGTGCCGATCCTGGCCAGCTCGCGCGAGCTGGAGCTCATCTGGTTCATGCGCTCTCACCCGAACCGAGGACTCGGCTCGGTCCCCCTGGAGGACGGACCCCGGCTGATCTTCCGGCGCCTCCTTACTTCAGCAACAGGCGTCCGATGATCTCGCGCTGGATCTCCGAGGTGCCTCCGCCAATGGTGTTGATGCGAGAATCCCGCCACTGCCGCTGCACCGGGTACTCCATCATGTATCCGTAGCCGCCGAAGATCTGGATCGCCTGGTCGATCACGCGGTTGGCCATCTCGCAGGCGAACAGCTTGCACATGGCGACCTCCGCCTGACACTCCTCCTTCTCCACGTAGAGGCGGATGGTGTTGTAGACCAGCTGCCGCGCCGCTTCGATCTCGGTGGCCATGTCGGCGATCTTGTGCCGCGTCACCTGGAAGCTGGCGATGGCCCTTCCGAACTGGACGCGCTCCTTGGCGTACTCCGCCGCGAGGTCGAGGGCATTCTGGGCTCCGCATACGGAGCCCACGGCGAGATAGAGACGCTCCTCCTGGAAGTGCTCCATGATGTCGTAGAAGCCCCGGTTCTCCTCCCCGAGGATCGCGCTCCTGGGAATGCGGACGTCATCGAAGGCGAGCTCCGCGGTATTGCAGGTGCGCCAGCCCAGCTTGTCGAGCTCGCGGCTGACCGTGAAGCCCGGTGTCCCCTTGTCGACGAGGAAGAGGGAGATCCCCGCGTGGCCTGCCTCCCGGTCGGTTTTCGCCGCCAGGACCACGAAGTCGGCGATGCCCCCATTGGTGATGAACATCTTGCTGCCGTTGATGACGTAGCTGTCCCCGTCCAAGACGGCATGGGTCCGGATCGAGGCGACGTCGGAGCCCGCCCCCGGCTCGGTGACCCCAAGGGAGCCGATCAGCTCTCCCTTCACGCCGGGAATCAGGTACTTCCGCTTCTGCTCTTCGGTACCGCTATCCGCGATGTAGGGGAGCGCGATGTTCGCCTGGAGGCCGAGCGATGCGGCCACACCCCCGGAGTTGCATCCGGCCATCTCCTCGGAGAAAACGATGCTCGCGACGAAGCCGGCCTCCGAGCCGCCGTACTCCTCGGGCAGGTCGATCCCGAGAAAGCCGAGCTCTCCGAACCGCTCGAACACCTCCCGGTGCGGAAAGCTCCCCTGCTTCTCCCACTCGTCGGCGCGCGGCGCGATCTCGGTGGCGATGAACCTGCGCAGCGAGTCCCGCAGCAGCTCGTGCTCATCCGTGAATATGGGATGCATCTTCCCCATCACTCCTCCTCAACAACGTCTCCGGATTCCTCAGGTGCGCTGTCCCGGTCGCGGGGGTTCTTCGGGGCCTCCCGCGAAGCACTGCGCGATGGACATCCACTTCGTCGCGGTTTCGCCGACCACCTCGAGCTTCGTGTCGGCAATGTTGCGGCCCTGGGTCACCACGTGACAGAACTCGGAGGCCAGGCCTTCCACCTTGTCGTCGGGGTCGGGCTGGTTCCACTCCCAGACCTCGCCGGAGGGTGCGGTCAGCCGCACGTAGGGCATCTTCGCCGGGACCTCGAGACCGCGGTTGACGAAGGTCCAGCCGAAGGTCTTGATGCCGATCACCGCGATGTTCTTGAGCCGGTCGGTGTACTCCCGCGGAATCCGGAGCAGATCGTACACATCCTGGCCGTGCGCCCAGGTCTCCATCTGCCTGGCGGTGGCGAACATCCGCACGCCCATGTCCGGGCCGAACCACTTGAGTCGCCTCTTCGGATCCGCCGCCGCCAGCAGGTCACACATCAGGGTGAAGTAGTCGCGCCACTGCTGTAGCAGGGCGCCCGGCTCGAGATGCCCGATCTCGCGACGGGCGCAGCCCTTGAGATCGAGACCTTCCTCGGTGATGGCGCGGCCCATGACCTCTGCCATCTTCAGGAACTCCCCATCGGACTTGAGCGAGAGCACGGCGAGCCGATCCGAGAAGTGAAGATGCTCGACCACGTCACGGACGGTCCAGCTCTTGAACGGAGTGGATCGCTCCCAGTCGTCCTCTTTGAGGGTCGCGAACAGCTCGTAGAGCGCGTCTCCCTCCTCACGAAGGTCCCGAATGATCTCCTGCATGGTCTCGCCTCCTGGATCGCCCTGGCAGCCTCGTCGGAAGGACTCTCGCGCAGCCCCGATGGGCGGGCAAGTCGCGGTCCTCGCAGCGTCCGCGCGCAGCGAGGCGCAGCCGAGCGAAGATCGAAAACGCGACGCCGGGGTTGGAGCTACTTGGCGCGCAGCGCCCTGGCCGCTCGAGCGTAGGCCTGCGGCTTCACCCACAGGATGGCTGCCCAGCGGCCCTTGCCCGCGGCCACCGCGTCCACTGCGGTCACGTTGATCTTCTGAGCGGCGAGCTTCTTCAGCTGGCTGTGGCAGGCCCCCACGCGGTCGTCGCCCTGAATCAGGAACGCCTTCTTCGTCTTGCTGAGGCGCCATCCGTTCTTTCGAGCCACTCTGCGCACGGCGGCCATGTCCTCGGTCACCAGGTCGAGCTGGGCCTTTCCCCCGCCGATCGGGAATCCCGAGAAAGCCATAAGGTTCACTCCCGCCGTCTGGATCTCGTCCAGAATCGCCGCCCCCTGCCCGGCGCGGGCGCTGACCTTCACGTAGCAGTAGTTCACCTTTCGAACCCGGTTGGCCATGGCGCACCTCCTACACCGCAGGGAACACCGCGACACCTGCCGCAGCTCCCCGCGCGCTTGCCTCCTACCATACTCCTCGAGCATCCAATCGGGGGTTTTCTTGCGACCCCCAGCGAATGATGGCCGCCACTGGTCATCGGGGTGCGGAATCCATAGGCTCCGGGGGTCGAGGAGCCCGATCCATGCGGCCTTCCCATGCCGAGTCGATCCGCAGTGATGGCGAGTTCGGCGTCTTCGAGGGCTCCGTCCACGACGACGTGGTGCACGGCGAGTACCGGCGGGAGGGAACCTGGTCGCCCGAGATCCAGGACCTCCTGTGTCACCAGCTCTTTCCCGAGGGACGGGGCACCTTCCTCGACATCGGCGCCAACATCGGTCTGGTGAGCATCCCGCTCGCGGAGCGGCGGCAGGTGCGCTGTCTCGCCTTCGAGCCGGAGCCGCGCAACTTCCACTGGCTGGAGCAGAATATCGCCCTGCACGGCGTGGGCTCCCTCTTCACCACCTTCAATCTGGCCCTTCACTCCGAGGAGACGCAGCTCTCCTTCGAGCTCTCACCGACGAACTACGGTGATCATCGCGTTCGCGGCTCGGTGCACCTGGAGGGCGACGCGGAGCGAACCCGGATCCAGGTACCGGCGGGCCGCCTGGATGACCTGGTGCGGGTCGAGGAGCTCCCGCGTCCCATCGTCGCCAAGCTCGACACGCAGGGCGCGGAGCTCCAGGTGCTGCGCGGCGCTGCGCGCTCTCTCCCGCACATCGATCATCTGCTCTGCGAGTTCTGGCCCTACGGTCTGCGGCGCATGGGCGACAGCGCGCAAGACCTGATCGAGCTCTTCCGCGGCTTCTCCCACGGGGCGATCTTGCGGCTGGAGGAGCTCCCCGAGCGGCTGCCGCCGATCGATCACCTCTGCGCGCGCCTCGAGTGGCTGCCCAGCGACGGCTCGGATCAGGGCTTCTTCGACGTCCTCGTCACCCGACACCCCGAGCTGTCAATCCCTAGGTCAGATTCCTAGCTGGCGTAGTAGGCCATCGTGGCGCTGGGGACGATGCCGACCCGGGCACCGGCGCCATGGTCGGGGCGCAGCAACGCGAGGGTCTCCCGCCAGTCTCGTGTGAAGGTGACGACCTCGGGATTGGAGAACCAATCGGCGAACGTCTTGTCGCCGTGGTGCGCCTGGATGATCAGGTTCACGCTGCCCGGGATCGCGCTCACCGGGTACTGCCGTCCCCCGTACTCCTCGCCGAAGCGGCTGAGCAGGTAGTGCACCACCTGGCCCTCCGGAGCGTTGGCGATGATCACCACGGTTCCACTCAAGTCCTTGAGTCCCAGCAGCCCGACCAGCACCGCGATCGGCATCTCGTTGGGCTTGGTGAAGGCGTTGGCGATCACGATCTCCTTTCCCTGCGGAGCGGGATCGAGCGCGTAGAGAACCTTTGCCTCCGCCACCGCCTCGCGGTGCGCCTCGAGGAATTCCCCGGCGAACACGCCCGTGGTCCCGCCCCGCTCGTTGACCACCACGTCGATCTTGAAGTCCAGCCCGGCCATGCGGGCGGCCTCCTCGATGTTGAAGCGCATCACGTTGCTGTCGAACTTCCCCAGGCCGCAGCTCTCCGGCGCTTCCATGGGGACCTCGAGGTGGTAGTGGGTGATGCTGTCGATGTGGGCCACGCCGGGGAGCAGGATCTTCCCCCCGCCCGAGAAGCCCACCTGCGGATGGGCGGTGACGCATCCGATCGCGATCTTGAGGTCGGCGGACATCACTTCGCGGTTGACCGAGAGCCGGGTCCCCCGGGTCGTGGTGCCCACCTCCTCGCAGTGCTCGTAGCAGTTGTGGTTGTAGACGCGAAAGCGGTCGAGGATCTCCTGACCGACCTTCTTCCTGAGCTCGACCCGGGAGAGCGCACCGTGGGTGCCGAGGGCACAGACGAAGCTGATGTTCTCCTCCTGGATTCCCCCCTTGATCAGGTCCTCGACGACGATCGGGGCGATCCTGTCGACCGGCGTCGGGCGAGTCATGTCATCGAAGATGATGACGGCCTTCCGGCAGCCCGAGGCGAGGTCGCGGATCGGCGGGGAGCCGATCGGATCGCGGATGGCCGCCGCGATCGCCTCCTGGCCGAGCTCGGTACGCCCGGCGCCCCGCATCCGGCAGATCTCCACGTCCCATTCGTCGGGGAGGGCGAGCTCGAGCGTACCGTTTCCGTACCAGAGCAATTCGGGAAGGCTGACCTTCATCTCTCCACCTCGGCGCAGACCCGGTTCGCGTCTCGACGGATCGCCGCACCCGAGTCCATGACTGGATCCAGGATCTCAGGCTAGCTGATCTCGACGACTTCGACGTCCCCGGGGTCGATCGCCTCGAGCGCCTTGGGCAGCTTGTCCAGGATGGTCTCCTCGAGGGCGTCGATGATTCGCTCCTTGAGAACGCTTCGCGCGTAGACCAGCGAGACCTCCCGGGTGGGTACCGGTGGGTAGAACTCCCGTATCAGCTTTCGCCTTCGCGCGGAGAGCTGGCTCACCGCGAGGTGGGGCAGCACCGTATAGCCGGAGCTGGTGAGGACCATGTTCTTCAGCGTCTCCAAGTTTCCGCTCTCGAACCGGATGCTGCCTCCGATCTCCTCCTCCTCGGCGTCCTCGGAGCAGATGTTGAGGACCTGATCCCGAAAGCAATTCCCCTTGTTCAGGAGCCAGATCTCCCGGAGATCGAGATCGTCCTCCCGGAGCTTCTTTCTCCTGGACAGGGGGTGGTCGGGCGCGACGAACAGGTAGAAGGGCTCGTAGAACAGCACTCTTTCGACGAGAGCCGTGTTGTGGAGGGGTGTGACCAGGAGGCCCGCGTCGACTCCGTCTTCCGCAAGCATCCGGACGATCTCCTCGGTCTTCGATTCCTCGATGACGAGGTTGACGTTCGGGTACTTGTCGACGAAGTCCTGAAGGAAGAGCGGGAGAATATAGGTCGAGAGTGTGGGGATCACCGCGAGCCGCAGATCCCCGGCGAGCTCGTCCTTGGACCGCTGAACCAGATCCAGGAGCCTCTTCTCCTCGCGAATGATGACCCTCGCCTGATTCACGATCACCTCTCCCTCGGCGGTCGGGAGGATCGGGCTCTTGGAGCGGTCGAAGATGACGATGCCGAGCTCGTCTTCGAGCTTCTGTAGCTGCATGCTCAGCGTGGGCTGCGTGACGAAGCAGGATTTCGCGGCCTTTCCGAAGTGTCGGAACTTGTTGACCGCCAGGATGTACTCGAGCTGGGTCAAGGTCATCGAATCCTCCCCGGAGAGCCTGCACTGATAGAGATCCTCGATGGACAGACTATGACATATCGAGATCAGCTACCCAGCCGGACTCCTCCCCGCCGCCGTCCGTGCCGGTCCTCCACCATTCACTCCATCGGGGACAGGAACGGGCGAGAGTCGGTCCCGTTCCCTGTCCTACAATGGGGCGATGCCCGAAGGTCTGCACCCGAGGATCAGGATGCCGGTCGCACTGGCGCCGAACCACCCCCCCATTTGGGTGGGAAGGGCGGCCCTTGCGGCGGCCCGGAGTCTGGGTGCCCTCGCCATCGCGCTGCTGCTGGCGGGCTGCGGCCCCGGAGACTCCGAGGTTCCCCACGAGCTGCGGCTCACCGGCGAGGCGCTGGGGACGATGTGGTCGGTGGATCTGGTCCTCCCGGAAGCGCCGGCTCCGGAGGGGGTTGCCGAGATCCAAGAGCGCATCGCCTCGACACTCGAGCGCGTCGACCGGGGGATGTCGACCTGGCGTGAGGACGCCGAGCTGGCTCGCTTCAATCGGCAGGCCGACCTCACGCCCTTTGCCTTCTCGCCGGAGACGGGCCGGGTCATCGTGGCGGCGATGGATCTGGCGCGCGAGACGCGGGGCGCCTTCGACCCGACCGTGGCGCCCCTGGTGGCCCTCTGGGGCTTCGGGGCCCAGGCCGCCGACACTCCGCCCACACTCGCGGAGCTGGAGCGGGCCCGCAGTCTGGTCGGCTGGCGAAAGCTGGAGTGGCGCCGGGGAGGCCGTCTCGCCCGACGGGTGGCGGGGGTGCAGCTCGACCTGTCGGCCATCGCCAAGGGATACGCGGTGGACGCCGTCCTGGGGGATCTCGCGAGCGACCGACCGATCGCCGCCCTGGTGGAGGTCGGCGGCGAGGTACGGGCTCTCGGCGCGAAGCCCGGGGGAGTGCCCTGGCGGGTGGGAATCGACGACCCGGACGCTCCCGGGTCGCAGCTCTCGGCGGTGGTACACCTGACCGCCGGGGCGCTGGCGACCAGCGGCGACTATCGCCGGGTGCGGGTCGTCGAGGGGAGGCGCCTCACCCACGTGGTGGATCCGCGCAGCGGGCTGCCGGCGGAACAGAGGGTGGCCTCCGCCAGCGTGATTGCCCCGACCTGCATGGAGGCCGACGCGGTTGCGACCGCGCTCATGGTGCTCGGGCCCGACGAGGGCCTGGCCTGGGTCGAAGAGCGCCCCTGGCTCGAGGTTCTGCTCCTGGTTCGCGAAGGCGACGACGGCATCGAGCGCCGCGCTTCCACGGGCTTCGAACACTGGCTGGCCCCGGAACGACAGTTGTGAGTTACTGCGGAGGATTCGGGTTGCGCCAGGAGGGTGCCGGCGGTGAGGGGCAGTCGGGTCCGTGAATCTCGCAGACGCCGCAGTGGGGATCGTGCCCCTCGCACGGGGCATCGCCCTCCGGCCTGGCCCAGCGCTGCACCAGGTACCAGAGGATGCAGGCGGCGGCGAGGCCGAGCACGGCGATCACATGGACCACGGATCTCTCCTCCCGCCCGCGGGCTCCCGGCAGGATCCGAGCGCGTCAGGCGGTCTTGCTGAACAGGCCGGCGAAGCCCATGAAGGCCATGCTGAGGATGCCGGCGATCAGGAAGCTCATCGCGGCCCCTTTCAAGACATCGGGAATCGTCGCCAGCTCGTTCTCTTCACGAATGCCCGCCATCAGCACCAGGGCCAGGGTGAATCCGGCGCCGGCGCCGAGAGCGAAGATGATGCCCTCGATGAAGCCGTAGGCCTTATTGGTCTGGAAGAGCGCCAGCCCGAGGATGGCGCAGTTGGTGGTGATGAGCGGCAGGAAGATGCCGAGCGCCTTGAACAAGGCGGGGCTCAGCTTCTTGATGGTCATCTCGACGAACTGCACGGTGCTGGCGATCACCACGATGAAGGAGATCAGGCGCAGGTAGGGGGCGTGGGGCAGCACGTAGGTGTTGAGGAACCAGGCGCAGATGGAGGTCACCGTCATCACGAAGATGGTGGCCATCCCCATCCGCAGGGCGGTGTCGATGCGCCCGCTCACGCCGAGGAAGGGGCAGAGGCCCAGGAAGTAGGAGAGGGTGAAGTTGTTGACCACGCAGGCGGTGGTGAAGATCCAGAGGAGCTGTCCCCAGTCGAGCTCGAACATCAGGCGGCCCTCCGCTCGGCCGGGGAGTCGGCCGTCGCCTGGGCGGCCTGCAGGCGGCGCTCCTTCACGAATGCGAAGATCCCGAGCAGCAGGCCGAGGGTGAGGAAGCCCCCGGGTGGCAGGATCATGATCACCCACGGCTCGAAGTTGGGCCCGAAGAGCGAGAAGCCGAAGAGCGATCCGCTGCCGAGGATCTCGCGGATGCACCCGAGCATGAAGAGGGCCAGGGCGAAGCCGCCCGCCATCCCTGCCGCGTCGGCCACGGCCACCCGCGTCGAGTTGCGCGAGGCGAAGGCCTCCTGGCGGCCGAGGATCAGGCAGTTCACCACGATCAGGGCGATGAAGGCGCCGAGCTCTTTGTGGACGACGGGCGCCAACGCCTGAAGGGTGAAGTCGGCCACCGTGACGAAGGTGGCGATCACGATGATGAAGGTGGTGATGCGCACCTGCTTGGGGATCAGATTGCGCATCGAGGAGACCAGCAGGCTCGAGCCGACCAGCACGAAGGTGGTGGCGGCCCCCATGGCGAGGGCGTTGATGGCGGAGTTGGTCACGGCGAGCGCCGGGCACAGGCCGAGTAGCTGGATGAAGACCGGGTTCTCCCGCCACAGGCCCTTGACCATCTCCTCGTAGCTGTCCTTGGGGGAGGGCATCAGTTGATTCCTCTGCTCCCGGCTCCGCCCGCTGCCGCGGCGTCGGGGGAGGACCCGTTCACCGCTGCGGCTGCTTCCTCTGCCTCGGCGAGGCGCTCGAGCCAGCGCGCATTCGCCTCGTTGATGATGTTGCACACGGCCACGGAGGAGATGGTGGCGCCGCTGATGGCGTCGACCTCGTTCTCCTGGGTGCTCCCACCCTTCACCGCGACGATTTGCGGCTCCACCGCCAGGTCGCGGAAGTCGCCGACGAAATCGAGGTCCTTGATGATCTTGTCACCGAGCCCCGGTGTCTCGCGGCTCTCCAGCACCTCCATTCCCACCACGCGACTCCTCTCGACGCTGTAGCCGTAGAGGAGCTTGATGGTGTCCTGGAACCCGGGCCCCTCCGCGGGCACCGCGAAACCCAGCAGCTTTCCCGCCGGGTCGTAGCCGGCGTAGACCGCCTCCTCCTTCGGGAGGCTGT
Source organism: uncultured Spirochaetales bacterium (assembly GCA_964615365.1). Lineage (GTDB taxonomy): Bacteria > Myxococcota_A > UBA9160 > UBA9160 > UBA6930 > CAVXZE01. The sequence goes on from CAZTOU010000033.1 coordinate 19,885, forward strand.
CGTCGGGGCTCTCGAAGCGCGCCAGCTTTCCCTCGCGGACCACGAAGGCGACGCGGGTCTTGGCTCCCTCGAGGACGCGGTAGATGGCGGCTTCCAGAGCCGCGGCCCGATTGCGCTCGATCATCGGCTGGGTGACCAGAAAGATGCCCACGATGGCGAGCCCCGAACACAGGCCGGCAATGCCCAGTGTCACCATCATTCGCACGGGTCCGGCTTGAGGGGCGGGCACGGTCAGGCTCCGAAGGGACGTCGTTGGGTGTGGCGGTTGATGTGGGGCGTGGCCGCGTTCATCAGCAGAATCGCGTACATCACCCCCTCCGGGAGACCGCCGAAGAGGCGGATCAGCACCACCAGCACGCCCACGCCGATGCCGAAGATCCAGGCGCCGCGGGGCGTGGTCGGAGTGGTCACCGGGTCGGTGACCATGAAGATGGCGCCGAAGAGCAATCCACCGGAGAGGACCATGAACGATGGCGGCGGGTTCGACTCCGGGCTCAGGTAGTGGAGGACGCCGGAAAGGACCGCCACCGCGAGCAGCGTGCTCACCGGCAGCCGCCAGTCGAAGATCCGGCGCGCGCCCAGCCAGATTCCGCAGAGCAGCAGGAGCGCCGCGCTGGTCTCACCCAGGGAGCCGGAGATGTTGCCGAAGAAGAGCGAGCCGATCTCGGTGATCTGGTTCTCGAACTTTGCCAGGCCGAGCGGTGTGGCGGTCGACACGGCGTCGACCTCGCCGCTCATCATCGGCGCCGCGAAGAGACGTCCCGACACCGAGAGCAGGCCTCCCGACTCCACCGGTGGCGACCAGGTGGTGATCGCGGTGGGAAAGGCGGCCTGCAGGAAGGCGCGTCCCAGCAGGGCGGGGTTGAAGAGGTTCTGGCCCAGCCCGCCCCAGATCAGCTTGCCGAGGCCGATCCCCGCCATGCCTCCCAGGAAGGCCATCCACAGCGGAAACGCCGGGGGCAGGGTGAGGCCGAGAAGCACTCCGGTGGTGAGGGCGCTGTAGTCCCGCAGCCGGCTGGGACGCTCGGAGCGGCTGAAGAGCCACTCGGTTCCGGCGGCTCCGGCGGTGGCCGCGGCGACCACCAGCAGCGCGCCGATCCCGAAGTTCCAGCAGGCCGCCAGCAGCACCAGCAGCGCCGCACTCAGCACCTCGAACATGATGCGCGGGGTGGTGGCACCCTCGCGCACGAAGGGCGCCGTGGTGAGGACCAGATCCGGTGATGCGGTGCTCACGCCGGGTACCCCCGTTCGGGCGACTCCGCGCGGAGTCCCTGGCACCCCCAGCTCATGAGGATTCCTTTCGATTGCGGAGCATGCCCTTGCCCATCCGCATCCACTGGACCAGGGGAATCCGCGATGGACACACGAAGGAGCAGGAGGCGCACTCGAAGCAGTTCATCAGCTGTTGCGCCTCCAGCTCGTCGACCCACTCGGCCCGCGCGAGCTGCGCGAGGCGGGTGGGGTTCAGGCGCATCGGGCAGGCTTCCAGACAGCGTCCGCAGCGGATGCAGGCGTATTCCCGCATCGGCACCGCCGATCTGCGGTCGAGGCAGAGGATCCCCGAAGCCCCCTTGAGAGTGGGCACCTCCAGACTCTTCTGTGCCATGCCCATCATGGGACCGCCCAGCACCACCTGGTGAGCATCCGGCAGCAGCCCCCCGCAGTGCTCGATCACCGCGGAGACGGGCGTGCCGAGCGGCACCATCAGGTTGCGGGGCCGCGTCACCGCGGGCCCGGTCACCGTGACGATGCGTTCGATCAGCGGAACGCCCCGATCGAGCAGATCGGCGAGCGCCGCGGTGGTGGCCACGCTGTTGACCAGGATCGCGATGTCCAGAGGCAGCCCACCGGCGGGCACCTCCTTTTGGAAGATGGCATCGATCAGCAGCTTCTCGGCGCCCTGGGGGTACTTGACCTTCAGCGACACCACCTGGGTAGTGCTCGGCGCAATCGCCTGCAGGGCGTCGATGGCGTCGGGCTTGTTGGCCTCCACGCCGATGTAGCCGCGCTCGGCGCCGATCTGGATCCGGATGATCTCGGCGCCGCGCATCACCACCTCGGGCCTCTCCACCATGAGCCGGTGGTCGCAGGTGAGGTAGGGCTCGCACTCGCAGCCGTTGATCACCGCGGCCTGCATCTGCTTGCCCTCGGGCACCTGGAACTTCACGTGGCTCGGGAAGGCCGCGCCCCCCAGTCCCACCAGCCCTCCGTTCTGGACCAGCGAGACCATGTCCTTCGGCGTCAGGCTGGCGGGATCGACGGGGTGGGTCTCGGGGACGCGCTGGCTGTCCAGGGGATCGGTGGCGATCACGATGGCCGGCATCATCTTGCCGTTGGGGTGGAGGCGGAGATCGATGGCCGTCACCGTGCCCGTCACCGGGGCGTGCAGGGCGACCGAGACGAAGCCCGCTGGTGCGGCGATCATCTGGCCGCGCTGGACCCGCTCGCCGACCCGGACGATGGCTTTCGACGGGGCGCCGATGTGCTGCGAGAGCGGCAGCACGTACTCGCCGACGAACGGCATCCGCTCGATGGGGAGCCCGTGGGTGCTCTCCTTGTGTTCGTGCGGATGGACTCCGCCGCGAAAGGTCCGATGGCGCGCATCGCGGGCGGGCGCTGAGCTCATGCGCCGTTGCCCTTCGGTGCGCGGGTCGGGTCGAAGCCGGAGAGAGTCAGCAGCCGATCGGTCAGCCGGCCCAGCGCCTCGTGCTCGGCGCCCGCCGTGACCTCCGCGATGCGGGCCTCGTACTCGGCCTTGAGGGCGTCGATCTCGGCCTGCCGCTCGCTCGCGAGCTCCGCGGTGAGCGACTCGCGGAGCTGCTCGGTGAACGGGCTCTCCGCTCCGGTGAGCTCGCGCAGGGTCCTCCAGATGGCCAGGCGCTCGCCCGCTGCCCGGGCCATGGGGCCGCTCACCGCCATTCGGGCCTCGCCGATCTCGACGAAGGGCACCTTGCCGCCCCGCTCGTTCTCGGGAAGCGCCAGCCAGTCGGCGAGGGGAAGCCCGCCGTCCCCTTCGAGAGCCTCGAAGTGCTGGGCGAAGCGCGTCTCACCCGCCGCCCACTCGGCGAAGCCGATGGCGCCCCAGTCCTGATCAGGCTCGGGATTGCCCTCCAGGCTGGCTCGCACTCCGAACAGCCCGGGGGCGCTCGGGTCGTAGCGGAGCAGCAGGTGCGCGCGGCTCTCCACGGCCAGGCGCGCGCGCTCCAACGTGGCCGCGACCTCGAATCCGTGGCGCTCTGGGCTGGGGGCGTGGAGGTGGACGAGTGCGGGCCCCGCCCACGTGAGCGCGTCGCCAAGACCGCGGGTCATCTGCTCCGGGAAGGCCGGCGAGGCGGCCAGGACGAAGGCCCTGCGGTGGGCCATCGCCACCAGCGCCGGCTCGGGCCCCGAGGTGAGTCGTCCGCGGCCGTCCAGGAGAATCACCTTGACCGGAAGCTCGGAGTCGAGCAGTCGCGCGAGGGTCTCGAATCCCTGCTCCAGCAAGGCGGTGTCGTCGCCCAGGAGCAGCAGCGACGGGCAGGAAGCGCGCTCTTCGGGCTCGAGATCTTCCCAGCGGAGGCTCTCGATCGCCTCCATGCGGGCGGAGCGATCGTGCGGGGCCTCGACCTCCAGCGCGGCCTGGCGCAGGCAACGCACCAGCGCCAGATGCTCGGCCACCAGGCCGCGGGCGATCCCGCGCGCGAGCTCCACGCCTTGGGCGGTGGGCGCCACCGTGAGCGGCGCGTAGTAGGGATGGCGGGGGAACCGCGCCGCCCACTCGGCTACCCTTCCGCGCGCGATCACCACGCCGAAGCGGGCCCTCCCCAGTCCGTCACTCCCCTCGGAGATACGCTGCTGGTGGTCCCCCAGCACTCCGGCGACCCGCGCCATGCGAAGCGCGGCGGGGCGATCGAAGGTGGCTCGGCTGCCCAGCACCTCGAGCTGCTTGCCCAGCGCCGCGATGTCGGAACGTCCGCGCTCGACGCCGCCCAGAGCCTCCTCCAGGGTCTCGAGATCTGCACCGGAGAGCCCCTCCGACAGCCTCTCCCGGACCTTCTGATCCAGACTCGAACGCTGCTCCTCGATCTTCTCGAGCAGTCCCGCCATTCGCCGCTGGCCGTGCTGCTCCACCAGCGCCGCCACCAGGCGGCTGGCCAGCCGCTCCCCGGATCCGGGTTCGCCCCCCGCGCCGCCGACCTGGGCCTGACCGCAGTGCCGCGAGAGGAGGACCGCGGCGAGCGGCCCCACCTCGGCGTGCTCCGCAGCTCGCCCCAGCGTCTCGCCAGCGGTGTCGGGCAGCTCCTCCCAGGTTTGCCAGCGCTTCCTGTACTCGTCGACCCGCTCCGCGGTGCGATCCACCGCCTGCAGCGCCTCGTCGGGACAGGCCGCGATGCAGAGCTCGCAGCCCAGACAGGCGCGGGGGTCGATCGCCAGGACGAGGAGATCCCCTGTCCCCTTGGCCGCCCGCTCCGGCTCCCGGAAGAGGGGATCGGTGGCGACGGGCTGGAGACGATCGACCACCTCGAGGGTGGCGCCGAAGGCGGCGTCGTAGTCCGGCCGCTCCTCGTCGGAGATCTTCAGCTGCTCGGCCAGCCACCCCCAGGCCTCGCGGCACACCTCCGCCTCGAGAGCCCCGGCCTCGCTCTTGGAGAGTTCGCCGGACAGGCGACCGGCCAGGTGCTTGTGCGCGCGGCGCAGTGCGTCGGCAGCCTCTCCCTCGGTGGCCGCGATCCGGCTGGCGCCGGTGAACAGCGCCTCCGGTCCCAGGGCCGTCACCCCGATGGCGGAGTCCGGGCACGCGGACCAGCAGCGGCCGCAGCCGGTGCAGGCCGCGGGATCGAGAGCCGGGAGAACCGCCGCCACGGCGTCCGGTCCCAGCGCCGAAGCACCGGCGGGAACCACGCCGCTGGCCGTCAGGGGATCGGGGAGGAGATCCGCGGCGCCCTCCTGGCGCGGCTGAACCACCTCGCCCCAGAAGCGCGGCAGGCTGTCGTGGGTGGGCCGCACCTGGGGGATGCGGCTCACCAGCCTGGGCAGTCCGCGATCCTCGCGCTCGGGTTCGGGGAGCTCTTGCCAGGCCACCTCGCGCAGGCTTCCGCTCTCGAGCAGGGCCTCCTGCTCGCCGCTTAGAGAGGCCCGAACCGCCTCGAGGCCGGCCTCGAAGCCCGCCTCGGTGGCGAAGAGACGCAGCTCTCCCGCGCGGATCGCCTCGCGCCCATCGGCCGAGAGCTCCTTCCAGATCTCTTCGGGGGGCTCCGAGGTCCCGATCAAGACCAGACCGCCGGGAGCGACTCCCGAAAGCGCGCGCCCCAGGTCCCGAAGACCGTCGGTGGCCGCCCACAGCAGTGAGATCGGAGCCCGCGGGCCGGGGTCGGGGAACTCGGCCGGAGCGGCGCGTACCCGCGCCTCCCAGAGGTCGGGCTCGAGCCTGCGGGCAGAGCCTCGCACCGCGGGACCCGCCACCGCGGCCACCGCCTCGGCGAGGAGGGTGAGGGCGTCGGCGGGAAGTTCGGTCTCCCGGCCCACCAGAGCCACCGAGTGGCCCCCTTCGGGATCGGGCCCGGGCGGCTCGCCCTCGGAGAGCGCTGCCCGCTCCAGCTCGGGGTAGGCGTTGGCGATGGATTGGACCAGCGCTTCTCGCCTGGGGAATCCCGGGGCGGGTGCGGTGGCGGCGGGCTCCAGGTCGATCTGCCGCGGGCGACCCGGCTGCCGCATCAGCTCGCAGAGGCCCACCAGTGCCGCGGGCTTGACGCCCGCGCCAGCGCAGGTCGCGGAGACCCAGCTCTCGGTGCCCCCGGCCGCCTCCGCGAGCTCCCGGAAGAGCGGCGGCCCGGACGCCGGTGAGTCGCCGAGCGCCTCCAGCACGGCGACGCTCTCGCGCTTCTCGAGAGCCGTGGCCACCTCACTGGCGGGGAAGGGACGGAGCCAGGTGATGCCCAGCACTCCGACCTTCCAGCGGCGCGTCTGGCGCAGGTGGTCGGCGGCGGCCCGGGCGGCCTGCACCAGCCTCCCCTGTGCCACCAGCACCATCTCGGCGTCTTCGAGGCGGTGCTCCTGCAAGAAGGAGAGGGGGCGGCCGGTGAGACGGGTCAGCTCCTCCATCGCCTGCGCCGCGATCTCGGCCACCGATTCCCAGAAGAAGAGGCGGTTTCCGAATCGGGCCCGCGCCGCCTCTTCGGCGCTGCGCACGCCACCCGTGGCGACCGGCCGGTCCGGATCGAACCAGGCCATCACGCGAGGCCGTTCGAGACCGAAGAGCAGCTGCTGCGCCTCGCCGAGGCCGGTGACGGGCTGCTCGGGCTCGCCCAGGTAGCTCCGGATCGCCTCCTCGTCGGGGAGATTCAGGCTCTCGATGGCCTCGAGGTCGGCGCAGACCAGACCCGGGACCAGCGCGCGCTCGGCGACCCTGCGCGCCACCAGGCAGAGGTCGAGTGCCTCCTGTCCCGAGCTTGCGAACACCTGGAAGAGGCCGCTCCCCGCCACGGCGTGGTAGCCGGCGTGGCCGGCTTCGCCACAGCTCGCGTGCAGGACCAGAGGAGTGAGACGATCGGCGCACTCGCGCAGGGCCTGGTGGGCCCCGATCAGCTCCTGCCCGCCCAGGAAGGCAGTGGCGCGAAGCCCCGCCAGGGCCATCCCGGTCGCGACGGAGACGCTCGGGCCCGCTCCCGCGGCGACCTCCTCCTGCACCGGCTGGCCGAACAGGTTCCTGGCGGGAATGCCGGGAAGCTCGGTCCTGGCAGCGAGCGCGGCGCTCTCGGGCTCCCCGCCGCGGCGCACCACGCCCTCGCAAAGCTGGGCTTCGAGAACGGCGAGCGCCTGCTCCACGGGCAGCACTGCAGGCGTGCCGGGGTGGGAACCGGTCTCTTCCTTGGCGCGTCGCCACAGGCGCTGCAGCCACGCGATTCCGCTCCGCTCAGCCATAGGTCCTCCGCGGCAGCACGTCTTTCTCCTCGGGCTCGTCGAACTGCTTGCCTTCCAGCCAGACGATGGCGCCGGTCGGACAGCGCCAGGTCGCCTCCGGTGTCGGCTTCTGCTCGCGGTCGCAATGGACCACGGGCAGGTCGTTCACCATCTCCACGGTGTCTCCGGGAGCGTCCAGCGCGCAGCGGCCGCAGGCGTCACAGGCGACGCGGCAGCGGGCCACCGCATCCTCGCCGGAGAGCGGCGAGCTGCACTGGACCAGGAGCTTGTGGGATTCTGGTAGCACCACGAAGAGATCCAGGGGACAGACGTCGACGCAGTCGCCGCACGCGGTGCAGAGATCCGGCTCGACCACCGGGAGCCTCTCCTCGTTCATCACGATGGCGTCGAAGGTGCAGGCCTCCGCACAGTCGTCGAGCCCCACGCAGCCCCAGATGCAGCCGAGGCCGCCGCCGTCCACCACGGCCGCGGCGCGGCACGAGCTCATCCCCTGGTACTCGGCCAGATCGCGCACGTTGCCCAGACCGCCGGCGCACTTGAGGCGGGCGATGCGCTTCTCCTCCGCGCCCACGCCGACGCCGAGGAAGGAGGCGATCTCCTCGAGGCTCTCGCCGCTGGCCACCGTGCACTTTCCGGGAGAGACCTGTCCGAGAACCAGCTTCTCCGCAAAGGCCGCACAGCCCGGCTCTCCGCAGGCTCCGCAGTTGTTTCCCGGCAGCGTCTCCTCGACGATCTCGAGACGCGGGTCCTCTTCGACCCGGAGGAAGCGATAGGCGACCGCCAGCACGGAGGCGAAGAAGAGCCCCATTCCCGTCATGACGGTGGCCGCGGTGGCGACTTCTTGCATGAGTCCGCCGCCCATCTTGGATCAGTCTCCTAGTTGAACTTGGCTGCCCGCTCGATCAGCTCCGGCGTCGCGGTGGAATCGTCATCGCGGGGCTTGCCCGGGTGGATGCAGCGGCCGGGACAGAGCTCGGCAGCCTTGACCAGCTCGGCGAAGGTGCCCGCGCTGGCGTCGGCGATGAAGGCCTGCTTGTTGGCGTTGTACTGGAAGAGCCGGGGGTTCAGATTGGTGCACTCGTTGCAGGTGGTGCAGAGCGGCTCGTCGATGTAGGGCTCGTCGAAGGCGAGGACTTCCTCCTCCGCGACCTCCTCCACCACCGGCTCCGCGGCGGTTTCCGCCTCCACCTCGAGGGGAGCCGCCGGGGCCGCCGCGGCGGGTGCCGGTGCGACCGCCGAGAGCGCCGACGGGTTCATCAGCACCGCGGCCAGCTGCTCCATCGACTCGCGCGCCCCTGTGCCGCGCGCCTCTGCCAGCACCTCGGCGTGAGCCTCCTCCAGCTCGGTCCGTTCCTGGGCCGCCTCCGCGAGCGCCTGCTCGCGAGCCGCGGTCGCCGCTCTCTCGGCGTACGAGTTGTCGTAGCCCCCGAGCTCCTGGAGGATGCGCCAGCCGCGCAGGCGGTCGCGGCAGACCAGGGCGAGTTCGCGGGTGACCACCGCTCGCTGGAGGGTCTCGTTCTCGTCGACGACCCACAGGTAGGGAACCGAGGGCTGGGAGCCCTCCCGGTCCAGCGCCTCCAAGTACTCCGCCAGGGGCTGCTGCCTCTCGTCGTCCCAGGCCGCCCGCGGGATGACGCGCAGGTGGCGCAGGTACGCCGGCTCCAGGGCCACTGCGTCGGCGAAGGTGAAGGCCACCTCCAGGGTCTTCTCTTCTTCCTGCTCGAGATGTCTCACCCGATGCGTCGGCCAGGCGGACTCCGGCTGCGGGTTGCCCTCCAGGTCGAAGCGATCGGCCCAGCTCGGCCCGGCATCCGGGTCGTAGAGGAAGTAGGGACAGGCTCGCCCGCGGAGGGCGGCTTCGGCCAGCAGCACGTGCCACCGGGTCAGCTCGCGCGCCGGCAGGTGCATCAGCGCCAGTCCCGGTCGCGGGGCGCGAACCATGCGCACCAGCCCCTCGGTGAGTCGGTCGGGACGCGCCAGCGTCGAGCCGACCGCGAAGACCTCCCGATGCGCCATCGCCAGATAGCCCAGATCGAGATGGAAGGCGGAGAGATCCTCCGCCTCGTCGGTCGCTCCCACCTCGTCCTGGACGATCACGTGAACCGGCCGGCTCGAGCGCAGCAGCTCCGAGAGGGAGCCCTGCCCGCGCTGTCGCAGGCTGCGTCCGGTGGTGACCACCGCCACCAGGGGCACCAGGGCCAGCTCGTCGGCGCTGAAGACCTCCCAGTCCAGATCGGCCAGGATCTCGTCGTGGAGTTCGGGGCGGTAGCTCCCTTCCGCCTCCAGGCTCGCCACCCGGGCGGCCCGGAACACCGTCGCCAGGCGACGCGCCGTGCCGTCGAAGTATCCCACCGCGGCCGCCAGGGGATCGGGATGCTCCTCCTGCTCCTCCCCGGAGAGCGGGAAGTCCAGGCCCGGCGGGCGCAGAAACACGACCCTGGGGAGTCGGCCCTGCTGCTCGAGGTGACCGTCGATGGTCGCCAATGCCTGTTCGATGCGCTGCCGGCGGGCCGGATCGAGCTTCGCCGGTCCCGCCTCACCGAGCAGCGTGCGCGAGAGGGCACTGGAGTCGATGAGATCTGCCGCCGTGGCGCCGAGCTGCGCGATGAGGGCTTCGGGGGTTCGGCCCTCTTCGGAGCTCATGCGGTCGAGCTGCAGCAGGTCGCAGAGCCGCTCCCGGAGCCGCTCGAGCTGCGCGGTGAAGCGCCGCCGCAGCGGCGCGCGGACCGCCTCCAGCACCTCGAGATAGAGGCGCAGCGGGGTATCGGCACCGAGAGCCATCAGCCGGCTTCCGGCGGGCAGTCGGCCCTGCAGCTCCTTCAGACTCCCGCGCAAGGAGGCGGCTTCCCCCTCCGGGAGCGCCAGCTTCGCTACCAGCTCTTCGCCGGCCGCCGAGAGGAGGCCCTCGAGCCCATGGCCGAGGTTGCCCTCGGCCAGCAGGCGCGCCGCAATCGCCACCAGCGCCGGGAGGTTCCCGTCCAGCACACCCAGCTCCCAGCCGGCGTCCTCCATGGCGTCCAGCTCCTCACCGAGCAGCTCCCGAAGGCCGCGGGCGGCGATCGGATGCTCGGCGTCGTCGCGCGGGAGGAGGACGAAGGGGTCGGGGGAGGCGTCGCGCAGGCTCTCGGCCAGGCTGTCGAGCACCGCCGGCCGGACCGGTAGCCGCGGCGCGGGATCGAAGGTCCGGGCACCGAGGCGGTGGAAGCGCCGGATCCAGCTCGCCTGCCGCCGCCTCTCCTCGGGATCGTCCACCGGACCGGGCATGCGGGGGAGATCCGGGGTCGATCGGAAGCTCAGCTCCTCGGTTGCCAGGAAGGCGTCGATGGCCGCGGGATCGAGGGAGCGAACCGTCGCCGCTCCCTCGCGCAGCCAGCGGTTCGCCTCGTCGCCGGTCGAGATCTCCTCGGCCATGCGGTTCGGATCTTCCGGGTGCTGCAGCAAGGCCAGTGCGGCGCCCGCCAGGGCCAGCGACGCTGCCCGGTCTTTCTCACCGGACCGGGCCTCCGCGGGCACGCCCGGAGGGGTCACCCAGTGGACGCGCAGCTCCTTCTCGCGGAGGATGTGCTGCGCTCCCGGAGCCAAAAGCTGCACCAGTTCTTTCGAGGACTCCGCCTCGGCGAGCACCAGCACCGCGCTCCGCGGTCGGAGCAGACCGAGGGCACCCTGCGAATCGAGCGCGGCCGGATGGGAGGCCAGGAGCAGATCCGCATCCTCCCCGGGAATCTCCGCGCTGTCCCAGTGCAGGACCACCGCTCCGACCGGGCCGTCCGAGCTCCGGTCCACATCGAGGGCGACCCTCCGACTCAGTGCGGTGAGAGTTCGCCGCGCCGTCTCCTCGCCCCAGGGGCCCTCCGGAGCGACCACCAGCCGCCGAGACGGAGTCGCCGGAGGCGTCATGGCCAGCGCTTCGATGCGGCCTTCGGGCAGAGCCCGGCGGATCCTCTCGATCATCTGCGCCGAGTCCGCCGCCGCCAGCGGATGCACCTCGGTGCTCTCACCGACAGCTCGGCGAACCGGCGCCAGGAGAGCGCTGGCCTCGCCGGGCGCGTGCAGGACGAACGCGGTGCGGCAGGCCGTGAGGGCCTCGCGGACCTCGGCCTCGGGGAAGGGGCGAACCAGGATCACCGAGAGGGTGCCTGCCGTGACTCCCGCTGCGGAGAGAGCCCGGGCCACCTCTCGGGCCGGTGCGGTCTCGGCACCGGATGCGATCAGGACCACCTCGGCACCCTCGTCCCCCTGGCCATCCACCAGACCTGCCGGTCGGGAGGTTCGATCGCCCACCACTCGCAGGACCTCGCGCGCCAGGTCCACGACGCGATCGGGGGTGGCGTCGGGCTCGGACGCTCCGGCATCCGCGAGCAGATCGGCGATCAGGCCCGGCTCCGGGAGGCTCACCAGCTTCAGATCCTTCGCCAGCGGGGGTGCCAGCGAGCAGAGCCCGGCACGCCCCAGCCTGTGGCTCAGGAGATGGGCCACTAGGCAGTGGTCGGTCGCCTCCTGGACCGAGGTCGCGGCGAGCTCGAAGGCTCCGCCCCGCTCGTGGCCAGGCGACGCGTGAACGTGGTGGACGCAGGATGTCTCGGAGACCGCGACGCCATCGGCCGCTCCGAGGCTCGGTCCATCGACCAGGCTGGCGGCTCGGACGCCGGCCATGGCCAGGCCTTCCGCGATCGCCGGATCTCGGGCCACCGCGCTCTTGGCGATGGTCCGCTCGACCCGCTCGACCGCCTCCGAGCCTGTAAGTACCGCTTGCGACTGCTCTTCGAGCCTCGCTTCCACGACGGGTCACCTCCGCTCGATTCAGATCTGGTAACGGCTGAGCTCGGCCTTCAGCGCCTCAATCTTCTCGCCTCGCGACGTGGCGAGGCCCTGGGCCGTGTACTCGTCGTAGCGATCCACTGCGTTGTTTCGATAGAAGAGGCCGATCGAGATGCCATCGGGGTCGCCGGCCAGCTCTCGCCCCTCGTCCATGTCCGAGGGGTCGTGCTCCTTCTGGTTCTTGAAGATCCTCGCGATGGAGTCGTCCAGCTGGATCCCGTCCTCGTGCGTCATCAGGAGCAGCTGAGACGGATCGTTCTGGAGCGGATCGTGAAAGCCCAGCTTGTAGTGGGGGCAGCGCTGGACGATCTGCACGAACGAGAGCCCCTTGTGCCGGTGGGCGGCCAGCAGCGTCGCGTGCAGGTGGGGCGGATTCCAGTCCACCGTCCGCGCCACGAAGGAGGCGTTGGCGATCCCCAGCGTGGTCTGCACCGGGTTGAGGGGATCGAGGGCCGCACCGCGGGGGTGAGTGTTGGACTTGGCGCCCTTCGGTGAGGTGGGGGAAGTCTGGTTCTTGGTGAGGCCGTAGCAGTTGTTGTCGAACAGCATCACCACCAGGTTCATGTTGTAGTGGATGGCGTGGATCCAGTGAGCCGTGCCGATCGAGCAGCAGTCGCCGTCGCCGGTGGCGACGAAGATATGCAGGTCGGGGCGGCGCGAGCGGATCCCGCAGGCGACCGGTAGTGCGCGGCCGTGCAGCCCGTGGAAGCCGTAGGTCTTCATGTAGTGGGGGAAGCGGCTGGAGCAGCCGATGCCCGAGACGAAGACGGTCTTGTCGGGCGCGAGCTGCTCTTCCTTGCAGACCCGCTGCACCGCCGTCAAGACGGCGTGGTCACCGCAGCCGGTGCACCAGCGGGCGACCTTTCCCTCGTAATCCTCCAGGCTGTAGTAGCGGGGGGTGGGGTCTTCGATCCAGTCGGTCTTGAGTCCGTACATTACTTGATTCCTTCAAGGCGGCCGCGCAGGGCCTCTTCGATCATCCAGGGAGGAAGCGGCTGACCCGGTACGCGGGACCAGCAGTCCACGTCCACCAGAGTGTGGGCGCGGAGCAGCCACGCCAGCTGGGCGTAGCGCCGGTGCTCGTCGCCGACGGCCGGGTCGCCGAGGTCGTCGCTGTAGTTGATCTCGACGGTCATCACCTTCTTGTAGCGGGAGAAGATCTCCTTGAGCCCCGGCTCCATGGGCGACAGGAAGCGCAGACACAGGGAGCCGACCTTGCGCCCGTCCTTGCGGATGCGATCGACTGCCTCGTCGATGGCGCTGCGCGTCGAGCCCCAGCCCACCACCAACATGTCGCCCTCCGGGTCGCCGTGAATCTCCGGCGGCTTCAGGGTCTTCGCCAGAGCGGCCATCTTGAGGCTGCGCATCCTCATGGTGCGCTGGTTGATGGCCGACGCGTAGGCGATGTGGCTGTTCTCGTCGTGAGTCAGCCCGGTGAGCACGAAGGCGCCGCCCGGCTGGCCGGGAATCGGCCGTCGCGAGAGGCCCGTCTCCTGATCCCAGGCGTAAGGGGCCAACCCCTCCTGCCATGGCGACTGATCCACCGGCGGTGAGAGCCAGTCCTCGCTCAACTCCGGCATCGGGAAGGAGGTCTGGCCGGTGGCCAGGTTCGCGTCGGTGAGGACGATCACCGGGGTGTAGAAGGCCTCGGCCAGCTTCCGCGCGGTGATCACGAAGTGGAAGCACTCATCGATGCTGGAGGCGGCCATCACCACCTTGGGAGAGTCCCCGGGCATCCCGAAGAGCGAGGACAGCAGGTCGCCCTGCTCCACCTTGGTCGGCAGCCCGGTCGAGGGGCCGCCCCGCTGCACGTCCACCACCACCAGCGGGATCTCGGCCATCACCGCCAGGGCGAGCATCTCGGTCTTGAGCGCCATGCCGGGACCGGAGGTGATGGTGATCGCCGTCTTCCCCGCGTAGGAAGCTCCAACGGCGAAGCCCGCTGCGGCGATCTCGTCCTCGGCCTGGTGGATGGTGCCGCCGGTTTCGTGGAAGATGGAGGAGAGGTAGTGGGTGGCCGAGGTGGCCGGCGTGATCGGGTACATGCTGCACACCTCGATGCCGGCGGCCATGGCTCCCATGGCGACGGCGGCATTGCCGCTCATCACCACCATCTCCTGCTCCTGTTCTTTGGAGGGAATCTCGAAGCGCTCGTCGAGGTGCTCGATCGCCCAGGCGTGGCCGGCATCGAGCAGCTTGTGATTCATGTCCACCACGGCCTGGCCCTTGCGCTTGCGCTCGAAGATCTTCTGAACCTCGTCCTTGGCGATCTCCAGATTGCGGTTGTAGAGGGCGCAGAGGAGCCCCACCACCCACATGTTCTTGCCGCGCATGGGGGTGTCGGTGATCTTGCTGGTCTCGCCGTGGATGGGGATGCCCCGCACGTCGTAGCCGCGCTCGCGGAAGTCATCCAGCGCCTTCTGATAGGCCTCCTGGATGACCGGGTCCTCGTCGGCGGCCCAGCGGTCGTCGATCAGCAGCACGGTGCCGGTCCGCAGGGCGCTCTGATCGATGCGGCTGTAGAGCACCTGCTCGTTGAAGGAGACCACCAGGTCGGCCTGGTCGCCCATGTTGGTCATCGGCTCGGTGCCGAAACGGATGCGGATCCCGCTGGCGCCCTCTTGGGAGCGCGCCGGCGGCTCGATCTCCGCGGGGATGATCTCGACGGTCCAGAGTCCGTTTCCCATCTTGGCGGAGACGGTGCCGAAGAGCTGGCCGGCGGTCTGCGCGCCCTCGCCCGAGTCGCTGACGATCTCGACGATTTGCTCCGGGATCTTCCGGACGCGCACCTCGTTTCCATTGATGGCCGGGGAATCCGCATCGCTTTGGTTGGTGGTCGATTCAGCAGGCATGATCGAATTACTCCGCTCCTTGAATCACGAGAAACCTGGGGTTGCCGATCGGGGCCGGGCGTGGCACGGCGCGCGCTGCACCCGGCGGGTTCGCGCTCCGGGATCGCGTGAGGCGAAACGGGACCGTTCTCCGTACACGATGCCCCAGCCGTCGGGCGGCGCTGACCGCCTTCAACACTCTTCGGTGCGCACCTCGCAGCGTCTCGAGCCGGGGCTCGAGGAGTGGTTGGATGGCTCGCAGACCGCGGGAGGGCCGGTCCTGAGAATCTGAATCCTGAGCCCCCATTTCCCGCAGCCTTCCTGTGCTCTCATCACGCCGGGTCGTGGGAGATCCGCACGCTCGCGGTGGCCACTGCCGAAGCCCCATCCGCTTGGCGCGCCCCGGCGAATCTCCTGGCCGGATCGGAGTCTCGTGCGACGCCACGGCCGAGCAGGGGAAAGACCATAACCGGCCTGCCCGGCTGACAGCAGCCACGTTGACAACTCCGCCGCTTGCGATCCGGCTCAGGGGGGAATGTATTGCAGATATCTCGCCAAATTTCACCTCCCCCAACGCGATTCATCGGCTCGATTCCGCCCCCTTTGGGTGCCTACTGGGGCGATCCGCTCGCCGCCCCCGGGAGCGGCGCAGAAGGAGCTTCCCAGGCGCCCCGGGGAGGCGCGGCGCGGGCAAATTGGACCTTCACCCCTGCGGGCCTATGTTGTTCGGAGAGGCGCGGCCGGCCGAGTCTGGCGGAGGCCCGCCTGGGGCGGGCACAAGCCGGGCCGGGTTCGGCGAAGAGCCCGCGGGCGAAGGCGTGAAGGCAGGATGGGAGTCAGCGTGATTCCGGGATCGAGGATACTGCTGAGCGCGCTGCTGGTGCTGGGGTCGGTCGGGTCGTCCCTGTGCCAGGTGGGATGTGCGGGGGTCGCCGCTTCCCCGGCGGTAGCCCATGCGGGATCCTCCGAGGCGGTCTCCTCCGATCATTCCGGATGTCACGGCCGTGGCACGCCCTCTCCGGAGCCGCTTTCGGAGAGGTCTCCCGAGCCCTGCCGGGAGGGCTGCTGCGCCGCCCTGACCCATGGGGCAGTGGCTCCGACTCCCGTGCCCGGTCCAGCTCCCGCAGCCTCTCCGGTGCGGGCCAGCGTCGATCTCGACCAGGTCCACACCCGGCCGGCTCTTCTCCGCGAATCTCCACCAGCGGAGTGTCTCGAGTCTCCATTCCACTTCCGCAACCCACCGCTCCTGATCTGATTCCCGACCGGTTCGAGCGGCGCGAGGGCGTCCGGGCAGCGGGCGCCTTCCAGCCGGAATCGCGTGGTCGCGGGCGTCCTCGGTTCGGTCCCGCGTGAATCCACGCGACGCGAAGCAGGTATCGGACGACCTCTCTATCTGGTCAGGAGCCAATCGTGAACGAGAAGACCGCTCCGGCGCGGCGGAGGGGCGATGTGACTCGTCGCCTCTCCACATTCCTATTCCTCACAGCACTCGCGGCCTCCGCCTCGGCCGTCGATGACCCATTCGAGCTGGCCGACGAAGCCCTCGCTGCGAATCCGGGTCTCGAGGCGCTTCGCGCGCGGATCTCCGAGCTCGACGCGCGCGCTGGCGCGGCAGGCGCCTGGTCGGATCCGGTGGTCGGGGTCGAGTACTCGGACGCCCCGGTGGACTCCTTCTCGCTCGACGATCACCCGATGAGCGCGCTGCAGCTCCAGGTGCAGCAGACCCTTCCTCCCTGGGGGCGGAGCGGGCTGCGCGAGCGGGTGGCGGCGTCGCGCACCCTGGCCAGCGAGCACGCCCTCTTGGAGGCGCAGTCCCAGCTTCGCCGCGAGGTCATGGAGCTCTACTGGAAGCTCACCCTCTCACGGATGCTGGAGGCGGTGACGCGCGAGCACGTCGCGCGGACCGAGGAGCTGCTGGAGGCGGTTCGGGCTCGCTACGAGACGGGCGCGGCGGGCCAGCACCAGCTCCTCCGGCTCGGGGTGCTCAGAGACCGGCTGCGCGATGAACTCGGGAACTTCGTCCGGGCCGACCGCGTGCTCTCCGCCGCGCTCGGCCGGGTCCTCTCACGCGACGCGGAGAGGTCGTTCGCCACGCCGCCCGACCTGGATCCGAAGCCCGTCAGCGGGACCGTCTCCGACTGGCTGGCCCTGGCCCGTGAGGAGAGGGCCGAGCTCAAGCGCCTCGGAGAGTCGATCCGCACCGCGGAGACGGCGGCGGAGCTGGCGCGCGTCGATGGCCGCCCCGACGTCTCCGTGTGGATGAAGTATCGGGCTCGAGTCATCGATACCCCCCTGGACGACGGCACCGACCAGGTTTCGGTGGGGTTCTCGGTTCCGATTCCATGGGGGAGCGCGAAGCGCAGCCGCGCCGAGCGGGCTGCGCAGCTCCAGTTGGCGCGGGCAGGGCGAGCCCGCCTGTTGGCGGAAGAGGACCGGATCGAGTCCGATCTCGCTGCCATTCACGCGCGCTGGACGCGAGCCTTCGAGCAGGCCGTCGCATACCGCGATCACCTGACTCCCGATGCTCGGGCCGCGCTGGAGACCTCACTCTCCGACTACACCGTCGATCGGGCCGACTTCGCGACGCTCTTCGAGGCCGAGGTCGCCCTCCTCGACCTGGAGCGAACCCTGCTCACTTCGGCGGCCGAGACCCTCATCCAAGCGGCGGCGGCCGACGCCACCATGGGCACTGCGCCCCGCGGAGGACGACGGTGATGCGACTCCTCCTCATCTTCATGGCAGCTTGCACACTTCTCCTGGCCTGCGGTCAGGAGAGTTCTCCGTCGACTGCTGCCGCCCCGAAGGTCGATTCCGGGGAGCGGAGGATCAAGTACTGGGTCGCGCCGATGGACCCGACCTACATCTCGGAAGAGCCCGGGCAGTCCCCGATGGGGATGGACCTGGTTCCCGTCTACGAGGACCAGGCACCGGGCGAGTCGGCGTCGGGTGCCGTTTCCATCGATCCGGTGGTGGTCCAGAACATGGGGGCGCGGATCGAGCCCGCTCGGCGCCAGACCGTCTTCCGCCACGTGCGGGCCATCGGCGAGGTCGAGGTCGGCGAGGATCAGATCTCGACCGTCAACCTTCGCTTCTCCGGCTGGGTGGAGCGGATCCACGTCGACAAGACCGGCGACCCGGTGGAGAGGGGCCAGACCCTGTTCGAGATCTACTCGCCGGAGATCGTCGCGGCCCAGCAGGAGTACCTGCTGGCGCTGCGGACCCAGGGAGCCGCGAGCCGCCTGGCCCGGTCCGCCCGGCGGAAATTCGATCTCTGGGGCCTCGCCGAGCGGGACATCGCCTCGATCGCAAGCTCCGGAAAGGTTCGCCGTACCTTTCCGATTCGTTCGCCGCGTTCGGGCTTCGCCCTGCACAAGAACGTCGTGGAGGGAGCGCGGGTCGAGGCGGGCCAGGACCTCTACAGCGTCGGCGACCTCCGCCACATCTGGGTCACGGCCGAGGTCTACGAGTTCGACGCACCCTGGGTGGAGGTCGGTCAGTCCGCTCAGATGGAGCTCTCCTACGAGGAGGGCAAGGTACTCGAGGGCAAGGTCGCCTACATCTACCCCACACTGAACGAGGTGAGCCGCACGCTCACCGTCCGCCTCGAGTTCGAGAATCCGGACATGCGCCTCAAGCCGGGCATGTTCGCGACGGTGTACATCCAGTTCCGCCGCATGGACGACGTGCTGGCGATCCCCACCGAGGCGATCCTCGACTCGGGCAGACGCAAGATCGTCTTCGTGTCGATTGGCGACGGGCGCTTCGAGCCCCGAGAGATCGTGACCGGTCTGACGGGGGACCACCATGTCACGGAGATCCTCTCGGGCCTCGCGGAGGGCGACGAGGTGGTGGTGAGCGGCCAGTTTCTGCTCGACTCGGAGAGCCAGCTCCAGGAGGCGATCCGCAAGATGCTGGCCCGCCGCTCCGGTGCGGGCGAAGTCGCCCACGAACGGTCGACGGTCTTCTCCTGCCCCATGCATCCGGAGGTCATTGCCGCCGAGCCTGGGCGCTGCTCGGTGTGCGGGATGTTCCTGGAGAAGGCGGCCGTGGACGGCGGAGAAGACCGTTGATCGCGCGAATCATCGAGGCCTGCGTCGACAACCGCTTCTTCGTGATCCTGATCGGTCTCCTGATCGGGGCCATCGGCTGGTGGGCGCTGGCCACCATGCCAGTGGACGCGATCCCCGATCTCTCCGACGTCCAGGTGATCGTCTTCACCGAATACCCCGGTCAGGCACCCCAGGTGGTCGAAGACCAGGTCACCTATCCGCTCTCCACGGCGATGCTCTCGGTGCCCTACGCGAAGGTCGTGCGTGGCTACTCGTTCTTCGGCTTCTCGATGGTCTACGTCATCTTCGAGGACGGGACCGACCTCTACTGGGCGCGCTCGCGAACGCTCGAGTACCTGAACTACGTGCAGGGGCGGCTGCCCGCCGGTCTGACGCCCCAGCTGGGCCCGGATGCGACGGGAGTGGGCTGGGTCTACCAGTACACCCTCACCGACTCGAGCCCGCGCTCCCGTGTGCTCCGCCGCGCCCTCGACGTCGACGGCTCCGGCGAGGTCGATGCGGAGGAGCTTCCGGAGCCCGAGGAGCGCCACCGGATCGGCGCCCGGGAGGGTTGTGCCTGGACGTTGCTCGGACTGTGTTTGCGAGAGGATCAGATTGGAGGGGAGGAGGTTCCGGTCTACTCGGAGGCTCAGCTCGCCGCGCTCTTCACCGTCCCGAAGAGTCCGACCTCCGAGAGCCCCGAGGCGTTCCGGAAGAGCTCTCTCCGCTATCTCGTCGAGGCCTTCGACCGCGACGGGGATCGGCGGATCTCGAAGCGTGAGCTCGATCGCGCCGCCAGCTTCAGGGGCCTGGATCTCGCCCAGCTGCGAACCATCCAGGACTGGTACCTCCGCTACGACCTGATGAGCCTCCCGGGCGTCTCCGAGGTGGCCTCGGTGGGGGGCTTCGTTCGCCAGTATCAGGTGGAGGTCGATCCCGAGAAGCTGCGCGCCTACGGCGTCACGCTCTCGGAGGTCCAGAGCGCAGTCCGCGGCGCCAATCTCGAGACCAGCGGGCGGTTGATCGAGATGGCCGAGACCGAGTTCATGGTGCGGAGCGAGGGCTACATCGAGTCACTGGAGGATCTCGAGACGATCCCGGTCTCCGTCGATCCCAAGCGACACACGCCGATCCTGCTGCGCGAGGTGGCCCGCATCCAGCTCGGGCCCGAGGCGAGACGCGGTCTGGTCGACATGAACGGTGAGGGCGAGGTGGTCACGGGCATCGTGCTGCTGCGCTTCGGCGAGAACGCCAGGAGCGTGATCGCCCGGGTCGAGGAGCGCCTCGCCGAGCTCAAGAAGAGCTTGCCGGAAGGCGTCGAGGTCCACGTCTCCTACGACCGCTCGCAGTTGATCGAGCGGGCGATCGCGACGCTGCGCGAGAAGCTCACCCAGGAGATGCTGGTCGTCGCCGCGGTCTGCGTGCTCTTCCTGCTCCATCTGCGCTCGGCCTTCGTGGCCATCCTCTCGATCCCGGTGGGTGTGCTGATCGCGTTCATCGGCATGCGGTGGATGGGTCTCAACGCCAACATCATGAGTCTGGGGGGAATTGCGATCGCGATCGGCGTGATGGTCGACGCCTCGGTGGTGATGGTGGAGAACCTGCACAAGCACCGCGAGCGCGATCCGGATCGGAGCCAGCGCGACTTGGTGGTGGAGTCCGCGCGCGAGGTGGGCCCGGCGCTCTTCTTCTCACTGCTCATCATCACCGTCTCCTTCCTGCCCGTGTTCTCGCTCGAGCAGCAGGAGGGGAGACTCTTCTCGCCCCTCGCCTACACCAAGACCTTCGCCATGGCAGCCTCCGCGCTGCTGGCGATCACGGTGATCCCGGTGCTGATGTTCTATCTGGTCAGGGGGCGAATCCGGCGCGAGCGAGACAATCCGGTCTCCCGCTTCTTCATCGAGGGCTACCGGCCCGTCATCCGCTTGGTTCTCCGCTTCCCGCGGCTCACGCTGGCCTCTGCGCTCGTTCTGGTGCTTCTCACCGCCTGGCCGCTCAGCCGGCTGGGCAGCGAGTTCATGCCGCCGCTCAACGAGGGCGACCTGCTCTACATGCCGACCACACCACCGGGCATCTCGATCACCAAGGCCCGTGAGCTGCTCCAGCAGACCGACCGGATCATCGCGAAGCACCCGCAGGTGCGGCACGTGCTGGGAAAGATCGGGCGGGCGGAGACGGCGACCGATCCGGCTCCCCTCACCATGATCGAGACCACGATCATCCTCACGCCTCTGGAAGAGTGGCCCGACGGCAAGCAGATCGAAGACATCATCCGCGAGCTCGACGCCATGGTCCAGCTTCCCGGGGTGACCAACGCCTGGACGATGCCGATCAAGACCCGCATCGACATGCTCGCCACCGGCATCAAGACTCCCGTGGGCGTCAAGCTCCTGGGTGACGACCTCACGACGCTCTCGGAGGTCGGCGTGCAGATCGAAGGCGTGCTGAGCTCACTGCCCGGCACGGCGTCGGTCTACTCCGAGCGGGTGGTCGGTGGAAACTACGTGAACATCCGCATTCGCCGGGAGGACGCGGCCCGCTACGGTCTCAACGTGGCCGACGTCCAGGCGGTGGTGCAGTCGGCGATCGGCGGGATGAACGTCACCGAGACCGTGGAGGGGCTGGAGCGCTATCCGATCAACGTGCGCTTTCCCCGTGAGCTGCGCAACGACCTCGCCACGCTTCGCGCCGTTGCGGTGCCGACCCCCATGGGCCACACGGTGCCGCTCGCGCAGGTTGCGGACGTCGGCGTCGAGAAGGGTCCGCCCTCGATCAAGAGTGAGAACGCCCGCCGGACCGCCTGGATCTACGTGGATCTCACCACCAGCGACATCGGCGGCTACGTGCGGAGCGCCCGGCGCGCGGTGGAGCAGGAGGTAAGACTTCCCGCCGGCGTCTCCGTGGTCTGGTCGGGGCAGTACGAGTACATGGAGCGAGCAAACCGAAGGCTCGCGGTGGTGGTCCCGCTCACGCTCGCGGTGATCATGCTGCTACTGTACGCGCACTTCCGGCGCGCCGCGGAGACGCTGATCGTGATGGTCGGGACGATTCTCTTCGCGCCGATCGGCGGGATCTGGATGCTGTATTTCTCCGGTTTCAACCTGTCGGTCGCGGTGGGCGTGGGCTTCATCGCGCTGCTGGGCCTCGCCGCCGAGACCGGGGTGGTGATGCTGGTCTACCTGAACGGGGCCTACGAGCGCTCTCGGAGCGAGGGCCGGATGAGGAACATCGCCGACCTCCAGACTGCGATCATGGCGGGCTCCGCGGAGCGCGTTCGGCCCATCCTGATGACGACCGGCACCACCATGATCGGCCTTCTCCCCATCATGTTCGGCACCGAGACCGGGACGCGTGTGATGAAGCGGATCGCCGGCCCCATGGTGGGAGGGCTGGTCTCTTCGACGCTGCTCACCCTGATCGTGCTGCCGGCGCTCTACCTGCTGTGGAAGAAGCTCGAGCTTCGCAGGAGACTCGCCTCCGCCGAGGTGCCCAGCCGCTAGCCAGCGAAGGGGAGGGAGAGTTTCTTTCCGCTAGGATTCCGCCCCGAGCACGGGCCGGGACCCGGTCCGTGGACACGGGCAGGAGGATCGCCTTGGTGAGGGGTGGTGCAGCGCGGATTCTCTGGGCGGCAATGACGTTTCTCGTGATCCCGGCTCTCGCGGTTCTGACCGCCGCCGCCGAGACCCCGAGCGCCCGCGAGATCATGGAGCGGGTCGAGGACCGCGACGAGGGGCACCCCTCCATCATCGACGTCGAGATGACGCTGATCGACAAGTCCGGAAGGAAGCGGCTGCGGGAGATCCGCGCCTTCGGGATGGACCGCGGCGAGGACGAGCTCCAGCTGCTCTTCTTCCTCGCCCCGGCCGACCTCAAGGACACGGGCTTCCTGACCTACGACTACGACGAGTTCGGAAAAGACGAAGAGCAGTGGCTCTATCTCCCGGCTCTCAAGAAGACCAAGCGGATCGCATCCAACGACCGCAGCGGCAGCTTCATGGGGTCGGACTTCTCGTACGCGGACATGACGTCACGGGACCTGGACCAGTACGACTACACGCTGATGAAGGAGACCGACGTCGACGGAGTCCCGGTGTGGCAGATCGAATCGGTGCCCAGGACCGCGAAGGAGAGCAAGGAGACCGGCTACACCAAGTCCATCCTCTTCGTGCGCAAGGACAACTACGTGGTGATCCGCTCCGTCGGCTGGCTCAAGAAGGCGGGTCGACTCAAGTACATGGACGTCAAGGCCCTCGAGGAGATCGACGGCATCTGGGTGGAAACCGAGATCCACATGACCACCAAGAAGGGCCAGAAGACCCTCCACAAGACCGTCCTCCGCAACAGCAACATCCGCCTCGAGCAGGAGGAGATCGGCGAGGACTTCTTCACGGTCCGGCAGATGGAGAAGGGCCTGTAGATGCTCCGGCGTCGCCTGTGGGGGTGTCTCTGCGCGGGACTCCTGGCCGCTCTCCTGTGCGGGTTCGTTGCGATGCCCGCACTCGCTGCCGACGCCGCCGAGATCGACGAGGTCCTCGCCGGCTTCGACGACGAGGAGGATGCGGATCTCCAGGAGATCCTCGAGGGCTTCGACGAGGAGGACGGTCTGGAGGCCGCGGAGGCCGAGGACGAGCCGGATTCGTCCTTCTGGCGTCTCTCGGGCGAGCTCTTCCTCGGAAGCTCCTACAACCTGCGCTCGCACCGGCCGCCCCCGGGATCGGCCCAGTACTCGGGCCTCTCCCGCCTCAGGCTCGAGCTCGATCTGGAGCTCGACCTCGAGCTTCCCCGGTCCTGGAAGGCGCGCATCGCGGGGCGCGGCTTCTACGATTTCGCCTACCGGATCCACGGGAGGAGCAACTACACCGACGAGGTGCTCGACCTCTACCAGTGGGAGGCCGAGTTCACCGAGGTCTATTTGCAGGGCTCCCTGCTTCGCGACCTCGACCTCAAGGTCGGTCGCCAGGTCGTCAACTGGGGCACCGGGGAGACCTTTCGCGTCGTCGACGTGCTGAACCCCCTCGACAATCGCGAGCCCGGCCTGGTGGACATCGAGGATCTGCGCCTGCCGGTGGTGATGACCAAGCTCGACTACTACTTCGGGGACTGGGATCTGAGCCTGATCGCCGTCCACGAGAGGCGACTCAACGAGGACCCGGTCTTCGGGAGCGACTTCTTCCCTCCCGAGCTGGGCCTCGGGCTGCCCGACCGGGAGCCGGCGCAGACGCTCGGGAACACCGAGTGGGCGGTCGCCCTCCGCGGCGTTTTCGAGGGCTGGGATCTGGGCTTCTTCGCGGCGCGATACTACGAGGACACGCCCCGCGTCGAGTTTCCGGGCTTCGAGGTGGTGAGGGGCGCGGTGGTTCCGCTCCCCACCCGGCACAGCCGCATAACGCTCCTCGGGGCGACGTCCAACCTCGCGCTGGGCGACTGGCTGCTTCGGGGCGAGGTGGCCCACCGGGACGGCCTGGAGTACTTCCACCGCTCCGGTCGCAAGACCTCGCGGCTCGACGTGCTGCTCGGGGTCGACTACTCGGGCTTCACCGATACGCTGATCGCGGTCGATCTCGTGAACCGCAGGGTCCACGGATGGCAGAACTCCTTTCTGGACACCCCCGACTTCACCCGACGCAACTCGGTGGAGATGGCCTTCCGAATCCAGCGGGACTTCCTCCGCGACACGCTTCACGTGACGCTCCTGGCCGTCGGCTTCGGCAAGAAGATCGAGGACGGAGGCGTGGTCCGGCTGGGGGTGGACTACGACCTTCTCGACGCGCTCAGCGTCGGCGGCGGCGTGCTCCTCTTCGAGAGCGGGGATCTGCCTCCGCTCAGCGCCTTCGGCCCCAACGATCGCGTCTATTTCGAGACGAGGTACAGCTTCTGATCCGCGCGACACGGCCCGCAGCTCTCGCGCGGAGCGCGCGTTCGGGCACTGGAGAAGCTCTCCCGACCCGCTGTGCGCTCCACTCCGGCCGCGGGTATCATGCGCGCCAGTGCAGAAGGAGGACTCTCCATGGCCAATGCTCCCACGTCTACGCTCGAGAAGCTCGATCGCGCCCATCTGATGCATCCGATCACCGAGTTCCGCGTCCACGAGGTGAAGGGGCCGCGTGTCGTCCGGGGCGGAAAGGGAATCCGCCTCGAGCTGACCGACGGAAGCACCGTCATCGACGGGCTCTCCGGGCTCTGGAACATCAACGTCGGTCACGGGCGGACCGAGATCGCGGACGCGGTCGCCGCGCAGATGCGGCAGCTGCCCTACTACCCGTCCTTCTGGGACTTCTCCAACGAGCCGGCCATCCGCCTCGGGGAGCGCCTGGCGAGGCTCTTCCCCGAAGATCGCGAGCTCGATCGCTTCCTCTTCACGGCCGGCGGCTCGGAAGCCAACGAGACCAACTTCCGCATCGCTCGCCTCTACCACGCGGTTCGCGGCGACCACGAGCGCAAGAAGGTGCTGACGCGTCGCTGGTCCTATCACGGCATCACTCGAGCCGCAGGGAGCGCCACGACCCTTCCGGCGTATCACGCCTTCTACGAGCCCGAGCCGACCTTCGTGCCCACCTCGATGCCCTACTGCTTCCGCTGCGAGTTCAAGAAGGAGCTCCCGGACTGCGAGCTCCTCTGCGCGGACGACGTCGAGCAGGTGATCAAGCGGGAGGGGGCCGAGACCGTCGCCGCGCTGATCGCCGAGCCCATCCAGGGGACCGGCGGGATCCTGGTTCCTCCCCCGGAGTACTTCGCGAACCTGCGCGAGATCTGCGACCGCCACGGCGTGCTGCTGATCCTGGACGAGGTGATCACCGGCTTCGGTCGCACCGGGCGCTGGTTCGGGATGGAGCACTGGGACATCCACCCGGACCTGGTCTCCTTCGCCAAGGGGATCACCAGCGGCTACCTCCCGCTGGGAGGGGTCGCGGTTCGCCGCGGGATCTACGAGACGATCCGGGACGAGTCGCCGAAGGGCCTCCCGTTCATGGGCGGGCTCACCTACAACAACCACCCATCCTGCTGTGCGGCCGCCCTGGCGAACCTGGACATCATCGAGCGCGAGGGACTGGTCGAGAACAGCCGCGAGGTCGGGGCCTACCTGTTGGAGAGCCTGCGCCAGGCGCTAGGAGACCATCCGCTCCTCGCGGAGATCCGCGGCATCGGAATGTTCTCGGCGATGGAGTTCGCCGCACCGGGGACCAAGGATCCGGTCGGTGGAAGCCCGATGGTCTTCACGGCCGCCATCTCGACCCGCTGCGCGGAGAAGGGTCTGATCGCCCGCGCCATCTGGGAGAACATCGCGTTGGCTCCGCCGCTCTGCACCACGCGCTCGGAGATCGACGAGATCGTCGGCATCCTGTCGGAGGCGGTGCGGGAGGTCGCGGAGGATTTCCCCGCCGATTGAGGCAGAAGCCGGGGGGGGGGCAGGGCCCGTGTCGTCACGGGCCCTCTCCCGGGCGGCCGCCTCAGTCGCCGACGAAGCCGGCCAGGGCCTCGAGATCGTCGAGCCGGTGGATGGTGACGATGCCGTTCTTCATGCTCACCATGCCCTCCGTGGTCCAGGCCTTGATCTGCTTGTTGATGCTCTCGCGGGTGGTCGCGACCAGGTCACCGATCTCGCCCTGGGAGAGCTTGAGATCGATGCGGAGGCCCTCCTCCGTCTCGGTTCCGTAGGACCGGCTCAGGCTCACCAGCTTTTTGGCGAGCCGCGCCGGAAGATTGAGGAAGGTGGTGTCTTCGACCAGTTCGCTGAGCCGTAGCTGGCGCTCCGCGAGCACCTCCAGCAGCTTGATGGCGACCTCCGGATGGGACCTCAGGAATGGCAGGAACTCTCGCCGGTCGAGCACGATCAGCTCCGACTCGTCGATGGCGGTGATGGTGGCCGTCCTCCTCCCACCGGAGAGGAGAGCGAGCTCTCCGCAGACCTCTCCCGGGGCCATGATGCTGAAGACGACATCGTCGCCTTCCGCCGACGTGGTCATCGCCTTCAAGCGGCCCTTCGAGATCAGGTAGACCTGGTTTCCCGGATCGCCCTTGTGGCAGAGCTCCTCGCGAGGTCGGAGCTTCTGGATCCGGGATACCTGGACCAGAGCGTCGAGTTCGGATTCGCTGAGCTTCGAGAAGAGACTGCCCTTCGCGAGCAGCTCGCGTCGTTGCCGGGTGGCTTCCTGCGATATCGCCATGAGAGAGCTCCAATTCCGGGCCCCGCGGGGCCGAATCGAGACGATCCCGCGCCATACTACCCTGTGACGGCATTGCGAGGCGAGACCGCGCGAGCTTCTGGGACCGCGCCGACAAGTGAGAAGAGCCGATCTTCTCTATCCTCGCCCCGGAGCGAAGGGCCGCCCCGCCGGCTCGACGCGGACTCACCACCCACCCACCGTTTCAGGAGCCCCCCATGGAGCAAAACCGCGAGCTTCTCTCCCAGAACGACCCGGAGCTTTTCGAAGCCCTGGTCGGCGAGGAAAGTCGGCAGTCGCGGGGCATCGAGCTGATTCCCTCGGAGAACTACACCTTCCCCGAGGTGCTCGCCGCGCTGGGCTCGGTCTTCACCAACAAGTACTCGGAGGGCTACCCGGGTCGGCGCTACTACGGCGGCCAGGAGTTCACCGACGTCATCGAGAGGCTCGCCCGCAAGCGGGCCAAGGAGCTCTTCCGCTGCGAGCACGCCAACGTCCAGCCGCTCTCCGGCTCGCCGATGAACCAGGCGGTCTACCTCGCCTTCATGAAGCCGGGCGACACGATTCTCGGCATGGATCTCTCCCACGGCGGACACCTGACCCACGGTGCGCCGGTCTCGCACATGGGCAAGATCTTCAACTTCGTCCGCTACAAGACCCATCCCGAGGAGCAGGGGCGCATCGACTTCGACGAGCTTCGCCGGGTGGCCCTGGAGACCCGCCCCAAGATCGTGCTCTGCGGCTACACCTCCTATCCCCGCGACTACGACTACGCCGACTTCCGGAAGATCGCCGACGAGGTCGGAGCGATCACCATGGCCGACGTCGCCCACATCGGCGGCCTGATCGCCGCGGGTGTGATGCGGAATCCCTTCGACCACGACTTCGACATCGTGACCACCACCACCCACAAGAGCCTTCGGGGTCCCCGCGGCGGGATGGTGCTCTGCAAGAAGAAGTTCGCCAAGGAGATCGACAAGTCGGTCTTCCCCGGGCTTCAGGGCGGGCCCCACATGAACAACGTCGCGGGAATCGCGATCACGCTGGGCAAGGCGCTGCAGCCCGAGTTCCGCGAGTACGGAGCTCAGGTGCTGCGCAACGCCAAGACCCTGGCCGCCACCCTGATGGAGCGCGGCGCCGCGCTGGTGACGGGGGGCACCGACAACCACATGATGGTGCTCGACACCGTGAAGAGCTACGGGATCGACGGAAGGGTCGCCGAGGAGATCCTGGACCAGATCGCCATCACCACCAACAAGCAGATCACTCCCGACGATCCCAACCCGCCGCTCCGCCCGAGCGGGATTCGCCTCGGCACGCCCGCCGCCACCTCGAGAGGGATGAAGGAGGAGGACATGGTGAAGCTCGGCGAGTGGATCACCCGAGCGCTAACGGCACGGGAGGACGAGGCTGCGCTCGCCGCGCTCCGCGGAGAGGTCGAGGCGTTCTGCGGCCGCTTCCCGGTGCCGGGGATCTCTTCGTAGCTCGCCTTTCGGAGCCCTGGGAAACGGGCCGGAGTGCACCAGCCTGCGTCGGGGAAGAACGACACCCATCGATTCGCGCTCACAGCGCATCCGGGTGGGTCGTGGGGCGGCCAGTCATGATGACGGGCTCGTAACCCATACACACGACGGCCGTCCCCGCCAACTCCGACGCTCCCAGGGCTCTCGTCATCGCTTCCAACCGAGCCGCTCCCTGCCCGAAGACGACAGGAGAACTCCGCGTGGTTGCCAACGCAAGACCTAATTCTGCGTTGCTCGGAGAGCTACATCCACGTTAGAATGCCTTGACGGGGGAGATCAGGGGGGCGTTCTCGGGCGAAGTCGCTGCACATCGGCCGGGATGCCTCAGTCGCCGTCGCTTTCTGGCGTACGCGATAGCCGGGGAATTTGACTGTCTAGCGCGGCAGCGCGGTCAGCTCTCCGGTGATGGACCAGCGGTTCTCGGTGGCCAGGTGCCAGAGGTCCTCGATGCGCGCCTCGCTCACGGGGTGGGTGGCGAGGTAGGAGGCAAACTCGTCGCCGAGGTCGGCTTCCGCGTCCGGGAGGCGCCGGAAGAAGCCATCGGCGCCGGCCACGTGCCCGTACTCCGCCTCCACCAGGGCGAGGCCGAAGGCATCCGCGTCGCGCTCCTGCTCGCGGGCGAATCCACTCTGGGTGATCGTCGTGACCAGCTTCGGGATCGACTCCGCGGCGCTTCCGCCAGTCAGGGCCGAGAGGGTCAGGCTGACGATCAGTCCGCGACCCAGACCGCGCAGGTGGTCGCGATTGCGGAAGTGGCCGACCTCGTGCCCGAGCACGAAGGCGAGCTCGTTCTCGGACGCGACCGAGTCGAGGAGACCGCGGGTCACGTAGATGGCCCCGCCCGGAACCGCGAAGGCGTTGGGGCTCTCCTCTTCCAGGATCGCGAGCTGCAGCGGGTAGGGGTTCTCCTCCCAGTGGGAGGCCAGGCGCTCCAGGAGGGCGGCGGCCGCCGCGAGGCGCGGGTCGTCGGAGTCGTTTCCCAGGTCGGCGGACCAGAGGCTCCCGAAGACCCGGCTCTCGAAGCTGGGTGGGATCCACCGGATCAGTCCCTCGACGAGCACGAAGGCGGCCGTCGCGATCACGACGACGGCGAGGCAGATCCCCGCGACCAGGGTGACGAGTTCGGCGAGGGGATGCCTGTCGGTGACGTTGATGCCCTCGCGCGGTATGCGGGGCTGGTACTCCATGTCTGCTTCGCTACTTCGCGAACTTGACGGCGGTTCCGAAGGCGAGGATCTCGACCCCTGCGGTCCCCTCACCCTTGCGGTTCGAGCTCGCCAATCTCGAGGTCTCGATCCGTACGTTGATCACCGCGTTGTAGCCGCGCTCGAAGGCGTCCTCCTTCATGCGCAGCATCGCCTCGCGGCGAGCCCGGTCGAGCAGGCTCTCGTAGGAAGACACGCGCCCGCCGAACAGCATCCGCAGACCGGCGAGGAACCGCTTGAAGTAGTCGATGGAGATGACGACGTTTCCCAACACCATCTCTGCGTCCTCGACGTTCCAGCTCTTCGGCGGCGTCCGGAAGTTCACGGTGGGGAACCGGCGCGAGCGCAGCTCGCGGATGCGGATCTCCCGGTAGTGGCTCCTCTCGATGGCGCTGCCGATCAGGTAGGTGCCGATCAGCAGCACCAGGGGAATGCCCAGGTTGATCGCCGCCTCGATCATCGGGTCCAAGGCTAGTCCACCCGTACCGCGGTTCCGTAGGCGAAGAGCTCCGCGGCTCCCTGCGCGACGGAGCTGGTGGAGAAGCGCACGTTGACCACCGCGTTCGCCCCGACGGACTTGGCCTGCTCGGACATGCGGTCGAGGGCTTCCTGTCGCGCCTCATGAAGCAGTTCGGTGTAGCCCTTCAGCTCACCGCCCACCAGGTTCTTGAGGCTTGCCATGAAGTCGCGCCCGACGTGCTTGGCGCGGACCGTGCTGCCGGTCACCACTCCGTAGAACTCGCGGATGGTACGGCCCGGAATCTCCTCGGTGTTGCTGAGAATCATCGGTTCCCCCCTCTGTCCCCTGCACTGAGCCTAGCCCGCATTCCTCACCGGGTCGCCACGATCCGGTGAGGAATGCGGGCCAGCCGGGAGATCGTCCACTCGGAAGTCAGGCTTGAGGCACCACCACCGGCTCCGGGCGGGACGCGTGCGAAGCCGGTCTTCAGGTGCGGGTGATGGCCGCGCCGAGGTCCCGAAGCCGCGCGTCGATGCGTTCGTAGCCGCGGTCCACCTGATGGGCGTTCATGATGACGGAACGTCCGTCGGCACAGAGGGCGGCCGCCAGGAGCGCCATGCCGGCGCGGATGTCCGGCGAGGTCAGGGTCTCGCCCTGCAGCCCGGTCGGTCCCGTGACCACCGCCCGGTGGGGATCGCAGAGAATCGCCCGGGCGCCCATGGCGATCAGACGGTCGACGAAGAAGAGCCGGTTCTCGAACATCTTCTCGTGGATCAGCACCGTTCCACGAGCCTGTGTCGCCAGGACCAGGGCGATCGAGGAGAGATCCGTCGGGAAGCCCGGCCACGGCGCGTCGTCGATCTTGGGGATCGCCCCGTCCATGTCGTCCTGGATCACCAGCTCCTGCTTGCCGGGGATCCAGAGATCGCCTCCCGCGATCCGCGTCTCGACCCCCAGCCGAGAGAAGACCATCAGGATCATGCGCAGATCGTCGGGGATCACCCCGGTGATCCGCAGCTCGCCACCGCTCATCGCAGCGATGGCGAGGAAAGAGCCGATCTCGATGTGGTCCGGGCCAATGTGGTGCTCGGCCGGATGGAGCTCCGGCACGCCCTCCACCTCGAGCATGTTGGTGCCGATCCCGGAGATCTGCGCTCCCATCGCGGTGAGGAAACGGCACAGGCCCTGAACGTGGGGCTCCGAAGCCGCGTTGGCGATCCGCGTGTGGCCCTCGGCCACCGCCGCCGCCATCAGCGCGTTCTCGGTGGCCATCACGCTCGCCTCGTCGAAGAAGATGTCCGTACCCTGGAAGCGCCCCTCGAGGGTGATGTGGTAGTGGCGTTCCCGGGTCTCGACCTCGGCGCCCAGGAGGCGGAGGGCGTGGAGATGGGTGTCGACGCGCCGTCGCCCGATGCGATCGCCCCCCGGGCGCGGAAGGATCGCCCGACCGTGGCGGTGGAGCAGTCCCGGCGCGACGAGAAAGGATCCGCGGATGGCACGGCCCAGCTCGCTGTCCGGCTGGCGCGGAGCCAGGCCGGAGGTGTCGATCCGGAGCGGCGCCCCGATCTCGAGAGGCGATGCCTGGACGCCCAGTCCCGCGAGGAGCTCCAGCAGGGTGAACACGTCGCGGATGCAGGGAAGGTTGGTGAGGACGCTCTCTCCGGCCGCCAGCAGGGTGGCGGTCAGAACCGGCAGCGCCTCGTTCTTGTTGCCGGCGGGAGCGACGGTTCCGCTGATGGGGCGCCCGCCCTCGACGACGAAGCAGTTCCCCGACAGCTGATCATCGTTCAACGAGGGATCCCCGCCCCAGGAAGTCCGTCAAAGCCTAGCGGAGTTGCCGGCTGCGCTCCTCCCTGGCCTCAGCGCGCCAGGAGCTCGTCCATCCGCGCTTCGCTGTATCCCCGGATGAGTTCGCCGTCGATCTCGACCACCGGAATCGAGGTCCGCCCGGTCTTTTCGATCAGCTCCTTGCGATGCCAATCGTTGGCCTCGATGTCCTTGTTGACGTAGCGGACGTTCCTCTCGTCCAGATACTGGAGCGTCTTGCGGCACCATCCGCACCACGCAGTGGTGTAGACCACCACCTCAGGATCCGGCCGGTAGGCGTAGGGCCTCTCGGCGGGCTTCCTCACTGCTCTGCGGGAGGAAGCCGGTTGGGTGCCACCGTCCACCAGCGCCGTCTGCTCCAGCTCGACCCGTCCCGCCCTGCTCTGCCACTTCGCGGGAATGTCTCCCAGGTTCTGGACGAAGTGGACGGTTCCGGTGTCGTCCACGTACTGGTAGTAGACGTCCTTGGCGCCTTCGTCCGCCTCGGCTTTGCCCCGGCCGAACCAGCGCCCCAGGCCGAGACCGTTCGCCTTCTCGTCCCCGCTCGGCTCCACCCCCACCTCGCCGCCGTCGGAGGCGGGCATCACCCGGGAGGTGAGCTCCCTAAGGGTGGTCGTGACGCTGAACGGCTCCGCGTCAGCCTGCCGGCCGCCCGAGAGGACGTAGAGCGCGCCCGCTGCGATCAGCCCGATGAGCACCAAGACCAAGAGGGCTCGCACCCCTACTCCTCCACGGCTCGATGGGGAATCCACTCATCCCCTATCGCTGATCGGCGGGACGACCCCTCGGGTTGACCCGTCGCCAGTCGTTTTTCCCCGAGGGGGATCGGCGTGGGGGCGATGAGGACGGACTTTCTCCGAAGCGTACCGGCGGTCTTGCGGGAGCCCTTCGCGGCAGGTTATGAAAGGTTCGCCCTTTAACGAAGGGTGAGGAGCCCCGCGAAGAGGAGCGAGGAGGGGAGCGCCTTGCGGGTACCGCTCCGTGTGCTCATCGTCGAGGATCGTCCCGAGCAGGCCGAAATCGTCGCGCACGAGCTCATCCGCGCTGGCTTCGACCTGGCGTGCTCGATTGCATCCGATCCGGCGGGGTGCCGTACCGCCCTCGAGGACGGTGTCGACGTGGTGGTGGCCGACTGCGAGACCGTCGAGATCGACGCTCCGGCCCTGATGGCGCTGATCGGCGAGCGGAGCGACCCGCCCCCGGTCGTCAGCCTCTCCACCGACGACAGCGAAGAGACCGCTCGAGCCTGTCTTCGGCAGGGGGCCGCCGCCTTCCTGCACAAGTTCCGGCTCGACGAAATCGGCGAGCTGGTGCGGTCTCTCCTGGAGACCCGAGGCCCGCCCGGCGGAGCCGCGAGCCGCAGCCGCCGGGTTGGCCTCGAAGGCTTCGCCGAGAAGGCGCGTGATCTCGTCGCCGAGGTCTCCTCCGACGGCCGTCTCCTCGATGTCCACCCCAGCGTCGAGGCGAAGCTGGGGTTCACCGCGACAGAGCTCACCGGCCGGCGGGTCTTCGAGCTGGTTCACCCCGACGATCTGCCCGTGACGCTCGAGTTCCTCCAGAAGGCGAGGGAGACCGGATCCGCTGGTCGCATCACCCACCGGGTACGCCACCGCGACGGCACCTGGCGTTGGCTCGAATCGATCGCGACCCCCCGCTCCGCGGCAGACGGCGAGCGACCCATCGTCTGCGTCGCGAGAGAGATCACTGGACCCCTGCCGGAGCTCCCGCCCGGGGCTTCCCCCGAGGCCACCGCGGAGCTGGCGCGCTCCTCCGCGGGCGAGAGCCGGGCCGAGCCGTCGGAGGAGGGCCGGGAGGAGTCGGACGCCGAGACGATCCTGCTCGTCGGGCACCAGGACCACGTGCGGTCCGTGATCCGCGAGAGCCTGGTGGAGGAGGGATACCAGGTGGTCGAAGCCGAGAGCGGCGAGGAGGCACTCGAGAAGGCATCGCAGCACTCGGGTCCCATCCACCTTCTCCTCTGCGAGGGGGCGATGCCGGGGATGAGCGGCCGGGAGCTGGCGGCGCGCGTCGGCACCTCCTGGCCGCGGACCCGGGTGGTCCTGATGTCCGAGCCACCGGGCGACGACGTCGAGCCGCTTCCCAGGGGCGTTCACCCCGGGTGCCTCCTCCGCAAGCCCTTCACCCTGGCATCGCTGCGCGCGAAGCTGCGCGAGATCCTCGAGGAGGACCCGGTTCGCTCCAGATCCGGCTAATGTCGGTCCCCATGCCCCGACCGACACGCATCGCGCGCCACACCGCGGCCATGGGGAACTCGGTGTTCTCCCCGCTGGCCCACCTCGTCGACCAGCACCCTGGCCCCATCTTCCCCCTCCACGTGGGCGACACCTGGATGGAGCCCTTCGAGGGCGCTCGCATGGAGGACCTCGCGGTCGCAGAGCATCCGGGAATGCACCGCTACTGCGAGACCCGCGGGATCACCCCCCTCCTGGATGCCATCGTCGAGAAGGTGAGATCAAAGAACCGTCTGCCCTGCGAGCGGGAATCGGTGCTGGTCGCCGCAGGAGCCACCGGGGCCCTGGCCAGCGCCATCAGCCAGCTGACCGAGCCCGGCGAGGAGGTCCTGATCCTGGCCCCCTTCTGGCCCTTGATCCGCGGCATCGTCCACGCGCAGCGGGCCACGCCGGTCGAGATCCCCTTCTACGACCGGGTCCACTCCGCGTCGGCGGCGGTGGAGGCGGTGGAAGAGCGCATCGGGGAGAGGACCGTCGCCCTGTATCTCTCCACTCCCTCCAATCCGACCGCCCGTCTGATTCCCCGGGCCTGGCTCGAGGCCCTGGCGGAGCTGGCCCGGCGCCGGGACCTCTGGCTGATCTCCGACGAGGTCTACGAGGATTTCGTCTACCGGGGCGAGCACTGCTCGATCGGCCAGTTCGCGCCGGAGCGGACCCTGAGCGTGTACTCCTTCTCGAAGGCCTACGGGATGGCGGGGAACCGCGTCGGCTACCTGGTGGGGCCTCCCACCGCCGTGGCCGAGGCGCTCAAGGTGTCGACCCACACCAGCTACCACGCGCCCACCTCCGGACAGATCGCGGCTCTGCGGGCCCTAGAGGGTGGTGGGCCGTGGCAGTGCACGGCCCGCGAGGCCTACCGGGCGGCCGGCGAAGCGGTGGCGCGGATCCTCGGGGTGCCGTCGCCCGAGGGCTCCTGCTTTCTCTTCCTCGACGTTCGAGCCCATCTGCGCGAGCGTAAGCTACTGGGTTTCCTCGAAGATTGTCTCGAGGACGGGGT
This sequence comes from uncultured Spirochaetales bacterium, assembly GCA_964615365.1. Taxonomy (GTDB): domain Bacteria; phylum Myxococcota_A; class UBA9160; order UBA9160; family UBA6930; genus CAVXZE01. The sequence continues at coordinate 54,909 of CAZTOU010000033.1, forward strand.
GGTGCTCTCGCCCGGATCCTCCTCCGGGAAGGACTACCCGGACTGGATCCGCCTCTGCTTCACCGCGGCCCCGCCTGCCCAGGTCGCCCTGGCGGCCCGATTGCTGGCGAAAAGGCTCGGACGGGGTTGACGCACCCCGGTCGGTGCATAGCTTGCGCCCCTGAGCTTTTCACGGCAGCGCTGCCTTGCCGCTGGTAAGGAGCGCGTGGAGGAACGCGGAGCCATGAAAATTCGTCCGCTTCGAGACCGGATTCTGGTCAAGCGTCTCGAGGAAGAAGAAAAGACCAAGGGTGGGATCATCATCCCGGACACAGCGAAGGAGAAGCCCCAGGAGGGCGTGGTGATCGCCGTGGGCGGCGGGAAGGTGAGCGAGGACGGCAAGGTCCAGCCGCTCGACGTGAAGAAGGGTGACAGGATCTTGCTGGGCAAGTACTCCGGCACCGAGGTCACCCTGGATGGGGAAGAACATCTGATCATTCGCGAGGACGACGTCCTCGGAATCCTGGAGTAGCTGATGGCCAAGGAAATCAAGTTCGATCAGGACGCGCGAGTCAAGCTCCTGAAGGGCGTGAACGCGCTCTCCGATGCGGTGCGCGTGACGCTCGGGCCCAAGGGCCGCAACG
>CAZTOU010000034.1:0-55389 GCA_964615365.1 uncultured Spirochaetales bacterium
GCTCGGTCTCCGCGCTCGCCAGCTCGCTCTCTCCCTGCAGCATCACCGCCTCCGTACGATCCGGTGGCCTCCCTGGTTTTGCACGGCTCGCCCGGGCTGGAGGGGGGGCAGCTCCCCCCGGGGGAGACCGTCTCTCGTGGGAGACGGGTGACTCACTATAGAATGGCCGCTAAAGAATTTCAATAACAATATTGAATTAGTTGCTTTACCGTGGGGGCGCCTGCTGTGGGGAGATTCCGCCAGCCCCCCCCTCCCCGAAGGATCTCCTCGCGAAGCGCCAGCTCGGCGAGGTGACCGGTTCTCCGGTCGGACGCCTCCTATGGCATGATGGCGTTCGGGAGGGAGAACCTTGCGCATCCTGGTTCGACTGCTGGCCGCGCTCGGCGGTCTTCTCGTTCTCGCCGTCGCGGGCGTCGCCCTGTTCGCCGGATTCCGGCTCGCCACCTACGAGCCCCTGCTGGACGAGCGGCACCTGGAGGCGAAGCAGCACTACCTCGCCTCGGTCGAGGCGGGGGGTTGCCAGGGCAGAACTCACTGCCCGATGGTCCTGTTCCCCCACCTCGCGCGACTGGTTCCTTGGGAGTTGAAGCGACTCCCTCAGAAGGAGAACTCGACCCATCTGGGTCGATAGGAATAGCAGGGGAGCAAAGTCATGTATCAGGAACCTCGTACCTCTCGCGATCAAGAAGCAATCCCTGCGCGGGGAGGCTCAGGAGTCAACGGCCCCGAAGTCCTCCGGCTCGATCACCCGAACAGATCCGACGAGCTACAGCCAATCGCAGGTAGTTCAGTGTCTCGTACCTGTTCCCTGAAACGCCGCACGAGCGGAGCTGTCGGATTCGCGGTTCTTCTTGGCGTCGTCGTCATCGCAGCTGCCGCCTGCTTCGCGGGCTCCTATCACATCGTGAACACATCTGGAGGTCTGAAGGTCTATCCAAAGGCATCCTTAGGCTTCAACGACACCTACGTCAGAATGAATGGACTCTCCATCAGTGAACTCAGGCACCATACGGGGCTCGTGGGTGTGATGAGCCACCACGGTGACTTGAGATACGTACCCGGGGGGCGTGCGATCGAAAGAGCTGCCAGGGCTGGCTACGAAGTGTCGGAGGCAATCAATCGGTTGGATAACGACTATCGAGTGACCAGTTCTTTGCATGAGGCAGGGAGAATCGGTGCTGAGAAGTATCGGGCACTCGATGAGAAATATCATTTGGATGAGAAGGCGGTGGCTGCAAGCGAGGCAATGAAGAGAAAGGCGCAACAGATCAATACGTGGCTGAAGGGACGATGAGTGAGCCAGCTCGGTTCGAGAGCCTGTGAGGAAGTCGGCTCCGAGGTTTCGAATTGGATCGCTTCAGAGGTCCAGTTTCGGGCCTTGGCACGACTACATCCTTGTGGGGCCGGAGCGGCTCTTCTCGAAGACGAGGTAGGAGACGATGGGTCTGATGGCAGTTCTCTCAGGCTTGCTGAGGCCCGATGACGGAGCGGCGGTCATCCATGACACCGCCGCCTCGGAAGAAGTCAGGGGCTACTCCTTCGATTTCGCCTTGTCAGCGTTTCTCGATCGCAGGTCTGCGCCCAGCATCAGGAAGGTGCTGTTCGAGGAGGCGCTCTGTCATCGAGAGATTCGAATCGACTTATCGGCACTCGAATTCATCGACAGCGCTGGATTGGCGGCTCTCGTCGAAGCCTTTGCCGCGGCGAAGAAGAAAGGAGTGAAGATGTCCTTCCATCGCCCCAGCGAACCTTCTCGCCGCGCACTGCGGTTGACTCGCCTCGACCAGGTCTTCCCGATCCTCGATCGCCCTGCCTCCTCCAGCGCGATTTCTTGCCAGAGCTAGCGGTGGAGCTCCCGCGTCAAGAACTGACACCACGACCCTTGCCCCGCGGGGCGTTTGGCGCACCATTCTGGGATCTACTGGCTGACCCAATCGCTCCCTTTACGACCACCTGTTAGAGGGGGTTGGGTGAGGAGGAGCTCCACCATGCGCGAAGCGCAGCTATCCCCTCGGGCATGTGGCTCCTGCTCACATTGACGGATTCGTCTCCTCGGTAGGCGGATGGTCGAGGCCTGTCTTAGTGGCAAGACAGTCGATGGCATTCCGTTCGAGGGCTGCGATGCTGTGACGACCATGCCGCTGTGTGGCCTCGGTGTCGAGCTCGCGGTGGCGCTGGCGCCCTTGATGTGGCTCCAGCGGAGGCGGAAAGCCAGGTAGTACCCGCCCAGGATCCGCTGACACCGCGGCAGATCAGAGTTCCCCGGCCACCCGCTCGATCTCGCGGCGAAGCTCCAGCGCGGCGAGCCAGCGCGGGGGGATCGCTGGCTCGCCGAGGGCGGCGCCGAGCAGGTTGCCGGTGATGGCGCCGGTGCTGTCGCTGTCGCCGCCGTGGTTCACCGCCAGGCGCAGCGCGGTCTCGAAGTCGGGTGCGGCGAGCGCGCAGAAGAGGGCGATGGCGAGCGCCTCCTCGGCCACCCATCCCTCGCCGAGCGAGGCGACGTCTTCCGGGGAAGCTCGGCCGCGCTTCCTCGCCGAGAGCGAGAGGGCGCGCAGGGCGGCGGCCGCGCACTCCTCGTGGCTCGGGTGCCGGGAGAGCTCCTCCATGGCCTCCTGGCAGGCTTCGCGCAGCGGTGTTCCCGCGGCGGCCTCGTGGATGGCGAGCGCCTGGAAGCCGGCGGCGAGGAATCCGGTGGGATGGCCGTGGGTGATGGCGGCGACGGCGCAGCCGACGGCGAAGGGATCGTCGACCGCGCGGGCGAGGCCGACCGGAGCGATCCGCATCACGCCCCCGCATCCCTTGCTGCGGTTCAGGGGCTGCTCAGCGCTCCCCATTCGGGTCCCGCGCAGGGCCGAGAGGCAGGTGCCGCCGGGATCGCGGGGGCTGTGCAGCGCCTGGACGCCGAGGAGCCAGCCCTCGTCGGTGCGCTCGAAGGTCGGATGCTCCGAGCGCTCGCCCTGGGTGAGGAGCCAGCGCAGATAGGCGCGGTGCACGGAGCGCACCATCCCGGAACGACCGGCCAGGGCGGGATCGCGGGCAGCCAGGATCAGACCCTCGGCGGTGAAGAGGGTCATCTGGGTATCGTCGGTGATCGCGCCCCGTCGGCCGAAGGCCGGCGCGAATTCCCGCAGACCGTCCGGTCCGAAGCGGGCGCGGATCTCGGGGAGCGAGGCGAACTCGATCGGCGCGCCCAGGGTGTCGCCGACCGCGCCGCCCAGCAGGCAGCCGCGGATGCGATCGAGAGGCCGCTCCTTCACTCGCGGATCGCGGCCAGCACGGCGGCCACGAAATCGTTCGAGTCGTAGGCGTCGAGCGGGCGGGACCGGCCCAGGCGCACCAGTACCAGCTCGCGGGAGGGGATGATCAGCACCTCCTGGCCTTCGAAGCCTCGCGCGGCGTAGGTATCGGTGGGAAGGTCGGGCCAGGGGCGGCCGCTGGGGTCGTCCGGCTCTCCCGCGTTCAGCCACCAGTGCGCGCCGTAGCGGCCCCGTGGCGCGGCGGGCGTCGGAGTGGTGCTGTACTCCACCCAGCCCCGAGGAAGGATCCGCTCGCCCAGCCAGACGCCACCCTCGAGGAAGAGCAGCCCGAAGCGCGCCCAGTCACGGGCGGTGGCGAACATGAAGGACGATGCGATGAAGCTGCCACTGGCGTCCGGCTCGATCACCGCACTGCGCATGCCGATCGGCTCGAAGAGCGCCCGACGGGGAAAACCGAAGTAGGCGGCCTGGTCGCCGTCGAAGCTGTCGCGAAGGATCCGCGAGACGATGTTGGAGGTGCCGCTCGAGTAGTGCCAGTGGGTGTCGGGCGGGTGCGCGAGGGGCTTCGCCGCGGCATAGGCGGCGGCGTCGCCCCGGTCGAAGAGCATGGTCAAGAGATCCCCGCCGTACTCGTCGGTGGCCTCTCCGAACTCGAGACCGCTGCTCATGCGCAATAGCTGATCCAGCGTGATCGCGGCGCGCGGGTCGGCAGCGCTCTGCCACTCGGGCACCGAAGCGGGAGAAAGAAGATCGAGCGCGCCCTGTCCCACCCGGATGCCGATCAGGGCGCCCATCGCGCTCTTGGTCATCGACCAGCCGGGCAGGGGTGTCTCGGCGTCGAAGCCTTCGGCGTAGCGCTCAGCGACGATGCTCCCCCGGTGGACGACGACCACGGCGCGGGTCTCTCGCCGTCCGGAGTCGGCGGGCTCCGAGAAGACCTCGTCCAGCGCGGCGTCGAGCATCGCGGCATCGATGCCCGCGGGGGGCGGGCCACCGGGCAGCGCATCACCGGCGGGCCAGGGAATCTCGGCCGGATCCCCGCGCGGAGAAGGCGGTGCGGGGAGGGGCTGGCTGCGGATCTCTTCCTCCGAGAGCCCCTCGACCAGCGTGCAGCCGATCCCCTCGCGGCAGATCGCCCGGCTCCGCACCACGCCGAGCGCCCGGGCCGTCGCCGAGCGATCCTCGGGGTTCACTCGACCCGAGACCAGCACCATGGCGCCGTCGGAGAGCTCGTCGCGATTCACCCGCTCGGCCTCTCTCCCCGAGACGAAGACCCCGGAAGCCAGGGCCTTGGCCTGGTACCCCGATCCGTTGCGGATCGTCTGGCCGAGCCCCCCGCACCCCAGCGCCGCCGCCATCAGCAGTGCCGCGACTCCGCATCCCAGGATCCGTTCGAGCGCGTCTCTCGAAGAAGAGAATGACACGCCTACTCCACCTGTCGCAGGAATTCGGAGAGCCCGTAGCCGACTCGCGCCCCGCAGCGCCACTCGGTCATGCCCTCGCCGATGTGGGTGACGTGACCGGCGCGGCGGTTGCGCAGCGGGATGAAGCTCTGGACCCTTCCCTCGATCTCCAGCTCCTCTCCCTTCGCCGTCTTCACCTTGGCGCGCACCGCCCGGTGGTAGAGGGTGTTCTCCTCGTAGTCCGCCTGGATCTCGACCTCGGTGATCAGGTCGATCTCGTCGCCGCGGACCACGACGCCCCAGCGGCGCTCGCGCTCCGCGTCCCAGCGGATGATCGAGACCATGGCGTGGAAGTCCGGACCGAAGTTCATGGTGAGCCATTCGTACTGCTGGATCGCCTGCCAGTAGCGGGGCCCCCAGGAGTGGTCCCGCAGCCCGAAGCCGTCGACGGCGTAGGTGGTGTCGTCGATCTCGAGCGTTCCCTTCACGTGCATGTGCTGCTCGTAGTGGGCCTTGCCGAACTGCTTCTCGGGCGGCTTGTCGTCTTCCTCGCTGGAATCGTTCTTGCCGTAGAGCGGGCCCGCCGCCTCGTGGAGCAGGTCGAGGTGGACGCGCTTCTTCGGGCAGAGGGCGAAGGCGCGCTTCGGATCCGCCATCTTCCGGGGCTCCGCGAGCTCCAGCACCGACCCCTGGTAGACGGTGCGCAGGGTCTGCGCTGGCTCCAGCACCTCGAAGCGACAGCCCCCGGCGTCGAAGGCGTCGTTGCTCTCGATCTCGGGCCGCTTGAACATGAAGAGCACGCGTCCGTCCGGCAGGTAGAGGGTCACCGTCATCTCGGCCTGGCCCTCGTTGGCGCGGTTCCCCAATCGGACGAAGCCCCCGATCGACTTCTCCCGGTCGAAGAAGTTGAAGTACATGCTCTCGTTCCAGTTCGGCTCCGACCCGAGCGGGTGGGTGAAGTCGTCCTCCGGAACGATGTTTCCGATGATCTTGGCCATTGGATCCTCCGCCCCTCTCGCTCGGTCCGTCGCGGGCCAGCCTATCAGAACCCTCGCCCCGCAGTCACGGCGGCTCGTCCGCCTCCCCCCGGATCACGGCCCGGCGCGCTTCTCCCTCGCCGCCGGCTTCGGAGTCGAGTCTTCCCCGTCCGCCGGCTCTTCGCAGAGGTCGCCGGTGCCGTCGCCGTCGGCGTCGGCCTGGCCGGGGTTCTTGACGCGCGCGCAATTGTCGTCGATGTCGAGGAGACCGTCGCGGTCCTGATCCGGTGAGGAGGCGACGATCTTCTCGATCTGCTCCCGGTACGCGTTGATGTCGGCGACGTAGGTGATGTTGCCGTAGACGGCGTGATCTCTGGGCTGATCCGGCTCCACGGAGACGGTGATCATGATGCCGACCAGTTCCCATTCTCCGTCGGAGTTCTTGGCAAAGACGGGTCCGCCGGAGTCGCCCGAGACCGCCTGTGCCTCGTGGGGCGAGGGAAGTCCACCGTCGAATCGAGTGGAGAAGACGCGGGTCACGCGCTTGCCCGTCCGTGTGAGCTCACCGGCGCTGGCGATGTGGTTGGTCCCCCAGCGCAGCGCTCTTTCCGGGCCGGTCGGGTAGCCGGCATACCAGGCGTCGCTCCGTGGCACGATCGCCCAGAGCCGGCTCCACGCCATTCGCGACGGGCCCCGTTGGAGACCGTTTCCCACCATGACGACCGGCGTCCTGGCGCGCGGTGCGCTGCTGGCCAGCCGCACCGGAGGAAACTCGGGGGACTCGCGGAGCTGGAAGAGCTGGAGATCGGCCTCGAGCAAGGCGCTCGTTGCGAGGCGGCGTCGGATCTTCCCCTGAACCCCGTGGAAGAGCCGATCTCCCAGCCACAGCTCACGGATGCCGATGTGCCCGGCGGTGAGCACCCAGTGGTTTCCCAGGTAGCAGCCCGTGGTGTGTCCGAGCGCGCCGACGCGGTTCCATCCGGGATCGTCGGCGGGCGCGGTGGTGTTTCCGCTTCCGTCTCCCGAATCGATTACCACCGCCAGCGCGGGTCGGAGGCCGAGAGCCAGCAGCAGAATCAGCCACGGCGCAAACCGCGCCGACCGGGCGATCTTCATGGTGGAGTGAGAGACCTCGAGCGGGTTCGAGCTCAGAATACCCCAATGCCGAGGTAGACGAGGAAGGCTCCAAACAGCGTGCCGATGACGCCGGCGACGCGCGGCACCGCCGAATCCTCCAGGGCGTTCATGATCCTCACGATGAACCGCTGGTAGGAAGAGGTGAAGATCAGCAACAGAAAGACGGCCCCCAGCACCCAGAGCCAGCCGAGGATCGAGACGACCAGGGCCGCCCCCTGGGCGGAGCCCTGGGCAGAGGAGATCATGGCCAGACCGAGGAGGGCGAAGACGACGCCGGCCACGCGGAGCCTCGCCTTCGAGGCGATCAGCCAGCGGCTCCCGGCGAGTGAGGCCGCCGGCGCGAGGATGAACGGACCCCGGACGGCGATGATGATGGCTCCGGCGACGACGCTCAAGAGTGCGAGCTGGGTCATGGGATCACTCCTTCTTCTCGGGCGCGGTAACCTCTCCTTCCCCTCCCTTGGCCAGGGCCGCGACCCCGCTCACGGCGCCCAGTCCCATCGTCTCCACCGCAGAGCTGGGGACGATGATCATCGATCCCTTCTGGCGGATCCCCTCGTAGATCATGTTCATGGCGCGAAGATGGAGGGCGGTCGGGTCTTCCCGGTACTGGTCGGCCGCCGCCGCGAACTGCTCGGCGATCTCGTTCTCGGTGGTGGAGAGGATGATCCGCGCCTGTCGCTCGCGCTCGGCCTGCGCGCGCTTCGACATCGCCTCCTCCAGGGACTCGGGGATCACCACGTCGATGATCTCGATGGACTGGATGGTGATCCCCCAGGCGTTGGTCTTCTCGTCGACCCGCTGCTGGATCTCGTCGCAGAGCTTCTCGCGGTTGCTGAGGAGGTCGGTGAGCTCGTGCTTGCCAACTGCATCGCGCAGCGCGGCCTGGGCGGAGAGGATCACGGCGTGGCCGTAGTCGGCGACCTCGAGCACCGCCTTCTCGGCGCTCCACACCAGCCAGAAGCTGATGGCGTCGATGTAGACGGGAACCGTGTCGAGGGTGAGGATCCGCTCGGCGCGGAAGTCGGTGGCGCGCACTCGCTGATCGACGAAGGCCTCGATCCGGTCGACGAAGGGCAGGATCAGGAAGAGCCCCGGTCCGCGCAGCCCGCGGTACCGACCCAGCCGCAGCAGGATGGCCTTCTCCCACTGGCTGGCGATCTGCACCACACAGGAGAGGATCGCGGCCAGTGCGATGCCGGTCACCAGAAGCAGGATCTTCTGGTCGGGAAAGATCAGCTTGAGGGCGATGGCGATGATCACCACCCCGCTCAGGATCTGCTCCCAGCGCTTTCCCATGACGAGGCTCACGATCAGGAAGATCGCGGCGAGCCCGGTGGCGATGGTGAGGTCGCCCGTGAGGTCTCCCTGCCGGTCCACCAGGGCCGCGGTCACGGCGATGCCCGCCAGGAGCACGAAGGCGTTGAGGGGACCCCAGGCGAACTGCGACTTGAAGATGGGCAGGGCAGCGAGCTTCTGGAAGAGCTCCCTCCAGTCGAAGGCCTTCTTCATCATGTCAGCTCTCCTCTTTGAAATCCTTCAGTGCCTCGATGATCTCGCCGAGCTCGATCCCGTAGGCGCCCGCGCGTCCCACCACGTCCTTGCAGAGCGTGGTGAGCACCCGCTTCTTCTCGTCGGGAGTGATGGTGACCTCGGCGTCGCTGATGAAGGTGCCGGTGCCCTGCTGCGTCTCCAGGTTCCCGCGGATCTCCAGCTCCTTGTAGGCCTTGATGACGGTGTTCGGATTCACCGAGAGCTCGACGGCGAGCTGGCGCACCGTCGGTAGCTGGGTGCCGGGCGGGAGATCCCCCCGCGCGACCGCGTAGAGGATCTGCGAGATGATCTGACGGTAGATGGGGACCCCGGAGTGATGGTCCAGACTGATCTTGAATTCCGCCATCGCGAAGATCCTACCTCACCCTGGCGCGGTAGATTCGCGCCAGCAGCACGATCCCGCCCAGGCACAGAAGGGTGGCGGCGAGCGGCGGGAGCCAGCCGGGATGGCCGGGCCAGTGGACGGCCATGGAGGCGAGCTGCGCCTCCCCCGCGTAGGCGCGCAGCAGGCCGAGGTACACCCAGTAGTGCGGACACCACGCCAGCAGGATCTGCCAGGGAGCGGGCACCGCGAAGACCAGCGCGGGCAGGATCGACATCGAGCTGACCATCTTGGCGACCGCCATCCCCTCGATCTTGTTGGCGGCCGCCACACCCAGGATCAGCATCCCGAGCGGTGCCAAGAGCGAGCTGACTGCCAGCATCAGCAGGAAGCCGGAAAGATCGGCGACGGGCTGGCCGAAGACGACGGCGACCGCGAGCCCCAGGGCACAGGAGAGCAGGCCGGTGGTGATCACCAGGTAGGCGAAGTGCGCCTTCCGCGAGAGCGGCAGGACCCGCAGCAGGAGCAGCGTCTGCCGCTCGCGCTCCTCGATCAGCCCGAATCCGAAGATGATCGCAGCCAGCGAGCCGCCCAGGGCGACCAGCCCGGGTGCCAGATAGAGGGCGAGATACTCGACGGGGATCCAGGGAACGCCGAGACGCGCGGCGATGGCGATCAGCGGCGCGTAGGCGCACAGGTAGAGCAGGAACCCGTCCCGGTAGATTCCGAGGACATCCTTCCGAACCAGCGCTCCGATCTTGCTCATGCTCGCTCCAGTCGCTGGCGCACCCGCTCCTCGAAGGAACGCCGCGCCCAGCGGAAGGCGATCAGGTTGTAGCCGAGCAGCAATGCGACGTAGAGGCCGAAGAGAAGGGGATCGGGAGCGGGCCGGGCCAGGTTCGCCATTCCGAAGAGCGCCGCGTCGCTCGGTACCCACGCGAAGGCCAGCCGCGGCACCAGCCCGAAGTGGGAGAGGTAGGGGAGCTGGATCACCACCATGGCCGGCATCAGTCCTCCGACCAGGAATCGCGTGAAGTCGGAGAAGCGCGTGGAGAGGCCGAGCCCGAGGAAGCCCGCCAGCGTCGTCGTCAAGAGCAGGACGGGGAGCAGCGGGAGCAGGCGGAGATCGATGCCGAGGACGCCTCCATGGATCAGCATTCCCGCCAGCGTGGCTACCAGCGCCGAGGTGAGAACCAGGGTGAAGACGTACTCGCCGCTCCGCAGCGGTGTCACGGCCAGAGCCGTCACACTGCGATCGCCGCGCTCGAGGTAGGCCTGGGCGGCGACGAGCGTCAGCGCCAGGGTGCCCGGCTCCCCGAGCAGGAAGGCGGGGACGAGCGATTCCCGGTACGGCTCCGGGATGGCGAGGCGGAAGGCCATCACCGTCAGCAGGGCCATGCCGAGGTAGACGTGGGGGAATCGGCAGCGCCATTGGGCGAGAAGGAACAGGCGCACCGCGTTCGGGATGCGGCCCGTCATCCGAGCAGCCCCTTTCCCGTCATCTGCAGAAAGACGTCCTCGAGGGTGGGCTCCAGGGTGTGGATGGTCTGGACGTCGTGATCGCGAACCCACTCGATGAAGCGGTGCTTGCCAAGCGTGTCCTGGAGGGGGAAGTCGCGGATCTCGGTTCCCTTCCCGTTCCTCGCCTCGACCCGCGCGACCTTCTTGGCGTGTCGAAGCTTCAGCCGGCGCGGCGCGTCGACGGCGGTGATCTCGCCGGCCACCAGGAAGGCGACGCGATCGCAGAGCTCATCGGCCACCGTCATGTTGTGCGTGGTCAGGAAGACCGTGGTTCCCGAGGCCGCCCGCTCGCGGATCAGCTCGCGCACCCGCACCGCGTGCTCGGGATCCTGTCCCGTGGTGGGCTCGTCGAGGAACCAGAGGCGGGGGCGGTTCAAGAGGGATCGCGCCAACACCAGGCGCATCTTCATGCCCTTCGAGTACTGCGCGACGCTGCGGCGATCCCCCACCGGGAGGTCGAGGCGCTCCAGCAGCTCGGCGGGCTTCTCCGTCGGCACGTCGAAGAACCGGCGGTAGAACTCGAGGTTCTCCTCGGCCGTCAGCTTCTCATAGAGATTGGGAAACTCGAAGCAGACCCCGATCCGATTGTAGAAATCGTCGCCCATAGCGCCGAGGTCGCGCCCGAAGATCTCGACCTCGCCCCGGTAGCCGGGGAGGATGCGCGTCAGCAGCTTCTGGGTGGTGCTCTTCCCCGAGCCGTTGGGGCCGAGGAAGCCGAAGATCTCTCCCTCGCGGATCTCGAAGTCCAGGCCGCGCAGGACCGGACCGAGGGTGCCAGGGTAGTGGTAGGTGAGGCCTCGAACCCGGAGGATCGACTCCAGAGCGTTGCTGGTCATGACCTCCTCCGATCTTCCCCCAGGGGGCATCTCGCTCTTTGATACAGAGAAATAATGTACTAGTTAAATAGTACATTATTTCTCTCCTGTCAAGGGGCAATCGCTCGGCCGGAGGAGGAGGAAGGCCATCCCCAGCATCGCTACCCGGCCCGGGGAGAGAGACGGCGAGCATCCGTGCCCGGGTGTGAACTACTTCACTCCGACCGATCCCATGTACGGGTCATCCTGCGCCCGTGGAGTCGGCGTGCACGGAGACTCGACCGGAGCGGCGCCCCGTAGCGTTCGCTCCGGTTCGTCCGGTCTGCGCGGACGACTTCATGCAGCGGCTGGGCCTGGCCGCCGCTCTCTCCGTGCTGGCCATCGCACTCGCGGTCAAGCTAACCTCGCCGAGTCCTGTCTTCCTCAGGCAGAAGCGACATGGGCTGACTTGTGAGGAGTTTGAGGTCACCAATCGCGCGCGGGCGCCGACCGCGCACGGTGTCGTTCAATTACCGATGGGCAGCCGGCCGGGCCGCCCGATCCGGCGTCCCAGCCGCTCCGCGGCTGGCGCCAAAGCCCGGGAGACACCATGGTCCAAACTAGAATCTACGTGCAGATCTCCAGGATCGTGATGCTGCTCCTGGCGGCGGCGATTCCCCATTCGTGGAGCGTCGCCTCGGGGGCGGCCGACACCGAGAACGCCGACGCGCTGGACGTGTTCTTCGTGGTCGACAACTCCGGAAGCATGAAGAAGAACGATCCGGGATTCATCACGCGCAAGGTCGTGAAGGACTTCTCCGCCGCTCTGTCGGGAGACTCCCGCGTCGGCATGGTCGTCTTCGATAGCGAGGCTCGACTGATCGAGCCCCTCACCCGCTTGAAGACCGAAGCCCAGCGCGAGCGCTTCGACGCCAGCCTGATGTCCGTGGACTTCCAGGGTGCACTCACCAACAGCCCCGCGGGCATCGAGCGCGCCCTCTACGAGCTCAAGACGAAGGGGCGGCCGGAGGCGCGCAAGGCGGTGATCTTCCTGACGGATGGAATCATCGATACCGGAGACGAGGTGCGCGACCGCGAGCAGAGTCGCTGGCTCCGGGACGATCTCACCTCGCAGAGCCGGGAGGGCGGCGTGCGCATCTTCGGTGTGGCGTTCACCGAGAGTGCGGACGTCCAGCTGATCCAGACCCTGGCGCTCAAGACGAACGGCGACTACTTCCGCGCCGCTCGGGTCGAAGACATTCCCGGCGTCCTCGACAAGATTCTCGAGATCGTCGAGGAGCCCCTCGAAGCGATGGTTGCGGAGACCCTGCCGCCGGCGGAGGAGGAGTCTTCCCAGCCTTTCGTGGCTCCGGGCGAGGCTGCCACCGTAGAGACCCCGGTGGCGCGCGCTCCGACACCGGCTCCGGATCCGGGGGAGGAGTTTCTCCAATCGCTCCTTCCTCCGAGTGAGGTTGCCACCAGAGAGACCCCGGTGGCGCGCGCTCCGACACCGGCTCCAGGTCCGGAGGCCAGCGCCTCCCTCCCGGCCTTGCCGGACGAGCCGACCCCGCCGTCTGCGGACGATGAGTCGGGCTCCTCGTCAGCGCTGCTGCTGACGCTGGTTCTGGTGGCGCTGGTCGCGGCCGCCTTCGTCTATCTGCGCAAGAGGAAGGCCGCGGAGAGCCCGTCCGTCACCGTGGCCCCGAGCCCGCGACCGGCTCCGCTCCCGGTCTCGAGGCCAAAGGCGAAGCTGATCGACGTGATGCGCGCCAGCGAAGAAGGCGTGCTGCCGCTCACCATGGACAAGAATCGGCTCAGCATCGGGCGCGATCCGAAGAACGACGTGGTGATCAACCAGGCCACGATCTCCAGCGTCCACGCGACCATCGAGGTGCGAGACGGCTCCTTCTTTCTGGAGGATTTTCGCAGCACCAATGGCACCAAGCTGAACGAGAGGCAGATCGACCCGAACCATCCGGTTCAGCTCAAGAGCGGCGACCACATCGAGTTCGCGGACTATGAGTTCTGCTTCCTGGTTCCGGACCACGAGTCGTCCGGGAAGACCGTCATCATGAGCGTCTCTTCGATGCCGTCCGATCACGGTCTCACTCAGGCGGGCGATTCCCCGGCGGCGACCGGGGAGGCGCCCCCCGCGGTTCCCGCGGAGCCCCGAGACCTCTTCCGCGAGTGTCTGACGAGTCACCTCGGTCGGATCGAGAGCCTGGGAGAAGCTTGCGAGCGATTCCTGAAGAACCACTTCGGATCCGAGTTGGTCGACCGGCTGGTGCCGATGGCGGACGATCTGATGAGACGAGTGTCGTCTCGGGAGAAGGCCCCCCACGAGGTATTTGCCGAGAAGGGCGTCGTGTATGTGATCTGCGCCATTCCCCACCGCATGGAGGATGCGGCCGGTTGGTTTGGCGATCACTTCGGCGGCTTCATGAAGCTCCTCGAGCAACTCCTCGAATCGCACCACTTCACCGAAGGCGACTGCGAGGTCCTGTGCGTGGTCGCCTATGGGCGCAGCCGCGAGGGCGACGTCTGGGCGAGCGTCACCATCGCCCCCGGCACCGAGAATGCGGAGCCGATCGACATCATGACCGTCGAGTTCCTTTCCGAGGAGGAGCGCAGGGCGTTGGCGCTCAAGTTCGGCGAGATCGGGCAGATCGTCTGACGCGCTTCGGCGGCGGCTCTAGCCCGCTTGCTTACGGGCATGCGCCGCTACAGCCGACAGCTCACCTGAGGGTCGAGGGGGGAGGCGTCAGGAGCAGCCGGTACCGGCCCTGTCGCAGCCGCCGCAGGTCGGCCCGGCGAAGCTCTCGCAAGCCGTGGCTTCAGCGCCAGTGGCGACGCCGCCGACATTGTGAGCGCTCAGGGTCTTGGTGAGCTTTCCGCCGTCGCCGCTGGGGCAATCCTCGAGGGGGGGATCCGAGAGGCGCTGCAGGGCTTCGACGGTCTGCCCGCAGGAATCACAGAAGTACTCGTAGATCGGCATGGGGGGAAACGTCGTCCATCCGCCTCAGATGTCAACCGAGGGCGGCCTCGACGGGAGCCGCTTGTTAAGATGGGATTCCCGCGCCCCCGTGCTCCAGGAATCAGGTGGTGTGATCCGTTCGCTGAGCCGAGCCCTCGCGATTCTGGCCCTGGGAGCCCTGGCGTCGAGCGCACAGGGAGCCGAGCTCTTCCGGCGTGGGGACGTCTCCGTCGAGCTCTCCGGGTCGATCCGCGGTATCGGGATCCTGACTCGGGGTACCGGCTACGAGGACTACCAGGCGGCGGTGCAGGGGTCCCTGATGCGACCCGGCTGCGAATCGGGCCTCCTGGACCCCGACTTCGTGCGTGGACTGGTCGGGTCCGCGGTCGATCCGGTCTGCTTTCTGGCCGAGTCCTTCGAGGAGTGCCCCGCCTTTCACGAGGTCGGGAGGCTTCGCGTCTGGCAGAGCCTGATGCGGGTCCGCACCCGCCTGGATGTCGAGATGTCCCCCTCGCTCTCCGGCAGGATCGAGTACGACCACGAGCTGGTGGCGGGGAGGCTCGACACGCTCGAAGCCCAGGAATTCGGTGGATTGGAATCGGATCCGCTGCTCCCCTTCCAGGAGGAGCTCTGGAACTTCGACCTGGGGGCGGACTCGCGTGGCGTCTGGCGCCACGCGCTCTACCGCGGCTGGCTCCGCTGGGAGTCGGAGCGGGCCCGGGTGATCCTGGGTCGGCAGAGGATTCCCTGGGGCGTCGGCCGGCTCTGGAACCCGATCGATCGCTTCAATCCCATCCCTCCCCTCGCCATCGAGCAGTCGGAGTCGACGGGGATCGATGCGGTGGTGGCGACCTGGTTCGCCGACGACGCCGTCGCCCTGGACGCGGCCTACGCGCCGGGCGACGACTGGGACGATCCTTCCTACGCGCTGCGCCTGCACGGCCTGGTGTTGGACACGGACTACTCGCTGATGGCGGGGGTCTTCGACGACGCGAACACGATCGGCGCGACGGTGGAGCGAAACCTCGGGGACATGGCCTTCCACGTGGAGGCCGTCTACGCCAATCCGGACGCGCGCGTATGGCCGGTGGGGAGGTCGCGCCCCCGCGATCTCCCCTCCTTCTGGCAGGTCGTGGTCTCGCTCGACACCAACATCGACGTGGGAAAGGGCATCTACGCGCTGATCGAGCATCTCTACAACGGCAACGCGCTGGGTCTGGGTCGCGGGCGCGCGGGCTCCCTGCTCCCGTTCTTCGAGGCCACCATGACGCCTCCGGACGAGCTGCCGGCGCTGCTGCGGGTCGCCTTTCCGGGCCCCTACGTGCAGCCCATCAGCGCCGACCGCTTCGGCGGGAGCCGGGTCGTCACGCTCGCGCGTCACCAGACCGGTGGGACGCTGGGCTACGACCTGACACCGACGCTGCGGGGCGATCTGCTGGTGATCTACGACTGGAACGGCCACAGCTCGGCGATCGCTCCCCAGTTCCGCTATACGCCGCGCGGCGACCTCGAGCTCACGCTGGGTCTCCAATTCTTCACGGGACGCCGTGCCTCCCAGTACGGTCAGGTGGAGGATCTCGCCTTCCTCACCATCGAGTACTTCTTCTGATGTCTTCCCAGACGCGCTTCTCCTCCTGGCGTCGCGCGGTACCATGCGCTCCCGACCACTCGAGCGCTGCGGAGGATCCATGTTCGCCACCACTCGCTTCCCCGCTTCCCTCGCCTGTCTCATCCTCGCCGCCGGTCTCATGGCCGCCTGCGGGGAGGGGCGTCCCACCGCGGATCCGGCCTCTCGCCGCACCACCGGGATGGGCGAGGTAGTGGGCTTCGTCGGTGAGTACGGAAGTCATCAGTGGCTGGGTATCCCCTTTGCCAAGCCCCCGCTGGGCGAGCTTCGCTGGCGGGCGCCGGAGCCGGCAGAGCCCTGGACGGGCACGTTCGAGGCGACGGTATTCGGTTCCCCCTGCCCGCAGCTCGCGAGCCCCTTCGGCGGTCTCGACGACCTCGCGCCCGGCACGCCCGCGGGTGACGAGGACTGCCTCGCCCTCAACGTCTACAGCCCGCGCCGGACCCGCGAGGAGGTGGCGAGCGGCGGCGCGCGGCTCCCGGTGATGGTGTGGATCCACGGCGGCAGCAACGTGATCGGTCACAGCGGCTTCTACGACGGTGGAAACCTGGCGGTGAGTCAGAACCTGGTGGTCGTCACCATCAACTACCGATTGGGGCCGATTGGCTGGTTTCGGCACGCCTCGCTTCGCGGCGCGGGCACCCGCGAGGCCGATCA
The DNA here is from genome assembly GCA_964615365.1 of uncultured Spirochaetales bacterium. Lineage (GTDB taxonomy): Bacteria > Myxococcota_A > UBA9160 > UBA9160 > UBA6930 > CAVXZE01. The sequence continues at coordinate 16,224 of CAZTOU010000034.1, forward strand.
CTCCGGTAACTTCGGCACTCTGGACATGATCCAGGCGCTCCGCTGGGTGCAGGAGAACATCGCGGCCTTCGGGGGCGATCCGGGGAAGGTCACCATCTTCGGCGAGTCCGCCGGTGGCACCGACGTCTTCACCCTGTTGCTCTCGCCGCAGGCCAAGGGCCTCTTTCACCGGGCCATCGCCCAGAGCGGAGGCACCCATCTGAGCTCGGTCGCGGAGGCGGAGCACTTTGCCGACGACCCCGAGCCGGGCGCCGCGGCCAGCTCGGGGGAGGTGCTCCTCGAGCTCCTGGTGCGCGACGGCAAGGCGAAGGACCGTGCCGCAGGGAAGATCACCCTCGGTGCGATGACGGGCGACGAGGTTGCAGGCTACCTGCGCAGCAAGCGTCCCGCCGAGATCTTCGAAGTCTACGGCACCGAGGAGGACGAGGGTCTGATCGACATGCCCAAGGTGTTCGCCGACGGGTTCGTCCTTCCGCGGGAGGACCCGCTCGAGCGCTTCGCCCGCCGGGACGGCTACAACCGGGTTCCGGTCATCCTGGGCACCAACCGCGACGAGAACAAGCTCTTCATGTTCGCCAATCCGCGCTGGGTGAGGCAGATCCTCTGGATCCTCCCGCGGCTGCGCGACGAGGCGCGCTACAACGTCAGCGCCGAGTACCAGAGCGCCATGTGGAAGGCCACTGGCGCCGACCAGCCGGCGGGGGTCATGCGCCGGACCCAGGGGCCGAGCGTCTTCGTCTACCGCTTCGACTGGGACGAGGAGCCCACCATGCTGGGCGCCGATCTCTCGGTGATGCTGGGTGCCGCCCATGCCTTCGAGATCCCCTTCGTGTTCGGTCACTACGATCTGGGTGACGAGGGCAATGTCATCTTCAGCGAGGAGAACCGGCCGGGGCGGGAGGCGCTCTCCGATCGGATGATGTCCTACTGGGCGGAATTCGCCTACACGGGCGATCCGGGACGCGGGCGCGGGGAGGATCTGCCCGTGTGGAAGGCATGGGATTCCAGCAGCCCTGACGCCCCGAGGTTCATGGTGTTCGACACCGACACCGACGCGGACGGCGGGCTGCGTATGTCCTCGGAGGCGGTGACCGAGGCGCTGATCCTGGCCCGCGTGGACGAGGACCCGCGCCTCACCGGCCAGCGCCAGCGCTGCGAGATCTTCGCCGATCTGGTCGGTCGTTCGAGCGGCTTTGGCGCGGAGGACTATCCGACAGCGGGCAAGGAGGGGTGCGCGGAGTTTCCTCTGGAGGAGATTTCCGGAGTGCATTGAGGGGTAGGGCGTTGCCGGCCCCTCCGGGCCTAGATGTCGATGCCGAAGTGAAGGCGTGCGCAATCCTGGCAGATGCCGTGGGAGAACTCCGCCTCGGAGTGCTGCGAGATGAAGAGCTCGAGCGGCCTCCAGGCTCCCTCCGTGTCGCGGATCTTCTTGCAGGATCCGCAGATCGGGATGAGTCCGCTCAGGACCTTCAGCTCACTCCGGGCCCGCTCGCGCTCCCGCAGCGCCCGATCCCGCTCTGTCTCGATGGCGATGTCGCGCAGAAACAGTCCAGCCAGGAGCCATACGATGCCCAGGGCGAAGAGACGGTTCAGGACGACGATCCACATCGGTGAGACGGCGGGTGGCGAGGACAGGAAGCCCACCAGGATCAGAGCCGTACTCAGGACGGCGGCTCCCAGAACGACGCCGCGGATCCGGCCCCACCACGCGATGGCGAGAACGGCCGCGTAGGGGATCCCTCCCGCGAAGCCCAGCGGCAGCTGCAGATCCAACACCAGGGCGGCCGCCGACGATGCCAGGATGAAGGCCATGACACGAGTCCTGGTCGCGAGCCTCTTCATGGCACCCTCTCGGGCGGTCGCGGGCACCGGGTATCGCCATCTACCGACCCAAGCGCGCCACGCCGAGTGAAGGATCGGCGTCGCCGGCCACCAGAGTCTAGGGTGCCACCTCAGAGCGCGCGCGGGATCCTGCGCGGCGGCGGCGACTCGGGCTCAGGCATCTCCGGAAGCCGGCCGGTCGGCCACGAAGAAGGCGAAGTCCCTGCCGAGGGTCCGCGTCACCACGACCTCGAAACCCTGTGCGAGGAGCGCCTCGCGAAATCCATCGCAGTCGAAGCGGTCCTCGCGCGGGTGCTCCAGGAGGCGCGCCCAGAGGCGATGCTCGAGCGCGTGAGCGAGGACCTCCTCGGCATAGAGTCGCCCCCCCGGACGGAGCACGCGATGGATCTCGCCCAGGGCGTGGCGCCAGACGGGGACGTGATGGATGATGCCGAAGTCGAAGACCGCGTCGTAGCTCTGGTCGGGAGCGTCGATCCGCGTCGCGTCACCGACGGTGACGCGCACTGCGTCGCCGCGCGCCGCCAGACGGCGCTGCGCCCGCTCCACCATGCGCGGATCGAGGTCGAAGGCGTCGACCCGATCGGCGCGGAAGCGGTCGAGGATGATCCCCGCACCGACCCCGCGGCCGCATCCCACCTCGAGGGCGACGCCGCCGTCCATCGCTCCGCCCATCTCGAGGAGTCGCCTGGCTTCGAATTGCCTCTGGATGAGAGAGCGAAGCGGGTTGTTCATGGCCAGTGTCTCGACGCGATTGAGCAGCACGGTCTCACCTCCTTCTGGGCGCGCGCTTTGTGCGGATGCCCTTCAGCTCGTCCTCAAACAGCTCCCCGAACAGCTCCCGCACCTTGTGCTTCGCCTCCCGCAGGGCGCGGCGTCCCCGCGCCGTGGCCCGGTAGCTGCGGCGCGAGCGGCTTCCCGATTGCTGGGGCGAGGAGCGCAGGAGCCCCCTCCGCTCGAGTCCGTGGAGGAGCGGATAGATGGTGCCGGGGCTCACCCGGTAGCCGTGACGGGAGAGCTCCTCGATGATGCCGAGGCCGAAGATCGGCTCCTGGCAGGCGTGGTAGAGGATGTGGAGGCGGATCAGGCCCGAGTAGAGGTCCCTGCCCGCGCGCGCTTCCGCGTCGTTCGCCACCGATCGGCTCCATTTTCCGAGCGCCCGGGCCGAAGGGCAAAGAGCCACCGGGGCGCTCGAACCACTATATATCGGATCTCGTTATCGAAAACCGATATATGGAACGATTCTAGCGAGGAGCGGATCCCTCCGCCAGTCCGGCGTCGCAGACCCGCTCGGAGCGCTCCGCGTTCGCGACGCGTGCTTCGAAGTTCGTCTGGTCGAGCTCCGGTGCCACCAGCCCTCGCAGGACTCGCGATCGCTCCTCCGGCTGTGCGATCCGAGCCACGAGGGCGCGCAGCAGGGCCAGGAGCCCCTCCACCTCGTGGGACTGACCGAGCGCCGCTTCGAACTCCAGCGGCACCTCGGCGCGCAGGCGCGTGCCGTCGGTCAGGCGGAGCTCGCCCTCCGCCCTGATCTCCGCCAGGCGGCGCAGGGCGGCGCGCCTGATCGGGTCGAGGAAGTCGGCGGACGGGGTGAGCGCGCGGGCGAGGTCGGTCGCCTCCAGGCCCTGGCGCAGCGCCGCGTCGAATCGAAGCGCGCAGGTGGAGACCGCATCGGAGCCGATCTCCGCCAGGACGTCCAGGACTCGGCGCGTGGCGCGCGCCTCGGGGGGAGAGAGATCCACAACCGTGCGGTGTAGCTGACGGGCTTGTTCGAAGCCGGTGAAGACGCGCGGTGCCGGGAGTTCGTCTCTCGCCTCCCGGCCGAGGCGGAGCCGCAGCAGGAGGTCCGCGCCCAGCTGGATCGCCGAGGCGCTCTCGATCTGGGGGCTCCGAAGGGAGTCGAGCACTCTTCCGGCGGCTTCGCCGAGGGCGGTTTCGGGCAGCACCACGTAGAGCTCGCGGGCGGTGCGGTCGACGCGCACCTCCAGTGCGGCGCGGGTGAGCAGCGTCAGCGTGCCGCGCTTTGCCAGGTAGCGATACCCGACGATCTCCAGGAAGTTCGAGAGCGGCTTCAGATCGATCTCTAGCTCCTCGGTGTCGCCGTGCAGGGTCGCGGTGATGCGCGCCGGCTGGTAGCCGGGAACGAAGGCCTGGATGCTCAGCGCGTCGCTCCGGTGGGCGATGAAGCGGCTGGGCAGCACGATCTCGAGGGGCGCCCGCACCTGTTCGAACATCAGGCGGGCGCCGTGTCGGAGATAAGCGAGATCGAGAAGGGCGCCGGGCGGGATCGTCTCGACGCGGATCGAACGCTGCGGGAAGTAGTGCCACGGTCTCGCCAGGGAGGGGAAGAGATTGCCCCACTGGGCGAGTGAGTCCGGCTTCATCACGATCCCCGAGGAGGTGACGGCCGCGTGGGGGTTGAGTCGTCGCCGCAAGGAGGTGGGGACCATCCGAAAGGTGCCGTGGCGGTCCGCACTGCGCGCGTAGTCTCCGGTGAGCCGGTCGCCGTCCGGACTCGCGGACCGGGTCGTCATCACCGTTTGGGAGAGGGAGGGGACGGAGCCGAGGCTTCGCAGCATCTCGTCGATGGCGAAGATGGGGAGATCTCGAGTGCCCCGGATGGATCCGGCCAGCCCGAAGCTCATCACCGCCCGGCTCTTCCGGAGCGCGTCGGGGTCGACGCGCGTGCGCCACCCCCCGTCTTCCGTCTTCTCGAGGGCGAGGACCCGGGCGCCGCGGGGGTTGGCGAAGAGGCCCCGCTCGATCTCGCGCCGCTGCGAGCGGCTCGGCTCCCAGGGCCCCAGCACGCGACGGTCACGCTCGAAGCGGCCGCGGGAGTCCACGAAGCGGACCACCTCGTAGTCGGTCCACAGTAGCCGCTCTCCCTCGCGCTGGAAGTGCCAGACCCGATCTTCCCAGCGCATCGCGTCCGGGTTCGGGGAGGCGCCGTCGCGGTAGTGCACGAGCAGGTACCAGGTCCCTTCCAGGTCGACCGCGCGCGCCGGCGGCGCCGCGAGGAGGAGGGCGATGGCGACGGCGCAGCAGCGGATCGGGGTCGCCACTCGGGAGGAACGCGGAGCTTTTCGGGAGCCGGTACTCAAGTTCGATCCAGATCCGGGACTTCGAGTATACGAAAGGTGAGACACCGAAAGGGCACGGGTCGGATTCACGCGCCCGGGCCCACTCGCTGTTCTAAGCTTTCTCTCATGGACCCTCTTCTCCGCAAGTCCGGTAGCGAGCTGGCTCGCCTCATCCGCGAGGGCGAGTGTCGCGCGCTCGAGGTGGTCGAGCGACACATCGCGCGCATCGAGCAGGTGAACCCGCGGCTCAACGCCGTGGTGCGTGAGCGCTTCGCCTCCGCCCGCCAGGAGGCCGTCGAGGCCGACGCGCTGGCCGAGATCACTCCCGCCGCGGAGCTTCCGTCCTTCCACGGTGTACCCTGCACCATCAAGGAATCCTGCGCGCTGCGGGGGATGCCGAACAGCTCCGGGCTGGTCGCGCGTGCCGAGATCGTCGCAGACGCGGATGCGCCGCCGGTGGCGCGCCTGCGCGCGGCGGGTGCCATTCCTCTGGGCGTCACCAACACCTCGGAGATCACCTCCTGGCCGGGCGCCCACAACCGCGTCTACGGCCGCACCGGCAACGCCTACGATCCCGACTACCAGAGTGGGGGCAGCTCGGGAGGCGAGGGCGCGATCATCGGCGCCGGGGGGTCGCCCTTCGGATTGGGGACCGACATCGGCGGCTCGATCCGGATTCCCTCCTTCGCGAACGGCGTCTTCGGCCACAAGCCCTCGGCCGGCCTGGTCCCCGGCACCGGCCAGTATCCCTCCTACCAGGGTCGGCTGCAGCACTACAACACCACCGGCCCGCTGGCCCGCCGCGCCGAGGATCTGATGCCGCTGCTCCGGATCCTGGCCGGTCCCGACGGCGAGGACCGGGGGTGCACCGACATCTCGTTGGGCGATCCCGCCGGGGTCGAGTTGGACTCGATCCGTGTGATCGTGGCGGGGGGCGAGGTGCGGGGCTCGATCGACGCGGAGCTGCGCAAGGCGGAGCAGAAGGCCGCCTACGCGCTGCTCCGCGCCGGTGCCCGGGTCGAGACGCGGGACCTTCCCCGACTGCGCCGGGCCGGAGAGATCTACCTCGGCATGATGCTCGATGCGGGCGGAATGCCGGCGCAGACGGCGCTCGGAAACGGAGTGCCCATCCCGCTGGCCCGCGAGCTGGCCCGCGCACTGGTCGGTGCCTCTTCTCACATGCCGCCGGTGCTCTTGCTCGCGCTGGTCTGGCGCCTCGGGCGACTGGCGAGGAGGCCAGTCGCCCGCTACGCCGCGATGGGGCTCCAGCTCCAGGTGGAGCTGCGGGACCTGCTCGGCGACGATGGCGTGCTGCTGTTCCCCTCCGCGCGCGGGACGCCGCCCCGTCAGGGCAGGGAGCTGGCGGCCCTGCGAAACTTCGTCTTCACGGGTCTCTTCAACGTGTTGGAGATGCCGGTGACCCAGGTGCCGCTGGGCCTCGGTTCCAAGGGCCTTCCCCTGGGCCTGCAGGTGGTCGGGTCCCACGGCAACGACCATCTCACCATCGCCGTGGCGATGGAGCTCGAACGGCTCTTTGGAGGTTGGACGCCGCCGAGCTGCTCTTCGCCGAGCACGGGATCTCCGGCACGACGCTGCGCGCACTCACCCGATCCGCCAAGGTGAACCTGGCGGCTGTCCACTATCACTTCGGCGGCAAGGTGGGGCTGCTGGACGCCGTAGTGGAGCGGCGCGCGACGGCGATGAACCGGGAGCGGCTGCGCGAGCTCGAGGAGCTGGAGCACTCCGCGGGAGACCGGGCGCCCCGGGTCGGGGACATCCTGCGCGCCTTCTTGCTCCCCGGCCTCCGGACCCTCGAGAGCGCGGGGCCGGAGACCATCGAGGTCCTGACACGGCTCAGCGCCCGGATCACCTGCGAGCCGCCCGAGCAGGTCGAGGTCCTGGTCCGCAAGCACTTCGGGGTGGTGATGAAGCGGTTCCTCGAAGCCCTCGCGCGCGCTCTTCCGGACCTGCGCAAAGAGGTGGTGGAGGATCGCTTCCGCTTCGCGATCGGCACCCTGAGCCACGCCTTCTCCGGGACCTTCGACCTCGATGTGATTCCCGGGCATCCCGTCTGCGACGGCAGCGACGAGGAGAGGATCCAGCATCTGATCGTCTTCCTCGCCGCCGGTCTGCGCGCTCCCAATCCACCCCTGGGTTCCCAGGGCGCCCACCCGGCTGCCGTGCGGCGGTTCGACGGGATCCGGAAGGAGGCCCGACGATGAGGCCGACCAAGAAGACGATGCTCCCCATCCTCGTGGTTCTGGCGGGGATCTTCGGCGCCACGGGTCTGCTCCAGGTCCGGCCGAGCGTCGCCACCCACAGCACCGCGCGCCCGGTTCCGCTGGTGCGCGCGACGCCGGTGCAGCTCCAGGACGTACGGGTCCGCATCGAGGCTCAGGGCAGCGTCACGCCACGCACCGAGAGCGACCTGGTGGCCGAGGTCTCGGGCCGCATCACCTGGGTCTCGCCCAACCTCGCCGCGGGTGGCTTCTTCGAAGAAGGCGAGCCGCTGGCCCAGATCGACGCCAGTGACTACGAGCTGGCGGTCGAGCGGGCCGAGGCGGCACTGAACCGCGCGGAGAGCGAGCTCGCACTGGCGACGACTCGCCTGCAGCGGCGCCGGAGCCTCGCCGAGCGCGGCGTGGCGAGCGCCGCCGCGCTGGACGAAGCCATCAACACCGAGCGGGTGGCCACCGCAGCGGTTCGCGACGTTCGCGCCTCGCGCAGTCAGGCGAGCCGAGACCTCGAGCGCAGCCGCATCGTGGCGCCCTTTGCCGGACGCGTGCGCGAGAAGCGCGTCGACGTCGGCCAGTTCGTGGGGCGCGGTGCCGCCGTGGCGCGGATCTACGCCGTCGACTACGCGGAGGTCAGGTTGCCCATCCCCGATCGGGAGGCCGCCTTCGTGGACCTGCCGATTGATTATCGGGGGGAGGTGGGCGAGAGCCAGGGGCCGAAGGTGCTGCTGCGCGCGCGCTTCGCGGGCCGCGAGTACACCTGGACGGGGAGCATCGTGCGCACCGAGGGTGAGATTGATCCCCGCACGCGCATGATCCAGACCGTCGCGCGCATCGAAGACCCCTACGGACGCAGCGGGCAGATGGAGAGGCCCCCTCTCGCGGTGGGGATGTACGTGCACGCGGAGATCGGCGGCCGCCTTCTCGAAGATGTCGTGGTGATTCCGCGGTCGGCGATGCGCGGTCACGACCGGGTGGTGGTTGTCGATGCGGAGAGCCGGCTGCGGCTGCGGCGCGTCGAGGTCCTGCGCAAGGAGCGCGAGAAGGTGGTGATCGCCGCCGGCCTCGCCCCCGGTGAGTGGGTCTGCACCTCCCCCCTCGACACCATCGATGAGGGCAGCCAGGTCAAGATTGCTGATGCAAGCGCCGAAGGCGCGCGCAGCGAGGCGAAGCCGAGCGAAGTTCAGAAGGCAAGCGCCGCAAGCCGAGCGGAGATCGGGGAGGTGGGCGCGCGCAGCGAGGCGAAGCCGAGCGAAGTCGAGAAGGCAAGTGCAGGGGTGGAGGCCGCCGAGTCGTGAATCGCGCGATTGCCTGGTTCGCGACGAATCACGTCGCCGCCAATCTGCTGATGATGCTCCTGGTGGTGGGGGGAATTCTCTCGCTCTTCACCATCAAGCAGGAGCTCATGCCCGAGATCAGCCTCGACATCGTCACGGTGAGCGTGGTCTATCCGGGTGCCACGCCGGTGGAGATCGAGGAGGGTATCTGCATCCGCATCGAGGAGGAGCTCCAGGGGCTCCAGGGTGTCAAGCACATCCGCTCCACCGCTTCCGAGGGCATCTGCCAGGTGACCGTCGAGCTGCTGGCCGGCGAGGACGTCCGCCGCCGCCTCGGCGAGATCCAGAGCCGCGTCGACGGGATCGACAGCTTCCCCGAGGAGGCGGAGAAGCCCGTCGTCCTCCAGTCCGAGGTCCGCTTCCAGGTGCTGGACGTCGCGGTCTCGGGTGATGTGGACGAGGCGACTCTCAAGCTTCTCGGCCAGCAGGTGCGCGACGAGATCGCGGCGCTCCCGGGAATCACCGACGTCGAGCTGGTCGCCACGCGTCCCTACGAGGTCGCCATCGAGGTCTCGGAGGATGCGCTGCTGCGACACGGCCTCACCTTCGACGACGTGGTTCGCGCGGTGCGGCGATCCTCGCTGGATCTGCCCGGCGGCTCCGTGAAGACCGCCGGCGGCGAGATCCTGATCCGCACCAAGGGTCAGGCCTACCGGGGAGGCGAGTTCGAGAAGCTGGTCCTGCTCTCGAGTCCCGACGGATCGCGGCTCCGGCTCGGTGACGTGGCCCGCGTGGTAGACGGCTTCGAGGAATCGGACCAGGTGGCGCGCTTCGACGGGCGGCCGACGACGCTGGTGGAGGTCTACCGGGTGGGCGACCAGAGCGCGCTCGAGATCTCGGCCACCGTGCGCGACTACCTCGAGCGGGCCAACCAGGATCTCCCCGCCGGAGTGACGCTGACCATCTGGCAGGAGAACGCGCGCTTCCTTCGCGCGCGCCTGGATACCCTGCTTCGCAATGGTCGGGATGGCTTCGCGCTGGTGCTGCTGGTGCTGGCGCTCTTCCTGCGGCTGCGCCTCGCCTTCTGGGTGAGCCTCGGTGTACCGCTCTCTTTTCTCGGCACCCTCTTCCTGATGCCGAGCCTGGATCTGTCCGTCAACCTGATCTCGCTGATGGCCTTCATCGTGGTGCTGGGAATCGTGGTGGACGACGCCATCGCATCCGGCCTGCAATGGGTGATCCGCGAGGTCTACCGGCCCGCGCTCGAGGTTCTGCTCGAGTGGCGCTACCTCACCGTCGCCGCGGGTGTATCGATCCTGCTGATTGCGTTGGCGACTCTCGGGGGTGGCTGGCTGCGCTTCGTGTTCCAGCCCGAGGTGGAGGGCGACGTGGCGGTCGCCTATCTCACCATGCCCCAGGGAACTCCAGTCGACGTCACCGCCGAGGCCGTCCGCCAGTGTCGCCCGGGCGACGCTGGGCCGGGGCTTCTCGTCGATCCAGCGCGAGGACCGCCGCCGCATCGTCAGCGTCACCGCCGCGGTGGACCACCAGGTGGCCAACGCCAACGAGATCGTCGCAGACCTCAAGCTGGAGCTGGTGCCCGAGATAGAGGCCATTCATCCCCGCGTGCAGATCTCCTTCGCCGGAGAGCAGCGCGAGCAGTCGGAGGTGCTGGGAAGCCTGATCCGGGGCTGGATCATCGCGCTGGTCGCGATCTACGCGCTGCTGGCGGTACCGCTGCGCTCCTACGCGCAGCCCCTCATCATCATGACCGCGATTCCCTTTGGGCTGGTGGGGGCCGTCGCCGGTCACCTGATCATGCAGTACAAGTTCAGCATGATGTCGGTGGTGGGGCTGGTGGCGCTCTCCGGTGTCGTCGTGAACGACAGCCTGGTGCTGGTCGACTACATCAACCGCTGCCGCGCCAGGGGCGCTCCGCTCCGGGAGGCGATCCGCGAGGCCGGCACCGCGCGTTTCCGCGCCATTCTACTCACCTCTCTCACCACCTTCGCCGGGCTCTCGCCGCTGCTGCTGGAGGAGAGCGTGCAGGCCCAGTTCCTGATTCCGATGGGCATCTCCCTTGCCTTCGGCGTGATCTTCGCCACCCTGATCAGCCTGGTGTTGGTGCCGGTCAGCTGTCTGATTCTCGAGGATCTGCTTCGCGCCGCCGGCTGGCTGCTCCGCGGGAGCGAACTGGGTGACGGAGAGGCGGTGGAGGTGAAGCCCTCGGTCGCATACCGGGAGAGCGGCAGCTACTCGGGAGTGCCGTGATTCGCGCCTACACCCGGGTCGCGATCGCCTACCTGATCGCGGGTGCCGTCGCGCTCGCCATCGCCCTCCCGCTGCGAGGCGAGCACCCGATCCTGGTGGCCGGCGCCGCGGACCTGGGCGCCACCCTCGCGATCTTCGCCGTGAGCTTCCGGTTCCGGAACTCGAGCTTCTACGACGCCTACTGGAGCGTCGCGCCGATCCCGATCGCCCTCTACTGGTGGCTCTCGGCGCCCGACTCGGGCGGCGATCCGATCCGTCGCACCCTGGTCTTCGGCCTGGTGGCTCTCTGGGGCGCCCGCCTCACCTGGAACTGGGCCCGCGGCTGGCGGGGACTCGGCCACCAGGACTGGCGCTACGCGCAGCTGGAGAGGCAGACCGGTCGCGCCTACTGGCTGGTGAGCCTCCTCGGCATCCACCTGTTCCCCACCGTCGTCGTCTTCCTCGGCTGTCTCCCCCTGTTTCCGACATTGGCAGGGCCGTCCGGTTCGCTGGGCTTCTGGGACCTCGTGGCGGCCGGCATCACCGGCTTCGCGATCTGGCTGGAGGCGACGGCGGATCACCAGCTTCGCCGCTACGCCAGCGTCTCCCGCCCGCCCGGGGAGTTCCTTCGGAGCGGCCTCTGGGCGTGGTGCCGGCATCCGAACTACCTGGGAGAGATCCTCTTCTGGTGGGGGCTCCTCGCCTTCTCCCTGGCGGCGGGCTTCGCCTCCTGGTGGACGCCCGTCGGTGCCATCGCCATCACGCTGATGTTCCGCTTCGTCAGCATCCCGATGATCGATCGGCGCATGATCGAGCGCCGCCCCGCCTATGCGGATCACGCAGCGCGCAATCCGGCGCTGCTGCCGTGCCGGCCGGCCACCGGCTGAATCACCGCCTTCCGATCTTCCTCTCGAGCACCAACGGCGGGGACGTTCCTTGCGTTCTTGCATTCCGGGATGCCGGAATGCAAGAACGCAAGGAACGTCCCCGCCCTACGGCGCGAGCTACCGCTCGGCGGCGGCGGTGTGTTCGGCGATGGCCTCCACCAGGGTCGGGACGAGGCCCGGGGCGACGTCGTGCCCCATTCCCGGGACGAGTCGCAGCTCCGCCCCGGGAATGCGCTTGGCGGTATCCATGCCCGCCGGGGCGGGGATCAGTGGGTCGTCGACTCCGTGGATGACCAGGGTCGGAACCCGGATCGTCTTGAGCAGCTCGGTGCGCCCCACTCCCGAGAGAACCGCCAGCATCTGCCTGCCGATGCCTTCGGGGCAGTAGCAGCGATCGTAGGCCCTCTCGGCCGCCGCACGCAGATAGGCGTCCCCGGGTGGATGGCCGGGACTCGCGAAGACCTTCTCCGTCTCCACGGTATGCCGGATCACACACTCCCGGTCGTTCGGGTTCTCCGGGCGGGACAGGAGAGCGGCGGTGGCCTCGGGGGTGGGTCCGGAAAGCCCCGGAGCGCCGGAGGAGGACATGATCGAGATGAGGCTGCGGAGGCGCTCTCCGTGCCGTGCCGCCAGTAGCTGGGCGATCATTCCGCCCATCGAGATCCCCGCCACGTGGGCGGTCTCCACCTCGAGGGCGTCGAACAGGCCGACCGCATCGAGGGCCATCTCGTCGAGGCTGTAAGGGGCGTCGATGGGATCTCCGCTCGCCGCGCGGTCCAGGGCCTCGGCGAGGTCGATCGAGCCCCAGCCGTGGAACTTGGTGGAGAGCCCCGTATCGCGGTTGTCGAAGGTGAGAACCCGGTGCCCGCGCTCCACCAGCCCCGCCAGGAACGTCTCGGGCCAGGCCGTTCGCTGGCTGCCGAGGCCGCGAATCAAGAGCAGGGGAGAGCCGGTCTTCTCCCCGAACTCCTCCGCGTCGATCTCGATTCCGTTGGTCTGGAAGGCCGTCATCGGGATTCCCTCGGGGTATGATTCGAGTCGGCCGCCAGCTTACACTGGATGGGGCTGTCGTCGCAGCGAAGGGAGGCGTGAAGAGGGTGCGTGTGCTGAAGTGGCTCGGGCTCGGAATCCTGGGGATCGCGGGAATCGCGGTCTGCGTCGTCCTCGCCGCCCGCTTTGCGGATGGCCCCCTCGGTCCACTCCCCGGCGGCCCGATGAGCGGTGAACGCGTGGCAGAGCCGGTGACGGACTGGGGCTTCGTGGTGGCCCGCGACACGGTCGAGCTGGAGGTGAATCCCGCCGCGCCGCGCTCCGTCACCACCTGGGTGGTGGTGCGCGAGGGGCAGGCCTACCTCCCCGCTGCCTTCGGGTCCCGGAAGACCTGGACGGCGCAGCTGGCCGCGGACGGGCGCGCGGTGCTGCGGGTGGACGGAAGGCTCTACGAGCAGCGGGCCGTGCGCGTGACCGATGAGGGGCTTCAGGAGGAGCTGCGCGTGATCCTGATCCGCAAGTACGACCTGGATTCGGAGGGCAACTTCGCGAGCCCCGAGACCTGGTTCTTCCGTCTCGACCCGCGCGAGTAGCGGAGGCTCCACGGGGCCCGGGAGGGGCGGATCCACCCCGGGGATCAGGCCGGGGGTGACGATCCCAGGTTGGGGTATCGGACGAACATGGCGGTCTGGTCGCCCCGGTAGACGAGGGTTTCCTCCTGCCAGAAGTGGAACTCGCAGCGCATCACGATGCGCTTCGGACCCACCCGGATCCGGGTCTCCCGGGATTCGAGTCGCAGCGGCGGACCCAGCCGAGCCAGATTCTTGAAATCCGCGCGATGGATGCGGCTTCCGAAGCCCGCCCAGCCCTCTTCCCAACGGCAGCTGTAGAAGAACCAGGCGTGCAGGCAGCCGAGGCTGCCGGTAGCCTGGAGCAGTTCCCCCGCGTTGACGTGGGCCGGGTGTCCAGGATCGACCCGCTGAAGCCGGGCGAGGGGAAGCTCGCGGTTGGTGTCCATCCGCGCCTCGATGGCCCGAGCCTCGGGATCTATCTTCATCACCTCGTCCACCAGGAAGGCCTCCTCCCGGTAGCTGAAGGTGTCGAGGAAGCGGTGCATCTCGGCGGGATCGTAGGGTCCGGGAATCTCTCTGGGCATCTGGGGGGTATATCGCCGGCTCTCCGATGGGGCGAGGGGGCTAGACTCCTGGAGCCGGGGCGGGCAGGGGGAGGAGATCGTGCCAGCGATGATGGGATCAGGTGCACGCTTCACGGTCGGGGTCGTCGCGTGGCTCGCCATCCTCCTCCCCGCGGGCGCCGAGGCACGGGATCGCGGGGCGGACGGCCGGTTCTCCACCCGCCGATCCTCGCATTTCGTCCTCTACCAGGACGTGGACATCGACCGGGCCTCGGGCTGGAGGGGCTCGGTGCAGTTCGAGAAACAGGTGCTGGAGTCCCTGGAGAGCGCCCGCGACAAGCTCGACCAGTTCCTGGGTCTAAGGCCGGGCCGCGACGTGGAGGTCTGGGTCTACGATCCGGTTCTCTTCGATGCGCGCTTCGCCGGCAGATTCCGCTTCCGGGTGGCGGGCTTCTACCAGGGTGCGGTTCGGGTGCGCGGTGACGTTCAGCTGACCCGGAATCTCGCGCGTGTGCTCCACCATGAACTCGTCCACGCCGCCTTCGATCTCGCCGCACCCTCTCTTCTCCTTCCCGCCTGGGTGAACGAGGGGGTCGCCGAGTGGTTCGAGAGCCGCGCGCTCGGAAAACCGCGGCTCAGCCCCTCCGAGTGGGCCGTGCTGGCCGAGGCCAGCCGCCGGGAGGCGTGGCTTCCGATCCCGGTGCTGCGGCGGCCGAGCTTCGCGGGCCTGCCCCCCGAGGCCGTGGGACTCGCCTACCTCCAGTCCTACGCCAGCATCGATCTGCTGGTGCGCCGCCGGGGCGAGCGCGGCCTCGAGAGCTTCCTCGACACGATGCTCCGGCTTCGGGATCCTGATCGGGCCCTTCGCCGCGTCTACCGGATGGATCTCGCGGGGCTCCAGGAGACGCTCCGCGAGGAGCTGCGCTGAGACGTCGAGACCCTCCGGGGGGAGCGGAGGGCCGCGAGGCACGCCTTTCCCCTGCGCCGGCCCGTTCGGTCGTTTAACATCGTTGTTCGACTCTGAGGGAGAAGCAGTCGTGCCGTTGCATCCGATCATCGAGCTCTCGAACGAGCACCAGGTCAGGCAGGCGAAGGGATTCAAGGACGCCGCCGCCGATCTCCGTGGAGAGCAGCTCGCGGGATTGTACGAGACGGAGGTCGCAAACGCGCCGAGGCGTGCCGAGGCGGGGAAGAAGTACCTGGTGAAGGCGAAGCCTCCCACCAGCCGCCGCGCGCACAAAGACGAGGAACACCTCTCTCTGGCGCTGCTCCGACACTGCCGCGATTCCGGCGAAGGATTGAGTCTTCCCGGTCAGGGGAATCTCGATCTTCTCGCTGCGCAGGTTCCCCTGGCGACAGCGGGCGTCGATCGATCGCTGGGTGACGCGGATGTGAACAAGGGCGTCGGGAAGATCGATCTGCTCGGAGTCGGCCCGGAAGACCGGATGGCGTTGGTGAAGATCAAGTTCACAGCGCCGGAGGCGACCCGAGGTGGCACCGGGGACACGCCTCTGCGTGCGCTCCTCGACGGTCTCGCCCAGTGCGCCATGGCTAGCGCCAATCGGGAAGCCCTGGCGTCGGAGCTCGCCGCGGGACGCGCCCTCTCCGACCAACCCCCGCTCCTCATCCTGCTGGCAAGTCCGCGCTACTGGGATCTCTGCCGCAAGCGCGAGGCTCAGAAGGGCGCGGCGTGGATCAGGGAGATGGAGCGACTCGCCCGCGACGTCGAGGAGTGGATCGGCGTTCAGGTGCAGTACCAGGCGATCACTCTCGAAGGAAGCCTCGGCTGGGAGTACGACCCGGACGGTCCCGTCCTGGTCGCGACACCCCAGCTGTCGGTTGCCTGGGAAGCCCGGGCCGGCGTGGTGAAGCCGAAGGCGAAGCCCAGACCCAAGGCCCAGGACGCGCCCCAGGAGGAGATCGTCGAGGGCGATCTCTCCCGCCCGATCCGGGCCTATCAGCTGACCGAGAGCTACAGCGCTGGGGACCGCATCTCTCATCCTACGCTCGGGAGCGGCGTGGTCCAGGGCAGCGCAGGAGTGGGCAAGGTGCGAGTGCTCTTCGATGGGAGAAAGGCGCTCCTCGTCCACCAGAGACCGCCCAGTCCGGCGGGTTAACGGGCGGCAAATCTGGCGGGTTAGCGGGCGGCAAAGCCGCCCTGCCCGCACGGCGCGCCTGCGGCGTGCCTCTGTAGGGTGCCAAGAGAATCCGGGGCAGGTGGGCGCCAAGAGAATCGGGGGCAGGCCGGTTCAGAATCGATCCGGGCGCGCCTCTGCGTCGATTCCGCCGTCGATGTAGTAGATGCTTCCGTGGACGTAGGAGGCCTCTGGCCCGAGCAGGAATGCGACCAGCGCCGCGATCTCGTCGGGCTCTGCCCTGCGTCCGAGCGGCACCGGGAGGGAGCGGATCGCCTCCCCGAAACGGGGATCGTCGAGACCTCCCTCCAGGAGCGGGGTCTCCACGGGGCCCGGCGCCACCGCATTGAGTCGCACGCCGGCGCGTCCCCATTCGCCGGCTCGCCGCCGAAGGGCGCGGCCCAGGGCGTTCTTGGAGCCCGCATAGGCGAGGAATGCCTCGCCGGCTTCCTCCAGGAACCGGTGCGCACCGGCCTCGTCGCCCGCGAGCAGGGCCTCCGTGTAGGGGTGGTCGTCGAGGGGGACGAACTGGGCCGAGTTCGAGCAGATCACCACTGCCGCCGGCTCCTCGCCCCGCTGGAGCGCGGGGAACAGCCCGTCGAGCAGCTCGACCGCTCCGAAGTAGTTGACCGAGGCGATCAGAGAGATGGGCGTGACTTGCACCCCGAGTCCCGCGGAGAGGACGAGCCGGTCCAGCCGGCCCCCGCAGCGCTCCAGCACCGCGGCGAGTGCGGCGTCGCGTCCCTCCCCGGTGGAGAGGTCGGTCTCCACCTCCGCATCGCGGAGATCGATCCCGATGACCCGGTCGTCCTGTCGCTCCAGCCGGGATCGCACCGCCGCGCCGATTCCGGAGGCCGATCCGCTGACTGCCGCCGTTCCCATGTCCTTCCTCCATTTCACGCTTCGCGAGAAGCTTAGCCCGCTGCGATCCCGGGCGAGCCGGCAGGCGGACAGGGTGGATCTCTCTCTGTATGCTGCGCTTCATGTCCCGCGCGCGTCGCCGCCGCTACGAGCTCACCGACCCCGAGCTGAACCGGTCGATCGAGGAGCTGATCGACCGGGCCGAGGAGATCTACGGCGAGCGCGCCGGAGTGGACTACGTCCGGCAGATGGTCGTCTCCGCCCTGCGGCTGATGCGGGACGACGCTTCCACCGGTGATCTCAAGCTCATCAACAGTGCGCTCAAGGAGCTGCGTCATTCCTTCCAGGTCTTCGCACCCTACAAGTACGTGCGGAAGGTCGCGGTATTCGGCAGTGCGCGAACCGAGCCGGACCACTGCGACTGGGAGCAGGCCCGCGCGTTCGCGGAGCGGATGGTGGCCGAGGGCTGGATGGTGATCACCGGTGCCGGACACGGAATCATGGGCGCCGCGCAGGGAGGTGCCGGACGGGAGGCCTCCTTCGGCGTCAACATACGGCTTCCGCGCGAGCAGGACGCCAACGTCGTCATCGCCGGGGATCCGAAGCTGATCAACTTCCGCTACTTCTTCACGCGCAAGGTGGTCTTCGTCAAGGAGGCCCACGCGATCGCCCTCTTCCCGGGAGGGTTCGGCACCCACGACGAGGGCTTCGAGGCGCTGACGCTGATCCAGACCGGCAAGGGCGAGATTCTGCCGGTGGTGTTCGTGGATGCACCGGGAGGGAGCTACTGGAGCGAGTGGATTGGCCACATGAGCTCCCACCTGCTGGGGCGGGGGATGATCAGCGAGGAGGACCTCTCGCTGTTTCGCGTGACCGACGACCTGGACACCGCGGTGGAGGAGATCCGCGGCTTCTACCGGAACTACCACTCGAGCCGCTACGTGGACGATCTCCTGGTGCTCCGGGTGCGCCGCGCACCCGATGAGGAGCAGCTCGAAGCGCTGAACCGGGACTTTCCCGACGTCCTCGAGGGCGGGAAGATCGAGGTGGGCCCGGCGTTGCCCAGGGAGGCCGGCGAGGTGGTGCACTACCCGCGCATCACGCTCCGATTCAACCACAAGAGTGTCAGCCGCCTGCGTCAGATGATCGATCGCCTCAACTCCTTCGTCCCCGAAGCCGCGCCGCCCGGCGACGCCAGCCCCCACGAGATCGTCGCGGCCGAGATCCCCGCCGAGGCCGAGCGCGCCGAGGAGGAGGAGAGCTAGCGCGGACTCCGGGCGGTCGTCTTCCCGGGTTGGGGGGGGCCGGGAGAGCGGTTTTCCCGCCTCTCTGGTGATCCGAGCCGAGTGGGGTATGATCAAGCCGCCTCGCTCCTCGCCCCGGCGGGAGGCTGGGTAGAACTAGGAACATCGGTCTCGGACAGGGACCGCAGGAGAGAAGAGTTTGTCAACTGGTACTGTAAAGTGGTTCAGCGACGAGAAGGGATACGGCTTCATCGTTCCCGACGACGGAGGGAAAGATCTCTTCGTTCATCATTCGAATATCCTGGGTGAAGGATTCAAGACCCTCCAGGATGGCCAGCACGTGGAGTACGACGCGCAGCAAGGCAAGAAGGGCATGGAGGCCACCCAGGTTCGTCCGACCTGACCACGGGATCATTTCTATTGAAGACGGCCCCGGCATCGCCGGGGCCTTTCTTCTTCTGGCTTCTTCAGATATGGGGCCGGGATCGGCCTAGGGCGCGGGGCGGCGGTCGAACCAGGGCCGAGCCTGCTCGAGCTGGGCCGCGAGACGGAAGAGTGTCGCCTCGTCGCCAAAGCGCCCGGCGAACTGCACTCCGATGGGCAGGCCGGCGTCGTTCCACGCGAGTGGAACCGACATGGCCGGGCACCCCGTCACATTGAAGAGCTGGGTGAAGCCGATCGTCCTCTGGAGGTTCTCGAGGAACTCGCCGAAGTCGGGATTGGACAGCGAGAGCACTCCGAGAGGGAGAGGTGGCGTGGCCATGGTGGGCGTGAGCAGCGCGTCGTAGGGCTCGAGAAAGCGCGCGACCTGGCGGCCGACGGCGTGGATCACGCGGATGGCGCGGGCGTACTCGACGGATCCGGCCGTCGCCGCTCCCGTCGCCATGGCGAGGGTCGCCGGCTCCAGGTCGTCCGCACCGAATTCCCGGCCCAGCGAAGCGGCCCGCTCCTCGATGCTGAGGCGGAGACTCGCCGCGATGATGGTGCCGGTCGCCTTGCGGAGCGCCTCGGCATCGACGGACAGGGAGGTCTCCTCGACCTCGTGGCCGAGTTCCGCGCAGAGCCGGGACGCATCGGCGAGGGCCAGGGCGCAGTCCGGGTGGGTCGGGACGCCGTTCCAGGCGCGGCTCTGGAAGGCGATGCGCAGTCGGCCCGGCGGACGGCCCACCTCCTCCAGGTAGGGGCGTTCGGGAGGCGGCGCCCAGTACGGTGCCCCCAGGTCCGGTCCCGCGCTGACATCCAGAAGAGCGGCGCTGTCGCGGACCGAGCGGCTCACCGCGTGGACCGCACTCATGCCGTTCCAGCCCTCACCCGCGTCGGGGCCGGCGGGCGTGCGGGCGCGGGTGGGCTTCATCCCGAACAGGCCACAGCAGGAGGCGGGAATCCGGATCGAGCCTCCGCCGTCGCTCGCGTTGGCCATCGGAACGATCCCCGCGGCGACGGCGGCCGAAGCGCCGCCCGAAGAGCCGCCGCTGGTGTAGTCGGCGTTCCATGGATTTCGCGTCTGTCCGAAGAGCTTCGACTCCGTGGTGGTGGTGAGTCCGAACTCGGGGGAGGCGGTCTTTCCGAAGATCACCAGCCCGGCATTCCGGTAGCGCCCCACGATTTCGCTGTCGTGATCGGCGACGAAGCCTTCGAAGAGCCGGCAGCCGTAGCTGGTGCGCGCGCCGCTGGTGAGGAGGTGGAGATCCTTGAGCAGGAAGGGGACCCCTCGGAAGGGCCCGTCGGGGAGATCGCCGGCCGCCGCCTTCCGGCCCTCGTCGATCATGGGGATCACCACCGCGCCCAGTCCGGGGTTTCGCTCGTCCTGGCGGGTGATGGCCGCCTCGAGCACCTCGGAAGGCTTCACCTCCCTGTTTCGGATCAGCTCGGCCAGGCCCAGGGCATCGTAGGATTCGTAGTCGTCCATGCGGTCTCCCTTCCGCTCACACCGACACCCACGGTCGATCGAGCTCGTCCTCCGGCTCCTCGCACAGCCACCAGTCCGAGATCTCCTCGATGGGTCGCTCGACGAAGCCGTCCGGAATCTCGCTGTTCCGGACGAAGAAGGCATTGGGTGCATAGCTCTCCGTGTGCACCAGTGTGTAGCCCTTCTCGCGGCCGAGCTTCTGGAGGGCGGCGAGGCTGGCCCCGTGGTAGGGGGTCTTGTCCCAGCGAAAGTCGGCGCGGTAGGGAATCGTCTTGCGCACCGACGGCCCGAAGAAGATGTTGTACTCGATCACCACCACCCGGGGGCGATAGCCCTCGATGGCCTTCCAGATCCAGTAGTCGTTGCCGTCGACGTCAATGGAGAGCAGGTCGAAGCCGGTCGGCACGCGGTGCGTGGCGAACAGGGCGTTCACGTTCTCGGCGGTGACGAACTCGTTCCGCACCGGCCCGCGGGCGCGCTCCGCGTCGCCCTCCATGAGCAAACCGGTCCAGCCGTGGTCGATCCGCAGGTGGGCGGTGTTCGACTCCACGCACCCGTCCCTGGCGCCGAACTCGACGAAGTAGCGGCTGCCGGTGCCGATGCACTCGAAGATGTGGAGCAGGACGCCCTCCGCTCCGTACAGCGAGCGAATGCTCCGTTCGTGTGCTCTCAGGTCGCTCAGCATGGGGGGCTCCGCATGGGTCGGGTGCTTCTGGGGGTCCTGGAGCCTAGCGAACGCAATCGCTCTGGGTAGAATGCGTCGATGGACGACATGCTCACTCTCAGCCTGACCGAGCTCACGGATCGATTGCGAGCGGGCGCGGTCTCCCCCGTCGAGCTGATGGAAGCCGTTCTCGAACGGATCGATCGGACCCACGGTGATCTGAACGCGTTCGTGGCCATGAGGGATCGCGAGTTCCTCCTGGCCGACGCGAAGCGGTCCGAGGAGCGCATCCAGCGCGGCGAGGGCGGCCCTCTGGAGGGCGTTCCCCTGGGTGTGAAGGATCTCGAGCACGCCGAGGGGCTGCCGAACACCGAGGGCAGCCTGATCCACAAGGACCGCATCTCGGATCACGACGCGACCCACGTGGCGCGCCTCAAGGCCGCGGGTGCGATCGTGATCGGGAAGACCAACGCCCCGGAGTTCGGTCACACCGCCGTCACCAAGAACCTGGTCTACGGAGTCACCCGCTCTCCCTGGAATCTGGAGCGGACACCCGGGGGCTCCAGCGGGGGCTCCGCGGCAGCCCTGGCGGCGTGTCTGTGTCCCCTGGTGACGGCCAGCGACGGAGGCGGCTCGATCCGGATCCCCGCCAGCTTCACCGGGGCCTTCGGGCTCAAGCCCTCCTACGGCCGCGTGCCGCGGGGACCGATCGATCACTGGGACTACGACGACACCTCCTGCTACGGACCGCTCACCAAGACCGTCGAGGACGCGGCCCTGTATCTGGATCAGGTCGCCGGCCCCTCGCCCTACGATCCGAACACGCTGCCGGCGCCGGGTCTCTCCTATGTCGAGGTACTTCGGGAGGCGCTGCCCTCCGGGCTCCGGATCGGCTTCTCACTCGATCTCGGCTACGCGGTCGTGCAATCCGACGTGGCTGCCGCCGTGGAGGAGGCGGTGGCCGTCTTCGAGAAGCTCGGCCACCCGGTGAGCGGAATCCCGGGCGGCCCGCCCTGGATGGGTCGCGACTGGGGCCTGCTCGGTCTCTTCGAGCTGGCCGCCCGTCTTCACCCGTTCATTCCCGATCGCGAATCCGAGATCGGGCGGGCACTGCTCGCCGGCGTCAAGACGGGATGGGAGATGACCCCCGAGCGCTGGCGAATCATCGGGGACCAGCGGGTCGAGCTGAACCGCTGGTGCGCGGAGACCTTCGAGCGCTTCGACCTGCTGGTGACCCCGACCGTTCCCTACGACCCACCGCCGGCCAAGGGCCCCTTTCCCGCCGAGACCGAGGGACGTCCCCAGCCGGTTGCGGGCGTCGCCGCCTTCACCATTCCGTTCAATCTCTCCTGGCACCCTGCGGCCACGCTGCGCGTGGGGCAGTCACGCCAGGGGCTCCCGATCGGAATGCAGCTGGTCGGTCCGCGCCACCGCGAAGACCTGGTACTGCAAGCCGCGCTGGCCTTCCAGCGCGAGCGCCCCTGGCATCCCGACTGGCCGACTCGCTGGTCCGATTCGGAGCGGTGAATCCCATCCCAGCTCCGAGGCTCAGCGGTGGCGCTCCAGAAAATCGCGGATCAGCCACTGGGCGATGCTGACGTTGCCCTGGAAGATCATCGGCATGTCGTCCGCCGGGTACCCACCCGGCCGCCTCGATCTCGGCGCCGTCGATGCGGATCTCGCCGCCCGCATAGCGGGCCTGGTATCCCAGCATCAGTGAATGGGGAAAGGGCCAGGGCTGGCTACCGAAGTACGCGATGTCCGTCACCTCGATTCCCGTCTCCTCATGGACCTCGCGGACCACCGCTTCCTCGGCGCTCTCCCCCGGCTCCAGGAAGCCCGCGAGCACGCTGAAGATTCCCGGTGGAAAATGGGGGGATCGCGCCAGCAGAATCGCGTTCTCCTTCTCCACCGCCACGATCATCGACGGCGCGACGCGCGGGAACTGGCTGAGCCCGCAGCGGGGACAGACGCGCGCTCGCTCGGCGACGGCCGCCTCGGTAGGGGTTCCGCAGGCGCCGCAGCAGCGATGGGTGCGATCCCACTCCACGATCTGGACGGCGCGACCGGCCAACTGGTGGAGGTCCGGCTCCAGCCGTCCGAAGAGGAGTCGGAGATCGCAGAACTCCATGCCCCCGGGCGGCTCCGTCTCCGGCGGCAGCTCCGCCGCGTGGCAGCGGACGTCCTCGAGGAGACCCAGGTAGTGGGTTCGCAATGCCTCGAGCCCGAGCTGATCGGGAGGTTCGCTCGGTGGCAGGCTCGAGTCGGCAGCGACCAGCAGCTCCCGGTTCCGAAAGGCGAACCACAGGGTGGCCCCCGATTCTCCCGCCGGCTCGATGAGGCCTGGCCTGAAGACCCGTCGATTTCCTTCACCCATCCGGCGAAGGTAACCCGGTCGCCGCGATCAGTCCTCGGAGGGATCCCGAGCGCGCTGCCGCTTCTTCGCGCTCTGCTGCTTCTTCTCGGCCAGCCTGCGCTCGCGACTTCCGCGAGTCGGCTTGGTGGGCTTTCGCGGCCGCGGCCGTGAGAGGGCGCGGCGGATCAGCTGCTCCATCCGCACCAGAGCCGTCTCCAGGTTTCGGGCTTGCAGGCGACTCTCGCTGCTCACCACCCGCAGTCGCCCCTCTGCGTCGAGCCGGGTCGCCAGCTTCTCGCGGATGCGCGCGACGCCCTCCGCTCCGAGAAACGCGGTCGCCTCCGCGAGGTCCAGGCGCAGGTCGACCTTCGTCGCGACCTTGTTCACGTTCTGCCCGCCCGGGCCGCCGGAGCGGGTGAAGCGGACCGAGAGCAGGCTCGCGGGAACCACCCGTTTCGTAGAGATCTCGAGGTCTCGGAGGCCGGTCATCGTGGAGCACCCCGCTGCAACACTATCGGAAAGGATTCCCCCATGAGAGTCTCCGAACGTCGAGCCGGGCCATCCCCAGCCGCGGTCGAGCTTCGCGTTGCGCGGTACCTTTCGGATGACCTCTCTCGATCGCCGTCCGGAATATTCCGCGACGGCAGACGGGCCGACCCATGATCAAGGGGACTGGACGAGCTTCCTACTCGAAGCGGAGCGGCTCGAGGGCCTTTCCGGTGGTGGTGGCGCTGGCGTTGCTGGCCGTCACCGGCTTGTTTCTCTTCCAGGTCCTCGACGGTGGCGAGGGGCCGTCGGAGGAGCCCCTCGTCTCGGAGGAAGCGGAGCTCGGAGCGGCCGAGCCCGGCGAGAGCCGGTCCGCTCGGGAGGGTGAGGAGACAGCCACGCCGCTGCCGGCCGCGGAGACCCTCCCCTTGCCCTCCCTCGAGGAGAGCGACCCTCTGGTCCGCGAGCTGGCGGGTGACGCCTCGGCACGACCGGAGTTCCGCGACTGGCTGGCAGCCTCCGAGCTGGTTCAGCGCTTCGTCGCGGGGGTCGCCAACGTGGCCAACGGGGAGAGCCCGCGGGCGCAGCTCCGCTTTCTGGCGCCCGAAGAGCGCTTCCAGGTCGTCCCCCAGGATGGGCACCTGACCGCGGCCCCCCGGAGCCACGCGCGCTACGACATTGCGACCGTGGTGTTCGCCTCGCTGGAGGTTCCGGCTCTGGTGCGAGCCTACCGCCTCCTGCAGTCTCTCTTCGAGGAGGCCTTCGCCGACCTCGGCATTCCCGAGAGCAGCTTCGAGGAGACCTTGGCTCGGGCCATCCGCGAGCTCCTCGAGACTCCCCGGATCGAGGGCGCCGCTCCACTCCACCGCGTCGGCAGCTACTACGAGTACGCCGATCCGGAGCTGGAAGGGCTGAGCGCGGCGCAGCGTCACCTGCTCCGGATGGGGCCCCGGAACGCGCTGCGGATCCAGGCGAAGCTCGGCGAGATCCAGACCGAGCTCGGTCTGGAGGAAGAAGACGGCTAGCTGGCGAAGCTCAGCGTGCCTTGCCCCGCTCGGCGCCGAATGGCGTGCGGACCGCGATCGATCGAGAATCCGCCCGCCATGCGGATCACCAGCTCCAGGCGGGGGAGGTTCACGTGGCAGTCCTCGATCCAGCTCTCCTTCTGGGCGAGCGCGAAGGCGTCGAGCAGGGAGGCGCGATTCTCGAAGCGGATGCGGACCACGCGATGATCCTGGGTTTCGCTGGCCGGGGCCAGCCTCCGGGCGGTTTCGAGCGGTACGACCATTTCGGGTCCCCTCGAGTTACTGATACCGCGATTCTGCCGGGCGCGTGTGAAGGAGCCGTGAACGAAGCGGGACAATTCCTCCAACTACGCCAACATATCCGGCGGAATTCCGCCTCGCAGTGATCTGGAACACAGGTCCCGGAGTTGGTCTAGGATTTGCGGCTCGGAGGACTCGGACCATGAAGCTCGTCACCTTCACCCATTCCAATGCGACCCGTCTCGGGGTCGTCGCGGCCGAAGAGCTGGTGGATCTCGCGGCGGCGGCGCCCGATCTGCCCCGCGAGATGCGCGCATTTCTCGAGGTTGGCCGCCCCGCCCTCGAAGTGGCCGCCGAAGCGGGAGATGGTGGGGGGCACCGCATCCCCCTCTCCGAGGTCCGGCTGGAGGCACCGGTCCAGCCCGGCAAGTGCCTGGCGATCGGACTCAACTACTCCGAGCACATCGACGAGACGGGAAGGCCGAAGCCGGACTTCCCCACCTTCTTCAACAAGCAGGTCTCCTGTATCGCCGGGCCGGGTGATCCGATCCACCTCCCGCGGGTCTCCAGCGCCCTCGACTACGAGGGAGAGCTCGCCTTCGTGATCGGAAGGCGTTGTCGTCACGTTCCCAGGGAACGGGCGGCCGGAGTGATCGCCGGCTTCGCCGTGATGAACGACGTGAGCGTGCGGGACTGGCAGGTGAAGGCGCCCACCATGACGCTCGGTAAGTCTTTCGATACCCACGGGCCGCTGGGACCCTGGATCGTCACCCCCGATGAGGTCGGCGACCCCCACTGCCTGGACATCGAGACCCGGGTGAACGGCGAGATTCGCCAGAGCTCCAACACCCGGCACCTGATCCACGACTGCTACGCGCTGATCGAGACCCTCACCACGGTGATGACCCTCTTGCCCGGAGACGTGATCTCGTCGGGGACGCCGGCTGGGGTGGGCATCGCGATGAAGCCGCCGCAGATGCTGACCGCGGGGGACGTGGTGGCGATCGAGATCGAGCGAGTGGGTCGCATCGAGAACCGGGTGATCGCGGAGCCCGAAGACACGGCGGTCTACTGAACTTGGTTCAGTCAGTCTTCTGAACTTCGTTCGCCTGCGGCTCACTGCGCGCGCCTAAGGCACTTGCGGCTTGCTCCGCCCAGCTCTGGTGCTTGCGGGTTAGAGCAAAGGGAGCTGCTGGGGGACGCCGAGTGCTTCGTCGAAGCTCTGACCGATTTCCGAGAGGATGCCGTCCGCCACGGGGCGCAGCACCTTCTCCAGGTAGTGCCTGCGGTCGATTCCGGCCGGTAGTGGACGCCCGGGAAGGACCGGCTCCGGTCCGTGCTGGGTGATCACGTAGTGGATCACGGGACCCACCGCTCCGCCGACCTTGCGCGCCGCGCGAATGTGCGGAGGCGTGGTCGCGGTATAGCGATCCAGGGAGCCCTTGCGAATCCGCTTGACGTAGACCAGCTCGTCATCCAACTCGCCCGCGCGCATCCGCTCCACCAGACGCTCCACGAAGGGGAGCACCTCCCGATCGGTAAAGAGCCGCTCGAGCATCCCCTCCTGCAGGCGGTGGGCGATCTGGGGCCAGTCGCGGCGGACGGACTCGAGACCCACGATCACCAGACCGCCATCCATCCAGCCGGCGTAGCGCTTCTTGCTGCCGCCGCGTCCGCCCCGCACCCGGGGAAGCAGCAGCCGCTCGAAGACCCTCTCCAGCTCCAGCTCGAGCCGCGGCTCCACCCGATACTCGCGGTGGATCCTCGCGGCGATGCCTTCCTGCACCCGGTCTCGCAGCGTCTCGGCCTCGGCCGGCTCGCTCCCCTGCAGCTGCACGAACACCGAGTCGGTGTCGCCGTACAGCACGGGAACCCCCTCTGCCTCGAAGGCCTCCCGGGTCCAGTGCAGGGTCTGCTGGCCGAAGCTGGTGATGGCGTTCGCGATCTCGGGGTTGAAGAAGCGGCAGGAGGCCGCGCCGAGCACCCCGAACAGCGCGTTCATCATGATCTTGATGGCCTGGTCCGCCTTTGGGTCCTCCCTGTCCTTGGCTCGCTCTCGGCGCTCGGTGAACTCCCGGATCACCTCGGGCAGGATCGCCACGGAGCGCGAGAAGCGCGCGCCGTTGGGCGCCTCGATGGCGCCCTCGCCGGCCCGCGCATTGGCCAGGGGATCGAGGTTGAAGGTGCGGATCAGGCTCGGGTAGAGGCTCCTGAAGTCGAAGACGGCGACGTTCGCGTAGAGGCCGGGCTTGGGGTCGAGGAGCGCGCCGCCCCGCACCATCTCGGTCTTGCGCTCCTCATCGACGCTGGGTGCGACGACCCCCCGCTTGATCAGCTCCGGGATGTAGATGAGATCGAAGGAAGCGATGCTGGCGCCGACCCGATCGAGCTGCATTCCCGAGAGCAGGCTTCGCTCGATGCTGAGCTCCAGTAGCCCCTCCTTATCCAAGATTTCTAGGACCAGGCGCGCATCCTCCAGGTTGTACGCCACCAGCGAAGCGGGATCCTCCCGGTACAGCCGCTCGATCTCCGCCGCGGCATCCGGCAGATCTGGATCGATGCGCTTGCCCCGGCCCAGCAGGGTTCGTGCCGCGGTCTCGAGCCGGTAGTCCTGGAGTCGGATCGCATCGCGTACCAGGGGGATTCCGTCGAGGACCATCCGGCCGGGAATCTCCGCCCGGCTCTGGCGGGTGAAGCTGGTGTCCCTCTGGAAGCGGATCTCTCCTTCGACCCGACCCAGCCGGGGAGCCAGGTGCAGGCTCTGGCAGCGCGCCGACAGCACGCGGAGGTCGAAGTCGATCAGATTCCAGCCCACCAGGACGTCGGGATCGAGCTCCCGGATCCGAGCCATCACCCCCGCCAGGAACAGGCGCTCGTCGGGATGATCCTGCGCACCCTCGACCGGCTCCTTGGAGACCAGGTGGACCTCCTCGACACCGCATCCCACCAGGGCGATCGAGAAGATCCGGCTGGCATCGGGGGAGGTCTCGAGATCGATGGAGAGGGTGCGAAGGGGAGGGCAGCCGCTCGAGGCGTGGATCTCCGGGTTGCGGAAGTACAGCAGACCCCCCCCGAGGATCTCGTGGGAGCCGTCGATCCGGATGGCCCCGCGGATTCCCCGGTCGATCAGATATCGATAGACGAAGCGGATGTCCCCTTCGAGGACGTCGCAGCCCCGCTCGAGGAGCCGACTCCGGATGTGGGGAATGGCGGACGGAGTTCGCGCGGTCACCCGCACGACCTCGCGACCCCGCAGGTCTCGGAGCTCGGTGGCATCGACGCGAATGTCGTGCTCGGCGGCGAGGGCGGCCTGATGGAGCTTCGGAACGAAGAAGTAGGGACGGAAGCGGTCGTCCTCCACCAGAAAGGCCTCGCCGCTCTCCAGGCGACCGAAGAGCCGAACGACCGGTCCATCCTCTCGGACTCGGTAGGTCGGCTGCAGGATGAACCCGGAATGCATGGGCTCTCCACGGAGCGGCGTGCCGCCTGTCGCAGCGTAGAGTGCTGTAGGAGAGAGTCAACATTCACGCGCAGTCCGCCCTCCCGCGGCCGTGCATCTCCCGCTCTCTGAGATACTATACAGATCAGTCAAGATTCTTCGCTACCCCCCACGGGGCCCTCGTCGGAGAGGGATCCGGCGGCTAGGGTGGGCGGAACCCTGCGGCTCGCAGGGGATGGGATCGCCTGGAATCCGCGGAGTGAACGAGTGAGTTCTGTCCCCCATCTGGATGCGGTCGGACGCCCGCTGCGAGATCTGCGCATCTCGGTGACGGATCGCTGCAACTTCCGCTGCTCCTACTGCATGCCCGGGGACGTCTACGGCGAGAAGTACCGCTTCCTCCCGCGGACCGAGATTCTGAGCTTCGAGGAGATCGAGCGGCTGGCGCGTCTCCTCGTCTCTCTCGGCGCGACGAAGCTCAGGGTGACCGGGGGAGAGCCGCTGATTCGCCACGAGCTTCCCGCGCTGATCGAACGGCTCGCCGCGATCGAAGAGGTGGAGGACCTCGCCCTCACCACCAACGGCTATCTCCTCGCCGATTTTGCCCGGCCGCTCAAGGACGCCGGCCTCCAGCGCGTCACCGTGAGCCTCGACAGTGACGACGAGGAGGTCTTCAACCGCATGACGGGTCGGAACTTCAGTCCCGATCGCGTCCTGGCCGGGATCGACGCCGCCGCCCGGGTTGGGTTCACCCCGATCAAGATCAACTGCGTGGTGCGGCGCGGCGTAAACGATCACACCCTGGTGGCTCTGGCCCGGCGCTACCGGGGCACCGGCCACATCGTGCGCTTCATCGAGTTCATGGACGTGGGCACGCGCAACGCCTGGGATCTCGAACAGGTGGTACCGGCCGCCGAGATCGTCAAGCGGATCCACGCCGAGTTCCCGCTCGCTCCCGCCGACCCGAACTACAGCGGTGAGGTGGCGAACCGCCACGTGTACCAGGACGGGAGCGGCGAGATCGGCGTGATCGCCTCGGTGACGGGGCCCTTCTGCAGCGACTGCAGCCGGGCGCGCCTCTCCGCCGCGGGCTCTCTGGTGACCTGTCTGTTTGCCGCCGGCGGCCGTGACCTGAAGACGCCGCTTCGCCAGGGCGCATCCGACGCGGAGCTCCTGGAGATCATTCGCGGCGTGTGGGCCCGCCGCACCGATCGCTACTCTGAGGAGCGGATGGCGAAGGCACCGGCAGACCGCGGGAAGGACGGCTCCCGAATCGAGATGTACGAGATCGGCGGGTGACGGGGACGTTCCTTGCGTTCTTGCGTTTCGGGATCCGAAACGCAAGAACGCAAGGAACGTCCCCGCTCAGGAGGTCGAACGCATGGCCGCGGCGGAGATGCCCTTGGTCGACTCGACCAGGCGGACCGCAACGCGGGTCACCGGGACCAGGCTCGCCACGTCGATCTTGTCCATTCGGTCCATCTCGTCGAAGAGGTAGAAGGGCGCCGTCAGGTAGTCGACGAGCGGTACGCCACGCGGATGGAAGGGCCCCCCATCGGTGGTCGGCTGATCGGTGAAGGCGTCCGGTGCCAGGATCAGTGAGCGATCGAGCTTCTCCGCCTCCAGGGCTTCGGCGACGCTGGATTCGAGGGCGGTGATTCGACTGGTGAAGAACCAACGGGTCTCGGGCTCGCCGCTCGGGACCAGCGCACCGTCTCTCTCGACGAACTCGCGCGCGGCGTGCTCCAGGTGAAGCTCGAGCACGATGCGCTCGAGGTCTTCGGCGTGGGCGTCGATGAACGCGTGGCACCCCGCGGAGCCCACCATGTGGCCGGCGTTCAGCAGGAAGACCAGGCGGTGCGGGCGCTCCGCTTCCGGCAACTTGGACCAGTATGCAGCCTGGGCGAGGACCAGCGCGATTCCCGAGCCGTCCTCCACGGCCGAGCACCAAGGGCCGTCGTGGTGCGACCCGATCACGACCCACTCGGGATCGGCTCCCGGGAGCTCGCCGACCACGTTGTAGGAGGTGATCTCCTCACGGATTGAATCGACCCGCAGGCGCACCCGTACGGATCCGGTGTCCAGCATCGATCGGAGACGCGCGCCGTCGCTGCCGCGGATCCACAGGCCCGGAATCGGCCGCGCCACGCCGTCGTAGGGGACGTAGTACTGGCAGGAGTCGCCGGGATAGTCGGTGAGCGCTCCGATGTAGGCGGCGGCGCCCGCCTCCAGGGCCGGCTCCATCACCCACTGGAAGCGCGAGCCGAAGGGCAGCACCTGCATCGCGCCGTCGAAGCTGCCGCGGGAGTCGAAGACCCGTCCGCCCGGTCTCATGGCCATCTCGATATCGTCGCCCACCACCTCCTCGACGGCGCTTCCGCCAGTCACGGGCGAGGCGGGAGGAATTCGCAGGAGGGTCGTGTCGTGAAGCGACGCCTTCCCCTCTACCGCCGACGGCGACTCGGGATCGAAGGGAACCAGCGGCAGCTCGATCTCCTCGGTGGGCGCCGAGTGGGGCAGGGGAAAGCAGGGAAGCTCGATTTCCCCGTCCTCGCCCCGGGCGTGGAGAGACCAGGATCGCGGCTCCCAGTAGGGGAGCGGCGCCGGCTCCAGGCGTACGTTCTCGAGCCCGAAATCCCGAAATCGCTCCGCACAGAATTCTTCCGCCCAGCGGTCGGCGGGATAGCCGGGCCGGCGGATGCCCTGGGCGTAGATCCGCTCGATCCATCCGAGGATCTCCAGAGCTCCAGGTACCAGGTCGTCGCGCATCGGCCTTCACCTCCGCCGCGAGCTTAGCCGTGCGCCGCTCCTTCGGCTTCGGGGAATGGGATCGGGTAAGGTGGCAGTGGCGAACCCAGGAGAAGAAGCAGGCTCATGACCACTGCCCCCCTCAAGCTCGTCGGCGCCCACGGCTCGCCCTACAGCCGCAAGATGCGCGCCGTGTTGCGCTACCGGCGCATTCCCTTTCGCTGGATCCTTCGCGGGTCGCCGCAGGATGTGGGAATCCCAGAGGTCCCCGTCGCCCTGATCCCGGTTCTGGTCTTTCCCGGCACCGGTGGAGCCGCCGACGAGGCCATGATCGACTCGACGCCGCAAATCCGCCGCCTCGAGCAGCTCTACGGCGAGCGAAGGGTGATCCCTCCGGATCCAGTGGTCGCCTTCCTCGACGCACTGATCGAGGACTACGCCGACGAGTGGCTCACCAAGGCGATGTTCCACTACCGTTGGGCCTACCCGCCGGACGTGCGCAAGGCCTCTCTGATCCTGCCCATCGATCGGGACGTCACCGCACCCGGCGAGGAGCTGGCGGGCCTCTCCAAGGTCTTCGGCGAGCGACAGGTGGGGCGGCTGGCGGTGGTGGGCTCCAACGAGACCACCGGGCCGATCATCGAGGAGAGCTATCGCAGGCTGCTCCGGCTCCTGGATGCACATCTGGAGCGCAGGCCCTTCCTGATGGGGGATCGCCCGGGCGCTTCGGACTTCGGGCTCTTCGGGCAGCTCAGTCAGCTCGCGCTCTTCGATCCCACCTCCACCGCCGCCGCGGTGGAGGAGGGGCCGCGGGTGATCGCGTGGCTCCACCACGTCGAGGATCTCGGCAGCCTGGAGGTCGCGGAGGCCGGCTGGACGCCGAGGAAGGAGCTGGGCGAGACCATCCGCGTGCTCCTCTCCGAGGTGGGACGCGTCTACGTACCCTTCTTGCTGGCCAACGCCGCGGCGCTGGAGCGCGGTGAGAAGCAGGTGGAATGCCAGATCGACGGAAGCCCGTGGGTGCAGCGCAGCTTTCCCTACCAGGGCAAGTGCCTCGGCTGGCTCCGGGCGGATCGCGCGGCGCTCTCCCCCGACGCTCGAAAGGAGCTGGACGGGTTGCTGGAGGGCACCGGCTGCGAGGCGCTCTTCTCCTGACCGCAGCGGCAGGACCGCTGCCGGGCGTCGCCTGACGCCAGGCGTCGTCCCCTGCACGAGCCACCCGCGGAGGAACCATGACGGATCGGATCGACGAGCTGCTCGGCCGCATGAGCATCGAGGAGAAGGTCTCGGTGCTCGCCGGCGCGGACCTCTGGCACGGCACCGGAGTTCCGCGACTCGGCATCCCTCCCATCAAGATGACGGACGGCCCCTGCGGAGCCCGCGGTGGTCGCTACCAGGGCGGGACCACCGCCGCCTGCTTCCCCTGCGGTACCGCGCTCGCCGCCACCTGGAACCCGGAGCTGGTCGAGCGCGTGGGAGCGGCCCTGGCCGAGGAGGTGCGCACCAAGGGCGCCCACCTGCTGCTGGCGCCGACGGTGAACATCCACCGCTCGCCGCTCGCCGGGCGCAACTTCGAGTGCTACTCGGAGGATCCGTTCCTCACCGCGCGCATCGCCGTCGCCTACATCCGCGGCGTCCAGAGTCGGAACGTCGGCGCCTGCATCAAGCACTTCGTCTGCAACGACTCCGAGTTCGAGCGCAACACGATCAGCTCCCAGGTGGGGGAGCGAGCCCTGCGCGAGATCTACCTGGCGCCCTTCGAGGTGGCCGTCAAGGAGGCGAAGCCGTGGTCGGTGATGGCCGCCTACAACCGGGTGAACGGTACCTACGCCTCCGAGCATCCCCGGCTCCTGCAGGACATCCTGCGCGGGGAATGGGGATTCGACGGCTTCGTGGTCTCCGACTGGTATGGCACTCGCAGCACCGCAGCGGCGGTGGAGGCCGGACTCGATCTCGAGATGCCCGGGCCAGCGCGACATCGCGGCGAGAAGCTGCACGACGCGGTGAAGGCCGGCGCCGTCTCCGAGAGCAGCCTGGACGCGGCGGTTCGGCGTCTCCTGGAGTTGACGGTGCGATCGGGCGCCTTCGAGCAGCCCGAGGAGGCTCCGGAGGAATCCGTCGACCGCCCCGAGCATCGCCGACTCGCGCGGGAGGCCGCGGCCGAGGCCATCGTGCTGCTCAAGAACGAGCCGGGCGTCCTGCCGCTGGACCGCCGGGCGATCCAGACACTCGCCGTGATCGGACCCAACGCCGACGCCGCCCAGGTGCAGGGCGGAGGGAGCGCCGGTGTGACCCCCCACTACAGCGTGACCCCGCTTGAGGGGATTCGCGCCGCCTGCGCCGACGGTGTCGCGGTGCGATACGAGCGGGGCTGCACCAACCACAGGGTGCTGCCGGTCATCGACGCGAGGCTGGTCCCTTCCGGCTTCCGCGTGGATTACTTCGGCAGTCCGGATCTCTCCGGTGATCCCGCGCTCACCGAGCATTCGGACCGCATCGACTTCGTCTGGGAGGGTCGGATCGAGCCGAAGGTGGATCCCGAGATCCACTCGGTACGCTTCGCCGGGACCTTCGCCCCCACCGAGGAAGGGGCCTTCACCTTCAGCCTGACCAGTGTGGGTCGCAGCCGCCTCTTCATCGACGGAACCGAGGTGATCGACAACTGGACGCAGCAGATCCGGGGTGAATCCTACTTCGGAGCCGGCACCATCGAGATGAAGGCGCAGCTGGAGATGCGCGAGGGAGAGGAGCGCGAGATCCGGGTCGAGTACTGCCGCGGCAACCCCTTCATCTCCGGGATCCGGGTGGGCGCGCTGCTTCCGGTTCCCGACGACCTGATCGACCGGGCCGCCGCGGCGGCGGCGGAGGCGGAGGCGGCCGTGGTGGTGGTGGGTCTGGACGACAAGTGGGAGGGGGAGGGCGGCGACCGCTTGGACATGGAGCTTCCGGGCCGCCAGGCGGAGCTGGTCGAGCAGGTGGCCGCTGCGAACCCGAACACGGTGGTGGTGGTGAACGCGGGCTCACCGGTCGCGATGGACTGGCTCGACCGGGTCCCCGCGGTGCTCGAGGTCTGGTACCCGGGTCAGGAGCTCGGCAACTCGCTCGCCGACGTGCTCTTCGGTGAGGTGAATCCGTCGGGCAAGCTGCCGACGAGCTTCCCGAAGCGGATCGAAGACAACCCCGCCTACCTCAACTACCCGGGCGAGAACGGCGAGGTTCTCTACGGGGAGGGCCTCTTCGTCGGATACCGCTACTACGATCGCAAGCGGATCGAGCCGCGCTTCCCCTTCGGCCACGGCCTCTCCTACACCCGCTTCGACTACGGCGAGCTGCACATGGGCAGCGACCGGATCGGCCCGGGCGACGAGCTCGTGGTGGACGTCGAGGTCGCCAACGTCGGGGATCGCGCCGGCCGCGAGGTCGCGCAGCTCTACCTGTGCGACGTCGAGTGCAGCCTGGTGCGCCCCGAGCATGAGCTCAAGGCTTTCTGTAAGGTCGCGCTCGCCCCAGGGGAGAGGAAGACCCTCCGCTTCACCCTCGACCCCCGCGCGCTCTCCTTCTACGACCCGGCGAAAGAGGACTGGGTGGCCGAGCCGGGCGAGTTCGAGGTTCGCGTCGGCAGCTCCTCGCGAGACATCCGGTCGCGGGCCCGGTTCGTTCTGGAGGAGGGATAGGGGGCAACGGCGGGCTCTCCAGCGGCTCAGGGCCGGGGGCTTGCAGTCCCTTCACCGTCGGATGTGGAGAAGGCACGCGAAGGCCTCCTCACTCGACGTAGCCCAATTCTCGAAGCTGGTCCTGGATGTGGGGGGCGATCTCGGTCCCTTCCTCCTCGCCGGCAAGGGAGCTCTGGGACCTCACCCGGAGCTTCCTGCGATTTTCCAGGAGCGCTCGCGCTTCCTGCAGCTCGGCAGAAGCCGTGCCGGCCAGGGAGTTCTGCTCGAGCGGATCCGCGTCGAGATCGTAGAGCTCCTCCTCACCGCTCGAGATCCCGAGGATGTACTTCATTCCCCGGGATACGATCCCCTCCCGGGGTTCGTAGTACTCCACCCCGCTCAGAAAGATCGGTTCGACGGATGCTCCCGTGGTGGCCTCATCCCAGAGATATCGCACCGATCGCGAGATTGGGAGATGACCGGCAGGATCGATCGAACAGAGGTCGAGAATCGTCGGCAGCAGCGCGTCCGTGGATACGGGCTGGTCCACCCGTCTCCCGCCGGCCGCGTCCGGAAGCTTGATCAGGAGCGGAACCGTCACCAGCTCGTTGTACAGACTGTGCCCGTGCTCCCAGTTGCCGTGCTCCCAGAACTCCTCGCCGTGGTCACTGGTGAGCACGATCAGAGCGTCATCGTAGATCCCCAGTTCTCGGAGGTGGGAAATCAAGCGGCCGATGTTGTCGTCGACGTAGCGTACTTCCGCATCGTAGAACAGCTTGAGCCGTACGCGATCCTCCGGCGTGCGGATGCTGCGCCCCGCCCGAACCGAGTCGTTACGGACTCTGCCGAAATCGCTTCCCGTCTCGTCGGGCAGCGCGATGTCCTTCAGGTAGGCCTCGGGAGGCGAGTACGGCGAGTGTGGATCGAGGTAGTGAATCCAGAGGAAGAACTCCTCTTCCCGGTGCTTCGTCATCCAGGCGATGGTGCGATCCGTCAGAGCGTGGGTGGGTCTGGTCTCATCGAGCAAGCGCCACAGAGCCCGCCCACCCGTCGTCTTGGCGTGAACCCGGGGCGTCTTTGGAACGTAGTCGAAGTCATCGAACCCGCGCCCCATGCGAAGCAGCTGCGGATGCGACCCGATGGCTGCCGTTCGATAGCCGGCCTCGCCCATGTACTCCGCCAGTGTCTTGAATTGCCCTGGAATGCAGGCGAAGTCCTCGTTGACCCCATGGATATCGGCGGAAACGCCCGTCATGATCGAGATGACCGAGGGTATCGTCCAGGGTGAAGGGCTGAAGGCGTTCGTGAACCTGAGGCTGTCCTCCGCGAGGCTGTCCATCTGTGGCGTCCCCGCGCCGGCTCGATCGAAGACGGTGAGCGAGTCCTTGCGAAGTGTATCGATGGTGATGAGGATGACTCGTTTCACCGGAGCCGCAGCCTGCCCCTGACGGTCGGGTATCGCGGCTTCTGCACGCCAGACGAGGAAGGAAACGATCGGACTCAGGAGAACGAGCGACACCGCGAGAAGACAGAGGCTGCGGAGCGATGCCACCATCTTCAGCCGCGAAACCAAGAAGAGGAGCGCAATCATCGCGAGGAGGATGCCTCCGGATACGAGGAAGCGGACCCACGGACTGGCTCCACGCAGCTCGGTCACCCAGGTGACGAGGCAGAGCGTGGTGACGCCCAGCGCGACTACGAGGGCGGTGATCAGCCGAAGGGTGGCCAGGTCGCCCGGAATCGAGGAGCCGCGCGCGGCGGCGAGTTGCCAGGTGCCGACACCGGCGAGTACGGAAACGCCCGCGATCAAGGCACCCTTGAAGAGGGCGTGCTCTGGGTTCGCCCTGACCGAGGAGATGGCGATCAGGTCGCCCACCCATAGCAGCACGAAGAGGGTGAAGAGGAAGCATCCCAGCGACAGCGCGTACGGTACGGCTCGTGCGCGAAGGGAATCGGGGAGCAGCAGAGCGGCCAACAGAGAGAGTGCGAGATAGGATGCGCAGAGCACTCCCACCAACAGAGCCAAGGTCGGAAACACCGACAGCAGCGACGGATACCCGTAGGTTTCTGCCGAGACCGCCAGAATGGTATCGATGAAGCCGATGCCGAGTGCGGTGCAGCAGCCGACCACGACCAGACTCGCGCGAAGCTGCGCCGAGGCTCGCCGGTGGAGTCCGGTATCGTTGCTAGACAAGCGGTCGTGCATCGGAATGTTGCGCCTTGGTCCGAGGCAGGCTGCGGCGCGTCGATGGATGCGCCCCGTTCGGCAACGGGTTCAACTCGGCCGGCAAGGAGAGGGTAGGCTCAGCACCTGGCGGGTGCAAGAAAGCCGCCGCAGCAGACCAAAGCCTCGATCGGACGACGGTGACGGACCCCAACCGGGTTCAGGTCGCCCTTCGATAGAGTTCTCGACTTTCGTCTCTTGTTCGCCTGTCCCTCGAGTCCCCTCGGCCGCAATCCGCATCTCGCCCAATGTTCACGAGCTTCCTTCCGTTGGTAGGGCCGCCCCGTTGAATCCACCAGCGACTGCCCGCCGCCCGTCGGAGAAGGCGTCCCATCCCATCGTGATATGCTCGCGACGTGGGGACAGAGGGCCACGACTGGAGGGATGCGCCTCCGTACGCGGGCGAGTCGGCGTTCGCGGTGAAGCACCGCGCGCGCTGCTTCTGCGGTGCGGTGGCCTTCGAGGCCCGCGCCGATCCCGTCGACGCCAAGATCTGTCACTGCATCCAGTGTCAGACCTTGCACGGTGCGCCCTTCCAGTGGGCGGTCATCTTCCACAAGCCCGACGTTCGCTTCGTGCGCGGGATCGAGGATCTCCACTTCTACCAGGCCGAGATCCGTACGTCGGGCCACGGGCTGCCGTGCAAGCTCAGTTGCGGCCTCTGTCGGTCGCCGATCGCTGACGAGGGCCGTCGCATGTTTCTGGCCTTCGGGCCGCTCTTCGAGTTCGGATCTCCACCGCGCATCCCGCCGGCCTTCGAACCCCGCTGCCACATCTTCTACGGTGCCCGGGTCATCGACGTCGACGACGGCCGGCCGAAGTACCTCGGACACGAGGGAAGCTCGCCGCTCTGGAGGAAAGGCGGAGGCGTCAGATCCTGATGGTGGGCAGGCCCGCCAGCGCCATGGCGATCTCTTCTTCGGGGTACTCGTAGTCGCGGAGCTTTCCCGCGAAGTAGTCGAGATAGGCCTGCATGTCGAAGTGGCCGTGGCCGCAGAGGTTGCACAGGATCGCGCGGCTCTGGCCTTCCTCCTTGCAGCGCAGCGCCTCGCGAATCGTGATCGCGAGCGCGTGAGCCGGCTCGGGTGCGGGTATGATTCCCTCGGCCTGCGCGAACCGGACCGCCGCCTCGAAGATCTCGAGCTGGGGCACCGCCACCGCCTCGATCTCGCCGAGTGTGAGGAGGTGCGAGACGAGCGGGCCCATGCCGTGGTAGCGCAGACCGCCGGCGTGGAAGCCCGGCGGTACGAAGCCGCTGCCGAGGGTGTGCATCTTGACGAGGGGAGTCATTCCCGCCGTGTCGCCGAAATCGTAGACGTGCGGACCCTTGGTGAGCGACGGACACGCGGCCGGCTCGACGGCGATGATGTGGGCCGCCTTCGAATCTCCGCGAAGCTTGCCGCCGATGAACGGAAAGGCGAGGCCCGCGAAGTTGGAGCCGCCGCCGGCACAGCCGATGATGATGTCCGGCCAGTCGTCGGCCAGCTTCAGCTTCTCGATCACCTCCTGACCCACCACCGTCTGGTGCATGAGCACGTGGTTGAGAACGCTGCCCAGGGCGTATCGGCACTCCGGATCCTGCGCGGCCAGCTCGACCGCTTCGGAAATGGCAATGCCGAGCGATCCTGTGCAATCCGGGTCCTTCTCGAGGACGGCGCGGCCGGCCGCGGTCTCACGGCTCGGACTCGGAGTCACCTCCGCCCCGAACATCTGCATCATCGCCTGGCGGTAGGGCTTCTGCTCGAAGCTCACCTTGACCATGAAGACCTTGCAGTCGATGCCGAAAAAGTTGCAGGCCATCGCCAGCGCCGAGCCCCACTGACCGGCACCGGTCTCGGTGGTGATGCGCTTCACCCCCTCCGCCTTGTTGTAGTACGCCTGCGCAGCGGAGGTGTTGGTCTTGTGTGAGCCCGAGGGGCTCCCGCCCTCGTAGTTGTAGTAGATGCGCGCCGGCGTATCGAGGGCCCGCTCGAGCCGGCGGGCCCGATACAGCGGCGTCGGACGCCACAGCCGGTAGAGGTCGATCACCTCGCCGGGAATGTCGATCTCGCGCTGCGTGGAGACCTCCTGCTCGATCAGCCCCATCGGAAAGAGCGGCGCCAGGTCGTCGGGCCCGATGGGCTCCTGGGTACCCGGGTGCAGCACGGGGGGCATCGGTTCGGGGAGATCCGCCTGGATGTTGTACCAGACGCTCGGGATCTCGTTCTCGCTCAGCACGTACCGGGTGTGTTTCGACATCGATCGCCTCCTGTGGCGGCATACTTTACTGGGCGCTTCAGGCTTTCGAGTGGGCTGATTTGAGGGTCTCCGGGTAAAGATCGAGGCCGCCCAGGTGGAAGTAGATGGCGTTGCGGAAGTTCTCCCGGTTGCGATAGCCGCAGGCCATCTTCTTGACCCATTGGATCCGGCTGTTGAGGGCCTCGGCCCGGGCGTTCGTAATGTCCGTGGTCGCCGCGTTGATCACACCCTCCCAGTGCCTCTTGATCATGC
>CAZTOU010000035.1:0-55138 GCA_964615365.1 uncultured Spirochaetales bacterium
TGTTGGTGGACGAGGAGCGCTGTCACGGGTACCGGTTCTGCGTGGAGGCGTGTCCTTACAAGCGGATCTATTTCAACGAGGAGCGAGCGATCGCGCAGAAGTGCATCTCCTGCTATCCGCGGCTGGAGGCGGGGGTGGCTCCGGCTTGTGTACGGCAGTGTCCGGGCCGGATGCGCCACATCGGATATCTGGACGATCCCGAGAGTCCGATCTACAAGCTGGTGAAGCGTTGGAAGGTGGCGCTTCCGTTGCGTCCTGATTTCGAGGTGGAGCCGAACGTATTCTACATTCCGCCCAGTTTGCCGATGGCCTTCAAGGCGAACGGTGAGTTCGACGAGAAGGGATCGCGGGTTCCGGTGGAGTACCTGCGGGGGCTGTTCGGCAAGGGAGTGGAGAAGGCTCTGGCGAAGATCGAGGCGGAGCGCAAGAAGGCGGCTTCGGGCAAGAAGTCGGAGCTGATCGACATCCTGATCGCCCGCGACTGGCAGCAGCTGCTCGGCCCCTACCCCCAGGACCCGGCGGCACTGGAGCGACCTCCCAAGAAGTAGGGGGTTGGCAGGCGAGCTGGGGCCGCGGCGTGAGTGGAATTAGTCGCGGCGGGAGTCGAGGGCGGTGCGGATCTGGCCGTGTTCCTCGCGGTTCAGGGTGAAGGTGGAGAGCAGCAGCGCGCCGCACCAGGTCGAGACCAGCGGGAAGAGGGCAAAGAGGCTCATGATGGCGAGCTTGGCCGTCTCGGTCTGCTCCGCGTTGGGCACGAACCCGGAAAACTGGAGCACGAAGCCAGTGAGCATCAGGGTGACCCCGGAGGCTCCCTTGAAGGCGAAGCTGAAGGCCGCGAAGTAGGCGCCCTCCTTGCGTTCTCCGGTCTGGTACTCGTCGTAGTCGATGATGTCCGACTGGATCGAAGGCGCGACGATCCCACCGCAGCCGCCCCCCACGCCTCCCAGCGTGGCGAGCACAGCGACCGGTATCCAGTCCCCGCTCCCACAGAAGAACATGCCGCCGAAGGACGCGCCCGTGAGCATCATCGAGAACATCCAGAGCCGCCGCTTGTCGTAGCGCTTGGCCAGCCGCACCCAGAAGAGGGCCGTCGAGACGGCGGCCAGCATGTAGCAGAGGACGAAGAGCGGAGTCAGCTGCGGCATCCCGATGATGTAGTGGGCGGCGTAAGGAGTCAGGATCGCGATGTTGGCCGATCCCAGGTGCTCGATCAGGGCCACGATCAGGAGCCGGCGGGCGTGCGGGTTCTTGAGAACGTCGCGAAAGGCTCGGAAGGGGTTCTCCGCTCCGCGCCCCTGATGCTCCGGTCTTTCGCGCGCGCGAATCACGCAGAAGAGCATCGCCACCACGGTAATCAGGCATGCGCCCACGGCGATACGGTTCGCGGTGAGGCGCGGTTCATCGGAATTGACCAGCAGGAGCATTCCGCCGATGGCCACGAAGGCGCCCGTCTGGAAGGCAATGTGCCGCCAGCCGAATACGCGATTCCGGTCGTCGTAGCTCATGCTGAGCTCCGCCCCCAGAGAGGCGTGCGGCACGGTGAAGATCGTCATCGCCGTGTAGAAGCCGATCACGCTCACCGCCATCCACGCCACCAGCGCGTTTCCGCTGAGCACCTGCGGCGGGCTCCACATCATCAGGAAGACCACGACGATCGGCACCAGCGAGGCGAGCAGCCAGGGGCGCCGGCGCCCGATCCGGGTCCTGGTGCGGTCCGAGAAGTAGCCGGCCAGCGGATCGGAGATGCCATCCCAGATCCTCGAGATCCCGAAGATGGCCCCCATCACGCCCGGGGCGATCAGGAGCTCGTCGGTCGAGAACTTCATCAGGTACAGGCTCACCAGGAAGAACATGAATCCGACGCAGGGGGCGGGTGCTGCGTAGGTCAGGATGGCCTCGATGGGAGTTCGCTCTTCGGAGACGCTCGAAGCTTCTGGAACGAACTCGCAACGGGACGGCTGGGCCATCGGCGAAGACTATCCGAGACCAGCGGTGCTCGCTCTCGATTCGGCGCGGATCATCCGCCAGCACTTTGTAGAGGGTGCAGGCTGGTTCCTGCATCCGCCAGGCGATAATCTCAGCGCTTCGGACTGCTGAATGGAATCGGGTGATGGGGAGCCCTCGAACGGGGCTCCAGCCCAGAACAGATACGGAGTAACCCGATGCACGTCGCCGTCCTGGGCTCAGGGTTGTCCGGGCTCACCGCCGCAGCGCTTCTTGCGCAGAGAGGGCATCGAGTCAGCGTCTACGAGCAGCACCCGGAGATCGGGGGCGTCACCTCGAGCATCGAGAAGGACGGGTTCCGCTGGGATCTGGGCCAGATGCTGGTACCGGATCTGGGACCGGGGGAGCCGGGGCGCGCGGTTCTCGAAGAGCTGGGGATCTCCGAGCAGGTGGA
Organism: uncultured Spirochaetales bacterium; assembly: GCA_964615365.1. Classification (GTDB taxonomy): domain Bacteria; phylum Myxococcota_A; class UBA9160; order UBA9160; family UBA6930; genus CAVXZE01. Next base: position 2,399 of record CAZTOU010000035.1, read on the forward strand.
GGTGGCCCGGGGATCGCGTGGGAACGTGTTTCCCGATTTTACCATCGAGAGGCCCGAGACGTACGCCGGCCCCTACTGGCGACGCGACTTCTTCAAGGACCTCTTCCCCGAGGACGCGGGCGGCATCGACCGCTACTACGAGGTCTACGACCGCGTCCACGACCTCCTGGGACTCCGCAACCAGTCCGGGCTCGGCGCTCGACTCCGGCTGCTGCAGGGGATGTTACAGATACGCCGGATCAAGAACTGGTCGGCCGAGCAGCGCCAGCAGGTCGATGCGGTGGTGGCCAGCGGCGGAGCGAGGGAGCTCTTCGCAAACCTGATCGGTCGCGAACATCTTCCAGCGCGGTTCCTCAAGGATCACGTCGACAACCTGGCGGTCACCAGCTCCGTCTTCATGGTGCATCTCGGGGTGGACTTCGACCCGAGCGTCCATCAGAACGGCCAGGCGCTCTGCTACTACTACTCCACCTACGAGATCGAGCCGAACATCCGAGAGCTCGAGGCGGGGGTCTACCACGAAGGCCGGGACGGTTGGGTGGTCTACATCCCCAGCAAGCACTCGCCGGAGATGGCTCCCACCGGACACCACGTGGTCACCCTCTACACCGTCGCACCCGACACCCTCGCGGAGGGGAGCTGGGCGGAGCGTGCGGAAGAATTCGGGGACCGGCTGGTCTCCTACGCCGAGCGCTACCTGCCGGGCCTTGGCGAGCACACGGTGACCCGCGTGCTCTACACGCCGGACGATTTCAGGCACCGAACCGCCCTCGGTGCGCACGCCTTCGGCGGCGTCACCGGGGCGATGACGGGTGCCAGCAAGACGGTCGGCAGGATGACGCGCCTCCGGCTCTTCTGACGCGTCGGCGGGGATCCGTTCGAATCTCTTGGCGAGGAAGTCCGATAACGAGCGCGAAGCAGCGCCTGCTTCCGGACGCTATCCTGTGCCGTAATGGATGACCGCCGACGGGTGAGACTGCTCTACGGAAGGAACGGGGCGGACATCGAGCTTCCGCGAGATGCGGTCAACCTGAGTGGCGAGGACCCGCCCACCGTCGCGCATCCGGAGCGGGCCGTGGCATCCGCGCTGGCCGATCCGATCGGCACGCCCCCTCTCGCCGAGCTGATCCGTCGGCGCCAGCCCAGAACTGTCGCCATCACCGTCTCGGACATCACGCGTCCGGTGCCGAACCGACGATTTCTCCCCGTGATGTTGGACGTGCTCACCGCTGCAGACGTCGCCGATGAGCGAATCTCGATCATCATCGGGACCGGCATGCACCGGCCGAGCACCCCCGAAGAGCGCGAGTTCATCCTGGGTCGGGAGATTGCGCGGCGCCTGGAGATCATCGACCACACGGCGGACAGGCCCGAGACCCTGACCAAGGTCAGCGACGATCCGCCGGTCAGCGTCTGCACCCGCTTTGTCGAGGCCGACTTCAGGATCGTCACCGGCTACATCGAGCCGCACTTCATGGCGGGATTCTCCGGGGGTCGAAAAGGCGTCTTCCCCGCCCTCGTCGACCTGGCCAGCATCCAGCGATTCCACGGATTCGACACCCTCGCCGATCCCCTGGCCGACAACGGCATCCTCGAGGGGAACCCCTGCCACGAGATCGCCCTCGAGATCGCGCAGACCGTCGGCGTGGATTTCCTCTTCAACGTCGCCATCACGCGAGATCGAGAGATCGCGGGTATCTACTGCGGCGACCTGAAGCAGGCCCACCTGGCCGGCTGCGAGGAGGTCACCGATTGGACCACCGCTCGGGTTCCCTGCGACCTCGATCTGGTGGTCACGTGCGGCGGCGGGTATCCGCTCGATCAGACCTTCTACCAGACCGTCAAAGGCATGTGTACCGCCCTCCCGGCGCTGCGAGCCGCAACCACGCTGCTGCAGCTCTCGCACTGCGGCGAGGGCCTCGGAAGTCGAGCCTACACAGAGCTGATGCGCGCCTGGGGTCCTGACTGGCGCGGATTCCTCGAGCACATCGAGGCGAATCGCCACGAGACCAAGCTCGACCAGTGGGAGCTTCAGGTGCAGTGCCGGGTGCTGGATCGCATCGGTAGCGAGCGGCTCTGGTTCGCCACCGACGGCATCCCATCCGGTGAGCAGCAGTACCTCGGTCTGACGCCGATTCTGGGAGAGGGCGATGCGATCCGACGGGCCCAGAGGGCCATCGACGGCTATATCTCTCTGCACCGCGGGGCGCGAGTGGCCGTGATTCCGGAAGGCCCGTATACGATGTTGCGCGCGAGGAATGAGCAATCACCGGCCCACCCGTCCTAGCGGGCGAGCGACCCATGGAAGGGGATTCAGATGAGTGCGCAGGAATACGCCATCTCCCAATGGCCTGACACGGACGAACTGATCGCAAAGGCGAAACGGCTGGTGGACTCGCCCACGCGCCCGATCCGGCGAGACAAGATGAAGGAGTACCTCGACTACTTCGAGACGCGGTGCAAGAAGTCGAAGGCGGCGACGGCGGAGGCTGCCAAGTACATCCCGGGCGGCGTCCAGCACAACCTCGCGTTCAACTTTCCGTTTCCCCTCAGCATCGCGAAGGCGGAAGGCGCGCATCTCTGGGACGTCGATGGCAACCGCTACGTGGACTTCCTCCAGGCGGGTGGGCCGACCGTACTGGGCAGCAACTACGCGCCGCTGCTCGAGAAGGTGATCGAAGTCCTCAAGGAGTGTGGCCCGGTCACCGGGCTCTTCCACGAGTACGAGCTCGAGCTCGCCAAGCTGATCCACCGGCACATGCCGTCGGTGGAGATCTTCCGAATGCTCGGGAGTGGCACCGAGGCGGCCATGGCGGCGATTCGGGCCGCGCGGAACTTCACCGGCAAGAAGAAGATCATCAAGGTCGGCGGCGCCTATCACGGCTGGAGTGATCAGCTCGTCTTCGGCACGCGGATCCCCGGTACGGGCCCCTACGAGGCGGCGGGGATCCCCGAGGAATGTCTCGTAAACACGCAGGAGTTCTTTCCGAACGACATCGAGGGAGACAATGGTCTGCGCGCCCTGCTCGAGCGAAACGAGTCGGAGGGCGGAACCGCGGCACTGATCCTGGAACCCATCGGCCCGGAGAGCGGCTCGCGGCCGGTGCAGCGGGACTTCAATGCCCGGGCGCGGGAGCTCTGTGACGAGTTCGGCACCCTGCTCATCTTCGACGAGGTGGTGACGGCCTTCCGGCTGGGTCTGGGCGGCGCGCAGGGATACTTCGGCATCAAGCCCGATCTCACCGTATTCGGCAAGTGCGTGGCCGGCGGATTCCCGGCAGCGGGTGGCATCGGGGGCCGGGCGGACGTCATGTCGACCTTTACGGCAGGCATCGGTGCGGGCGGGCAGAAGACGCTGGTCGGCGGAACCCTCTCCGCCAACCCGGTGAGCTGCGCGGCGGGCTACCACGCCATCCTGGAGATGGAGCGCACCAACGCCCCGGTCCTGGCGGGACAGGCGGCAGACAAACTCTGCCGGGGGCTCCAGGCCACCATCGACGATCTCGACCTTCCCTTCTTCGTCTACAACCACGGCCCCATCATTCACCTCGAAACCCACGGGGTGCTGCTGGTCGACACGACGGATCCGGACTTCTTCACCAAGGTGATGCGGCGCAAGGAGATCGCCGAGGAGATGGGGGCCGCGTTCACGGCCGAGGGAGTGATCACGCTGGCCGGGAGTCGCTTGTACACCAGCATGGCGGACACCGACGAGGTGGTCGAGGAGGCCCTCGGCGGCTTCGCCCGCGTGCTCAGCAGCGTGGAGGGGGTCGGATGATCTCACCGGGCCATCAGACAGTGGCGAGAAGCTCGAACTCCGAACGACGAGGTGATCCAGCATGGGCAAGTACGACGACTACAAGAGCGAGGTACTCCGGGTCAGCCAGACGCTGAGTGAGAACGGGTACTTCGGCACGCGCTCGGGAAGCGCGGGCAACGTCTCGGTCCTGATCGAGGACGAGGGGATCGTCGCGGTGACGCCCCACGGCAAGGCGTACGCGGGAATGAAGGTCGAGGACATCTGCATCGTCGACCTCGATCTGGGTCGCATCGAGGGCGAGCTGGATCCCTCCGTCGAGGCGCCGTTGCACGTCGCGGTCTACAAGAATCGAAGAGACGTCAGCGCGGTGATCCACTCCCATCAGATCTACGCCAGCATCTTCTCGATCCTCAACGAGCCGATCCCCTCCCTCTTCGACGAGGTGACCGCGGCCATCGGCGACCCGGTCGAGGTCGTCCCCTACGGCGTCTCCGGCAGTCCCCAGCTACTCGAGAACGTGGTCAGCAAGCTCGACAACCACGGCCACTGCTATCTGCTCCAGAACCACGGCGCGCTGTGCATCGGCAGAAGCCTCGAGAAGACCGTCAACTACGTCGAGCTGCTGGAGAAGACCGCCTCGATCTACTACCGCGCCCTGGCCACGGGCCGACCCGTCACCACGCTGCCGGACCCGCTGCCGCGAGTCCTCTCCGACTTCGTCAAGAAGGCGCAGGACGCCGAGATCGCGCGGAAGGACGGCGTCCCGCAGTCCGAGTGAAGCGACTCATGCCCTCCCACAAGTACGTTCTCGCCATCGATCTGGGAACCTCGGGCTGCAAGGCCGCCCTGGTATCGGTTCATGGCCAGGTGGTGGCCTGGTGCTTCCATGCGGTGGAGACGCGCATCCTTCCGGGTGGCGGGGCCGAGCAGGATCCCGGCGATTGGTGGGATGCACTGCTCACCTCGTCCAAGGAGCTGATCGACCAAGACGTCGTCTCACGCGAGGACATCGTCGCGATCTGCTGCAACACCCAGGGCGAGGGCACGGTGGCGGTGGATGCGCAGGGGCGGCATCTGATGAACGCCATTCTCTGGATGGACTCCCGCGGGGCCGACCATCTCCGAGAGATCACCCGCGGCCCCTTCGAGGTGGCCGGATACCACCCCCTCAAGCTGCTGCGTTGGATCCGGCTGACCGGCGGTGCGCCATCCACCACGGGGAAAGACCCCGCCTCCCACATGCTCCTCATCAAGCACGAATTCCCGGAGGTCTACCAGCGAACCCACAAGTTCCTGAACGTGCTCGACTACTTGAACTTCCGGCTCACCGGCAGGCTGGTGGCGACCTACGACTCGATCCTCTCTTCCTGGGTGACCGACAACCGGGACGTCGAGAACGTGGCCTACAGCGATTCGCTCTTGCGGGGCTGCGGGATCGACCGGGAGAAGTTCCCCGAGATCGTCAAGTGCACGGAGGTGATCGGGAGCCTCGACAAGGAGGTCGCCGAAACGCTGGGACTGACCCACGACGTAGTGGTGGTGGCGGGCGCCATCGACAACACGGCGGCGGCGATCGGCTCCGGTGCGGTGGAGGACTACCGGGCGCATCTGTACATCGGGACCTCGTCGTGGCTGGCAGCCCACGTGCCCTTCAAGAAGACGGACCTCCGATCCTTCATTGCCTCGATCCCCTGTGCCATACCGGGCCGCTACCTGATGCACGCGATGCAGACCACGGCCGGCGGCAATCTGACCTTCCTCCGGGATCGGATCCTGTACGACGAGGACGAGCTGCTCAGCGGGGAGAGGCCTCCCGACGCCGTCGAGCTCATGGATCGCGTCGCCGAGAGGAGCCCTCCCGGCAGCAACGGCGTGATCTACACCCCGTGGATCTTCGGTGAGCGCTCTCCCGTCGACGATCGCACCGTACGGGCCGCGATCTACAACCTCTCGCTGGAGAACCGGCGCGCCGACCTGGTTCGAGCTTTCCTGGAGGGCGTGGCGCTGAACACGCGCTGGATGCTCCGGCCCCTCGAGAGGCTCGCGCGCAAGCGCCTCGACGCGATCCACATCGTCGGAGGGGGTGCGAGCTCGGAGCTCTGGTGTCAGATCTTCGCCGACGTCATGGATCGTCCGATCCGACAGGTGAAGGATCCCATCCAGGCGAACGTTCGCGGTGCTGCGTTCATCGCCGCGGTGGGCCTGGGGTTCATCTCCTTCGAGGACATCCCGAACCTGATGGAGTACCGGAAGACCTATCTCCCCAGACCCGAGACGCGACGCGTCTACGACGCTCTCTTTCGCGAGTTCGTGAGCATCTACAGACGCAACAAGGGGATCTTCCGCCGCCTGAACGCGAGCCGAAGCGAGCAGGTGACATGACCGCCGCCGAGGTCGAGACGACCGCGGTCTACGAGCCGGACACAGAGCGAGCCGTCGACCTGGCGATGAAGCTGATGGCGATTCCAGGCGGGAGCGGCAACGAGGCCGAGGTCGCCAGCTTCATCGAGCAGCGGCTTCGAGAGGCAGGGGCCCCGGCGTCGGCGATTCGGCGCGACGCCGCCCATCGCCGCACGCCCCTCCGTGGCAACAGCGGAAACCTGGTGCTCCGACTGCCGGGGACCCGCCGCGCCCCGCGGCGCATGCTCTCGGCTCACCTGGACACCGTCCCCACCTGTCTCGGCGCCAGGCCCGTGCTGCGCGGTGGGCGAATCCGCTCCGCCGACGCGTCGACTGGGCTCGGGGGCGACGATCGTGCCGGAGTGGCGGTCGTCCTCTCCAGCGCTCTCGAGATCCTGACGCGCGGGCTGCCCCATCCCCCGCTGACCTTCTGCTGGTTCGTGCAGGAGGAGGTGGGGCTCCACGGTTCGCGGCAGGTGGGAAAGGGCCTGCTCGGCAAGCCGCAGCTCGCATTCAACTGGGACGGCGGCTCCCCCTACAAGCTGACCGTCGGGGCGACCGGCTGCTATCGACTGACGATCGAGGTGGAGGGCATCGCCGCCCACGCCGGCGTGGCGCCGGAGTCGGGGGTGAGCGCGATCGCCGTCGCCTCGCTGGCGATCGCCGATCTGGAGCAGGGCGGGTGGCACGGCCAGATTCGCAAGGGCCGCAAGACGGGGACCAGCAACATCGGTTCGATCCACGGAGGGGGAGCGACCAACGTGATCACCGATCGGCTCTCGATTCGGGCGGAAGCCCGAAGCCACGATCCCGCCTTCCGCAGGCGCATCGTCCGCGAGATCGAGCGCGCCTTCTCGCGCGCCGCGCGTCGCGTGAGGAGCGCGTCGGGGGCCCGCGGACGGGTGCGCGTGGAGAGCACACTCGAGTACGAGTCCTATCGGCTGCCCAAGAGAGAGCCCTGCGTTCTGATCGCCGAGCGGGCGATTCGATCGCTTGGACAGGAGCCGGAGCGCGCGGTCGCGAACGGAGGTATCGACGCCAACTGGACCAATCGGCACGGCATCCCCACAGTGAGCCTCGGTTGCGGGCAGATCGCTCCGCACACGGTCGAAGAGGCCCTCGACGTGGGGAGATTCTGCGAGGCTTGTCGCATCGCTCTGCGCCTCGCCACCGAAACCGAGGCGTGATTCGAAGGAAGGCGGGATGAGCGGGATTCTCACTGTGGACATCGGCGCCGGGACGATGGATGTCCTCCACTTCGACCTCCGAAGCGGCGAGCACTGGAAGGCGGTCGTTCGCTCCCCCGTGGCGACCCTGGCGCGAGAGGTCGAAGCGGCTGCCGGAAGCCTCCTGATCCTCGGCAGCGAGATGGGTGGCGGCGCCGTCTCGCACGCGGTGAAGGAGCGGGCGCGAGACGCCGAGGTGGTGATGTCGATCTCGGCGGCTCCCACGATTCACCACGACCTCGAGCGCGTTCGCTCCGCGGGCATCCGAGTGGTCGAAGACGAGACCGCCGATGCGATGGCTGGCGCGGGGGAGCACAGCGTCATCGAGTTCGGGGATCTCCAGATCGATCGCCTGCGGAAGATCGTGAGCGGATTCGGTGTGCCCTTCTCCTTCGATGCGGTGGGGCTCTGCGCACAGGATCACGGAGCTCCCCCCCGAGGAGGCTCCCCGCTCGATCACCGCCATCGCCAGTTCAGGAAGATCCTGGACGGGACGCCCTTCCCCGATGCGTTTCTCCATCGCGCCGAGGAGATTCCCGCCGACATGAGCCGGCTGCGCTCGATCGCGCGGAGCGCCGAATCACTTCCGGCCGATGAGATCTACGTCATGGACAGCGGGATGGCGGCCATCCTGGGGGCCTCCATGGATCCGCGAGTGCGACGGCAGAAGAACGCCCTGGTCCTGGACATCGCTACTTCGCACACCGTGGGCGCGGCCATGGAGGGGACGGAGCTCGCTGGCTTCTTCGAATTCCACACCAAGGACATTACGCTGGAACGGCTGGAAGAGCTGTTGGTCGATCTCGCGAACGGGTCCCTCGAGCATGCGCGAGTCCTGTCCGAAGGCGGGCACGGTGCCTATACGCGCCGATCGATGGGCTTCGAGAACGTCGAGATCGTCCTCGCGACCGGGCCGAAGCGCGGGCTGATCGGCCCATCGCGTCTCGAGATCGAGCTCGGCGCTCCCCTCGGCGACAACATGATGACCGGCACCCTGGGTGTGCTCGAGGCGATCCGCAGGAAGAAGGGCCTCGCCGAGCTCCCGTTGTCCTAGCCCGAGCTCTCCTTCAGCCGGCCGGTGGGAACAGGTGCCCGCAATCCGGGCACTCGGGATCCCGACGGAGCTTGAACTCCCGAAACCCCGCCGTCTCTCCGTCGAAGACCAGCAGGCGGTCCCGGAGGAGGCGGCCGTGGCCGGTGAAGTACTTGACGACCTCCATCACCTGGATGGTGGCGGCCACCCCGGGCGTCGCTCCGACCACGGGAAACGCCCCGCCAGGAGGCGGTCCCTCGTGAAACAGGCAGCGGAAGCACGCCGTCTCGCCGGGTACGAAGGTGATCACGCGGGCCTCGAGACCGTAAATCGCCGCGTGGAAAAACGGGATCCTCTTCCCTATCGCTGCTCTGTTGAGGAGATAGCGCGCCGCGAAGTTGTCCATGCAGTCGACGATGCCATCGGCGTCGCCCACCAGGGCGTCCACGCTCGACTCATCGATCCTCTCGGAGAAGACCTCGATCTCCATCGACGGATTGATCCGCGCGAGCTTCTCTCGCGCGGATTCCACCTTCAGCTTGCCGAGGTCTTCGTCCCAGTGGAGTATCTGCCGGTTGAGATTACTCAGCTCCGCCCTGTCGAAGTCCACCAACCGCAGCCGTCCGATGCCGGCGACCGCCAGGTAGGCGCATACGGGCGAGCCGAGGCCCCCGGCTCCGGCCACCAACACCCCGGTCCCCTTGAGCCGCCGCTGCGCATCCTCGCCGAACAGCATGATCTGCCTGCCGTAGCGGGCGAGGTCGTACTCGGTCAGCGCCGGCTCCTTCATCGAACCTCCCGGCCCCCCATTCCTAGCCGGGCGCGCGGACCCGCGATCCGGAAGGCGTGTCATCGAGCTCCACCCCCAGGGCTTCCAGCTCCTGCCGCAACGCATCCGCCCGCTTGTAGTCCCCCGACGCGCGGGCCAGGCTGCGCTCTTCGATCAACAGGCTCACGTGATCGTCCAGCAGAGTCTCCCGCCCGAAGTCCAGCACACAGAAGATGCGATCCGCGCGCCAGAGAAGATCCAGCGCCAGGTGGGCATCGGCCTGGGAGAACGGAAGCGTGCTCATGTGCTTGTTGAGTGACTTGAGCAGCTCGAACAGGCAGGCTCGGGCCTTCGGAACATTGAGGTCATCGTGCATTGCGGCGAAGAAGCCGCGATCCGCCTCGACGACCATCTCATCCACCGCCTTGTGGGGCGCTTCTCCACCGCGCACCAGTCGGAGCTTCCTGATCAGCGAATTGAAGCGCGCGAGCTCCTTGCACGCGGCATCCAGCCGCGCGAACGAGAAGTCGGCCTGGCGACGATAGTGGATCTGCAGCAGGAAGTAGCGAAGCTGGCTCCCGCTGTAGCCTCGAGCGAGCAGATCCCGCAGCGTCAGAGCCGAACCGCTGGACCGTGACATCTTCTTGCCCCTGCGCAGCATCAGCCCCACGTGCATCCAGTACCGCGCCATCGGCTGCCCCGACAAGCTCTCGCAGATGGCGTTCTCGTTCTCGTTGTGAGGGAAGAGCAGGTCCTGGCCACTGGTGTGGATGTCGAAGGGCAGACCGAGGTATTTCGCGGCCATGGCAGCGCACTCGATATGCCACCCCGGCCGCACGCTTCCCCACTCGGTCTTGTAGGTGATCCGCCGCCGGAGCTCCGCGAGGTCCGAACGACGCATCAGCGTGAAGTCGCGGGGATTGTCCTTCTCGTAGTAGTCCAGGTCGACGGTGGAGCCGCTCCTGATCTTGGACAGGTCGACGCGGCTGAGCTTGCCGTAGCCGGGGAAGCTGCTGATGTCGAAATAGACGGATCGCCGCATCTCGTACGCTGCGCCGGCTCCGGTCAATGCCTTCGTCATCCCGATCATCTCTTCGACGTGCTCGGTGGCACGCGGGTAGTGATCGGCCGGGAACATCCTGAGGGTGGCCATGTCGTCGAAGAACTCGGTGGCGTAGTGGTCGGTGAGCTCGTCGAGTCGCTGTCCCCGGCGTCCAGACTCGCCGATGGTCTTGTCGTCGATGTCCGTCAGGTTGACGATGTGGCGCACCTGGTAGCCGTCGTGCTGGAGCACCTTCTTCAGGATGTCCACGGCGAGCAGACGGCGAATCAGGCCGATGTGTGCCAGATCGTGCAAGGTGGGGCCGCAGGTGTAGATGCTCACCTTGCCCTCGTTGAAGGGCCGGAAGTGCATCTTGCGCCGGGTCAGGGTGTTGTAGAGCCTGATCATCCAGTCACATCGAAGAGGTTGGTGGAAAGGTAGCGCTCGCCGAAGTCGGGGAGAATCAGCACGATGACCCCCTCGTCGAGCTCCTCGGCGAGCTCCAGCGCCGCGTGGACGGTGGCTCCCGAGCTCATCCCCACCATCAGGCCCTCGACCTTGGCGAATCGCCGCGCCATCTCGAAGGCGTCGTCATCGGCCACGTTGACCTTTCGGTCCACCAGGCTCTTGTCGAAGATCCCGGGAACGTACGCCTCTTTCAGGCTCTTGAGCCCCTGGATCCCGTGCCCCAGATGGGGCTCGACCGCGATCGCCTGCACCTCGGGATTGAGCTCCTTGAGGCGTCTCGAACACCCGATCACGGTGCCGGTGGTTCCCAGGGCCGCGACCAGGTGGGTGACGCGACCATCGGTCTGCTCCCAGATTTCGGGAGCCGTGCCCCGATAGTGGGCCAGGGGATTGGCGGGGTTGTTGTACTGGTCCACCAGCAGATAGCGATCGGAATGTTCGTCCGCGAGGTCGTAGGCGCGCTCGATGGCCCCGTCGGTTCCGAGGTCGCCGGGGGTCAGCAGGAACTCGGCGCCGTAGGCCGCCAGGATCTTGCGGCGCTCGACCGACACGGCTTCGGACATGGTGAGCAGCAGCTCGTAGCCCTTGACCGCCGACACCAGTGCGAGGCCAATCCCGGTGTTGCCGCTGGTGGCCTCGAGGATCGTCATGCCGGGCTTCAGTTGACCGGCCTCTTCGGCCGCCTCGATCATCGACAACGCGATGCGGTCCTTGATCGATCCTCCGGGGTTGCACCCCTCCACCTTCGCCCAGAGCTCGACCTTGGGATTCCGGTTCAGCTTGTGGATCGGTATCAGGGGCGTGTTGCCGATCATCTCCACGACGCTGCCGAATCTTCGTCTGGAGAGGCTCGGATCCATCTCGTTCCCTTCCCCGCTCGAGAGGACGCAAAGGCCGGCGGTGGGCCCACTGGGCCGGGACGCCGGGGCTGCCGCCGTGGTGCGCCCATGAAGAGATTTCCGCCGATCTTCCACGACCTGGAGCGGGCTGCGTGGAACGGACGGTTTCGGGCGCGACTCCCCTACAATCCGGGAGCCATCACGATCGACTGTTCAGTCCCCCTTGAGGATCTTGAGCGCGTTCTTGAGAGCTTCCTTGTCCGCCGCCTGGACCGCGTCCTTCACCTGCATCCGGAGGGCCTCACCCTCTTCGCTTTCCGGGCCGAGAGGCTCCAGTTCCAGCGCCTGGCGAATCGTATTGACATAGGTCGGAGCGTCCACGGGCTTCTCGAGCAGGAAGATCCTGCACTCTTCGGACTTGTGCTTCTCGATCTTCTCGAGGTCGTCCGAACCCATCTCGTCCTTCGCATGTGCCGTGACGACGACGACGGGGATGCCGGCTCTGTCCTTGTTCTTCTGGATGTACTTGAAGAAGTTGAGGCCCGACATCTTGGGCATCACCAGGTCCAGCGAGATGACGTCCGGCTTCTTCTCCGTCATTCTGTCGAGCGCCTGGTGGCCGTTGGCAGCGGTCTGAACTTCCAAGCCGGCGTCCTCGAGCACCGTCTGCAGGTACATCCGCACGTTCGGCTCGTCATCCACCACGAGCACCGTCTTGCCCCTGACGTCCTCCATGGTCCCTCCTCTCCTTTCCTTCCCACCCCCGGGGAAACCCGATGCTACTTCATCTTTGACTGCTGCTCAGCCGCCCCCTCCCGCGGGGGCCGGGGAAGGCTATCACGCGGGAACTCCAACCTGAAGACTGAACCTTCTCCTTCGGAGGACTCGAAGGATACCCTTCCACCGTGCTCCTGCACGATCTTGCGGGTGGTGAGGAGCCCGAGTCCGGTCCCCTTCCCGGAGGCCTTGGTCGAGAAGAAGTTCGTGAAGACCTTCTGCTTGATGTCGTAGTCCATGCCGCAGCCGTCGTCGGCGACCTCGAAGGTCAGGACGCCGTCCCGTTCGCGGGTGGACAGAACCACGTGGTGGGTCTCCCCGGTGCTCATCACGCAGGCGTCGATGGCGTTCAGCACGAGATTGGTGAGGCAGGCGTGGAGGCCCTCCTCGTCCATCGTCGCCTCTTCGAGCTCTTCCGTGTCGAGCCGGAGCTCGACTCCCGACCGCGCGGCCCGTTCCCGAAAGCTGGCCACGACCTTTCGGGCTACGTCGTTGGGCTGGATCGTATCCACCGTCGGCTGCCGGCCCTTGGCGAACTCGAGGAATTCCTTGACGAAGGAGGAGATGCGCCCAATGTCCTCCTCCAACATCTTCCACCCCTGGAGAAGGCGCTCCTCATTGCTACTCCGAAGCCCGGAGTTGACCACGTACATGCCGCCCTCGAGGCCCATGATCAGGTTCTTGATGCCGTGGGCCAGGCCCGCCACGGTCTGTCCCACCGCCGCGAGCCGCTCGGCCTCGAGCTTCTGGCGCTGGAGCGTCTTCAGCTCGGCGATGTTCCTCGACATCTCGATGACGTAGGGGACATCGCCGTTGCCTCGCAGGACCGGGACGATGTTCACGACATAGTGGGTGGCGTTTCCCTGACGGTCGACGCCCTCCTCCTCCCGCTGTCGGGTCTTTCCGTCTCGAAAGGTCTTGGCGGCGCCGCAACGGTCGCATCTCTCGTTCCGGCCCTTGTAGACGTCGTAGCAGAAACGCCCACGCCACTCGCCGTAGAGCTTGGCGAACCTCTCGTTGGCCTCGACGATTCGGAACTGCCGGTCGACCACGCAGATCGCGAGCGGAACGTGGTCGAAGAGCTCCTCGCTGATCCAGCGATGGAAATCCGGGGTTATTTCTGGCTGCACTCGTCGGTCCTTTTCGCGGGCGCGGCTTATCCGGTGAGCTTGGAGACGGCTTCGAGGAACTCGAGGACCTGGATGGGCTTCTCCATGCAGAGATCCGGTTGGGGGATGGCCATGTCGGGGATCATCTTGCGGAAGGTCACGGGGTTGCGCAGGTCCCGGATCCGGTTGTAGGCGCTGATGAACATCACCGGGGTGGATTGCAGCGCCGGGTCGCGCCTGATCTCCTCGTACAGGGAGACGCCCGAGCGTTTGGGCATCATGACGTCCAGGCAGATCAGGTCCGGCTGCTCCCTGCGGGCCATCCCCAGACCCTCCTGGCCGTCCATGGCCGAGCAGGCGGCGTAGCCGCTGTCCTCCAGCACGGTGGTCAAGTAGATCACGATCGACTGCTCATCATCGACGACGAGGACCTTCTTCATGTCAAACCGTGCCCTGCCCGGCTCTGCCAGGCCAATCGCCGCGGGACCGAACCGGAGCCGGACCGGAGCTCCGGCGCACCGACGCGACACCATGCAACGCCATACGCGACGCGGCGCAGGCCAAGATTGCCATAGAATACCCTATGAAGACAAGGATGAATCCTGAATCGACCCGAGCCCTGTTGCGTTGCACTGCAACGGATCTGTGCTAAGGTGCAACGCCGCAACGAGTGCGTGGGATTTCGGAATCATGCCTGCCAGCTCTCTGATGGATGTCGTCCTTGACAGCGTTGCCGATGGGGTGTTCACGGTGGACCCGGGCCTCCACATCACCTACTGGAACCGGGCCGCTGAAGAGATCACCGGCTATCCCGCCGGGGAGGCGGTCGGCCGACGATGCCATGAGGTCTTTCGAGCCAGCCGCTGTGACGAGCACTGCCCGATGCGGCAGGCCATCGCGACCGGCGAAACCGCAGGTCCGGCAGACGTCGAAATTCTGACCCGCGACGGAGCAGAACTGACGGTCAGCGTCAGCGCCGCCGCACTCAGGGACCGCGACGGCTCGTTTCTGGGCGGCGTGGAGTCGTTCCGCAACGTCCAGGAGAGGCACTCCACGCAGAATTCTGCGGACGAGTGCGTCGAGGTCGCCGGTATGGTCTCGCGCAGCGATGCGATGCGACGGGTCCTGGGCATCCTGCCTGCCGTGGCCCGCTCCGATGCGGCGGTGCTGATCCGAGGCCCGAGCGGAGCTGGCAAGGAGCTGGTCGCCCGAGCCATCCACCGCCTCAGCCAGCGCAATGCGTTCGCCTTCCTGAAGCTCAGTGGGTCCGGCATCAGCGACGATCTGGGCGATGAGGAGCTGCACGGCCGGCGTGCCGCGGGGGCCTCGGGGCTCCCCTCCTGGATCGGCGACGTGAAAGCCGGCACCTTGTTCCTGGACGAGATCGCGGATCTTTCGCCGGCCGCACAGGCTCGCCTGCTCCAGGCCCTCGAGCAGGAGGCCTTCCAGCCGGCGCGCGAGGGCGAGGAGCCCCGCAGCCATATTCGCGTGGTCGCCTCGACGCGCCACGACCCGGAGCGCGCGGTGCGGGAAGGCCGGTTCCGGGAGGACCTCTACTACCGTCTGGAAGTCATCACCATCGACGTCCCTTCCCTGGCGGAGCGCAAGAGGGATATTCCTCTGCTCGTCGACCGGGTCCTGGCGCGCCTCAACAGGCGCGGAGACCGGACCGTGAGTCAGGTCGCGCCTGAGGCCATGCGGATCCTTCAGGCCCACGATTACCCGGGCAACGTGCGCGAGCTGGAAAACCTGATGGAGCACGCCTTCGTGGTGGGGCAAGGGACCGTGCTCAGGCCCGAGCACCTCCCTTCCTACATCCTCCGGGCTTCCGCGCTCACGCCGGTTGGCGAGCCCACCCGGCATTCGCAAGATGGCGAGCAGGAGGCGCTGCTGGCGGTGCTGCGCAAGCACGGCCGCAACAAGACCCTCGCCGCTCTGGAGCTCGGCATCCACCGCAGCACGCTGTGGCGGCGCATGCGCAAGTTCGGCTTGACGGAGGAGCCGCCCGGAACTAGGGGAGAGGACGTCCGGAGCGACCCACCGAAGAAGAAAGAGACCTGAGCGATCGAGATCTGAACCTATGAGCCTGCCGCGGAGTCAACGTCTTTCGAGACCAATCTGAAACCCAGCTCGGCACTGGATTCTGAACGAAGGTTTCACCGAGGAGAGCAGCATGTCCCAGTTGGCCTATCTACTCACCTATCTGGCGCTAGCCGTCTTCATTGTGGGCGTCTTGAAACGCATCACAGCCTACAGGAAGAACCCGCAGCACCTCCGGTGGGAGCTCTACCCAGTTCCCCACGAAGGCGGCGGGAGAGCTTCGTACGGTGGAAGCTATCTGGAGGAGCTGAACTGGTGGGAGAAGCCGAGAGAGACCTCGCGGATAGGCGAGCTCTCGGTGATGGTCCCGGAGATGCTGTTCTTGAAGGCGCTCTGGGAGCACAACCGTAGCCTCTGGTGGGTCTCCTTCCCCTTCCACTTCGGTCTGTACCTGACCTTCGGTCTGGTGGCCCTGCTCGTGATCGGCGCAGTCGGCCAGCTCGCTGGCATGTCGGCTGATTCCGGGCTGCTGGCGTTGATCGCCGGGGTCTCCACGCTCCTCGGTCCCATAGCCTTCGGCCTGACGCTGCTCGGCGGGATCGGACTCCTGTACCGGAGGCTGAACGACGCGAATCTGCGCAACTACGCATCGCCGGAGCACCGCTTCAACCTGGTTCTCTTCCTCGCCACCATGGGCGTCGCCCTGCTCACCTGGGCGGTGGCGGACCCCAGCTTCGAGATGGCGCGCAGCTTCATCGCCGGTCTGATCACCTTCAACCTGAAGGAGGTGGATAGCTCTCTCTTCCTCGTGCAGGTCTTCCTGGCCGTCCTCACGCTGGCCTACATCCCGTTCACACACATGTCCCACTTCTTCATGAAATACTTCCTGTATCACGACATTCGCTGGGAGGACAAGCCGAACGTGAACGCACCGGAGATTGACGAGGCACTCGGCCAGGAGCTGGGCTTCGTACCGACCTGGTCTGCCTCTCACATAGCCATTCCCGGCAAGAAGACATGGGCGGACATCGCGACGTTCAACCCGGCCGCCGAACCCGCAGCAGAAGAGAAGACGGAGTAGACGATGAAGGACCACAAAGACGTCACGATCGGCGATATCGGCAAGGATACCGAGAAGCTTACGACGGTGAAGGTCGACGACCTGATGCCCTTGCCCGGAGACACGGATTTCGGCGACGAGGAATGGAAGCCCCTTCCCGACTCCACCACGGAGAAGTACGCCTGCATTCTGGACGATGTGAATATCCTGCAGATTCCCAGGCCACAGAGCAAGCAGGAAGAGGAGGAGCTGGTCAACAAGTTCCTGGATGGGATGCGGAAGCTCTTCGACCCGCAGAACAACTGGACCTTCCTCTCCATGCTGGACACCACCATGGAGCACTGCGCCCAGTGCAACACCTGCTCGGATGCCTGCCATCTGTACGAGGCCACCGGCCAGAACGAGATGTACCGCCCGCTCTACCGATCCGAGGTCTTCCGCAGGATCTACAAGAAGTACATCAAGGAGGAGCCCCTTTCCAGATGGCGCAGCGGCGACGTGGAGCTGAATTGGCGGACCGTGGCCCGCCTGGGAGAGCTGGCGTATCGCTGCAACGTCTGCAGGCGCTGCGCCCAGACCTGTCCGATCGGCGTCGACAACGCGCTCGTCGCCCGGGAGATCCGCAAGATCTTCAGCCAGGAGATGGGCATCACCACCCCGGAGCTGCACGAGAACGGCTCCATGCTGCAGATGAAGGTGGGCTCCTCCACGGGCATGAACAAGAGGGCGGTGATGGACAATCTCGAGTTCATCGACGAGGACTTCTCGGAAGAGACCGGCTACGAGTTCAAGACCCCATGGGACGTGGAGGGTGCGGACATCCTGCTGATTCACAATGCCGGCGAGATCCTCTCGTGGCCCGACAACGTCGCCGCCTTCAGCATTCTCTTCCAGGCAGCGGGGTTGTCGTGGACGCTTTCGAGCGAGCTGGCGGGATACGACAACATCAACTACGGCGTCTTCTACGACGACGTCCAGACCGCCAGGACGGCTCTCCTACACGCCCAGGCGGCCAAGAACCTCGGGGTCAAGAAGATCGTATTCGGTGAATGCGGCCACGCTCACAAGGCGCTCACGGTGATCGCCGACCGCATCATTCCGCCGGGCCTGCAGATTCCGCGGGAGAGCTGCTTCCCACTGCTTCGAGAGATTGCCTTCTCTGGGAAGATCAAGTTCGATCCGGAGCGCAACAACTTCCCGGTCACCATGCACGACCCCTGCAACCTGACGCGGCTGATGGGGATCATCAAGCCTCAGCGCGAGATTGTGAAGATGCTCTGCCCGCAATTCCGGGAGATGAACCCCCACGGGCCCCACAACTACTGCTGTGGCGGTGGAAGCGGCTACGCGGTGATGTCGCGCAGCAACATCACCGAGTGGCGCTGCAAGGTTGCGGGCCGCAAGAAATTCGAGCAGATTCTCAACGCCTTCTCGGACTGCCGCGGCCCGGAGCCCAAGAAGTACGTGGCCGCGCCTTGCTCCAACTGCAAGGGGCAGATGAGAGACCTGATCGATCACTATGAGCTGGGGGAGAAGGAGGGAATCACCTACGCCGGTCTCGTCGAGCTGATGGTCAACGCCATGGTCGATGTGAAGCCCGGATTCATCAAGTGGGGTGATGACATGTAGGGCTTCTCGCAGCCATTGGACCCTCTACAAGGAGAAAGATCATGGGCGAACCGCAAGGCGGTCGTAAGAAGATTCTCGTCCTGGACGACGAGCCCAGTGTTGTGACCTATCTCGAAGCGCTCCTCCAGGACAACGGGTACGAAACCGTTTCAGCGAGCGATGGGCTCGAAGGCATGGAGAAGGTGCGGAGCGAGAAGCCCGACCTGATTACGCTCGATATCTCGATGCCCAAGGAGTCGGGAGTTCGCTTCTATCGGGACCTCAAAGGAGATCCCGAGCTGGCTGGAACTCCGGTGGTGATCGTCACCGGGGTCACGGGCTACGGCGGGAGGCCCGAGGACTTCCAGAAGTTCATCAGCAGCCGGAAGCACCTACCAGCGCCGGAGGGCTTCGTTTCCAAACCCATCGACCAGGATGAGCTGCTGAAGGTGGTATCGGGCCTGCTCTCCTGATCCGCGGGCGCACGGACTCCTCACTCCACGACGCCCAGCCAGAGCTGATGCGGTGCCAGGACCATCTGGTACCGTCACCCGGAAATCGCCGCCAGATCCGGGAGTGCGCGACCCTTCACCCCGCGTGACGGCAGGTCGCGGACCCAGCGTCCCGAAGGAGATGCGTGATGACCGGGAAGGAACTGCTGCTCGCGGCGATGAGAGGCGAGGAGACCCCCAGGCCCGCGTGGCTTCCCTTCGTCGGCTGCCACGGCGGGAAGCTGATCGGGAGGACCGCTGCGGAATACCTGCGCTCCGCGGATCTCCTGGTGGAGGGTCTCAAGAAGGCGCACCAGCTGTACGCACCCGACGGCCTGCCGGTGATGTTCGACCTGCAGCTCGAGGCCGAGATTCTCGGATGTGAGCTGCACTGGGCCGACGAGGTCCCGCCTTCCGTCATCTCCCATCCCCTCGCGGACCCGGATACCACCCTCGCAGATCTCCCCGAGCTCGATCGGACCAAGGGGCGCCTGCCGATGGCGATGAGCGCCCTGGAGGCGCTGGATCGCGATCTGGGAGAAAAAGTCGCCTTCTACGGCCTGATCTGTGGGCCCTTCACCTTGGCACTCCACCTTCGCGGAAACGATATCTTCCTCGACATGTTCGATCGACCCGATGACGTGAAGGCGCTGGTCGACTACTGCGCCGACGTCGGCATTCGCATGGCATCGCTGTATCTCTCTCACGGCGCAGACGTCGTCGCCGTCGTCGATCCGATGACGAGCCAGATCTCCCTCGAGCATTTCGAGACGTTCGTGACCGAGGGGGTGAACAAGGTCTTCGACTGGATCCGCGACAATGACGGCCTCTCCTCCCTGTTCGTGTGCGGCGACGTCACCCGGAACCTGGAGACCATGTGCCGTACCCACGCCGACAACATCTCCGTCGACGAGCAGATCTCGATGGACGATCTGCGCAGGCTCTGCACCGAGAACGGCAAGTCCTTCGGTGGAAACATCAAGCTGACCTCGGTGCTCCTTCTCGGCGATGAAGGAGACGCGCGGCGCGAGACGGTCGACATCATCGAGAGTAGCGGGGCGAAGGGCTTCATCCTGGCCCCGGGATGCGATCTGCCCTTCCAAACGCCGGAGAAGAACCTTCAGGCGGTGGCGGAGATGGTCCACGATGCATATCAGCGGGAGGTCGTCAGGACCTCCGCCGGCGAGTCTCAGGAAGACACCTTCGAGGACATCCACGTGCCTCCCTACGGAGAGCACAAGGAGGTGATCGTCGACGTCATCACCCTCGACTCCACCTCCTGCGCCCCCTGTCAGTACATGATGGACGCGGTCGAACGAGCGGCACGGGACGCCTTCGTGAAGGTCTACATCAACGAGCACAGGATCAAGGCCCGGGCCGGCCTGGGGATGATGAAGAAGCTCGGGGTGAAGAACCTGCCGACGATCTGCATCGACGGCGAGATCGTCTTCGCATCGATCATTCCCGACATCAAGACGCTGGTGAAGGCGATCGAGGCCCGGGCAATTCAGAAGAACATCACCGCACTCGCCGAATAGGACGCCTCCCTCCCTGCCCTCGATGGGCCCGACGTACCCTTGCGACAGGCTGCACGCCGATAGACCCGGTCCGTGATTCCGTGTAGGATATCCGGAAGGGCACACCGGTAAGAATCCACAAAGGAGGATGGGACGTCGCCATGCTGGTGAGGGAATACATGACTCCGAATCCGATGAGCTTGAGTGAGGACAAGTCCGTATTGGAGACGGCGGAGCTGATGAAGGAGCACAAGGTCCGCAGGTTTCCGGTCCTGCGCGGCGACGAGCTGGTCGGAATCGTCACGGACCGCGATCTCCGGTCGGCGGCGCCGTCGCAGGTCATCAGCTTCGATGCCCAGGAGAGAGAGCTGATGCCGGAGCTGCATTCGCTGCTCTCCAAGATCACGCTCCGGGAAGTCATGTCCCGCGATGTGACCACCATCCATCCCGAGCAGACCATCGTGGCAGCCGCCCAGCTCATGCTCCAGCACCGCATGTCGGGAATTCCCGTGGTGGGCGCCGGCGGAGAGCTTCTGGGAATCATCACGGAGACGGACATCTTCAAGGCCCTGGTCGATCTTTCGGGCGTCTCCTCGGGAAGGATCACCTTCGCTTTCCAGCTCGAAGACCGCGCCGGCTCCATCAAGGAGGTGGCGGACGTGATCCGGAGGCATGACGGCCAGCTGGCCAGCATCTTGACCTCCCACAACCTGGCGGCTCCCGAGTTCCGTCGGGTCTACATCCGCGTGGGGGGCGTTTCGGCGGAGAAGCTGTCGGCGTTGGAGGAAGAGCTCCGTGCGCGGTCCGATCTCCTGTACGTGACCGAAGACGGCGCAGTTGTTTCTTCCTCCAGCGCAACCGGCGCTTGAGCGTTTCTCCGGCATTCCGGGGCCTCCGGGTCTACTACGGCGATCTGCACAACCACTGCAACATCAGCTACGGACACGGCGATCTCGAAGACGCCTACGCCAATGCCCGTCTGCAGCTCGACTTCGCCAGCGTCACCGGACACGCGCACTGGCCGGACATGCCCCCTGCCGAGGGGCGCCTCGGGTACCTGGTGGAGTATCACCGGCGGGGGTTCGAGCGTCTCGCGTCGATCTGGAACCGGGTGCAGGAGATCACCGAGAGGCACCACGAGGAGCACCGCTTCGTCTCCTTCCTGTCCTTCGAGTGGCACTCCATGCGACACGGGGACTACTGCGTCTACTACAAGGGATCCCGAGGCGAGATCATTCGCGCCCCCGACATCGTCTCGATGCGGCGCGAGCTCTCGGAGCTGGCCCGGAGGGGCGTCGATGCGATGATGATCCCCCACCACATCTGCTACCTGGAGGGATACCGGGGGATCTGCTGGGAAGACTTCGACGAGCGCTTCTCGCCCGTGGTCGAGGTGCTCTCCATGCACGGCTGCGCCGAGGACGACGATGCGCCTCGGCCCTATCTCCACTCCATGGGACCGCGAGACGGCAGGAGCTCGATGATCCAGGGGCTCCTGGCGGGAGAGAAGTTCGGGATCATCGGATCGACCGACCACCACTCCGCCCATCCGGGGAGCCACGATCACGGCCGCCTGGCAGTGTGGGCGGGGGAGCTCACTCGCGACGGAATCTGGGAGGCGATCCAGAGCCGGAGGACCTACGCCCTGACCGGAGATCGGATCGAGCTGACCTTCTCTCTCAACGGCGCACCCATGGGATCCATCCTGAGCCCGTCTCGGGATCGATCCGCAGAGGTGGCGGTGACGGGCGGGGCGCCCCTCGACTACGTCGACCTCGTCAAGAACGGCCGGGTCATCGCCCGGCGCAGCGCGAGCGACGATCCACGAGACGGGTCTCCCGGCTTCAGGGGAAAGGTGACGCTCGCCGTCGGCTGGGGAGAAGCCGCCCGCCCCACCGACTGGCGGGTGCGCTTCGGTGTCCGTGACGGGAGATTGCTCGGCGTGGAGCCGCGATTCTCAGGAGAGGAGTCGGTCTCTCCTCAGGCGCGGGACCTGGCCTCCTACCAGGTCTCGAGCTGGAGTCGGGTCGGAGACCACGAGGTGCGTTTCACCACCCGCACTTCGCCGAATTCCAACACGCGAACCGACGGGACCCAGAAGTTCACCCTCGAGATCGAGGGGGACGGCCACACCCGGGTGGGGGCGGAGATCAACGGTCGAGAGCTGTCGTACTCCCTCGCCGAGCTTCGCCAGGGTCCCCGCTCCGGCTACCAGGGCGGATTCGTCTCCGAAGCCTTCCAGCTCTCACGAGCCATCCCGGAGGCGGAGTATCACTGGAGCTGGCAGGCAGAAGACCGCGCCGAGGCAGATTCGAGTGATTTCTACTACGTGCGGGTACGTCAGAAGAACGATCAGTGGGCCTGGAGCTCGCCGATCTGGGTCTGAAAGGCGCGAGGAGCATGGGGAGAGACCACAGGAAAGAGATCGGGGTCGCCGTGATCGGGGCGGGGCTTCGCGGCGTATGGAACCTGGGGAGCCTCCTGGCGCGGGACTTCGAGGAGCTTCGACTGGAGGTCGTCGCTCTCTGCGAGATCTTCGCGCCGCGCACGACCGAGGCCAGGTCCTTCCTCGAGGAGCAGTACCGTCGATCGGGCCATACCCCGGCGATCACCGTCTACAGCGACCTCGACGAGTGCCTGGCCGATCCCCGCGTCGAGTTGGTGATGGTCACGACGCACTCGGACCAGCACCGCGAACCGGTGCAGAAGGCGCTGGCGGCCGGAAAGCGCGTCTATCTGGACAAGCCCCTCGCGCACGACCTGGCGGACTGTGATGCGATCCTGGAGTCCGAGCGCCGACACGCCTCTCCGATCCTGCTCGGGTTCACCCGCCGCTACGAGGCGGCGTGGCGAAAGGCGCGGGAGCTGATCGACCAAGGCGTGATCGGCGACGTCCACATGGTGCTTCTCCGAGCGGTGATTCCCTATCACGTCTACTTCCACGGATGGCACCGCGAACGGCGCTTCTCGGGGGACGCGCTCAACGACAAGTCGAGCCATCACGTCGACGCGATGTCGTGGTTCGTCTCGGCGGATCCCGTGCGCGTCAGCGGCTTCGGCGGACGGCGGGTCTACCTGCCGGACCCGGAAGCCCCGCAGTGCTGCCGGGAGTGCGATCGGGTCTGCCCTTACCGGACCGGCCCGCAGCACCGGGGGCGGCAGGCCCAGGATCGCCTGTCTCCCGACAAGGAGCAGAGCTGGCTGGGAGGTCGGGACATCAGGACCGGTCGGGACGTCTGTGTGTTCCGGCCCGGCGCGGACATCCTGGATCACGCCGTGGTCAATCTGCGGTTCGAGAACGGAGTCGTCGGTCAGCTCTTCTACTCGATCTTCGGCTTCGACAGCGAGGACCAGGAGACCTTCGAGATCGTGGGGGAGACGGGTAGGATCCGCCTGATCCGGCACAGCGGAACGCTGGACGTGGTCTCCGCTCATGGAGAGAAGAGCGAGCAGATCGACGCGAGGGACGAGCACCACGATTCCGTACACTTCGGCGCGGACACGAGGCTGGTGCGGGAGCTACGCGGCTTCGCCGAAGGCGCGCCTCCCGTGGTCGGATGCCGAGCCGGATACGTCGCCTCCGCGTCCGTATTCGCAGCCCTCGAGAGCATCGAGGCCGACGGCGCTCCCGTGGATGTGGCGCTTCCCCCGAGGCCTCAGGCGTAGAGGTCTTCCGCCACCTGGTCCAGGCCCAGCTCCAGCAGCTTCTCCTTGGAGGGTCGCCCGGTCTCCCAGTCCCAGGAGCGGTACGTGTAGTACTCCCGAAGCATCTTGTCCATGTCCGGAACCACGTCCGCGCTGTTGCCCTCGTCGAGGGGCCGCATGCAAATCTCGGGAAGCCGGTCGTGCTCCCGCGTGACACCCTGTTTCGAGCTGATGGCGCGCTTGATGGCGATGGATCGATCCCCGACCGTCAGGAGGCGCTCCGGATTCCACTCCGTTCCGGTGATGGCACTCAGAAGCTCGGAGATCCTGGTCGGGGTCAGCGGTGCGAACTTGCACAGGGTGAGCGCATCGAACAGGTCCTTCAGACTCTGGAACTTGGCCGCGAACTCGCCCTTGCCATCCGAGGAGTGCCGGTCACTGGGAAGGATGTTGTACTCCAACACCATGTTTCCGAGGTCGACGTTGTAATAGTCTCCCTTCAAATGACAGGCGCCGCGGGGACCCGTGGCGTAGGACACCGCCAGCCCGTGGAAGGCCCTCCCCTCGTGCATGGGCATCTCCAGCCCTTTGACTTGCGCCGCCTCGCCCTCGTCCCGGCCGAAATGGCGGGCCATCGCCAGTGTGCCCTGGGAAAGAATGTCCCCGAGGCCCTCCCGATTCACGATCATCTCCACCAGCTTCAGGATCGCCTTGCTGTCCCCCCAGAGCAGCTCCATGCCGACATCGTCCTTGGTCAGGACGCCCTGCTCGTAGAGGTAGAGCGCGTAGGCGATGCTGACGCCAGCCGAGATGGTGTCGATTCCGTGGACATTGCAGAGATGGTTGGCCTCGATGATGGAGTCGATGTCAGTGTTCAAGCAGAGGGGGCCGAAGGCGACCGCGGTCTCGTATTCCGGCCCATCCACATCCAGATCCACCTCGAAGTTCTTGACCAGGCGACCGCAGCCGATGGGACAACCTCGGCAGGCGTGGTTCTTGATCGTGTAGGCCTGGCGAAACGCTTCGCCCGTCACCTTCTCCACCGGAAACACGCTCTTGGTGAAGTACTTCACCGGAACGTCTCCGAGCATCATCCCCATGTCCATGTACATCAACGTGCCGTACTCGGTGAAGGCAACGGAAATCGGGTTGCCATCGATGTCGGTACCCGCCTGCTTGACCAGCGCTCGGATCCGTGCGGGATCAGCGAGCTTGGGCTTCGAATCTCCGGCTGCGACGACGGCCTTCAGATTCTTCGATCCCATCAGGGCGCCCATTCCGCAGCGCCCGGCGCTGCGACCCTTGTCGTTCATGATGCTGGCGTATCGGATCTGCTTCTCGCCGCCCCTGGCGATGCAGGCCACGCTGAGATTGTCGTCGCCCAGCTCCTCCTTGATGAGCTTCTGGGTCTCGTAGCTGTCCTTTCCCCAGAGCCCCGAGGCGTCCCGGATCTCGGCTGCACCCTTCTCCACGTGCAGGTAGACCGGCTTCTCCGCACGGCCGGTGACGATCAGCCCGTCGAAGCCCGCGCCCTTGAGCCGGGCGGGAAATCGCCCACCGCTGGTGGCCTCGCCCCAGAATCCCGTGAGCGGCGAGATCCCACAGGCGGCATAGCGGCTCACCATCGGAACGGAAGAGCCCGTGAAGGGCCCGGTGGAGAACACCAGCGGATTCTGCGGACTCAGCGGATCCAAGTCCCCGGAGACGCGCTCGTAGACCAGGGCGGCTGCCAGCGTGGCGCCACCGATGTACTTCTCCAGAGTCTCCTCGGAGAGCGGGAGCTCCTGAGTCGTTCCAGCCGAGAGATCCACCTCGAGAAACCGGCCGTGATATCCGTACATGCGAACTCCTCTAGAAATCGATGTCCTTGCCCTCGTAGGCGTAGCGGAAGATCTTCTCACACTGGGCGCGCGTGACGGGTCGGGGGCTCAGGAAGCAGCTGATGTCCCCGGCCGCGTATTCCACCAACTGGTCCATCTTGGCTTCGAAGTCCGTCTCCGAAATCCCCAGGCCCTTGATCGTCAGCGGCACACCCAGCTCCGTCAGCAGAGCCCGGATCTTGGCCACCAGGTTCGCGAGCCTCTCCTCCGGTTGTTCCCCTTCCGCCTTCAGCAAGTCGCAGATCGCCAGGTACCTGTCCGTCACCGGGCTGCAGTACTGCAGGCTCTGGGGAATGAAGAAGCCGACGGTCATTCCGTGGTGCAGCTCGAATACCGAGCCCAGGGAGTGTCCGAAGGCGTGGGTCAGATGGCAGCCACTCATGCCGAAGGCCACGCCGGCGATGCTGGAGGCCAGCAGCATCCGATGGCGCGCCTCGTGGTCCCGGCCCTCCCGATACGCTCGAGGGAGCCAGCGGAACACCATCTCGATCGCCTTCAGCGCCAGCGGCTCGGTGAATTCATAGGACGCGGGCATGGTCACCGCGTCCATGGTGTGGGCCAGAACGTCCAGACCGGTTCCCGCAGTCAGCTCGGGGGGCATGGAGTAGGTGAACTCCGGGGACAGGATGGCCACGTCGGGCAGCAGCTCGTCGTGGGAGAGCGGGACCTTGCGCTGGACGGCGGTATCGTGCACCACCGCTGCGCCGGTGCATTCCGATCCCGTTCCGGCGGTAGTGGGTACCGCCGCGAGAATGGCCTTCTTGCGGAGTTCCAGCTTGTCCAGCGGCGAAACCATGCAGACGTCGGTGATGTCCGGCCTCTCGTAGAGGATCCAGGCCACCTTGGCGCTGTCGATGACCGACCCGCCTCCCAGGGCCAGGATCAGATCCGGCTCGAACACCTTCATCGCCTCACCGCACTCCTCGACGTTGTCGATGGGCGCCTCGGGAAGGCACTTGGGCCAGATCTCCCAGGAGAACCCTCCGTTCTCCAGGAAAGGAGTGATCTTCTTCGCGAAGCGCTGACTGAACTGATCGGTGACGATGAAGGCCTTCTTCTTCGGACATTGGGCCGATAGGGTGTCGATGGTCGACGGCCCGATCGCCACGCCGGACGGAAAGACATTCGCCCCGACGAACATCTTGGGTACGTTGAAGATGGTCGTCAGGCCCTTGATGGAGGTGGAGAGGGCCAGCGGCGCCAGGGATCGGAGCGTGGGGTCCTCGAACCAGTAAGGCATGGCATTCACCTCGTTCCTCTGTTTCTCGGCCAGTGATCACTCGGAGAGTGCGAGAGGGCGCAGTATAGCCCTTCGGCCGGTCCGCTTTCGATAGGGGGCGGTTCCGAAAAGGTACCCGGGGTAGACCGGTCGCCTACCCTGGGCTAGCAACTGTAGCGAGGCCCCCGAGGTGCTTCGAAGCCTCCATCCCAGGGGAGCAGCGTGGGCGCGCACCCCGATGCCCCCAGGCAGGCACGGACCCGTACGCGGGCCAGAGCGGAGCGGAATCTGAAGGAACGATCAACAGAGCCGAGGGCTCTGGAAGGGAGCGGAAGATGAGCGCCGAGTTGAAGGGGCCTCAGGAGCTTCAGAGTGAGGTGATAGACAAGCAGCTCTGCACGCTCTGCGGCGCCTGCGTCGGCATGTGCCCCTATCTGGTGGCCCATCGCGGAAGGATCGTCGCCATGGACGATTGCAGTGTCTCCGATGGACGCTGCTACGCCTTCTGCCCCCGAGCCGGCGTGGATCTCGATGATCTCAGCCAGGCGGTCTTCGGCGTGCCCCACGTCGATGGTGAGCTGGGAATCGTCAAGGAGATCGTGATGGCCCGGGCTTCGAAGGGCCCGACCAGGGAACAGGGCCAATACGGCGGTACCGTCAGCGCCCTCATGTCCTTCGCGCTGCGCGAGGGCCTGATCGACAGCGCGGTGCTCACTGCCAGCGACGAGACGCTGATGCCGAGCGGGACCGTGGCGCGGGACGAAGAGGAAGTGCTGGCCTGCGCGGGCTCGAATTTCGTGGCCTCACCCACGCTGGCAGCGTTCCACCGCGAAGCGGCCACGGAAGCGCAGCGCATCGGCGTGGTCGCCACACCCTGCCAGGCGCTCGCGTTGGCCAAGATGAAGGCATCGTCGCTCCATCAAGGCAACCCCATCGAGAAGCTGAAGCTGGTGGTGGGCCTGTTCTGCACCTGGGCACTTCGTTACGAGGATTTCATCGCGTTCCTGGAGGAGCGCACCCAGCTCACCGAGATCACCAAGGTCGACATCCCGCCTCCGCCCGCGGAGGTCTTCGAGGTGCACACCAGCTCCACCTGCGTTCGGCTCCCCCTCGATGAGGTTCGTCGCTTCATCAGGTCCACCTGCGACCTGTGCATCGACATGACGGCGCAGCTGGCCGACGTCTCGGTGGGTGCGGCGGAGGGCGTGCAAGGCTGGAACACCCTCATCGTCCGGAGTCAGGCGGGCAGGGAGCTGGTGGCGGCAGCGGTCGCCGGAGGTGTGCTGGAGACGACCGCACTGCCCGAGGAGAACCTGGAGCACTTGAAGGAGGCCGCCCTCGGAAAGAGGAAGCGGGCGCTCCAGGGTCTCGTCGACAAGTCCGGAAGCACCGAGCATCTGCTCTACCTGAATCTGAGCGGAGAGGCACTGGAGAGACTTCTGGCGTAGGAGCGGTGCTCTCGGCGACTGGAGTCCGAGTTCGGAAAGGAGAGGCGAAGATGGCGAGCATCGCCA
This sequence comes from uncultured Spirochaetales bacterium, assembly GCA_964615365.1. Classification (GTDB taxonomy): domain Bacteria; phylum Myxococcota_A; class UBA9160; order UBA9160; family UBA6930; genus CAVXZE01. Next base: position 30,796 of record CAZTOU010000035.1, read on the forward strand.
CAGGCAAGGCCGGTACCAGCGAGCTCTTCATGGGCAACGAAGCCATCGCGCGAGGAGCGCTGGAGGCGGGTGTGGGATTCGCCGCCGCGTATCCCGGGACCCCGTCGTCCGAGGTGATCGGAACGCTGGCGGAGGTGGCCAAGGAGGGGGAGATCTACGCGGAGTGGTCGGTCAACGAAAAGGTGGCGATGGAGGTCGCCGCGGCCGCCTCCTTCGCCGGGGTGCGAGCCATCGTGGCCATGAAGCAGAACGGGGTCAACGTGGCCTCGGACTTCCTGATGAACCTGAACCTCACCGGAACCAAGGCGGGGCTGGTGATCGCGGCCTGCGACGATCCCTCGGCGCTCTCCAGCACCAACGAGCAGGATTCCCGGCCCTTCGCCAAGTGGGCCGACCTCCCGCTGCTGGAGCCCGGCACCTTCCAGGAAGCCAAGGACATGACGCGGTGGGCCTTCGAGATCTCGGAGGAGATCAGCAACGCCTGCATGATGCGAACGGTCACGCGGGTCTCGCACGCCCGAGGAGACGTCGAGCTGGGGGAACGGATTCCGCCCAGCAAGAACGCGAGGTTCACGGCCACCTCCCCGGTGGATTTCACTCCCTATCCGGTTCCCTTCAAGCACCATCAGTTGATCGCGAAGCTCACGAAGGTCCGAGAGCTGTTCGAGTCCTCTCCCTTCAACCGCTACGTCGGTCCGGAGCGGCCAGAGCTCCTGGTGGTCACCAGTGGCGCGTGCTGGTTCTACTCACTCGAGGCGGTCAAAGCACTGAACGCGGGCGACCGCGTGGGAATCCTCAAGCTCGGCACCACCTGGCCGCTGCCCGAGAGGTTCTTGCAGAAGAACCTGGCGCGCACGGAAAGAGTGCTGGTGGTAGAAGAGGTGGCTCCCTTCCTCGAAGGCAACCTGAAGGAGTTCGTCGGAGGTCAGATGGGCGACGCGGGGCCGCTCACCTTCTACGGCAAGCGAAGTGGACACATTCCGGACTCCGGCGAGCTCAATCCGAATCTGGTCGCCAAGGCGCTGGGCTCCGTGCTCGATCTCGAGGTGGAGGGAGTCTCTCCGGAGTACGTCCAGAAGGCCCAGCAGTTGACAGGCAGCCACACCCACATGCGGGCGATCGGCTTCTGCGCGGGCTGCCCCCACCGCGCGACCTTCTGGTCGATCAAGAACGCCCTCAAGCTGGACGGAAGAGACGGCTTCGTGACGGGGGACATCGGTTGCTACACCATGGCCCTGGGACCGACCGGCTACTTCCAGGTCAAGACCGTCCAGGCGATGGGGTCGGGCGTGGGTCTGGCCTGCGGTTTTGGCAACCTGGCGCGGACGGGGTTCGACCAGCCAGTGGTTTCGGTGTGCGGCGACTCGACTTTCTTCCACGCAGCCATTCCCGCGCTGCTCAACGGGATCTACAACCACTCCAACTTCACCCTGATGGTTCTGGACAACTCGGCTACCGCCATGACGGGATTCCAACCTCACCCGGGAATCGGAAAGACCGCCACCGGAGAGACGACACCCATCGTGGACATCGAAGCGCTCTGCCGAGCGATGGGAGTCCGGGTGGAGGTCACCGATCCCTTCGATCTGGAGGGAACCACGGAGAAGCTCCTCGACCTGTTGCGCGACGACGGAGGGGTGCGGGTCCTGATCGCGAAGCGGACCTGCGGGCTGGTGCGAGCCAGGCAGGGGGAGCCGGACTACCGGGTCCACATCGATGCCGAGAAGTGTCGTGGAGATGACTGCGGGTGCGCGCGCCTCTGCACGAGGGTGTTCCAGTGCCCCGGCCTGATCTGGGACGCCGAGACGGGAAGTGCGAAGATCGACGAGGTGATCTGCAGCGGCTGTGGAGTCTGTGCCGACATCTGTCCCGCAGGGGCCATCATCAACGAGGCGGTTTGAACATGACGGAGAAGGATCCGCTGAACGTCGTCGTCACCGGGGTCGGTGGCCAGGGAAACGTGCTGATCTCGCAGCTGATCGGCAAGGCACTGGTCAAGGAAGGCCATCACGTGACCATCGGCGAGACTTACGGCGCCTCGCAGCGCGGGGGAGCGGTGATGAGCCACATCCGAATCTCGCGGCAGGAGCAGTACGGGCCGTTGATTCCCGAGGGCCAGGCCGACGTCATCCTGGGGCTGGAGCCAGTGGAGACCATGCGGGTGCTAGCGCAGTACGGCCATCCGGGGGTGATCGTGATCGCCAACTCGAGGCCGGTCTACACCATGGCCGTGACCACGGGAGCAGCCGAATACCCCGGCACCGAAGAGGTCACGAGATTGCTGGGAGAGCTGTCCAGTGCAGCCTGGGTGATCAATGCGACCGAGATCGCGCTGGAGATGGGCGCCTCCATCCTCACCAACATCATTATGGTCGGGGCGCTGGTCGGGAGCCGGGCGCTTCCGCTCGGGCCCGAGGGGCTCGAGGCCGCCCTGCGCGACAGCATGCCGGGCGACAAGCTCGAGATGAACTTGACGGCCGCCCGAAGGGGCCTGGAAGAGGCGAGGGCCAGGCAGGCGGTTGCGGGCTAACTCCTCCCAGGGGCGAACAAGTCGAAACATCGCCCGTATCGCCCGACACCCTGCGGCTCAGGAGAAACCCATGGACGACTGGATCGATTCTCTTCGGGACATCGTGACACCGGAGCAGCTGCTGATCGGAGATGCGATCGGCGAGGAGTACACGCACGACGAGGCGCTCACGGTCGAGCCCCACGATCCCCAGGCAGTGGTGAGGCCGGCGACCGCGGAGCAGATCTCGCGGGTGCTCCGTCTGGCAAACGACGCCGGAATCCCGGTCACGGCCCGTGGCAACGGCACCGGGCTCTCGGGAGCCTGCATCCCCAGCCGCGGTGGGATCGTGCTTTCCCTAGAACGCATGAATCACATCCTCGAGATCGACACGGAGAACCACGTGGCGGTGGTGGAGCCCGGAGTGACCCTCGCCGAGCTCGACGAGGCCACCCGTGAGCACGGACTCATCTATCCGATCTTCCCCGGCGAGAGCAGCGCCACGCTGGGCGGCAACGTCGCCACCAATGCCGGCGGCATGCGGGCCGTCAAGTACGGGGTCACCCGGCACCACGTGCTGGGGCTCGAGGCGGTGCTGGCCGACGGCCAGCTCATCCAGACCGGCGGCAAGCTGGTCAAGGTGTCGACGGGCTACGACCTGACCCAGCTCCTGATCGGCTCCGAGGGCACGCTGGCCGTCGTCACCAAGATCATCCTCAAGCTGCTGCCCCGCCCGCAGCAGCGCTCCACCCTGCTGGCCGCCTTCGCGTCCGTGGACAAGGTGACCCAGGCGGTGCCCAAGCTCGTGGCAACCGGCGTCGGCCCGCTGATGGTCGAGTACATCGACAAGATCAGCATGGCGGGGATCCTCCGCCATCAGGGCATCGAGCTGGGGACCGCCGCGGAGGTCCAGGAGCAGGCCCTGGCCTACCTGCTGATGATCGTGGAGGGGCGCTCGACCGAACGGGTCGACGAGGATACCGAGGAGCTCGGCCAGCTGTGTCTGGATCTGGGTGCCCTGGAGGTCTTCCTGATGCCGCCCGCCGCAGCCAGCCAGCTCATCGAAGGCCGGGAGCGGAGCTTCTGGGTGGGCAAGGAGATCGGCCTCAACGACATCATCGACGTAGTGGTCCCCCGCGCCGAGATCAGCCACTACATGGAGAAGGCGAGCGCGATCGCGGCGAAGCATTCCACACTGATCACCGGCTGCGGTCACGCGGGCGACGGAAACCTGCACCTGGGCGTGTTCCAGCCCGATCCCGAGCTGCGCTCGACGATCGTGAAGGAGCTGTTGGCCGCGGGTCTGGAAGTCGGCGGTGAGATCTCGGCGGAGCACGGCGTCGGAGCCGCGAAGAAGGACTACTTCCTGGAGTTCGAGGATCCCGACAAGGTCGCGCTGCTCAAGCGCATCAAGCACGCCTTCGATCCCAAGGGAATCCTGAATCCCGGTACGCTGTACGACTAGGAACTCGATCGAGGGGCAGGGCTCTCGAATCAGCTCCGGTACATGAGGCCACCTGCCGGGTCGACGACCTGGAACCGCAGCTTGCCTCGTCGTACGGTCTCCGCACCGGCCTCAGTGGTCAGTAGTACCCCGTCGCTCCCGACCACCGTTCCGTCGACCATGATCGGATCGCCCGCGACGAGACTCGCGACTGCGCGTCCCCGATCGAGATCGAGCACCGTGATGTCGGCATCGGCTCCGACGCCGAGCTGGCCCTTCCCCGGCAGGGCGAGCATGCGCGCGGGTTCGAGGGAGGCCTTTCGCACGTAGTCGGCGAGTGTCAGGGCACCGAGGCGGACCAGTGCGAGCCCGCGTTCCACCATGTAGTTGCGCGGGATGGCGCCCCCGTCGGTCGCCAGGGCCTCGATCGCGAAGTCGCCGCCGTCCTCTCGTGCGAGACTCAGGACCAGCGCGCTCTCGGCCGGTGTCACGGGAAAGCTGACGCCGAGGAGCGTTCCGGCCTGCTCCCAGGCCTCGACTGCCTCGCCGCCTTCGACCAGCTCCACGTGCCCACCGCGATGGACGTAGGCGCGGCAGTAGCCATCCAGCATGGCCTGGCGGAGCGCCTCCCGCGTCGGCCCGTAGTCACGCATGGCCAGGCAGTTGCGGGTCACGCGGTCCTCGACGTCGTCTCCGCGGCAGTAGCCGGAGGTGGCGTTTCCGGTGCCGATCTGCGTGCTGAGATAGGACTCCGAGACGACTCGCCGCCCGAGCGAGCCCAGGATCGCCAGCGTCTCCTCGCACTCCCGCAGCGGTGGCTCCACCATGCCCCGGCAGTAGGCCGCCACGTGGGCGAGGTGAACCCGTCCCTGCTCGCCGAGCAGACCCGGCAGCTCACGCATCCCGCGCAGGTTGCTGCTGGAGGCCGTCGTGCCGAGGTGGTAGGCGACGTAGACGGCCCTTTGGTTCGCCACCTCGATACAGCGGGCCGTCGCCTCCGGAGTGAGCGGAATGTGTCCCCCCAGCAGCTTGAGGCCCAGGGCACCCGCCTCGAGTTCGCTCTCCAGCGCCGCGGAGATGTAATCACCCTCGGGATTCGTCTCGTCCCCAAATGCCACGGTGCTGGCCAGCAAGCCGCCCACGTTCATGCCAGCCCCGGCCGTCCCGATTCCCTCGATCAGGTCCGCGATCCGACACCCCATGTCGAGCACCGTGGTGACGCCGGTCTCGGCGACCATCCGATGGCCCACCCAGTGGACGCGGCTGCCCAGGTGCACGTGCGTATCGATCAGGCCCGGTGTGATCACCCGTCCGGAGACATCCATCTCGCGCTCGGCTTCGACGCCGTCCAGCGACTCGGCTACCGCGCCAATTCTGCCCTCGTGCACCGCGAGGTCGCGCACGCCCTCGACCCCGCTGGCGGGATCCACCAGCCATCCTCCTCTCAGCATGAGATCGCACTTCATCTTGACCTCCGTGTCCGCCGCAAGGAGAGTTCCGAGCGAGCGTCGCGGACGGCGCCAGGCCGCGCACGGCCGGCGTCAGTTGGCTCGTCGAGATATTGGCCTCGGGCACCGGCTTCTCCGGTCAGCAGCAGACGATCCGCAGCATAGCAGCGCAGAAGGATGCTATTAAGGAGATCACGGCGCCGGCCTGAGCAGGGCGCGGATCAGTGGCCTGCGTCTACTCGGCAAGCACCATCCTCGAGGAGAACTCATGATCGACCTGCTGCTGTCCCACGGAGACCTGTTCACCATGACGGGCGACGGTGTGGGCTACGTCGAGAACGGGGCCGTCGCCATCGAGGGGAGCCGCATCGTCGGCGTCGGGCCGACGGCGGAGCTCCGGGCGAAATACCCGGCGAAGAGAACCGTCGACGCCACGATGAAGGCGATCCTCCCGGGCTTGATCGACGCTCACCTGCACACCGTCATCGCGATCCTCCGGGGCCTCGGGCAGGATGCCCCCACCTGGCACGAAGGCGTGGATCCATTCTTCGAGCAGCTCACCCCCGAAGCGGTGCTGGCGGGAGCGCAGCTCTCCGCCATCGAGGCGCTCCGCGCGGGAACCACGACGCTGGGTGACTACGGCCCGGGAATGCCGATCGCCCTGCCCTTCTATGAGAAGCTCGGTGTTCGTGCCAGGGTCTGCACCTTGATCAGCGAAGTGGCTCCGGTGGAGAGTATCCTCGCGGAAGGCGAGCTCTATCCCTTCAGCGCATCGATCGGTGAGTCCAGGCTCCAGGAGAATCTCGAGCTGATCGGGCAGTGGAATGGAGCGGCGGACGGACGCATCACCGTGATGATCGGCCCCCAGGGTCCCGATTACTGCAGCGAGGAGCTGTTCGGGAAGATCAAGGCGGCGGCCGAACGACACGACCTGAAGATCCACATGCACATCGGCCAGGGCGATCGCGAGATGCTGCAGATGAAGAACCGGTACGGTATGCGACCGGTCGAGTTTCTCGAGCGCATCGCCTATCTGGACGAGCGGCTGATCGCGGTGCACATGGTGAAGTGCACCGACGAGGAGGTGGAGAAGATCGCCGCCTCCGGGGCGTCGATGGCTTTCTGCCCCTCGAGCCTGATCATTTGCGACGGCATCGTGCCCCCGGCCGACGTCTTCTCGAGGGCCGGCGGCAAGGTCTGCCTCGGCACCGATGAGACCAGCTCCAACAACGGCACCAACCTGTGGAGCGAGATGAAGCTGGCCTCCCTCGCCCTCAACATGAAGAACCAGGATCCGACGCGAATGCCCACCTGGAAGGTGCTCCGGATGGCGACGATCGAGGGCGCCGAGGCGATCGGCCTCGACCAGGAGATCGGCTCCCTGGAGGTGGGCAAGAAGGCGGATCTCATTCTGGTGGACCTGCGGAAGCCCAGCATGATGCCGGTGCTACGAGACCCGGTCCGGAACATCGTGCCGAACCTGGTCCTGTCCGCGCGAGGAGACGAGGTCGCCATGTCCATCATCGACGGCGAGGTCGTATACGAGGACGGGATCATCCAGACCATCGCAGAAGACGATCTGCTCGATTCGATCCAGCAGGTCTCCGAGGAGGTGAGCGCCCAGGCCTCCAAGGAGGTGAGAAGGCGGAAGACCTTCCAGCACCGTCTCACCCTGGAAAACCGATACTAGCCCTCCGCCGAGGCCTATACGCCGGTTACTGCCTCTGAGAACTCCTTGGCCATGGGCGGTATCAGAGCCGCACCTTTGTCGGTAAGGATATGCACCACTGCTGGTAGTTCCGACGATCTGGCCCTTCTGATTGCCTCCGGCAACTGCCGGGAATCTTCCACGTACTCCGAGTGACAACCCATCCCCTCGGCGATCTTGTCCCATCTCACTGGATGAAGCTCGCATCCGACGACTTCGGACATATCCCCCAGGTACACGAACTGACCCGCCGCCACCATCGAGAAGGCGCCCTCTGCCTGGACCAGAACCGTTATCTTTGTCCTTTCCCGGACAGCGGTTTCCATCTCCATCACATGGAAACCCATGGCACCGTCTCCGCTGACCACATACACATCCCTGTCTGGATTCCTCAGCTTCGCGCCGATTGCCTGAGGTATGCCCGTGCCCAGATGTCCAAATTCAAGGTTGCCGAGCGCTGTTCTTGGCTCGGCCACTCGCCCGAACACTGCGTTGAAAAGGCCAGAATTCCCGCCGTCTGACACCTTGATCGCGTTCGGCGGGAATATCTCCTGGGCTGCCTCGATGATTTGCACGGGGTGCACCTTCGGGCCACCGTGATTCCTGACAGGCTGGATCAGCTCCGCGAGCCAGTCCTCCTGTCTTGCCTTGTACCCCTTCACTGCTGCGGAATCGACCTTCTTCACCGCCCGCTTTTCCAGTTCAACGATCAGCGATTCGAGTGCAGATTTCGCATCAGCCACGATGCCCATGGCGATCGGTCTGTTGACGCCGATGTTTGCGGGCTCGGCGTCGATCTGAATAATCTTCTGTGCGTCTGGATCGCCCCAGTAGGTATCAAAGGGAAGATCCAGGTCGCCCAGCCGCGTACCCACTGCCAGAACCAGATCCGATTGTCTTCTTGCCTCCATGGCGCCAGCACCGAACCCGATCAGACAATTCGGATGATCATCGGGCAAGACGCCGCGCGCGGCCCCGGTGGTCGTCGCGGCACAGTTCAGAAGCTCTACCAGGTGGGCAAACTCATCCCAACCTGCTGAATTCAAGACACCCGTCCCTCCGATCAGCAGCGGATTCTCCGCATCCATGATGAGGTCAGCCAATTCTTCAATCTGGCTCTGGGAAGGGCCAAGGTCAAAGGCGCGACACTGCCGCGGATTCAACAGGTTGACATTGGCATCGTCATGAACACCGTGGAAGATCTCGCGCGGCACGTCGATATGAACGGGCCCCGGCCTCCCGCTGGTCGCCATACGGTACGCGGTCTGGAAGATCTCCGGCAGGCGTTCCACACTGTGGGCAACGGCATTCCATTTGGTGGCCGGTTTGAATAGTTCGTGCTGATTCACCCCTTGGAGGATTCCGGACCTGAAGGGATAAATCGCGTTCTGGCGACACTGGCCGGTAATCGCAATGACGGGAACGCCTTCTTCTTTCGCGCAAATGATGCCTGAGAGGAGGTTGGCTGCCCCCGGCCCCTCCCCTGCCATCACAACCGGGACCTGGCCGCTCGTCTTGTAGTAGCCCTGGGCCATGAACACCGCCGCCGCTTCATGTCTCGGCGATATCCATCTGAGGTTATACGCTTTCAACTTGGCCAGTAGTGGCCTGTAAGCCCCATCGGCGATGCCAAAGATGCACTCAACGTCTTCCTTTTCCAGGCACTTCAGAATCAGCTCTCCACCAGTGATGTCTGCCACGCGCGCCTACCTCCTTGTACTCGATCAGACGCTTTCTAGTAGCGTCATGGCGACCCCGATGCCCATACCCGCCGTCATACCACCATCGATGCAAATCGCCTGACCGGACACGAAAGAACAGTCGTCTGCCACGAGGAAATGACACAGCGCCGCCACCTCCTCCGGTTCGCATATCCGCCCAAGGGGCATCATGATCGCGGCCATCTTCAGCTCTCTCTCCACCTCCTTGCGGCGGGCCAGCGGTGTATCCACGGTTCCCGGGCATACACAGTTCACCCTGATATTGCTGGGTGCCAGCTCGAGAGCAGCCGTCTTGGTGATTCCGATGACAGCGGCTTTGGCGGCGACATAGGGGCTGTAGGTTGGGGTTCCCTGGTAGCCGGCTACTGAGGACATGTTGACGATGGAACCGCCCCCAGTCATGAATTTCACCGAATGCTTGATCCCGTAAACCGTTCCCATGAGATTCGATCGGTAACACGCGTCGAAATCCGCGGTTGATAAAGCCGGAATGAAGTTGTACTCGCTTACGTTTCCACCACCTGCATTGTTGATGACGATGTCGATCTTTCCGTAGGTATCAGCCGTTCTTCTCATCAGGTGCTCAACCTGTGCCTCCTCTGAGACATCCGTTTCGACAAACAGCCCGTTGACTCGTCTCGCCAGTTCGCCGGCATCCTTCAGGTCAGCGATGACCACCTCCGCACCGGCTTCCGCAAATCTCTTGACGGTCGCCAGGCCAATGCCCGATGCCCCCCCTGTAACGACGGCAGTCTTCCCTTCTAGTGAAAACATCTTCTCCTCTCCCTGGTAGATGGTGAGACTGAAGAGACTTGCTTGACACGAAGCCCGGGCATTCGTAGACTATAGTTGATCGAACGTTCGATATATCGACTAGATACGCGAAAGACAATCAGAGTGCAAGAGAAAAGGAAGAGAGGTCGAAAGAACCTCGCCGAAGAGAGGCGTCCCCAGATTCTGGATGCCCTCTACAAATGTGCCGTCGACAAGGGCCTGGAAGGAGCCTCTCTCAGGGTAGTGGCAGAAGAAGCCGGATGCCCGGCCAGCGTCTTGCTGCACTATTTCAAGAGCAGAGACAACATGATCAGCGCTTTGGTGAAACGAAGAACCAATGAGATTCTGGATGGCTTGCGGGCCGAGATCGAGACGGACCAGAATCCTGAAGGCAGATTCGAGGACATCATCGACTTCTGCTTCAGCCCGAAGGCGCAACGCCTCGAGGGCAAGAGCCTATTCTATGACTGCTGCTCCAATGCACATCGCAGCACGTCCATCAGGGACACATTCAGGAAACAGGTTCGGCAACAACGAAGGGAATTCGTCGACCTCCTTTCAACGACGCCACGATTCTCCGGGTTGACGGCGGCGGAGAAGAAGCACCTCGCAAACGTCGTCATCGCACTGGTGGAGGGTACCTTCTACATTCTGGACATGGATGGCGGCAATGTGTCTCCACCAAAGATGTCGAGACTTCTGAAACGCTTCATCGACTTGTATGCGGAGGACACGCTCCGCAACAAGTACCACAGATAGATCGCTTTTCGGCGTGTTCCGTACCGGCACCAACGGAGAGCCATCCCGGAAGGTACAATGACAGAAGTTGACTATGCGCCGCGGCAGAGAGTGCTCGACGCCATCAACCATCGCGAACCTGACCGAGTTCCTTTTGATTTCGGCAGCTCTATCGAGACCGGGATCGTCACCTCCGCATACGATCGATTCATTGAAGTCATGGGCCTCGAGGAAGAGCCGGACGACACACTCTATAACTTCTTCGTTGATGCGTCGGGATTCAAGCAAGTTCCTGAGAACATCCTGAGGCATCTGCGCGTGGATACCCGCGGCGCTGAGATTCTACTGCCATCCAGACCCGAGCTAAGCATAGAAATGGAAGGCACGACGATGGTTGCTCGAGACGAGTGGGGGATAAAGTGGGCAAAGCCAGAGTCGAGCGTCTACATGGACCCTGTGGATTCACCGTTGAAGGGCGACCTGACAATAGAACGCATCAATGCATTCCCGTGGCCGGATCCGGATGATGAAGGCAGGTATGCCGGATTGAGAGAAGAGGCCAAGAGGCTTCGTGAGACCGGGTGTGCGGTCATGCTCAGTCTCTACGGGCTAGGCATCTTTGGCATGGTTCGTTTGCTTTGCGGAATGGAGTCGACCTTCATGGACATGGTCGTCAAACCAAGTGTCATCGGCCGTGTATTCGACAAAGTGCTGGAGTTCCAGATGAGGTGTTGGGAGAACATGCTGGAAGCCGTCGGCGACTGCGTCGATATCTGTTTTCATGGTGATGACCTCGGTATGCAGCAGGGCCCCATAATATCACCGCGGATGTACCGTGATATCGTGAAACCCATTCATGCGGAGCTCTTTGGCCACGTCAAGAGGGCTGCCAAGACCGACGTGAAAACCGTCTATCATTCCTGTGGGAGCGTCCGCAAGCTCATCCCCGATTTCATCGAGATCGGTGTCGATGCTCTCAACCCGATCCAGGTCAGCGCCCGAGGAATGGACACCAAGGAGCTGAAGAATGAGTTTGGCGATGACCTGTGCTTCTGGGGAGGTGGCATTGACAACCAGAGGGTATTGCCACTCGGATCGGTATCCGAGGTGAAAGACGAGGTCGAGCGGCGAATCGATGACCTCGCTCCTGGGGGCGGATTCGTGTTCGGTACCGTTCACACCATCCAAGCGGATGTTCCTCCCGAGAACATCCGGGCCATGTGGGAAGCCTTACAGGAGCACGGAAAGTAGGCGCCTGTCCACCGACTCGAATCCGGTCAGCTCTCCCAGGTCTCCAGGCACTGATGGTCTGGGGTCAGGTCGACGATCCGCACTCGGAATCCCTCCTGGCTAAGTAGAGCGCTCCGCCGCTTCCGTCAGCGGAGAATCACCGCCTGATCGGCGTCCAGGCGACCTCGGAACGGCTTGAAGTCACCCCTGCTGTTGCTCGCCAACTCGACGGAGAGGGGCTCACCCGGATCGAACTCGAGCGTGCGGCTGCCGAAGTTCACCGCGATCACCCGTGCATCAGCGTCCTTCTCGCGGCACTCGCGCCGGAAGGCGAGCACCTCTTCGCAGGAGGGAAGCAGCGTCAACTCACCGAATCGGAGTGCAGCCGCCCAGCCGTGTCCCGGCGCGGCATCCCAGGGAAGCGGCGCACGGCATCCGTCGCGACCGCCCGGATCGACCGCGCGAGCGGAGGGCACGTCGGCATCGGCGAGCCCGAATTCCTCGCCCATGTAGAGCACGGGGGTTCCGCGCAGCGTCAGCAACATCACTGCGGCGGCCCGCGCGCGTGCCTCACTGCAACCGAAGCGGGTGCGATGGCGCGGGCTGTCGTGGTTGGACAGTACCCAGGGTGACGTCTCAACTCCCACCCGATGGTGAATTCGCCGAAGGAAGCGATTCAGCTAAGCCCTCAGTCCACCGCGTCCCAGGGCACGCTCGAGGAGAGCCAGTGGGTGACCTTCTCCGCCTGGTCGTTGCGGTGCAGGTGGCGCGGGGGCGTGTGGAAGGTCGCGTAGGGCCGACAGCGCACCACGACCCGATCCTCCGTCCTCGCCATCTCCTCCACGATCGGGCGCGCGTTATCATCCAGGGGGGCCCCCGACATGCGGCTGGCCACCGCCATCATCACGTCGACCACGAGCTTTGGATCGTCGTCCAACCGGGCATCGCAGTAGACCTGCAGGAAGGCGAAAGGCCAGCGCTCGTCCAGGATGCAGAGACTGACCTTCTCGTCGCGCTGAACGGCCCTCGCCTTTCCCCGCTCGCAAGACCACGCTCTCACTCGAGGCTGAAGCGGTTCGGCGCCCCCTCGCGACCCGGCGTGACCCGGCCGCGGAGACCGACCCCCTCGCTCTGGGTCAGCCGTGTGAAGGCGGCTGCCGTCGGCTCGCCGTGGGCGACGGTACGCCGGCCGTCGTCGAGGCGGACGATGAGCCGGCTGCTCTGCGGACGGTTCTCGCGATCGAACGCCACCGTGTAGGTTTCGATCGTCCCCGGCCCCTCGGGTGCGTCGGCGACTTCGGGGCCGGAGAGCTCCTCGGCAGGGAACTCGATCTGCGGCGCCTCGCCATCGGCGGCCGCGATCCGCGCCGGGTCGGTCGAGAAGAGGCTGACGGAGTGTTTGGCGGCGCTCATCCCCAGCCCGGACACGTAGCCGACACTGCCCACGCCCTCGCGCAGGCGGTCGACCATCGTCGCGATGGAGTGCATGCAGTAGCTGTTTCCCGGCCCGCCCGCGCAAGGGAGTCCCCCGGTCACGGTGAACGGACGCGGATCGTCGCTCTCGAGTCCCAGCGCATCCACCGCCAGCTCCACGGCGCTGGGGAAGCAGCTGTAGAGGTCGAAGAGGTCCACGTCGGCGAGGTCGAGTCCGCCGTGCTCGAGCGCCGCCCGCGCGGCCGCCGCACAGCCCTCACTTCGGCTGAACTGCCGCCGCTCCGACAGCGTCCAGGGATCGAGTGCGCCGGCTCCGGCCAGAAAGGCCACGCGCCGGTCCACCGGGATCCCGCGGCGCTCGGCTTCCACCTCGCTCATCAGGACCAGTGCGGCGGCCATGTCGACCGCAATGATCGCGTTCATCAGCTTCGGGTAGGGGAAGCAGATCCACCGATTCGAGGCGCTCACCGTGGTGAATTCCTCGGGGCTGTGCTCGACGGGAAACCACGCGTAGGGGTTCCCTGCGGCCACCGCCGAGAAACGCGCCATCATCCGACCGAGGATTGCCTGGTGCTCCTCTACCCCGCGTCCGGCGCGTGCCCGGATCGCGTTCTCGAAGAACGGGAAGATGTCGGTGGGCAGTATGATCCCGTGGCGCGACTCGAGGGGCGACGTCATCGGCGGCTGCCCGCGCAGCACCACGTCGATCGGGGTGTCCGGCCGCGGGGTCCAGTGATCGAGGGATATTCCCTCCCGTTCGGCGCGCTGGCGAGCGTGAAGCGCCTCGGCGCCGGCCAGAATCGCCACGCGTGCCTCCCCGCGCGCGATGGCGGTGGCGGCGTGATTCACGAGCTCGGGAGGCGAGTTGCCGCCCGGCTTGGGCTCGTGGCGCAGCGGGGGGCTCGTCCCCAGCTGTTCGGCCAGCAGCCCGGGCGTGTCCACGTAGGGCCAGGCGAGCGGCGGGATGGTACCGAGGTAGTCGGCCTCTTCGTACAGAGCCGGGTCTCCCGCGTCGGCCGATGCGCGCCGGACCACGTCCGCCATCAGCTGCACCGGCTCGACCGGCTCGCACGGGCCGTCCAACTTCGGGCGGCACCGCAGCTGTGCGACGCCGACGATGACGGGAACACTCCTGGCGACCATCTTCGATTCTCCGCGAACGGCTCAGCGACCCTTGAACACCGGCTTCCGCTTCTCGATGAAGGCGCGCGGACCCTCGATGGCGTCCTCGGAGGAGAAGACGCGAACCGTGTACTCGTTCTCGATCTCGAGCGCCTCGTGGAGTGGCAGGCCGCTCGTGCGCAGCACGCTCGCCTTGCACGCCTGCACGGCGAGCGGCCCGTTCTCGGCGATCTGACGCGCCAGCTCCTCGGCGCGCGGAAGCAGCCGTTCCGGCGCCACGATCTCGTTGATCAGGCCGATCCGGTGGGCCTCCTCGGCCGGCATCGGCCGGCCCGTGAGCAGGATCTCCATCGCCTTGCAGTGAGGGATCTGACGCGCCAGACGGACCGTCGAGCCGCCGGCCGGGAAGAGACCCCGCATGACCTCCGAGAGCCCGAATTCCGCATGGGGCACCGCCAGCCGTAGATCGGTCGCCTGGATGATCTCGGTTCCCCCCGCGAGCGCGAAGCCGTTGATGGCGGCGATCACCGGCTTGTACATCTCGAACTCGCGGAGGAGCGCTGCCTGGATGATCGACGGGTCGGCGAGCAGCCGCTCGTCCCAGTCGTCGTCGGGCTGGCGCGCACCCGTCATGAGCGGGATGAGGCGCCCCAGATCCGCACCGGCGCAGAAGGCGCGGTCCCCGGCGCCGGTCAGGATCGCCACTCGGGCCTCGCCGTCGTCGCGGAAGTCCGTCCACGCGTCGGCGAACTGGAGGATCATCTCCGGGGTGAGCGCGTTTCGCTTCTCGGGCCGGTTCATGGTGAGATAGGCGATTCCGTCCCGCTTCTCGTAGATCAGATGAGGCATGACCTCTGCACCTCCCGCGTTTCAGCTCGGCCGGGGGTTGTTGCGACGGCTACCAAGGGCAGTCGGATACTAGCCCGCCTTGCTCCACCGGTCGCGTAGCGACCCGTAGAGAATAGCGAGCTAGTATCGTAGCGCTGTCGTCACTGAATCCGGGCCGGGGCTCCGGCCCTCGACGGGAGGATGCTCGTGTCTGCCGCCTTTGCCTCGTCTTCCGTGAAGCTGCGCCGTCTCTCGCCGGTCGACTCCCAGAAGCGACTCGGTCGATTGCTCTCGCGCCCGTATCAGTACAGGGACTGGGAAGATATCTACCGTGAGGAGTGGACCTGGGACAAGGTGGTACACGTCTCGCACCTTCGCGTGAACTGCGTCTCGACCTGTCTGTTCGATGCCTACGTGAAGGACGGACTGGTGTGGCGCGAGGAGCAGGACGCCAACTACCCCCAGGACTTCCCGGACATCCCCGATTTCAATCCTCGCGGTTGTACGGCCGGCTGCACCTACAGCTCCCAGATGTACGACCCCAGCCGCATCCGCTATCCGATGAAGCGGGTCGGCGAGCGGGGCTCGGGGCGCTGGCAGCGGCTCAGCTGGGATCAGGCCTTCGAGGAGATCGCCGACAGGCTGATCGACGTCATCACAGAAGACGGCTCCGACTGCGTCATCTACGACCACGGCACCACCAACATCGACAACGGCATCGGCTCGGTCATGGAGATGCACCTGTTCGGATCGGGCCTGGCCGCCACCTCCATCGATTCCTGGGCGGGGGTCGGCGACCTCTCCACCGGGCTGATCCAGAGCTGGGGCACCTACATGAGTGAGGCCACCGCCGACGACTGGTTTCGCTCCGACTACATCTTCATCTGGATCTGCAACCCCAGCTACACGCGCCAGCCCGACGCCCACTTCCTCTACGAAGCCCGCTACCGCGGTGCCAAGATCGTCTCTGTCGCCCCCGACTTCAGCCCCTCCACGGTCCACGCCGATCGCTGGCTGAACGTCCGCTACGGCGCCGATGCCGCGCTGGCGCTCGGCATGGCACACGTGCTCGTCGAAGAAGACCTCTACGACGCCGACTACATCAAGGAGCAGACCGACCTCTCCTTCCTGGTGCGCGACGACAACGGTCGCTTCCTCCGGGAGTGCGACCTGGTCGAGGGCGGGGCCGACGACCAGTTCTACTTCTGGAACGCCTCGAAGGGACGCAAAGAGCTCGCCTCGGGCACTTGGGGATCCGAGGTGATGACGCTCGAGCTGGGCGACGATCAGGATCCCGCCTTGGAAGGTACCCACCGGGTGCGCCTCGTCGACGGCAGCCGGGTCCGGGTGCGGCCGGTCTTCGAGCTGCTCCGCGCCCACCTCTCCGAGTACACCCCCGAACGGGCGGCGAAGATCACCGGCGTACCGGCGAAGAATATCCGCACCGTCGCCCGGGAGCTGGCCGCGGCGGGGTCGTCGATGATCCTCTCGGGGCCCGGCGCCTGCAAGCACTACCACTCCGACCTATTCCAACGCGGCATGGTCTACCTGATGGCGCTCACCGGCAACTCCGGCGGGAAGCCCGGCTCGGGAATCAAGGTCGCGAACTGGTGGCCCATGCCGGGCTTCGTCCTGGGCTCGTTCACCGCGCGCCTCAACACCGAGCCACCCCTGCCGATGCCGGCTGATCGAGTCCAGATGCAGGACGTCTCCAAGCAGATGTTCGCGATCACGAAGATGGAGGGGCGGAGCGCGCCGCTCGTCCCCTGGCTGTATGCACACGACCCGAAGTTCGCCGAGAGTGCGGCGCGTGACTCGTACTGCGACCCCGCCCTGACCCGTCCGGTGTCCGAGTACATGGAGGAGATCTTCGAGCGGGAGTGGCAGCCCATTTACCCCCGGCCTCCCAAGCGCCCCCGGTTTCTCTACTACTCGGGTCCCAACCCGCTTCGGCGCTGGCCCAATGCCAAGACCATCCGCGACAGCCTTTGGAAGAGCATCGACACCATCGTCACCGCTGACTTCCGCATGTCCACATCCGGGATGTGGTCCGACTACATCCTTCCCAATTGCGGCTACTACGAGAAGCCGGGCATCAAGTACGTCATGTCCAATGTCCCGTACGTGATCGTCGGCGATCGGGCGGTCGAGCCTCTCTACGAGTCCAAGCACGAGTGGGACATCGTGTTCGGCCTCGCTCGAAAGATCCAGGAGCGCGCAAGGGCTCGCGGGGTCGAGAGCTTCACCGACCCGAACGGCACCGTGCGCACGCTCTCCTCCATCTACGACGAGCTCTGCAGCGATGGAGCGTACGGCGAAGGCGAGAAGGGGGAGACGGCGGCGCTCGACTACATCCTGCGGCACTCGCCCATCACCCGGGCCACCGACCTCGGCGAGCGGCCCTGGCGTAAGGCCGCCGAAGACGGGAAGGTGGAGATCAAGGCGGTCGCCCCCGTCTACCTGGCGATGGGGCTCAACTCGATGATGAGCGACTACGACCGCAGCGAGCCGATGAACCAGTTCGGCTGGTTCATCAAGCAGAAGAACCCCTGGCCGACGCTCACCGGACGTCAGCAGTTCTACATCGACCACGAGTGGTTCATGGAGGTCGGCGAGCAGCTGACGGTGCACAAGGAGCCGCTGCCGGCCGGCGGCCCTTATCCCCTGCGCCTCACCGGCGGTCACGCCCGTTGGAGCCAGCACTCCATCTTCCGCGCCAACCAGCAGCTGCTCCGCCTCCAACGGGGCGGCCCGGTCGCCTACCTGAGCCAGGCCGACGCGCGAGAGCGGGGTATCTCCGACCACGACCAGATCCGGATCTACAACGACGTGGGCGAGTTCGTGCTGTGGGCGAAGATCTCTCCCGCCGTTCAGCCCGGCGAGGTGATCTGCTACCACGCCTGGGAGGGCTACCAGTTCCCCGACGGCGCCACGCAGAACGACGTGGTCGGCAGCCCCCTCAAGCCCACCAACATGGTGGGTGACTACGGACACCTTCAGTACCGGGGGATGTACTTCACCATGAACCACGTCCCGAAGGAGGTGGCGGTCGAGGTCGAGAGGCTGCGGGAGGGTCGGTGATGGCCGCCTACGGAGTCAACACCACCTTGACGGCTTCCTCTTCTCGGAGCTGGGTTTCGTAGGCCTCGGAGGCGTCTTCCAGAGAAAACGTGTGACTGATGAGAGGCTTGCGGTCGATTTCGCCTGAGCTGATCAGTCGTGCAGCCTGAGCGAGCTCTTGCGGGCTCCACGCCCACGAGCCAAGCATCCGGATGTTCTTGCGAACGACGAGGTTCCACTCGATTTCCGGCTGCTTCTCGAAGACGGCCACGATGACGACCCTTCCATCTTCCTTGACGATCGACAGCGCCTGCTGCAGGACGCTGGTCCCTTCGAAGCTCTTCCCGACGCCGGCACAGTCGTACACCGCATCCACCAGTCCAGCGAGCGGAACGTCCAGGTCGAGCAGCCCAGGCCCCAGCATCCGCAACACCACATCCGTCTGGCCGGCGTTGATCGTCAGATCCGCTCCGAGTTCGGTCGCCTTCGCGAGCCGCTTGTCCGAGAGGTCGACGACGACGGTCCTGGCTGCCGACCGGGACTTGATGCACTGCAGGATCCCCAGCCCGATGATCCCCGCGCCCATGATGACGTGGATCTCCCCTTCCCTGGGATCGGCGAGATTGACCGCGTGGAGTGATGTCCCCAGCGGTTCCGTGGTGGCCGCCTCGGCGAAGCTCACTGACTCGTCGAAGGGCATCAGAAGCTCGATCTCCTCGGGGCCGAGCTTGATGTATTCGGCATTGGCACCCCTGCCCACCGTGATGACCCGATCCCCCACGTCGAACCCGCCTGCATCCCCGCGGATCTCTGCGACCTCGCCGCTGAATTCGTGCCCCAGGATGCGGCCCGTTTCGACTTCGAGTCCCAGGAACTCCTCGAACATGCCATGGCGGTAGGTGTGGAGGTCCGAGCCGCAGATCCCACATGCCCGGACCCGCAAGAGGACTTCACCTTCCTCGAGCGTGGGTTTCTCTACCTCTTCGAACCGGATGTCTCTCGGTCCACGGAATACGGCTGCTTTCATGATCTCCTCTCCGATCCGATGGTGAACATTCCCGTCCTCGAGGCGCTGGCATTTCTTCGGAATCGCGGACTCCGCGCTCTCCGCTGGGCTCAGGTGGTCTTGGCGATCTCCACGGCCTGGGCTCGCGGGCTGTGGCCCGGCACCAGGTAGATGCTCCGATAGTGGAGCTGACCGTAGCCACCCGCGAGGTGCAGCGCCTTCCAGGGGGCCGGCACCGGCTCCTGGGGACCCTTCCAGTTCTTGAACTGGTAGGGCTCCCAGGCGTGATACGCGATCACCTCGCCCGGCTGGACAGATGCGGCGACCTTCGCGATGGCCTCGAACTCGCCGACGTCGTTGTAGACGCGGATTCGATCGCCGTCGGCGATGCCGCGCTGCTCCGCGTCTCGCGTCGCCACCCACACCGCCGGCTCTCCCCGCTGTAGACGCAGCATCAGCTCGGTGTCGCGCCAGGTGGCGTGAATCGACCAACGGGTGTGCCCCCCGGACAGGCGCAGCCCGTAGGCGCCGCCCGCCATCGGCGGGTCCTTGTGAACGGGCAGAGCCTCACCGGCCTCTTCGTACCAGGGATGGTCGAGCAGGAATTGCTGACGTCCCGAATAGGTAGGCCAGACCTCCTTCCCCTCCACGAAGCGGGCGTGCGGGTAGAGCGTGCGGTCGGGTCGGTAGTCCGAGGCCACCGAGTAGAGCGGATCGGGGCCTCCGCTGGCCTTGACGATGGGGAGGAGACCGGTCTTCGCGCCCGCCGCCCAGTCCAGGTTTCCAGTGGCGTCGGTCTCCTTGAGGATCCACTCGAGTGCGGGCATGGGATCGCTCTCGTGGAACGCCCCCGACTCGCTCCACCGCTCGTAGATTTCGGTGAGGTCCACCTCGCCATTCACGGCGTCGCGGACCTTGCTGACCCCCCGTTCCAGCGCACGCTCCGCGAGCTTGCGCGCCATCAGGCCGAAGATCTCCCACTCCGGCTTGGCCTCTCCGGGCGGCTCGACGGCCTTCTCGCAGAGGATCAGATAGGGAAGGTAGGTCTGGCTATACTTGATCGAGTCGCGCTCGTAGTAGCTGGAGGTGGGAAGGATCAGGTCCGCCTTCAGTCCCGTGGTGCCGGCCTTGAAGTTCACGTCGACGATCAGGTCGAGCTTCGGCCACAGATGCTTCTCCGCGTACTGCGGAGCCGGCCAGCGCCGCAGCGGGTTGGCACCGGTGAAGACAAAGACGCGCGGCTCCCTGCCCGGCAGGGGGCGGATCGGGATCCAGCCCTTGTCGACCGCCTCCTTCATGTACTCGGAGGTCTGGCGCGGGACAGCGGGGTCGTGGTACTCGGGCCGGTCCCAGATCTCGCTGTAGCCTGCGTGGGTGTAGAGAAAGGGCATCAGCGGCGTCCAGCCCCGACGGTGCTTCGAGTCCACCATCAGGTCCTCGAAGTCCCGCCAGCCGATCCCGCCCCCGAGCGAGGGAGGGACCAGGCTGCGCCAGAGCAGACTGATCTTCGTCCAGAGCGGAATGTCCTCGCCGATGTCGGGGTTGGAGAGCTTGTGGAAGCCATCGAGCGGCCACCACGCGGCGACCCGCAGCCCGCCCCCACTCTTTCCCTGGTTGCCGGTCAGCGCCATCAACAGGATCTGGGCGCGCTGGAACAGGTCGCTGTGATAGTGCTTGCAGGCGCCCCAGGACGAGTAGATCATGGCCTTGCCCGCCGCGGCTAGCTCCCGCGCCATCCGTCGGATGGTGCCCGCTCCGATTCCCGTCACGCGCGCCGCCATTTCCGGGGTGTAGTTGGCGTCCAGATGCTCGCGCAGATACTCGAGCAGCGGCCGCACCAGGACCGTAGTCCCGTTTAGAACCTCCACGTCGTAGCGTCCGGAGAGCTCGGGCTCGAGGATACCGAGCGCCAGCGATGACGAGCCCTCACCCTGACAGCCGGGGACCTCCGCCAGCCCGCCCTGTGCGCCATCCCAGTAGTAGAGCAGGTCCTCCTTCCCCCCCTCTTCCATGTCGGAGGCGCGGAGGTAGCGCCCCGTGTCGTCGCGAACCAGGAGTGGCATGTCGGTCTGCTCGCGGATGTACTCCTCGTCGTACAGGCCTTCGCCGAGGATCACCTGGGCCATCGCCAGGGCGAGCGCCGCGTCGGTGCCGATGCGCGGGTTCAGCCAGTAGTCGGCATGGACGGCGGTCGGGCTGAAGTCGGGAGAGACCACCACCAGCTTGGCTCCCCGATAGCGTGCCTCGTGCATGAAGTGCATCTCGGGCATCCGCGTCACCGAGGGATTGCCGATCCAGACCATGATGAAGTCGGACTTGAACCAGTCGTCCGAGGTGCCCTCGCAGTTGTACATGCCCCAGGTCTGAGCGGCGCCTGCCGGCATGTCGCCGACCCCGGCCCAGGAATCGAGCACGGTCGAGTTCAGGAGGCCGAAGAAGCGCAGCTCGCTGGCGGTATCGGCGCCGAAATCGATGTTGGTGGTGCCGTGGTCGTAGACGATCGAGCCGGTGCCCTGGGAAAGCGATGCATCGATCATCTTGTCCGCGATCTCGGTCAGGGCGTCCTCCCACGACACGCGCTTCCACTTTCCGGAGCCCCGCTCTCCGACCCGTCGGAGCGGATGGACGATGCGCGAGGACTCGTACATCAGGCCGGTGTAGCAGGCCCCCTTCTGGCAGCCCCGGGGGTTGAAGTCAGGGACCAGGTCCGGCTCCGAGGACCTGTAGATGGCGTTCTGCTCCTCGCGCCAGGCGATACCGTCCTTGACGAAGATCTCCCAGGAGCAACCCGAGATGCAATTGGCGCGGGCGTGCGAGGAGTGCACGACCTTGTCCCAGGTCCAGGCCTCCCGATAGACGTCCTCGTGGCTCCGATAGCGGCGCCCGGCAGCCAGGCGAGCTGCGCCGCTGCCCGAGATCGCATGACTTCGTTCCGGAACGGCAGGGACGAGGTGAACCAGGCTGAGTGTCAGCAGCGCTCCACCGCCCTGCTTGAGGAAGCTCCTCCTATCGATGCCCTTGCCGAGACGATCCCCGCTCACTTCTCCCCCGTCGGACAACCGGCCAGCGGAGCGACCCTCTCAGCATTCGCCGGCAGCTCTTGCAGGATACTCGCCTACCGACGCAGCGGTCGCCACTGGCCCTCGTCCATGCGTACGGCTGCGACGGAGAGACCCACCAGCTCCGGCCGATTCTGCGATCCCACCCCGTGCGCGTCAGCCGTAGCGCTCCCCCGGCGGGTGCGTGAAGTCCCTGGTCGGGTGGTTCCTCTCGAACACCCTGCCCCGGTAGGGATCCCGGGTCTCGGCCATGTGGGCGTCGAGGCGCCTCCTCATCCGCTCCAGCACCGGTTCGAAGGCCGGATCGGCGACCAGGTTCTCCTGCTCGTTGGGATCGTTCTCGAGGTCGAAGAGCTCCTCGGGAACCCTGGCTCGGGTCCAGCCCTGATTCGGAAGCTCGGAGAGGCGATGCGCCCAATCCATGTGGGCGCACTGGTCGAGACCCACCGCATCGTCCGAGTAGTTCCGGATGTACTTCCACCGGGTGGTGCGAATCGCGCGCATGGGCAGGTAGTGGATGTGATAGGTCATCTCCGCGAAGACCGCCTCGCGAGGCGGTCCAGCGCCATCGCCGCGGGCGAGCGGGAGCACCGAACCTCCCTGCACCTCGGGCGGCACCAGACAGCCGGCCGCTTCGAGGAGGGTCGGCATCAGATCGACCGTGCTCACCAGATCGTCCTTCACCGTCCCAGCGGGGATCCTTCCCGGCCAGCGCATCAGCAGGGGGGTACCGATCCCTCGGTCGTAGAGCGTCATCTTGTTTCCCGGAAGCGGAGGGCCGTTGTCGCTCACGAAGCAGACCAGTGTGCTCTCGCGGAGCCCCAGCTCGTCGAGCTTGGACAGGACCTCCCCGATCATCCTGTCCATCTTCGCAGCGTTGCTGTAGTACTTGGCCACCTCTTCCCTGATCTCGGGCCAATCGGGCAGGGCGTAGTACGCCGGGACGAAGATCCTCTCTGGATCGACGGGAAAGTCCTCCACGAACTCGAACTCCCCCCAATCGTCCCGATGCGTATCCATGTAGTTCAGCTCGAGATAGAACGCATTGGATCGGTTCGCCTCGATGAACGCGATCGCCTCGTCCGAGGATCGGATCCATAGATCTCTGGGGAGGATCCCGCTCAGGCGCTCCGCGTAGCCGTACCAGCCGGTGGGGAGGTACGGGGCCACATGCCACTTGCCCTCGATCGCGGTCTGGTATCCGGATCGCTCCAGGACCTCCGGCAGGGTCGTCTTGAAAGGGGAGAGCATCAGCCGCGGGTGGCGGTGGCTCAGTCCGGTCACTCCGTGGGTGTGGGGGTGCTGTCCGGTCACCAGGCTGGCCCGGCTCGGGGAGCAGCTCGGCGCCGCGACGAAGGCGTTGCTGAAGCGCACGCCCTCGGCAGCCAGCCCGTCGATGTTCGGGGTGTGGACCTGCCGATCACCGTAGCAGCCCAGATCCCTCCATCCGAGGTCATCGGCGACCAGGAGGACGATGTTCGGCGCGTCCGGCGTGGCCACGCGCGACGTCTTGCGACCGCAGCCCAGCGACGGCCCCAACCCCAGGCTGGTGGTGGCGAGCGCCACCTTTGCAGCGTTCCCGATGAACTCTCGTCTCTTCACGACAGCCATCCATTCACAACTGACGGATGGTATGATTGGCGTCGGCGATTGGCAATCCGGGGGAGAGGGGAAGTGAGAGGATGAGCGGCAGCGACGATCGGGAGGTGCGCTTCGAGTTCGCCACGGCCGCGCGCATCGTCTTTGGAACCGGCACCTTGCCTCAGGTCGGGCCGGCGGCGAAGTCCATGGGGAGCCACGCACTGGTGGTGACCGGCCTCGCGGTCTCGCGGGCCGGATCACTGCGGGATCTGCTGGCGGAGCAGGAGATCGGCGCCGTTGACTTCGCAGTGAGTGGCGAGCCCACCACCGAGGTGGTCCAGCGAGGCACGGAGCGCGCGCGCGAGTCGGGCTGTGATCTGGTGGTCGGATTCGGCGGGGGTAGCATCGTCGACACAGGTAAGGCGATTGCCGCGCTGGTCACCAACGAAGGCGATCCTCTCGACTACCTCGAGGTCATCGGGAGGGGAAAGCCGCTCGCCGAGCCCCCCCTTCCCTACATCGCCATTCCGACCACGGCTGGCACCGGCGCCGAGGTGACGCGCAATGCGGTGCTCGGTTCACCCGAGCATCGGCTGAAGGTCAGTCTGCGCAGTCCGCTGATGCTTCCGCGCCTGGCGCTGGTGGACCCCGAACTCACCCACAGCGTGCCACCGGAGGTCA
>CAZTOU010000036.1:0-8477 GCA_964615365.1 uncultured Spirochaetales bacterium
CCCGCGGCAGGACGGAAAGACCCCGTGCACCTTTACTACAACTTCGCAGTGATTACCGGTTCAGCATGTGTAGGATAGGTGGGAGGCTTTGAAGCTGGGACGCTAGTCTCGGTGGAGCCATCCTTGAAATACCACCCTTGTTGTGCTGTTGATCTAACCCAGGCCCGTTATCCGGGTCGGGGACACTGCGTGGTGGGTAGTTTGACTGGGGCGGTCGCCTCCTAAAGAGTAACGGAGGCGCGCGAAGGTTCCCTCAGGCTGATTGGAAACCAGCCGTAGAGTGCAAAGGCATAAGGGAGCTTGACTGCGAGACCTACAAGTCGAGCAGGTGGGAAACCAGGTCTTAGTGATCCGGTGGTCCCGTATGGAAGGGCCATCGCTCATCGGATAAAAGGTACGCCGGGGATAACAGGCTTATCTCCCCCAAGAGTTCACATCGACGGGGAGGTTTGGCACCTCGATGTCGGCTCATCACATCCTGGGGCTGAAGCAGGTCCCAAGGGTTCGGCTGTTCGCCGATTAAAGTGGCACGCGAGCTGGGTTTAGAACGTCGTGAGACAGTTCGGTCCCTATCCGCCGTGGGCGCAGGAGATTTGAGAGGAGCTGTCCCTAGTACGAGAGGACCGGGATGGACGAACCTCTGGTGTACCGGTTGTGGCGCCAGCCGCACCGCCGGGTAGCCACGTTCGGATGGGATAACCGCTGAAAGCATCTAAGTGGGAAGCCCACCTCAAGATGAGATCTCCCAGAGACTTCGGTCTCCTGAAGGGCCGTCCGAGACGAGGACGTCGATAGGCCGGAGGTGGAAGCGCAGCAATGCGTGAAGCTGACCGGTACTAATCGCCCGTGAGGCTTGACCACGAGCACGCCTGGCGCGATTTCCGCGCTGGGCCCAGAAAGCCATTCGGTTGTCGAAGACCTTTGAAACGGTTTTCCTACCGTCCATGGAGCAGGGGCCACACCCGTTCCCATTCCGAACACGGAAGTTAAGCCCTGCCTCGGCGATGGTACTGCCGGGTTTCTCGGTGGGAGAGTAGCTCGACGGTAGGAATTTCTTCGGCGGGGGCGTCGTCGATACTTCGACGGCGTCCCCGCTTGCGTTCAGCGGCTGCTCGGGTCGAGGAGGAGGTCGAGCTGCTTGTGCTGCTCCTCGCCCCGGCCGCGGGTGATCTCTTGAGCCAGATCGGTTTCCATCGTTCTTCGACGAAGCCTCGCGAGCTTCTCGCGGGCGGCCCGGGCTTCCTCCGCATCGGTGGGATCGCTCCTCTCGAAGACCACCACCCGCGTGAGGGCCCGGAGAGCGCCGCCTGGCGCGCGCGCCTCGACCGAGATGCGATTCTCGCCGGGTACCAGGCTGACGATGCCGTCGAAGGAGCCGTCCGCGAAGTGGCGAACCGCGCGGGCCGGTTCGCCAGTGGTGGAGTTCGCCAGGACGATCCTGGTGGGCCGGGTCAGCTGAAGATGCGACAGACACAGCGAGATCTCGGACGGCTTCTCGACCGCCACGAAGTGCCCGCCGCTTCCGGCGGAGATCCTCCGGTAGACGTCGGTCTCCTCCATGATCTCGGCCCCGATCGCGAAGGCGTGGATTCGCACCCCGTTCTCGGTCGCCTGGCGCGCGGCGTCGAAGGTCTCGGCAATGGTTCGCTCCAGCGCTCCGCGTCCCTCGGGAGATCCATCGGAGAGCAGGATCACGGAGCGACGGGGCTTCTGATCCGGGGGGACCTCGCTGTCGGCGAAGGCGCGCGTTGCGGTGCGCAGCGCGGCGGCGATGTTGGTCGTCCCGAACGGAACCACCTCGGACGCGACCTCGTCGAGCGCGGCGCCCAGCGCTTCGCGAGAGCTCGACAGCGGTGCGATCACCCGCGCGCGGGACGAGAAGATTACGATTCCGGTCCGGGTGCGCTTCGGGTCCAGGTGTTCGATGAGCTGGCGCGCGCCCGCGATCTCCGCCGCCAGAATCGTGTCACCGGGATCGGTGCATCGGCGCCGTGGATTCCGATTCCGCTGGGGATCCCGGTTCGACCGCAGCGTGCGACCCACCTTGCCGTTCTGGTTCACGTCGGCGCCCGAGGGCAAGCCGGTGCTCACTGAAACGTCGATCGCGATGATCAGCTCGTGGCGATCCTCGCTGGTGGCGCCGGCCCATCCCTCGACCTCGAGCAGCCCGATCGGCCCCGTCACGACCACACCGGATTCGGGGGCCCGTAGCTCGAGCCAGATCTTCTCGTCTGCTCCGCGAGCGGGCGCGGCAAGGAGGATCGCCGCTACCAGGAGCGGTGCCGGGGCGGGCAACGGCATCGGGCCCAGGATACCTGGTCGCGCTCATCTTGGGGAGGAATCGCACCCGGCCCGACCCGCCCTGGAATGCCTCCTGGCGGCTGGTATCGCACGGACTGGGTGCGAAGCCGATCGGCCTCCCGATGGGTTCCCCGCGGGGCTGTTGACTTGTCGGCGTCAACGCGGCACCTATACGCGCTCTTGGAGGAAAGCATTCGATGGCGCTTCTGATCCGCAAGGGAGACCTGGTCGAGGTCATCACCGGCAGTGACAAGGGGAAACAGGGTCGAGTGCTGGCCGTGAGCTCCGAGCAGGGCCGGCTCCGCGTGGAGAAGGTGAGGATCCAGAAGCGACATCTGAAGGCGGGCCGCAAGGGCGCCCGCACCGGTGGCATCATCGAGCAGGAGGGCTTCATCGACGCGTCGAACGTGATGCTGGTCGATCCCAAGGATAATCGACCGAGCCGCGTACGCGTGGAGGAGCGCGAAGGGCAGCGGGTTCGCGTCTTCGTGAAGAGCGGCGACCCGGTTCCCGAGGCGGTGCGCGGCTAGCCTCGGGCAAGCGGCGCTCGATTCCAGAGGCGGACGAGATGGCGAAGAAGGGCAAGCGCGAGAAGATCAGGCTGGAGTCGAGTGCCGGCACCGGTCACTTCTACACCACGACGAAGAACAAGACCAACACGCCCCACAAGCTCGAGTTCAAGAAGTACGACCCCGTGGCGCGCAAGCACGTCGTCTACAAGGAAACCAAGCTGAAGTAGCGACAGGTGCCGTTGCTGCGCGCCCTCAGCCCGGGTAGACCACCACCTTGCACTGAGAGTCGGGCTTCGCCAGCGCCTCGAAGGCTTCGGGGACCTCGTCGAGACCGATGCGGTCGGTAACGATGGGCAGCGGATCGATCCGCTCCTGATCCATCATGTCCACCGTGTACTGGAAGTCGTCCTTCTCGTAGGCGCCCACGAAGAGCACGCTGACCTCCTTCAAGGTGGCGTGCAGGGGGTGGATGACGTCCTCGGAGAAGCAGGCGCCGGCGACGACCACCCGACCGCGGAAGCGAGCCCGGTCGATGGATTCCCGGATCACGCCCGGTGCCCCGACTGCCTCGAAGACGACGTCGGGCCCGTCCGGAGCGAGCTCTGCCAGCCTCGCCTCCAGCCCGGGCGCCCTCGGGTCGAGCACCGTCGTGGATCCCATTCTCTCCGCCAGCGCGCGACGCGACGGCAAGAGCTCGGAAACCATCACCCGGCCTGCCCCGAAGTGACGGGTCCAGAGCGCGGTGGCCAGACCGATGGGCCCGGCGCCGATGACCAGGCAGGTCTCTCCCCGCCGGATCCTTCCCGCGTTCACCGCGTGCAGTCCCACGGCCAGGGGCTCCACCAGTGCGCCCAGGGTGGCGTCGACTCCCTCGGGAAGGCGCACCGTCTCGTGGGGGACGACGGTGACGTACTCCGCGAGGGCGCCGTTTGCCTCGCCGAGGCCGATGGCCTTCTGCTTCGGGCAGTAGGCGCCGAGGCCGCTCCGGCATCGCTCGCATTCCCCGCAGGAGATCGAGGGGAGCGCGCAGACGCGATCGCCCGCCCGGAGACCGTGCCTCGACTCGACCACCTCACCGCAGAACTCGCGGCCCATGATGGTTCCCGGCGGGATCAGCCCCATCCGGTGGAGGCGCAGGTCGTTCTTCCGGATCCCGCAGGCCGAGACCCGCAGCACCAGCTCACCGGCCTGCGGCGTCGGGTCGGGAACGGTTTCGACGGCGACCCGCCCCTTCGGGTGTGCGACCACGGCTCTCATCGAAGGACTCCGCGCGTAGGCCGCAAGACTATCCCATTTTCGCTGAACGACAGTACACTGGCGGATCACGAGGAGGGAGAAAGGTGCCCGCGACTGTCGCCATCCTGATGGGAAGCGCCAACGACTACGGGGTGATGAAGCCGGCCGAGGAGGTGCTCGACGTTCTCGGGATCGCCCACGACGTCCGCGTCATCTCCGCCCACCGGACGCCGGATCGCCTGGTCCGCTACCTGGAGTCGGCGGAGGAGAACGGTGTCGAGGTCGTCATCTGCGGTGCCGGATGGGCGGCACACCTGGCCGGGGTCGCCGCGGCCCACACCCTGCTCCCGGTCCTCGGAGTGCCCATCGAGAGCTCCCCTCTGCAGGGCCTCGATGCGCTTCTGGCCACGGTCCAGATGCCCGGGGGCATTCCCGTCGGTACCCTGGGTATCGGCAAGGGAGGCGCCAAGAACGCCGGGCTTCTCGCCGCCGCGATCATCGCCCGGAAGGATCCAGAGGTGCGCCGGAGGCTCGCCGAGTTCCGCCGGCAGCAGTCGGAGAAGGTCCCGGAGCGACCCTAGCCTTCCCGCGATCGGTCCAGGGCCGCCTTCAGGTCTTCCCAGACCAGACGCCGGTTCTGCTCGGTGTACTGGCGCAAGACGAAGGCCGGGTGGAAGGTCGGCATCACCGGGATGCCCCGGTACTCGTTCCAGGTGCCCCGCACCTTGGTGATGGCGATGTCCCGGCCCAGGAGCAGGCTCGAGGCGGGCTTGCCCAGCGTGACGATGACTCGGGGTGCGACGGCATCGATCTGGCCGTCCAGGAAGGGACGGCAGGCGGTCACCTCCGTGGCGAGAGGCGTCCTGTTCTTGGGCGGTCGGCACTTGACGATGTTGCAGATGTAGACCTCGCTCCGCGGGACCCCCAGACCCTTCTCGATCATTCGCGTGAGCAGCTCTCCGGCGCGGCCCACGAAGGGCAACCCGCGCAGGTCCTCCTGCTCGCCCGGACCCTCCCCGATGAAGAGCAGATCCGCGTCCGGGTTTCCGTCGCCAAAGACGATCTGGGTGCGCTCCTCGCAGAGGCCGCAGCGGGTGCAGTCGCCCAGCTCGGCGCGAACCTGTTCGAGAGTCGGCCGCCCCGCTGCCGGCTGCTCCGGCGTCGGCGCCACCAGGTCGGGCTGCACCGGCGTCGAGCTCGCCGCAGCGATCGTCGCCGCGCCGGCCGGAATCCTGTCGACCCCCTCCTCCACGAGCTCGTCGAGGGCAGCCCGGGCGGCTGCGAGAACCTTGGCCGTCTCCTCTTTCAAGCTCCCCATCAGCTCGCTTCCCGCTTCTCGTCCTCTGCCCTGCCTTCCAGGGACTCGCCCGTTCCCGCCTCGATGACGCCGTGCCGCTGGAGCTCGATCTTGTCCTGAAGCTCGAACTCGAAGCCGGGGTCGTTGTCCTCGTCGTGACAGGAACCGCAGATCTGGAGGATGACACAGGAGTCGCACTTGTCTCCCAGGGCGACGATGTTCCCGGTCTTCGGGGTCTCCTCCTGGACGTGCTCGCCGCCGGGCCCGTGGCAGGATTCACAGCCGACTACGGCCAGGTCGGGGAGCTCCCCGGGCTTGCCGTCGGTGGGAAAGCCACCGGGCTTGCCGAAGGCCGTGGTGTGGCAGCGCAGGCAGTCCGGGTCGCTCGTCTCGTCGGGATCCTCGAGCTTCGCTGTCGCAGCCGCGTGGGGTTGCTCCGACCAGGATGCGTACTCCTCCTGGTGACAGGGCTGGCAGGCCTCGGAACCGGTGTACTCGGCGCCGGTCGGCAGCAGGTTCTCCCGGGGCCTCTGCCGTTGCGCGAGGATCCTGCGCCGCTCCGCGAGAGAGAGCTCCGCCAGCTCGAAATTCTCCTGGTGGGAGACGCGGGGCAGGAGGCTCGCGAAGTCGAACCCGAGCGAGTGCTTCTGGTTGTGGCAGGTCCTGCAGATCGCCTCGTAGTCGGGTTCCTCCTCGGAATCCGCGGATGGCTCCTCGTCCAGATGGGTACCCCCGCGTCCGTGGCAGGTCTCGCATCCGACGTTCTCGAGATGAGGAGCGGGTTTCGCGAGCGAGAAGCCACCGGGCTCCTCCCAGCCGACCACGTGACACCCCACGCACTCGGCGTCGCGCTCGTCGCCGTGCCGGACCAGGCTGTCGAAGGCGAAGGCGTGGTTGGTGAGCTGCCAGGTTTCGTACTCCGATTGGTGACAGACGGTGCAGAACTCGTTGCCGCTGAAGCCGGTGGAGTGGAGCAGCATGGGAATCTCCTCCCCGGCCATCTCGGCGAGGCGCATTCGCATCAGCGGGGGCTCCCGCTCCGCGCGCCACCCCTCGGTGCGCGAGACGATGAAGCCGTCCGAGTCGATCAGAAAGGTGACGGGGACCGACGCTCGCAGCCCGTAGGCGGAGCGGATCGCGCCGTCGGGGTCGAGCAGGACGGGAAAGAAGTCGAGCTCCTCCCGCTCGAGCTGCTCGCGGACGCCGAGGGTGCGGTTCATGGTCAGGATCCCCATCAGGGCCGGACGGCTCGCCTCGGGGA
The DNA here is from genome assembly GCA_964615365.1 of uncultured Spirochaetales bacterium. Lineage (GTDB taxonomy): Bacteria > Myxococcota_A > UBA9160 > UBA9160 > UBA6930 > CAVXZE01. The sequence goes on from CAZTOU010000036.1 coordinate 6,608, forward strand.
GCTGGGCCAGCGCCTCGCGGAAGAAGCGGAGCGCGATGTGGCAGTGCGGGCAGGTGTGCAGGAAGAAGACCAGCACCAACGGCCTTCCTCGCAGCAAGGCCAGCTCGAATCGCCCACCCCCATCGAGTCGGGCGGCGCTGAAGAGGGGTGCCCGGGGACGCTCTCCCAGCACGGAGGCGGCGGGCTCGCTCTCCCTGGGCAGCCGCAGCCACTCGCGGATCTGTGACTCGACCGGGGCGGAGGGGTTCTCGCCCTCGTCGACGAAGCTGGTGCTGCCGGTGATCAGGTACCCGCCCGCATCGGCGACGAGCAAGGCCGCTGGCGTGCGGACGCCCAGCAGGCTCGCCAGCTCCTCGCTGGGGTCGTAGAGCACGGGGATCTCCACGTCGAGCTCCCGGACGAAGCTCCCGACGCTCTCCCGGCTGCCGCTGGTGGCGACGCCGACGATCTCGAAGTTGTGGCCGCCGCGCTCCGAGGCCACGTCCGCCACCGCTTTGCCGACGACCTGGGCCATCTTCGCCGAGGGATCGAAGAAGAACAGCAGCAGGCGCTTCCCGATCAGGTCGGAGATCGAGAGGGGCTGACCGTCGACGCCACGGCCCTGGTAGGCGGGGAGGGGTCGCTCCCGGCGCAGGGTCTCGTGGGCAGCGGCAGATGCCTCTGCTCGGGCTTCCGCGCTTCGCTCCATCTCTCCGGGCTGTGGACGGCACCCGGGGGCGAGGAAGGGGAGGACGAGCGTGACTGCGATGGAGAGGGCTAGAGAACGCACGCCCGCAGCGTAGAATCGGACCGTCCAAATGACAAACTGCAAGCGCCGCCGTGTCGGCGGTGCGAGGCCTGCGCGGGGTGCGCTCGGCGGAGGGCTTCGAGAGTCCTCCGGGCTACCCCGAATGCCCCCGGAGTGCCTTGAGCTTCTCCTTGAAGAAGTCGTTTCCGGGCTCGTAGGTGATCGCCATCTGAAGGTTCCTGATCGCCGAGTCGAGATCATTGCGATCGATGTCGGTGCGGGCCAGATTGAAGAAGCGGCGGCCCTGGGGCGTGGATCCCATGTGGTCCTCCAACGCCTTCTTCTCCGCCAGTGAGTTCGCCTCGGCGAGCTGCATGCGCACGGCGCGGGCGTCCTTCGCGAGCTGGCCGTCGTAGGCCTGGCGCCGCCTGGGATCCCGTAGCACCGAATACGCCTCGGTCACCCGCTTGGCGACGTGTTCGAGGTTCTTGCGGAGCTCCCTCTGCAGCCCCCGGTTCGCGTCCGGGTGGTAACGTCTCGAGACGTCGTGGTAGCCGCGCTTGATCCCGGAGGCGGGGGCATCCCGTTGTACCTCGAGGATCTGGTAGTAGTCGAGTTCGTCGACGAGCGAAGCCAGAGCCTTGATCTCAGCGCGAGCCGGGCCGGGCAATCTAGCTCTCCGAATCCTCGTCGCCGAACACGGACAGGTCCACGCCGGCCTCTTCGAAGAGGCTCGCGGCACCCGACTGGACCTCGAGCTCGTCGTCCGGCGACCCGTCCAGATCGTTCACCTCGATGGCATCGCCGCTGTCGGGAGGCTGGATCTCCGCGAGGCTCTCCGCTACCGGGGCCGCGAGATCCGCGGGCGGGAGCTCGCCCCCCGCAGCGCTCTCCGGCTCGGTGGTCACGGCGAGGGGCTCCTGATCCGGCTGTGTCGCCGCGTTCGGATCCGCCTCGTCCTCCTCGTCCGCGAGTGCATCGGCCCCTGCCTCTTCGTCGATCTCGAGGTCCGGGGCCTCTTCGAGCAGATTCTCCGGCTCGGGGAGCAGCTCGAGCTCGTCGGAGAGCTCCGCTTCGGGTTCGGGATCCGCGCTCGGCGTCTCCGCCGGCGCCGGGATCGGTGCCTCCACCGGTGCCGGGCTC